>JBQTIB010000168.1:0-33769 GCA_052389435.1 Sporichthyaceae bacterium | reverse complement strand
GGGGGGGGGGGGCGGGGGGGGCCCCCCCCCCCCGCGTGGGGGGCGGTGGGGGGCGCCGCCCCCGACTGTGCGCAGCCCCCGACTGTGGGCTAGCTGCGGACCAGGCGCGAGATTGCGTCGGCGGCTTCCTTGATTTTGTTTTCCATGTTCTGTTCGCCGCCGTCGACGGCGTGGGCGACGCAGTGGCCGAGGTGCTCGGTGAGCAGGCCGAGGGCCACCGACTGCAGGGCCTTGGTCACCGCGGAGACCTGGGTGAGGACGTCGATGCAGTAGGCGTCCTCGACGACCATCCGCTGCAGGCCACGGACCTGGCCCTCGATGCGCCGCAGACGCTTGAGGTAGGCGTCCTTGTCCGGGGTGTAGCCGCGGCTGTGCTCACCCGGCGGCTCCGTGTGCGTGCTGCCGCAGCACGCCTCGACGGCCAGGTCGACGTTGGCGGGGGCCTCGGTCATCTCGCTCACGCTCTATCCATAGTCGGGCCCCAGGTGTTCTACGACCTACGTGCACGAACCTCGGGCGACAGATGCCCGCTCTCACCATAGGTCGCTGCAGAAGCTGAAGGAGTTCCCAGCCCGCTTCACAGACGCGCCGAAGGCGCGACCCCGCCGGGGGGTCGCGCCTTCGGTTGGAACGTGCCGGAACTACAGGTTCGGCTGGGTGAAGCCCTCCGCCTCGCCGCCGTAGACGCCCTCGAAGTTGATCGAACCGAAGCGTGCGCCCTGGTCCTGACCGACGGTGCCCTCACGCGCCGAGAACCCGATGTGGCCGGTCCCGGCCGAGATCGAGATCGAGAACCGGCCGCCGTCGGTCGAGATGCCGACCTCGGGCTTGAGGGTCTGGCTGCCGATGGGACCGACCGGCTTGAAGGCCTGCGCAAACGCGGCAGCGCCGTCGTTGTAGGCCTTGGCGAAGTCCTCGACCGGAATCGACTGGCCGCCGAAGGTGATGCCGTTCTGGTCGGAGTTGTCGCCCATGTTGAAGTAGCTCATCCGGAAGGTGATGACCGGCTTCGCGTTGGGCTTGTTCACGACCTGCATGAAGGAAGAGGCGCTGTCGAAGCCCGACGCGCCCTCGAGTCCGAAGATGTACGCACGACTGGTGCCGGTGTAGACGCCGGTGGCCTTGGACAGTTCGGCCTGCGCCACGCTGCCGACGGCCTGGAAGCCGGCGAGGTGGTGCTGGTCGCCCTGTGCGAAGCCCTTGACGTCGTTGTCGCACTTGGCCTGCCACTTGACGCCCTCGCCGTTGGACGGGATGTCGACGACCTCGTTGCCCGGCGGGAAACGCGGAGTCGGCGGCCTGCGCGGTGCCGGACAGCATGCTGCCGACCATGAGGACGGCGCCTGCGGCGGCGGCCGTTCGAAGGGTTCTGTGGATGCGGTTCGACACTGGATTAACTCCTGCGGGGACGTGGTCCAGCATGACCACCGGTACCGCCCAGGCCGCCGACAGCGCCTTCAAGTACGCCGACTCGTCGTACATCCTGACCCTGCGTTCCGCGGGCATCGAGTACTACGACTACATCCCGCGCCTGCTCACCCAGCAGCAGGGTCACAGCTACGTCGACCTGATCCACGACGTCGGCCAGGAGAAGGGCCGCTGCGAGACCATCGGCGCCGGCTACTGGCTCGGCCAGGAACTCGAGGAAGGCGTGCTCGGCCCGGGCGCCGCGCCGCCGGACGCCGGCGACATCTCCGGCGGGTACCGCAACCCGACCATCTCCCGCTCCGTCGAGCCGAACCTGTCTCCGGGCGAGAACGAGTCCAACCGCAACCCGGGCGTCCGCACCCCAACCGCTGTGAACTTGAAGGAGTACCGAGACCGTGAAGAACCTTCGCAGGGGCATGACGTCCGCGGCTGCGGTGACCGGCGCCTTGACGATGACCGTCGGCATGCAGGCCGGTGTGGCGCAGGCCGCCGAGAACGCGTTCGACTTCCAGAATTCCAGCTACATCCTCACGCTGCGTTCGGGTGGAATCGAGACCTACGCGACCATTCCGCGCGAACTCCCGCAGGACGTCGGCCACTCGTTCGTGGACCTCATCCACGACATCGGCCAGCCCAAGGGTCGCTGCGAAACCCTCGGCGCGGGGTACTGGCTCGGCACGGAGGTCGAGGAGGGCGTGCTCGGTGCGGGCGCCGCCCCGCCCGACGCGGGCGACGTCGTGGATCAGGTCCACGTAGCTGTGGCCGTAGTCGGTGGGCAGGTCGCGCGGAATCTGCTCGTAGGCCTCCACGCCGCCGGCGCGCAGCGTGAGGATGTAGCTGGAGTCGACGAAGTCGAAGGCGCCGTCGGCAGCCTCGGCCGTGGCGGCCGACATCCCGACGGTCAACGTCAACGCACCGGTGGCGGCGGCTGCGGCTGCGGACAGTGCTCGCGCACGAAGGCTGGTCATGTCGCGTACTCCTTAATCCGGCCCTGTGACAGGCAAGCGCCCACGTGGTTCGTGGGCGCGATCTTTCGTTGCACTACCCATATGACGCGAAACGAAAGATCTCCGTAGAGCTTTACGACCGCACAATCTGGCTCCGACCAGGCAATTCGAAGGAAAAGTCGGGCGTCTGCCGACGGGCTCGATTCACCCCGTCGGCGGCGGGGCGCCGCGCTGTGCGGGCGGGCGCCGGCGCGGAGCAGCCCCGCCACCCCCGTAGGCTTCCGCCCGGACCTAAGCCGCCACTGAGGACCGGAGCAACGCCGTGGCTCTGCGGATCACCCCGCGCAAGAACTCGTTCTACGACATGTTCGCCGCGTCGGCGGCCAATCTCGTCGTCGGCGTCAAGCTGCTCACCGAGCTGCTGGGCTCCACGCCGGCCGAACGTCCCGCGATCGGCGAGCGCATGAAGGCCGCCGAGCACGCGAGCGACGAAATCACCCACGGCATCATGCGCGAGGTGAACTCCAGCTTCATCACCCCGTTCGACCGCGAGGACATCTACCGGCTGGCCTCGTGTCTGGACGACGTCATGGACGCGATCGAAGCCGCCGTCGACCTCGTGGTGCTCTACAACATCGGCGACCTGCCTACCGGCATGGCCGACCAGGTCGAGGTGCTCGAACGCGCGGCGGAGATCACCGCCGAGGCGATGCCTCGGCTCAAGGCGATGAAGAATCTGCGCGAGTACTGGATCGAGATCAACCGCCTGGAGAACGCCGGCGACCAGATCTACCGGCGACTGCTGGCCCACCTCTTCAGCGGCGAATACGACGCGCTGACCGTCCTGAAGCTCAAGGAGGTCGTCGACCAGCTCGAGGCCGCCGCCGACGCGTTCGAGAACGTGGCCAACACGGTCGAGAGCATCGCGGTCAAGGAGTCGTAGACCTGTGGAGCTCACGCTCGTCGTGATCGTGATCGTGGTCGCGTTGGGTTTCGACTACACCAACGGCTTCCACGACGCCGCCAATGCGATCGCCACCTCGGTGTCCACCCGCGCCCTGACTCCGCGGGTCGCGCTGATCATGGCCGCGGTCATGAACTTCGTCGGCGCCTTCCTCGGCACCCACGTCGCGGCCACCGTCGGCAAGGGCATCATCGAGGCCCCGACTGGCCAAAGCGGGTTGGTGATCGTGCTCGCCGGACTCGTCGGCGCGATCACCTGGAACCTGATCACCTGGTATTTCGGGATGCCGTCCTCCTCCTCACACGCCCTCATCGGCGGCCTGGTCGGCGCGGCGATCGCCGGATCGAACACCGTCAAGTGGGAGGGCGTTCGGGAGAAGGTTCTGATCCCGATGGTCCTCTCGCCGATCGTCGGCGCCGGCCTGGCGGCGTTGCTGATGGTGGGAATCCTGTGGGCGTGCCGCCGCGGCAAACCCGGCACGCTCAACCGCAACTTCCGCTACGCCCAGACGGTCTCGGCCTCCGCGATGGCGCTGGGCCACGGCCTGCAGGACGCCCAGAAGACGATGGGCGTGATCTTCCTGGCGCTGCTCACCGCCGACTACGTCGCACCGGAGGACGACATCCCGTTCTGGGTCATCGTTTCGGCGGCCGCGGCGATCTCGGCGGGCACCTACGCCGGCGGTTGGCGCATCATGCGCACGCTCGGCCGGCGCATCATCGACCTGGACCCACCTCGCGGTTTTGCCGCCGAATCGGTGGCTGCCGGGGTGCTGTACACGACCGCCTTCGCCTTCTCCGCACCGATTTCCACCACCCAGACCATCACCTCCTCCATCCTCGGAGTCGGCGTGACCAAGGGCCGACGCGCGGTGCGGTGGAGCGTCGCCGGGCAGATCGTCGTGGCCTGGGTGCTGACCATCCCGGCTGCCGGTCTCGTCGCGGCGTTGAGCTACTTCGCCCTCAATCCGCTGCTCGGTTCCTGATCAGCCGAAGCGGCCGGAGATGTAGTCCTCGGTCGCCTTCTCCGAGGGCGTGGAGAAGATCCGCGCGGTGGCGTCCATCTCGATGAGCTTGCCGGGCGCTCCGGTGCCGGCGATGTTGAAGAAGGCGGTGGAGTCCGAGACGCGGGCGGCCTGCTGCATGTTGTGCGTGACGATCACGATCGTGAACCGGGTCTTGAGGTCGTGGATCAGATCCTCGATCGCCAGGGTCGAGATCGGGTCGAGGGCCGAGCAGGGTTCGTCCATCAGCAGCACCTGCGGTTCGACGGCGATGGCGCGGGCGATGCACAGCCGCTGCTGCTGACCGCCGGACAGGCCCGACGCGGGCTTGGCCAGCCGGTCCTTGACCTCGTTCCAGAGGTTGGCGCCCTGCAGGGACCTCTCGACGGTTTCGGTGATCCGCTTCTTGTCGCGCACGCCGTTGAGCCGCAGACCGGAGGCGACGTTGTCGAAGATCGACATCGTCGGGAACGGGTTCGGGCGCTGGAAGACCATGCCGATGGTGCGGCGCACGCTGACCGGGTCGACGTTGCTCGCGTACAGGTCGGCGCCGTCGAGCAGCACCTTGCCCTCGACCCGGCCCTGACCGGCGAGTTCGTGCATGCGGTTGAGCGAGCGCAGCAGCGTGGACTTGCCGCAGCCGGACGGGCCGATGAACGCCGTCACCGCCTGGGGCTCGATGTGCATGTTCACGTCTTCCACGGCACGGAACTTGCCGTAGTAGATGTGCAGCCCCGAAAGGTCGATGCGCTTTGCCATGAGTGCTCCTGCTCTGCTGACTGCTAGCGGTCGCTGACCTTGGTGGCTCGCGCGACGAGACGGGCGGCGAGGTTGAGCACCAGCACGATGAGAATCAGGGTGAGGGCGGCGCCCCACGCCCGCGACGCCGACGGAGCCAGGGCGATGTTCTTCGATTCGTTGACGATCATGCCGGGCAACGAACCCTGGAACCCGTCGAAGAGGTTGAAGTTGATGGCCTTGGAGTAGCCCACGAGGATCAGCAGCGGCGCCGTTTCGCCGATCACGCGGGCGATGCCGAGCATGATGCCGGTGATGATGCCCGGCAGCGCCGTCGGCACCACGATCCGCACGATCGTCTTCCACTTGGGGACGCCGAGTGCCAGCGATGCCTCGCGCAGTTCGTGCGGGACGAGCTTGAGCATCTCCTCGGTGGTGCGCAGCACCACGGGGATCATCAGCAGCACCAGGGCCAGCGACACGGCGAAGCCCTGACGCTGGAATCCGAGGCTGGTGATGACCACCGCATAGACGAACAGCGCCGCCACGATCGACGGGATGCCGGTGAGGATGTCGACCATGAAACCGACCGCGCGAGCCAGCCGGCCCCTGCCGTACTCGACGAGGTAGACCGCGCCGAGCAGGGCGATCGGCACCGAGATGATCGCGGCCACCAAGGTCTGCACGAGCGAGCCGATCACTGCGTGGAAGGCACCGCCGCCTTCCCGTCGCTCCGTCACACCGTTCTGCGAGTTCGTCCACCAGGCCGGATCGAACAGAACGGAGGAGCCCTTGTCCACGACGGTCCAGAGAACCCAGAACAGCGGGATCACCGCGATCGCGAAGCAGATGGAGACGAGAATCGTCGCGGCCCGGTCCTTGATGCGCCGACTGGGCGAGGCAGGGCTGAACAGTTGCGCGAGCGGGTCCTGCGAGCCTCCGCCCGCGGGCGGAGGCGCAGCCCCGGCCACGGAGCCGCCGTACTCCGGGGGCGACGGACTCAGCGGCATGAACGCGGCGTCCAGTTCGCTCCACTTGGGCGTCGTCACTTGTTTTCACCTCGCGCAACGATGATGCGGGCCGTCGCGTTGACCGCGAAGGTGAGCACGAACAGCACCAGGCCGGCGGCGATGAAGGCGCCGGTCTTGGCCGGGGAGTCGAACTCCGCGGCGTTGTTCGCGATCTTCGAGGCGAAGGTCTCGCCGCCGTTGAAGAGCGAGGAGTTGAAGGGCGCGCCGGCTGCCGGTGTCGAGAGAATGAGCGTGATGGCGATGGTCTCGCCCAGGGCGCGCCCGAGGCCGAGCATCGAAGCGCTGATCACGCCGGACTTGCCGAACGGGAGAACCGCGAGGCGAATCATCTCCCACCGCGTGGCACCGAGGCCGAGCGCCGCCTCCATGTGCGTCTTAGGCACCTGGGCGAAGACCTCGCGGCTGATCGCCGTGATGATCGGCAGGATCATGATCGCCAACACCACGCCCGCGGTGAACACGGTGCCGCGCGACACTCCGGCGGAGTCGAAGAGCGGTATCCAGCCGAAGGCGCCTTGGATGTTGTCCGAGAGCGGAGCCAACTTCGGTTGGAGCACGAAGATGCCCCAGATGCCGTAGACCACCGAGGGAACCGCGGCCAACAGGTCGATGAGGGCCGACAGCGGCTCGGACAGCCGACGTGGGATCCAGAAGGTCAGGAAGAGCGCGATACCGATGGCGACCGGGACCGCCAGGATCATCGCGAACAGCGACACCAGCACGGTCGTGTAGGCCATGCCGGCGATGCCGAACCGCATCTCCCCGAGCGTGAGGTTCCAGTCGCGGGAGAACAGGAAGTTCGTGTTGTTGTCGGCGAGCACCGGAGCGGCGCTCTTGATCAGGAAGAACCCGACCGCCGCAACCAGGAGAATGATGACGATCCCGGCTCCCTTGGCGGCACCGCCGAAAAGGCGGTCCCCCATCCGGGTCACACCCGGAGCCCCGGAACTCGGTTCCGGGGCCGGGCGCTCGAGCATCTGCGTCACTGGGCGTTCTCCTGGTCGCAGGCGGGTGCGAAGGGGCGTGCCCTGATTAGGCGCTGACGGCGTTCAACGCCGCAATGACCTTGGCGCTGAGGTCCTCGGGCAGCGAGCCATAGCCGATCTCGCCGATCGCCGCCTGGCCCTCCGGCGACGCCGTGTACGACAGGAAGCTGCGGAGGAGGGCGGTCTTGCTCGCGTCCAGACCCTTCGAGCAGACGATCTGGTAGGTCACCAGGATGATCGGGTAGGCGTTCGCGTCGGCAGTCTGGTAGTTGAGCTTCAACCCCAGGTCGTTGCCGGATCCAGCCGCCGTAGCCGACTTGAGCGCGAGGCCCGCGTTGGCCGGGGTCAGCTCGATCTCGCCGCCGGAGTGCTTCACCTTCGCGACACCGAGCTGGGCGTCCTTGGCGAAGGAGTACTCCATGTACCCGATGCCGCCGTCGGTCGCCTTGACCGCCTGCTGGACGCCGGCGTTCTGCGGCTGGCCCTCGCCGACGCCGCCCTTGAAGGACTTGGACGCCTCGGCGGTCCACTCGCCCAGACCCGCGGCCGCGAGGTACTTCTGGAAGTTGTCGGTCGTACCCGACTCGTCGGAGCGGAAGAACACCTTGATCGGCTTCGTCGGCAGGCTCAGCGACGGGTTCAGGTCCTTCAGCGCCTGGTCGTCCCAGCTGGTGATCTTGCCCGTGAAGATCTTCGCGATGGTCGCCGCGTCGAGAACCACCCCGGTCAGCCCCGGAAGGTTGTAGGCCACGGCAACGGGGCCGACGGCCGTCGGAAGGTTCCAGGCCTCGTTGCCACCGCAGCGGGCCTTGGCCTGCTCGGCCTCTTCCGGCTTGAGCACCGAGTCCGAACCCGCCCAGTCCACCTGGTTGGCCAGGAACTGCTTGATCCCCGCGCCGGAGCCGGTGGCGTTGTAGTTGATGGTGACGCCCGAGCACTTGGCCTGGTACTGCTCGACCCAGGCGCTGACGGCGTTGGCCTGAGCACTGGAACCTTCGCCGTTCAGGGTTCCGGAGGCGCAGTTGAAACCGGCGGCGGCGGGCGGCGGCGTGCTGCCGACCGGCTGCGCGGGCTGCTCCTGCACCGGCTGCTGCGGCTGCACCGGCGGCTGCACGACGTTGTTGTCGGAGCCACAGGCCGCGAGGGCCAGGGTCATGCCGACGACGGCGGTAACGCGTCCACGAGGACCAAGCTTCACGGGTTGAGTGCCTTCCAGGCGGGAGCAGAGAGGTGGTGCGGTGGGATGTGCCGTTCTCCCGGCCGACGTTAGGCCGACGAGGTGAAGCAACCTCCGGAACGAGGTGAACGAGAGGTGAACCGGCGGAGGCATTGCGTGGACGACTCGGACGACGAGCGATGAGCACGAGACGAACAATTTGGATCATGCTCGCGGGAGCGCCCAGAACGGGCGGGCCTCAGGCGCTGCGGACGCCCGCCGCGGACTGCTCGGGAAGCACCGAGCGATCGGCCAGCCAGCGCAGGACGACCCGGGCGATCCGCGGACCGGCCTGGCCGTCCCACAGGGGCGGATGCTCGGCCGGCTGGGCTCCGCCGGTGGCCAGAATCGCAGCGGCGGCGGCGGACAGCCCCGCGGGCGCCACGAGCCGATTGGTGCCGTGCGTGCACGTGATCGGCCGCTCGGTGTTCGGCCGTACCGTCAGACACGGAACGCCCAGCGCCGTGGTCTCCTCCTGCACCCCGCCGGAGTCGGTGACCACCAGGGTCGCCCCGGCCATGACCGCGAGGAAGGTGGCGTAGCCGAGCGGTTCGATGCAGCGCAGCGACTTCGAAGAGGCTAGGCCGGCTTCGGTCAGCGCGGCCCGACCCCGCGGATGCACCGGCACCAGCAGCGGCAGGGACGCGGAGATCTCCTCGAGGGCCTGCACCAGCGCACGGCAGGTCGCTGCGTCGTCGACGTTGCCCGGGCGGTGCAGGGTGGCCAGGCCCCAGCGTTCGGGGAGGTCCAACTCCTCGCGGATGCGGTCTGCACCGACCTTGCCGACCACGCGGAAAAGGCTGTCCACCATGGGATTGCCGACCAGGTGAACACGCTCGGCGGGAATGCCCGACGCGCCGAGGTAGACCAGTGCCTCGGGACTGGTGACGAAGAGCAGGTCGGCGAGGGAGTCCACGACGATCCGATTGATCTCCTCGGGCATCGACCGGTCGAAGGACCGCAGACCGGCCTCGACGTGGCCGACCGGGACGCCGACCTTGGCGGCGGCGACGGTGGCGCCGAGCGTGGAGTTCACGTCCCCGTAGACCAGGACCAGCGCGGGCCGCGTCGAGAGCAGCACCTCCTCGATGCCGGTCAGCACCGCCGCGGTCTGGACCGCGTGGCTGCCCGAACCGACCGCGAGGTTCACCTCTGGTGCGGGCAGTTCCAGATCGGCGAAGAACGCGTCGGACAGCGCTGGGTCGTAGTGCTGGCCGGTGTGCACCATCATCTGGCGCACCCGCCCGCGACTCTGCTGCGCCAACGCCCGCCAGACGGGGGCCAGCTTCGGAAAGTTGGGGCGTGCGCCCACCACGTGCATCACCAGAGCACTCATCGTGGGTCCACCGTGGCGGCGCGGTGTGTTCGTCCGGTGTGCTGGGAGTGAACAGTGCGGCGGCGGGCGGCGAACTGTAGTCCGCACACCTCCGTGGACGACTCGGTTCGGTGCACGATGCGGTGCGTGGGCAACGTGACGCAGTTCCTCGGCGGCCTCGCGCTCGGTGCACGTCGTCGTCCCGGGTTGGCCGCCGCCGTCCTGATGCATCGGCTGATCCAAGACCCGGCCCGCGTGCCCGGCGTCCGGCGCGGCGGCTCACGCGCCCGCGCCCGCGCCCGCCAACTGTGGCGCGCCGGCAACCTGTCCGCCGCAGCCCAGGCCCTTCCGCCCGGGGACCGCCTGCGCAGGCTCTACGACGGCGAGCGCGCCGCGCTGACGCGCATCCCGGGCCGGCCCGCACGCGTTGAACCGGTGCACGGCGTCCCGCATCGGGTGCTGCACTTCGTTGGCAGTTCGCTGCCGGAGACCCGCGCCGGGCACACCCTGCGGACGCACTCCATCGTCCGGGCACAGCGGGCCATCGGCATGGACCCGCACGTCGTGACCCAGTGGGGTTGGCCCGCGGGACACGGTCGGGTGCACGGGCGCAACCGCGTGCTGCTCGACGGGGTTCCCTATCACCGCCTGGGCGCGGCCACGGCGCCCGAGCCGCTGGACGTCATGCTGCGCCGGGGAATCGCCGCCGCCACCGACCTGACCCGCCTGCTGCGCCCCTGCCTGCTGCATGCGACCACCGACTACCGCAACGGCACCGTCGCCCTCGGCGTTCGCGAGGCCACCGGACTGCCGCTGGTGTACGAGCTGCGCGGGTTCGTGGAACTGAGTTGGCTCGCCCACGCGCCCGCAGGCGCCTGCGAGTCGACCGAGCGCGTGGTGCTGCAACGCCGCCGCGACCTAGACCTCATGGCCGCCGCGGATCTGGTGACCACGCTGTCGGAAACGATGCGGGCCGAGATCGTCCGCCGCGGGATCCCGGCCGACAAGGTCGTGGTGATCCCCAACGCGGTGGACGCCGGGGCGCTGCGCCGCACCGGACCGCACGCCGATCTGCGCCGCGACCTCGGCATCGCGCCGGAGGAGTTCGTCGTCGGAGCGCTGTCCAAGCTCGCCGCCTACGAGGGCTTCGAGGTGCTGTTGGCGGCTGCGGCACTGCTGCGCGAACGGGGCACGCCGATCCGCGTCGTCCTGTTCGGTGCTGGACCCCGCCACGACGCGTTGGCCCGCCTGGCCAGGGATCTGACGCTTCCTCCGGGGGCGGTGCTGCTGCCCGGCCCGGTCTCGGGCACCCGGGTCGCCCGCGCGTACGCGACGCTCGACGTGTTCGCGGTCCCACGCCCCGACCTGCCCGTCACGCGCCTGGTCACTCCGCTCAAACCCGTCGAGGCGATGGCCGCGGGCTGTCCCCTGGTCCTGTCCGACCTGCCACCGCTGCGCGAGGTCGCGACCCGCGGCGGCACCCACTCCTCGGCGGCCGAACTGGTACCGCCCGGCGACGCCGGCGCCCTGGCGGACACCCTCGAGAGCCTGCGCTTCGACGTCCCGCGCCGGAACGCTCTCATCGCCGCGGGGAGCAATCTCGTCGCCGCGCACTGGACGTGGGAGGCCGTCGCCCACGCGCAGCGCGAAATGTACCTGCGGCTTGCCGCAAGCCCCGCCCCCGCAGCAGCCTGAACGCCACGGCGGGACAACCAGCACAGTTCAACCGCCTGCCCCCGGCCCGTCATCTGCGCGTCCGGACCCCGTCGGATCCGGCGGTCATCCTGGTACTCGTGACCAATACTCCCCACGACGCATCGCCCCAGCAGGCCGGCGATCTGAAGCTGCGTCAGCACGCGCCCGTCGGTACCAGCCTGCGCTGGGATCTCGTCGTGGTCGGCCTCGGATACGTCGGGCTGCCGCTGGTCGACGAGGCGGTGGCGACCGGACTACGCGTCGTCGGCCTAGACCTCGACGCCGACCGCGTCGCCGACCTGAACTCCGGCACAAGCCACGTCGACGACATCTCCGATGCGCGGGTTTGCGAACTGCTCACCTGCGGCTTCCGCGCCACCGACGACGCCAACGTCCTCGCCGACGCCGACACCGTCGTCATCTGCGTGCCGACGCCGCTGGACTCCGACCACCGCCCCGACCTCGGAGCGGTCACCTCCGCCACCGAGGCCATCGCCGCGCGGCTGCGCCCCGGAACGCTGGTCGTGCTCGAGTCCACCACCTGGCCCGGCACCACCGAGGACGTCGTACTGCCGATCCTGTCTCGCTCCGGCCTCGTCGTGGGCCGCGACTTCTTCCTGGCCTTCTCCCCCGAGCGCATCGACCCGGGCAACCCGACCTTCGGGCTGCGCAACACCCCCAAGGTCGTCGGTGGACACACCGCGAAGTGCCTCGAGCGGGCGGTGGGCTTCTACGAAAAGCTCGTCGACACCGTCGTGCCGGTGAAGGGCACCCGCGAGGCGGAGCTCGCGAAGCTGCTCGAGAACACCTACCGCCATGTGAACATCGCGCTGATGAACGAGATGGCGATCTTCTGCGACGAACTCGGCGTGGACCTCTGGTCCGCGATCGACGCCGCGAGCACCAAGCCGTTTGGATTCCAGGCCTTCCGCCCCGGCCCCGGCGTCGGCGGCCACTGCATCCCGGTCGACCCGAACTACCTCTCGCACGCCGTTCGGCGCCTCGGATACCCCTTCCGCTTCGTGGAGTTGGCCCAGGAGATCAACGAGCGGATGCCCGGGTACGTCGTCGCCCGTGCGGGGCGGATGCTGAACGCGGCCTGCAAGGCGGTGAACGGCTCGAAGATCCTGCTCGTCGGTGTCACCTACAAGGCCGACATCGCCGACGAGCGCGAAACTCCGGTGCTTCCGGTCGCTCGCCGTCTGCGCGCGCTCGGCGCCGATCTGAGCTACTTCGACCCGTACGTGCCGCGTTGGCACTGCGACGGGAACCCGGTCGAGCGCGCCGAAGACCTCGCCGCCGCGGCGGCGCAGGCCGACCTCGTCGTCGTGCTGACCGCGCACCGCAGTCTCGACCTGGCGGCGCTGGCCGCGAACGCGACGGCGATCCTCGACACGCGCGGCGCGCTGCCGGCGGGAGCCCGGATCGAGCGCCTGTGACTGCGCCCGGCCCGCGGGCGCGCGGGCTGCGCGTTTTGGTGGTGACCGTCGTCCACCACCCGGAGGACGCGCGAATTCTGCACCGTCAGATCGGGGCGCTCATCGCCCGCGGGCATCGGGTCACCTTCGCCGCGCCCTACACGGCGTTCGGCGTGACGCCGCGTCAGGACATCGTCACCATCGATCTTCCGCGGGCCCGCGGACGCAACCGACTCCAGGCGGTGCACGCCGCCCGCGGGGTACTGCGCCGTGAACGCGACCGGCACGACCTCGTGCTGCTGCACGACCCGGAACTGCTGCTCGCCCTGCCCGGCGGCCGCGGCGGAACGCCGGTGGTGTGGGACGTACACGAAGACACCTCGGCTGCTCTCGGTCTCAAGCCGTGGCTGCCGCCGGCGGCCCGACCGGTCACCAGCGCGGCGGTGCGCATGGTCGAATCGATCGCCGAACGGCGCCTGCGGCTTCTGCTCGCCGAGCACGGCTACCTCGAGCGGTTCGCCCAGCCCCATCCGGTGGTGCCCAACGAACCCCTGGTTCCGGAGACGGTCCCGCCGCCCGGCGCCGATCGGGTCGTCCACCTCGGCCACCTCTCGGCGGCCCGCGGCGCCGCCGAACTGCTCGACGTGGCACGACTGCTTCGCCCGCACGGCGTCGCGGTCGAACTGATCGGTCCCGCCGACACCGCGACCGTGCCGACCATCCGCGCCGCGGTGCGGACCGGTCTGCTCCGCTGGACCGGCTTCGTCCCGAACGACGAGGCACTGCTGCGCGTCCAGGGCGCGCTGGCCGGCCTGTGCCTGCTGCAGGACGCCCCCAACTACCGGCACTCCATGCCGACCAAGGTGCTGGAGTACATGGCCCACGGCGTGCCCGTGATCACCAGCCCGCTCCCGCTGGCCGCCGAGACCGTCCGACGGCACCGCTGCGGGACCGTCGTCCCGTTCGCCGATCCCGAGGCGGTCGCCCGAGCGGTCCTGCGGCTGCGCGAGGACGAGACCGGGCGCGAACTCGCCGGCGCACGCGGGCACGACGCCGCCCGTCGCCTGCACGACTGGCGCATCTCCGGCAGCGCGTTCGTCGATCTGATCGAAGGCTGGGCCGCCGAGCCCGGCTCCGCCCGCTCTGCCCGCTCCCTGCGGCCGTCGAAACTGGTCGGTGTGCGTTGACTAGCCCCCTGCTGCTTCGCCCGCAGACCTCCCGGCCCAGGCTCGCCCTGCGCCGCGGCCGGGTCGTCCTGCGCTGGACGGCTCGCCGCGCGAGGCGACGCGCCTACCGGCTTCGCTCCAAGGCCGCGCGCAGGCTGCTCAAGCTGGCCGCCGGGCCCGCGCGGACACCGGGGCTGGCCAAGGCCCCGCCGGTTGCGCTGCCCGAGGGCCCGATCAACCGGCCCGGCCTGCGGGTGGCCGTCGTGCTCGACGCGTTCTCGGAACTCTGCTGGCGCTACGAATGGGACCAGCAGAGTCTGCACCCCGACACCTGGCGCGAGACGATGGAGGGCTTCGCGCCGCACCTGCTGTTCGTCGAGTCCACCTGGCGTGCCGGCTGGACCGGGCACATGACCCGCGGCGAACCGAGCGAAGCCCTGCGCGAGCTGACCGCCTGGTGCCGCGACCACGGGGTCCCGACGGTGTTCTGGAACAAGGAAGACCCGCCGAACTACGACACCTTCCTGCCGACGGCACAGATCTTCGACCACGTGTTCACCGTCGACGGGGATCTGATCGAGACCTACCGGGCCGCGTTGGGCCACGACCGGATCGGCCTGCTGCCCTTCGCCGCCCAGCCCCGCGTGCACAACCCGATCCGCCGCCACGGCGGACGCTCCGGCGAGGTCGCCTTCGCCGGCACCTGGTTCGCCGAAAAGCACGAGGCCCGCCGCGCGCAGATGGAGTACGTCCTCGAGCCGGCCACGGAGTTCGGCCTGCACATCTATTCGCGCATGCAGAACGAGGACGCCCGGTACCGGTTCCCGGAGCGGTATCACTCGCACATCGTCGGGACGCTGCCCTACGAGCAGATGGTCGCCGCGTACACGAACTACAAGCTCTTCCTCAACGTGAACTCGGTGACCGAATCGCCGACCATGTGCGCGCGCCGGCTGTTCGAACTCTCCGCCGCCGCCACCCCGATCGTCTCGGGGCCGGCGGCGTCGATCGAGCCGCACTTCGGCGACACCGTCGAGGTCGTCCACGACGCCGAGTCATCGCGTGCCGCGATCCGCGCGCTGCTCGGCCATCCCGAGATGCGGGACCGGCGTGCGCTGCGGGCCCACCGTCGCGTGCACGACGAGCACCTGTACACCCACCGTGCCGCCACCGTGCTCGAGACCGTCGGGCTCGGCGGCGCGGTGGCCGAGCCCACGGTCAGCGTGGTCCTCCCGACCAACCGCCCCGGTCAACTCGGCCACGTCCTGCGCACCGTGGGGGCCCAGCGCCGCGAGGGCATCGAGCTCGTGCTCGTGCACCACGGCTTCGACCTCGACTCCGCGTCGGTTCGTGCGCAGGCAAGGGATGTGGGCATCGAGGAGCTCGTCCTGGTGCCCGCGGACTCCTCGCTCACCCTGGGCGCCTGCATGAACCTCGGCGTGGCCGCGGCCTCCGGGGAGGTCGTGACCAAGATGGACGACGACAACCACTACGGCGAGCACTACCTGCGCGATCTCGTGCGGGCGTTCTCGTGGACCGACGCGACGGTCGTCGGCAAGTGGGCGCACTACGTGCACCTCGAGTCCTCCGGCGCCGTCGTGCTCCGCTTCCCGGAGCAGGAGCAGCGCTACGTCGACCTGGTGCAGGGCGGCACGCTGACCGTGCGCCGTGCGGACGCCGTAGAGCTTCGATTCCAGGACGTCCCGCGCGCGGTCGACACCACGTTCCTGACGAGGGTGCGCGAGGCGGGCGGACGCGTGTACGCCGCCGACCGGTTCAACTTCGTCTCGGTGCGACGCCCGGACCCGTCCGGCCACACCTGGACCATCACCGAGACCGACCTGCTCGGCAAGCCTGGCCGCGTCTGCTTCTACGGCGACCCCCGACCCCACGTGAACGTGTAGCCGGTCCACCCAGTCCGGCTCGCCTCGGGGAATCTCCCCAGGGACGGCCCCGAGGCGAGTCGCCGGACCCAGCCCGTGGTGCGGATGGTTTGCCTGTGACCAATGGGGTAGTTGGGTTCCGGCGCCGACGGGCGGCGCATCGGGGAGGGACCTGACTGATGACTGGCATCACGACGCGGCGCGCGCGCCGCACGACGACGGTGGGAGCGGTCGGCCTGCTGGTTGCGATCTCGGCCGCCGCCGCGGCGACGGCGTCCGAGACGGTTCAGAACGCTCCCCCGGTCGTGGGCATCGTGCTCGACGGCGACCGGGTGAAACTGACCGGAGCGGACGACCTCGACGCAGGCTGGGTGACCTTCGAGGCCTCCTCGACCAAGCTGGCGCGCAGCCTGTGGTTCTTCACCCCCAAGCAGGGCGTCGAGCCCGAGCAGGCGAAGAAGGCGGGCGCGGCCATGCGCGACGTCCGCGGCAACGACGGGCGGACGCCGACCGCGGCGGCCGAGGGCACGGCACAGAAGCGGGCCGCCGCCAACGCCGCGACGGTGGAGAAGTCGCTGGTGGCACTCGGCGGAGCGTTCGTGGCGCCGGGGCGGCCCGCGACCTTCTCCCTCAACCTGCCCGAGGGCGAGATCTCGATCTCCGACCTGGCGGCCGCGGCGGACAGGGCGGCCACGCCCATCGCCAGCCTCATGCTCGGGGACCCGGGCACCGCGGTGCGATCGGCCGGCGACGGCTCGCGCGTGTCGATCGGCAGGGACGGGACCATCTCCGCCGCGGATTCGCTGGCCCGCAAGGGAAAGCTGCGAATCTCCAACCTCGACGACGAGCGCTGGCACTTCCTCGGGCTGAGCAAGCTCAAGGACGAGGCAACCGAGCAGGACGTCGTCGCCTTCTACGGCGGCAGCGGCAAGTCTCCCTTCGACGGCGCCGCGAACACCGCCGCGACCGCCCCGCTGTCGGGAGGCCGCGAGGAGTTCCTCGACTACGACCTGCCCGCCGGGAAGTACGCGATCGTCGACGCGTGGGTGGACTCCAAGAACGGCAAGTTCTACGCCGCGCAGGGCGCGATCGAGATCGTCGAACTGCGCTAGGCGCGCCGCGGGGCCACCGCCCTCCGGCGGCGCCCGCCCTCGGAACCGCGTTTCTGGACCGCGTTCCGGAACCGCGTTCCGGGGGCGGCGTTTCGGGGCTGCGCGCCCGCAGGCGCATGGCTGTGGGGGTTCTCATCCCCCACAGCCATCGGTGCGTCCTGCTCCCTGGATCCGCCCCGACCGGGCTTCAGAGCGGGGCGAGGCGCTCGGTCGCGATCGGCAGGCCGTTGCGGCGATGGATCACGAGCAGTTCTCCGGGCCGCATCGGTTCGCCGGCGGCCAACGGCTCCCCGTCGCCGGACAGCCGGCGCAGCAGGGCCGGCAGGACCGGACGATGGCTGCACACCAGGGTCGGAGTGTTCTGGGCGAATGCCCGGTAGACCGTCTCGCGGCCCTGCGCAGCCGCACCGTTGGGAGCGCCCTGCGCCAGGCCCGGAACGTGCTCGAGCCCGAGGCCGACCGACGCGGCGAACGGTTGCACGGTCTGCAGACAGCGCGTGGCGGGCGAGGTCAACACGCGTACCGGACCGAACGCGGCGAGCAGGTCGATCAGCGCCGCCGCCTGCCGGCGGCCGGTCGAGGACAGCGGCCGCAGGTCGTCGGTCTTGTTCCAGTCCGATCGCGACAGCGCCTGCGCGTGCCGGAGAACGACCAGCGGGTAGGTGTCGGGCCGCGCGGACGCGAAGGCCGCGATCACCTCCCGGTCGCTCCCGTGCGTCAGTCGACCGGCGGCCGCGGCCGGGTCCAGCCACGCGATCTCGTCGACCTCCTCACTCGCCTGGAAGGTGCCGCCGAGGGCCCGACCGGCCCAGTAGTGCACGGTTTTTGGACCCTGCGGGACCTCGTAGCGCTGCGTGGGCAGCGGACGTCCGAGGACGATCCGTTCGCCGGTCTCCTCGGCGACCTCGCGGACCGCCGTCGCCGCCGGGTGCTCGCCGGCCTCCACCTTGCCCTTGGGCAGGGACCAGTCGTCGTAGCGCGGACGGTGGACCAGGACGACGTGCACCCCGCCGGCGGGCGCACGACGCCACACGACGGCGCCCGCGGCGCGCATGGAACTCGACGGCACTTCTGACGCGTCGTTACTTCTTCTCGGCCCGACGACGGGACTTCACGCCGATCAGGTACTCCTGCAGGTCGCGCAGCGGATTGCCCTCGCCGTCGAGGTGGTGGCGGGTCCACCGGCCGTCCGCGTCGAGCTGCCAGGTGGCGACCTGGTCGGAGAACGCCATCGCCATCAGCTGATTGAGTTCGGCGATGTGCTCGGGGTTCTTGAGGCGGACGAGCACCTCGACGCGGCGGTCGAGGTTGCGGTGCATGAGGTCCGCGCTGCCGATGTAGACCTCGGGGTCTCCGCCGTTGCGGAACGCGTAGATCCGAGAGTGCTCCAGGAACCGACCCAGGACGCTGCGGACCCGAACGTTCTCCGAAAGTCCGGCGATGCCCGGCCGGATCGCGCAGATGCCGCGCGTCCAGACGTCCGTGGGCACCCCGGCGATCGAAGCCCGGTAGACGGCGTCGATGACCGCCTCGTCGACGAGGGAGTTGACCTTCAGCCCGACGTGCGCGGGCCGCCCGGCGCGGTGGTGTTCGACCTCCCGCTCGATGCGCTCGACGATGCCGGTGCGCACGGAGCGCGGCGCCACGAGCAGGTGCCGGTATTCGGTCCAGCGCGAGTACCCGCTCAACGCGTTGAACAGGTTTGCGACGTCCTCGCCCACCTCGGGGTCGGCCGTGAGCAGGCCGAGGTCCTCGTAGACGCGGGCGGTGCGCGGGTTGTAGTTGCCGGTGCCGATGTGGCAGTAGCGGCGCAGGCCGTCCGCCTCCTGGCGCACCACCATCGTCAGCTTGCTGTGGGTCTTGAGCCCCACCTGGCCGTAGGCGACGTGGCAGCCGACCTGCTCGAGCTTGCGCGCCCAGGCGATGTTGTTGCGCTCGTCGAAGCGGGCCTTGAGTTCGACGAGCGCCATGACCTGCTTGCCCGCCTCCGCCGCGTCGATCAGGGCGTCGACGATCGGCGAATCGCCGCTGGTGCGGTACAGGGTCTGCTTGATCGCGAGGACCTGCGGGTCCGCCGCGGCCTGCTCGAGGAAGGTCTGCACGCTCGTCGCGAAGGAGTCGTAGGGGTGGTGCAGCAGCACGTCGCGTGCGGCGACGGCGGCGAACAGGTCCGCGGCGGTGGCGCTTTCGACCTCCGCGAGGTGCGGGTGCGTCGACGGAACGAACGGCGGGAACTTCAGCTCCGAACGGTCTGAGTCGGCGATGCCGTGCAGCCCCGTCAGGTCCAGCGGACCCGGCAGCGGGAACACCTCGGGTTCGGTGATGCCGAGTTCGCGGACGAGCAGGTCGCGCACGACCGGGTCGATGTTCTCCTCGACCTCGAGGCGCACCGGCGGGCCGAACCGACGCCGCGTCAGTTCGCGCTCGATGGCCTGGAGCAGATTCTCGGCGTCGTCCTCTTCGACCTCGAAGTCGGCGTTGCGGGTGACCCGGAAGGTGTGGTGCGCCTGCACCTCCATGCCGGCGAACAGCTCCGGCAGGTGCTCGGCGATGACGTCTTCGAGCGGCACGAAGCGGCCGGCGGAGGCGACGACGAAGCGCGGCAGCAGCGGCGGGACCTTGACCCGCGCGAAGTTGACCTTGCCGGTCGCCGGATTTTTCACCACGACGGCCAGGTTCAGCGACAGCCCGGAGATGTAGGGGAAGGGATGCGCCGGGTCGACGGCCAGCGGCGTGAGGACCGGGAAGACGCGGTCTCGGAACATGCGGTGCAGGTAGTCCTTCTCGGCCGGGTCGAGCTCGGCCCAGCGCAGGATCTCGACGTCGGCCTTGGCCAGCGCCGGCACCACGTCCTCGTGGAAGCAGCGTGCGGCCCGCCGCGCCGCCTCGGCCGTCCGCACCCAGATCTGCTCGAGGATCTCGCGCGGCTGCAGACCCGCGACCGTCGTGACGGCCACCCCGGCGGCGATGCGGCGCTTGAGGCCGGCCACCCGCACCATGAAGAACTCGTCGAGGTTCGAGGCGAAAATCGCCAGGAACCGGGCGCGTTCGAGCAACGGGGTCTGCGGGTCCTCGGCCAACTCCAGTACCCGCAGGTTGAAGTCCAGCCAACTGGTCTCGCGGTCGAGAAAGCGATCGGCCGGGAGGGCGGGCTGGTGCTCGGATCCGGCGTCGGCGTCGCCCGGGGCGAGCATGATCAGGCCGGTTTCCTCCGAGGAGCCTGCCAGGCCCCTGGGTTCGGCCACTTCCTCGTCGCTCAACACAGGCACCTTTCGCGGCGCGGGCATGCCACTGGCCTTCCATGATGCTCCGCGAAGGTGAACTGCGGGTAGCCGTAGGCCGACCTGGGCCACCCCAGTTGAGCCGCTAGGGGCCGTAGAGGACGCTGGCCGACTCGACTTCGAAGCCCATTCGCCGGTAGACGGACACGGCGGGGCCGTTGGCGGCGTCGACGTAGAGCAGCGCGGTGGCGAATCCCCGGGTCGCGAGGTGGCGCAGGCCGATCCGGGTCAGCGCCTTGCCCAGGCCACCGCCGTGCGCGGCCGGATCGACGCCGAGAACGTAGATCTCCCCCGCGTCGGGGTGGGTCTTGGTCCAGTGGAAGCCGACCAACGCCTCGCCGCGCTCGGCCAGGAAGAACCCGGCGGGATCGAACCAGTCCGAGGCGATGCGGGCGTCGAGCTCGGCTCGGGTGAGCCGGCCCTGCTCGGCGTGGCCGACGAACGCGGCCGCGTTGCAGGCCAGCCACGCCTCCTCGTCGCGCCCGACTTCGAAGGTGCGGACGGCAACGCCCGCCGGCAGCTCCGGCGGCGGGTCCGGGTCCAGCGGCAGCGGCGCCCGCATCCGCCACAGCTCTCGCACCGGGTGCAGGTCGAACTCCTTGGCCAACACCGGTACCGCCGCGTGTCCCGCGTAGGACCAGAAGCGTTCGGCGCCGGCCGCCCGGGCCTGGGCGAGCAGCGCCCGCCCGTGGCCGCGCCGGCGGTGGTCAGGGTGGACGGCGAGTTCGGCGGAGCCGTCGACCCAGAGCTGGGCGTAGGCGAGGACCTCCTCGCCCTCGGTGCGCAGCAGGTGCGTCGCGGGCAACCCGCCGGCCAGCGCGAGGCGGGACTGTTCGGAGTAGGGCCCGACGCCGTCGACGGCTCCGGCGGCGTCGGCCAGGGCCGCGATGGCTTCGCGCTGTGCCCCGGTGGGGCTCACGGCTTGGTGTGCCGGTGCTCCGAGTCGGCCGGCTCGGACTCCTCGCCGTCGGCGTCGGGCAGCTCGACGTCCACGGTCGTGGCGCCGCGGGCGCCCGCGGAGCCGCTCGCGACGAACCGGTATCCCACGTTGCGGACGGTGCCGATCAGCGCCTCGTGCTCGCTGCCCAGCTTCGCGCGCAGACGGCGGACGTGGACGTCGACGGTGCGGGTGCCGCCGAAGTAGTCGTAGCCCCAGACCTCCTGCAGCAGTTGGGCGCGGGTGAAGACGCGACCGGGGTGCTGGGCGAGGAACTTGAGGAGTTCGAACTCCTTGAAGGTGAGGTCCAGGAAGCGGTTGCGGACCTTCGCCGTGTAGGTGGCCTCGTCGATGACCAGGTCCCCGCTGCGGATTTCGTCCGGGCCGTCGTCGGCGCCGGCGGCGGCGAGGCGGCCGATGGCCAGGCGCAGCCGCGCCTCGACCTCGGCGGGACCCGCCGTGTTCAGCACGACGTCGTCGACGCCCCAGTCCGCCGTGACCGCGGCGAGGCCGCCCTCGGTGGCGATCAGGACGAGCGGGCAGGTGATTCCGGTCGTGCGGATCAGGCGGCACAGCCCCCGCACGTGCGGCAGGTCCCGGCGGCCGTCGACGAGGACCGCGTCCGTCGGCGGTGTGTCCAGGAGCGCGGACACCTCCGCGGGCGCGAGGCGAACCTGGTGCAGCAGCAGACCCAGCGCGGGAAGTACTTCGGTGGAGGGCTGAGCAGCGTTGGTCAGCAGCAAAAGGGTGCTCATTGCCGGATCACCTCCCTCCCATAGGGGTTCCTGGTCTCAGTATCGCTCACGCGATGTGACGGACATGTATCTCGCGATGACAGGCGTGCTACGTCTGAAAGTTCCCGTTCACATTCCCGGTCGAAGTCCGTTTTCCGAACCGCCCGCAAACGGCGGCAGGGCCTCGATCGTGGCCCCGTCGGGCAGCACCACCGTCGAGTGGTCCCTGGTACCGACCGGATCGGCGTCGATCAGGAACGAGCACGCCGTCAACACGCGCGCCAAGTCCCCGCCGTGCCGCTCCGCAGCCGCGGCCAACGCCTCGGCCAGCGTCGCGGCCTCGAACGGCTCGCTCTCGACGCCGGCTGCCGCGCGCGCAGCCGCCCAGTACCTGATCGTGCCCGTCGCCATTGCCCCATCCTGCCTAGTACCCCCGCGACTCGCGCGGGCGGGAGGGCCTGCTCTGACAGGATTCGGGGGTGCCGGCTCCATCCCCTCTCGCCGCGCAGCGGCCGTGAAGGTCGATGCGCTGCCGCGTGGACCGCTCGCCGCGGCGGCGGCCGGCGTTCTCGGCACCGGCGGGTCGCTGCTCGGACAGGAGGGATTGCTCCTTCCGGTTCTTGCGGCGCAGACGCTCCTCGCCGTCGGCCTGTTCGCGGTCCTGCACGTGCCCGGCGCGCGGTTCAACGTCCCCCTGATCGTCCTCGCCGCCCTGATCGGCGACGTCGCGATGATCGTGGAGGGCGAGGACCCGACGGTGGCCCCGCTCGCCGGCGTGCTCGGCCCGGCGGTGGCCTTGGCGATCCTGGCCCAGTTGGCCCGCTACGACGCCACGGCACGGGTGACGGCGTCGTTGACGGCCACGTTGACGGCGCTGACCTGCGCGCTGTTGGGCGCGACGCTCCTCGCGGCGCGCGCCACGGCGCACGGCCAGACGCTGACGGTGGTGACCATCCTCGCCGCAAGCGCCGCGACGGCGGTGCTGACCGCTCCCCTTCGGCCGGTCGTCGCCGACCTCGCGGCCGTGCCGGCCGCCGTCGTGCTCGGCACCGTCGCGGGACAGATCGCCGGCGACCTCGAGACCTGGCACAGCGCGACCCTGGCGCTGGCAGCCGGCGTGCTCGCCGTCGCCGGGCGCCGCGCTGCGGCCTACCTGGCCTACGACGCGCACGAGGCGAAGGAGCCGGCCGATTCCGCGGCGCCGGCCCCCGGCGGTCGCGCCGCGGCCCGGGCCGCCCGGCGCGCCGCGGCACGGGACGCACGCCGCTCCGGGGAGGCTGTGCTGGTGCTGGGTTCGGCGCTGCCGATCCTGCTCGCGGCACCCACGTCCTACGTCCTCGGTCGATTGCTGGTGGGATGAGCTGATGCGAAGCAAGCGGCTGGTCATCGTGCTGGTGGTCCTGGCCGTGCTGGCGCTGGTGGCCGACCGCGGTGGGCAGCTGGCGATCGAGCGCGTCGCGGCCGGGAGCATGCAGGACGCCCTCGGCACGCCCGAGCGTCCCGAGGTCGACCTCGGCGGCTTTCCCTTCCTTCCCGAGCTGATCAGCCAGAAGTTCAGCGACGTCGTCGTCGACCTCGTCGAGGCCGACGCCGGGAAGATCGACGTCGCCTCGGTCCATGCCGAGCTGACCGGTGTGGAGCGGCGAGGCACGGGGATCCACACCGAGGGGATCCGCGGAGAGGGCCTGATCACCTACGCGGCGTTGACCGCGGCGGCGCAGGAGTCCGGGGCGCCCGTGCAGGTGGCGTTCGGGGGCGACGGCCTCGTGGCGATCGTCGCGCAGGTCAAGGTCGGCGGCCGGGAGTTCAGCGCCCAGGCCTCCGGACGGCCCCGCATCGAGAACAACGTGCTGATCGTCAAGCCGGAACGCGTCAGCACCTCGGTGGGCGGGGCGGCGAGCTCGGCGCTGGTGCCCGAGATCAGGATTCCCCTGCGGGACGTTCCGCGGAATCTGGACATCGAACTGCAGCCGGGCGAAGACGGCGTGCGCTTCACCTTCGCCGGCAGGAACGTGCAACTGGCGTCGAAGGACTCCACGGCCCCGGCGGGCTAGTGCCTCAGTAGACCAGCGCCTGGGCGTTGTCCGCGGTCGCCTCCTGGACGAAGACTGCGGCGCCGGCGATGCGAATGCCCGGCAGGACGTCGTCCGGGCCGATGTCGCGGCGGGCGGCGCACTGCGTGCACAGCGTCACCCGGCCCGCCTCGAGGAGTGCCGCGAGCAGATCGGGCAGCGGGGCGGCGTGCGGAAGGGAAAATTCCGCCGCGCGACCGGGCAGGGCGAACCAGGAGGACTCCCCGGTGAGCCACAGGGACACTTCGACGCCGGAGGCAACGGCTGTCGCAGCGACGGTGAACGCCTGACTGCAGCGCTCCGGAGCGTCGGCGCCGGCGGTGACCTTCACGACAAGGCTGCGAGTCATGGCCGCCAGCCTTCCAGACGCTGCCGGGTCGGCTAGGAGCCCGGCTCCCAGACCCTGCCCTCCCCGACGTTGCCGAGACCGAGCCAGAGCAGCTGCATCAGGTGGCGGGCGGTCTGCTCGGGCGACAGCCCCGGGTGGCGGATGCGCCAGCGCGCGATGCGCTCGCCCATGCCGCTGATCGACGCGGCCATGACCTCGATCTCGATCGGGTCCCCGTGGCCGGCCGCGACGTCGGCGGCGAGCAGCGCGGCGATCAACTCGGTGTGCTCGTCGCGAATGGCGTCGATCTCCGCGGTGGCCTCGCTGAACTCGCGCTCGGACTCCTCGATGATCTTCCACAGCGTCCGGTGCTCGTCGACGAACCGGAACCAGGCCACCAGCGCCGTGTAGAGCCGCTGTTCCGGGGGCGCCGCGAGTTCGGCGCCGGACAGGATCGCGGCCAACATGCCGTCCCTGGCCCGCCGCAGACAGGCGAGGAACAGGCCTTCCTTGGAGCCGAAGTAGTGGTACAGCATCGGCTTGGACACGCCGACGCGAGCGGCGATCTCGTCCATCGAGGCGGCCTGGTATCCCTCGGCGAACAACTCCTCGGCGACGTCGAGCATGAGCGCCTCGCGCTCGGCCCGGGGCATGCGACGGCGTCCGGCGGTCTCCGCCACCGCT
The DNA here is from genome assembly GCA_052389435.1 of Sporichthyaceae bacterium. Lineage (GTDB taxonomy): Bacteria > Actinomycetota > Actinomycetes > Sporichthyales > Sporichthyaceae > JBQTKD01. The sequence continues at coordinate 8,831 of JBQTIB010000168.1, read as the reverse complement.
TCCGTCACCTTGCCTCCCCTACGTGGAACTGCCCCTACCGAAGCTACCTTACCGGTGATAACTTACTCTCGGTAAGTTCGAGGGATCGGGAGGCGACGATGACCACACCACTGCCCAGCCACGCCACGGTGGCGATCGTGGGCACGGGGTTCTCCGGGCTGGGCACCGCCATCCGCCTGGCCGCCTCCGGCCGCCGCGACTTCGTCGTGCTGGAACGCGGCGACGACGTCGGCGGCACCTGGCGGGACAACACCTACCCCGGCGCGGCCTGCGACGTGCCCTCTCGCCTGTACTCCTTCTCCTTCCGGCCGAACCCGGACTGGTCGCGCTCCTACTCCGCGCAGCCCGAGATCCTCGACTACCTGCGCACCTGCGCCCGAGAGGCCGGCGTCCTGCCGCACATCCGCTTCGGCACCGAACTGACCGGCGCAGACTGGGACGAGGCGACCCAGCAGTGGCGCCTGCAGACCGGTCGCGGCGACCTGACCGCGCGCTTCCTGGTCCTCGGCACGGGCGCCCTCGTCGAACCGGCACTGCCGAACGTCGAGGGGCTCGAGACCTTCGACGGCACCGTCTTCCACTCCGCCCGTTGGAACCACGGGCACGACGTGACGGACCGTCGCGTCGGCGTCGTCGGCACCGGCGCCTCCTCGATCCAGTTCGTACCCCACCTGCAGCGGCAGGCCGCGGCGCTCACCGTCTTCCAACGCACCCCGCCGTGGGTGCTGCCCCGGCCGGACCGCGGCATCGGGGCGGCCGAGCGCTGGCTGTACCGCCGCGTGCCGTTGGCGCAGAAGGCCGCCCGGGCGGGGGTGTACTCGCTGCTGGAGAGTCGTGCCGCAGGCTTCGTGCTGAATCCGCGACTGCTCTCCCCCGTCGAGCGCATCGCGCGGCGTCACCTGCGCAAGGCGGTCGAGGACCCGGTGCTCCGCGACAAGCTGACCCCGCGCTACTCCCTCGGCTGCAAGCGGATCCTGATCTCCAACGACTACTTCCCCGCGCTCGCCCAGGACAACGTCGCCCTGGTGACCGAGGGAATCGAACGCATCGAACCCCGAGGCGTTCGCACCCGCGACGGCGTCCTGCACGAGATCGACATCCTCGTCCTCGGCACCGGCTTCCACGTCACCGACAACCCCGGCTTCGCGCGCATCCGCGGGCGAGCCGGCCATTCGCTGGCCGACGCGTGGGCCGACGGAGGAATGCGCGCCTTCCTCGGCACCACGGTCGCCGGCTTCCCGAACCTGTTCCTGCTCCTCGGCCCGAACACCGGGATCGGCCACACCTCCGCGGTGTACATGATCGAGCGTCAGATCGGCCTGGTGGGCCAGGCGCTCGCGCACGCGGAGCGGCACGGGGTCCGGGAACTGGAGGTGCGCCCGGACGTGCAGGACGCGTGGAACGCCGACCTGGCCAAGCGCAGCGACCGCACCGTGTGGAAGACCGGCTGTCAGAGTTGGTACCTCGACGCCCAGGGCCGCAACACGGTGCTGTGGCCGGACCTGACCTTCCGGTTCGCCTTCGCCACCCGCCGGTTCGACCCCGGCGACTACCGGTTGACCGGACCGGTTCGGGAGCCGGTCGAGGAGGGCGAACTTGTCGGCGCCGGCTGACGGGGACGGCTGCGCGCAGACTCGCCCACGTCGGGCTTGCCCGTCGGTTCGGCTCGCGGGGATCGCGCGGTCTGCGGACCGGGCGAGGCCGTCGGCGTGGGGGACGGCGTGGCCGCCGCGCCTGCCTGTTCGGACTTCTCGCCCTCCGAGGTCTCGGCCGGCGCCTCGTCGGCCTTCGGCGCCGGCTTCGGCGCGACCGGCTTCACCTCGTCCTCGCGGGAGACGGTGGCCGCCGCGGTGTCGAACCCGGCGAAGGACAGCCGCCACGCTCCCGCCGACTCGGCGGCCGCCTTGGTCTCCCCGACCGTTCCGTCCCCGCCGGTGGTGAGGGTTTCCACCGGCTCGAAGGCCTTCCTGCCCTCCGGCCGGAACTCCAGGGCGAGTTCGCGGCCCCCGTAGGGCACCCACCCCTTCGAACCGGCCCAGCGCTGCAACGCGCCCTCGACCTCGATCCGTGCTCCGGGTTGCACCGGTTCGCCGATGCCGAAACCGGAGAAACGCGTCGGCGTGCGCACGTCGTACCCGGCCACCACGCGCGTCGGATCGCTGGTGCGCTGGTCGCGGTCGGTGGCGAAGGCAGCCACCTTCCACGTCCCGACCGGCTGCGTGGCGCCGATGCGCACCTTGGCCGTCCAGGTTCCCGACGCCGCCGACCCGCCGGTCCGGGTGGCGCGCACCGCAGTGCCCTTCTTCCGGCCCGGCGGGTACAGACCGACCACGACCGTGTCCACCCCGTCGGAGTCGGCGACCTTGAGCACGATCGCAAACGCCGTCGCGGCCGACGCCTTGGTCGAGGCGGGCAGCACGACGACCTTCGGCACCCTGACCTCGCCGATCGTCGGCGCCTGCGGCGCCGGCGCGGCCGCGGCGGGTACCGCTCCCGCGAGCAACAGCGCCTGCACGCCCACACCGACTGCGAGCGCGCGAGATGATCGTCTCGGCATCGTGGCCCCCCAGAATCCCCTGGCCACTGTGCCATCGAGTTGGACGACGATCCGGTTGCGGCGCGCGCCCGGTTGGTAACACTCAGCTTCCTTCGGGAGAATGACCACCGTGTCCGACACCCCCTCTCGCCTCGCAGACCGCTACCGGCTGACCGAAACGCTCGGCCGCGGCGGGATGGGCGAGGTGTGGCGGGCCTACGACGAACGCCTCAACCGGTACTGCGCGGTGAAGGTCCTGCGCCAGACCAACGACGCCGGCACGATCGAACGCTTCTCCCGCGAGGCCCGGACCCTGGCCTCCCTCCGTCACCCGGGCGTCGTCACGGTCTACGACTACGGCGTCGAGGACGGTCGGCCCTACCTGGTGATGGAACTGCTGCCCGGCCCGTCGCTGGCGCAGATGCTCGCCGACGGCGGACCGCTGTCGATCGAACTGGTCCGCCGCTACGGCGCGCAGGTCGCGAGTGCACTGCAGGCCGTGCACGACGCCGCCGTCGTGCACCGCGACATCAAGCCCGCCAACCTCGTTCTGGACAACACCGGCGCCGTGCGCCTGGTGGACTTCGGCATTGCGCTCGGGTCGACGCTGGAGGCCGGGCTCACCGAGCACGGGGCGATCGTCGGCAGCGCGGCCTATCTCGCACCGGAGCAGGCGACGGGCGGCCGGGCCAACAGCCGTTCGGACCTGTACAGCTTCGGCTGTCTGCTCACCTCGCTGCTCACCGGAAAGCCGCCGTTCGTCGACGACGCACCGGTGGAGGTGCTCGGCAAGCACCTGTCCGAGGCCCCCCCGCGCCCGTCCTCGCGCCGCGCGGAGATCCCCGGCGACCTCGATCTGCTGGTGCTGGAACTGCTCGCCAAGGACCCCGCCGATCGCCCGCGCGACGCCGCCGAGATCGCCCGGCGCCTGTCCCAGGCCAAGACCACGCGCACCGGTCCCGGTCCCGTGCCCATGCCGGTGCGGACCTTCGGCGGACTGACACCGCCGCAGGAGGGCTCGCCCGACATCTCGGCCACCTCGATTCTTCCCCCGCCGCCGCCCCCCGCGGGCCACGGCGCCCCGCGGCGCCGGACCGCCGTCGTCGCGGCGATCGCCGCGGTTGCAGTCGTCGCACTCGCGGCGGTCGCGTTCGCGGTCGTCAACTCCGGCGGGGAGGACCCCGCACCGCCGCCGGTACTCCCCGTGCCCAGTGCCACCCCGACTGCCACTCCGACGCCCACCGCCACCGAAACCTCGACCCCGACCCCGACCCTGGCCCCGACGGCCACCGCTCCCGGGCTCACGCCGCCGCCACTGGTGCCGCTGCCGACGCGAACCCCGACGCCCACGCCGACCCCGACGTCGAATCCGTGCCTGATCCTGCCGGCGCTGTGCGTCCAGCCGACGACCCCGCCACCCGTCACCCCGAGTGCGACGCCCTGAGAGACGGCTGAAAAACAGTCGATCGACACCGACCGCGCGAGGCGCGCGTGTCCCGTAGAAACCTTGATCCGCCTCGACGGCAGGCGAAGGATGACCCCGCGCGTTGCCCCGAGCATCACGGGCACCGCGCCACGGGTACGACCTAGCCGCGGAGGCACGCAATGAGCTGGTTGCGCATCGTCACCTATCAACTGCCCGATCAGGGCGCCGCGAAGGCAGTCGAAGCAATTAAGGCCGACACCGAAAAGATCGTCCGCGCCCTGGAGGAACTCCCCGGCTTCGGCGGGGGCTACTGGGGCGAGTCCCCCGAAGACAACACCGTCTCGGCCATTACGCACTGGAGCAGCCTCGAGGCGATCCAGTCGGCCGAGGGCGCACTCAAGAAGATTCAGGCCGAACGCGACCCGGGCCACGGCAGCACCGTGATCGAGGTGCACAACGTCGGCCTGTTCGCCGTCCCCGCCATTTCGATGTGGCTCGACGAGGACGGCGCGGAGCCCGACCCGGGCGATCGCTACCACCAACTCTTCCCCGGCCGCTTCGCGCGCTGGCGCCGCTGACCGACCGTCAGCAACCGTCCAGCAAGCCGAATCGAAGGAGTGAGTCGCAATGTCCGAACCCGAAACCTGGCTACGCGTCGTCATCTACAAGTCCAGCGGCGACGAGGCCGCAGGCGCCGAGTACCTCAAGTCGAGCACGAAGGAAACACTTCGCCTGCTGGAAAAGCAGCGCGGCTTCAAGCTCGGGTACTGGGGCCACAACCCGATCGCCGGCGAGATGGCGGCGGTGACCTACTGGGACAGCCTCGACGCGATCCGCGACGCAGGTTCGGTCCTGGCGGCCTTGCAGGCCGAACGCCAGGAGCGCGGCATCACGGTGAGCAGCGCACGCAACGTGCGCCTGTTCGCCCTTCCGGTCGGCCCCGTGTGGGAGAACCCGCCGGCGCCGATCTAGGGATCTGACCTGGCGTCAGCGAACCGACGGGCGAAGCAGGATGCCGGGGATGTCCGCGTGCGGACGAGGGATCACGTGCGCGGACACAACCCGGCCCACCCGGTTGCCGGCTACGGTACCGGCGTCGACCGCGGCCTTCACCGCGCCGACGTCGCCCGCCACCAGAATGCAGATCAGGCCTCCGCCGACCTGCTGCCTGGAGATCAGTTCGACGTTCGCCGCCTTGGTCATGGCGTCGGCGGCCTCGGTGCCGGCGACCAGGCCCATCGTCTCCACCAGGCCGAGCGCACGGCCCTTCAGATCCGGGATCGCCGGAAAGAACTCAGCCACTTCTAGCCTCCGTTGCCCCGCCTGCGGCCTGCGCCGCCAGCAGTCGTAGTTCCTCCGCGCCGCCGCTCACGCTGGTGAACGTCCGCACCCCGAGCCGATAGAGATCCCCGACGATGTCGGCCGCCGACGCGCCGGACAGGTCCACGCCCACTCTGCCCGATCGTCCAGCGCCGGCGCCGGCCGCGGCGAACAACTCCGCCACCAGATGTCCGACCAGCGGGTTCAACGCGGTGCCCGGCGGGACCTCGCCGATCGCCCCTCGGTGGGTGAGTTCGGAGATCGTGAACATGAGTTCTTCGGGATAGCCGTGTGCCGCCCGGGTCAACTCGTGCAGGTCCACCCAGAGCGCGCGGTCGGCTCCGACCAGCGCGTCGGGCGCGAACAGCACGGTCGGGTTGCCGAGTACGGCACCGGCTCGCAGCGCCGGGTGGGCGGCGAGGAGTTCGACGAAGGCGTCGATCTCGGCGGGATGGGTGACGCCCCCGAGCAGCACGGTGGTCGCGGCGTGCCCGGTCTGCTCGACGGCCTCGGCGATCGCCGCGAGCCACGCGACCAGCAGGCGACGCGGTCCGAGGGGCAGCAGCAGGTGCGGAGCCAGACTGCTCCACTCCGAGATGAGCCGTCGGGCCCGCGGGGAGGTGAACACCGGAAGGCGCAGGTCGACGGGCAGGTTGCCGGCCGACTCCAGCAAACCGCGCACCACGGTGCGCACGTCCTCGCGAACGAGGTCTTCGACCTTTGCCTCGGGCGCGGCGGCATCGAGCCCGAGCGCTTCGATGGCCTCGACCATCCGCGGCACGGCGTCGGGGATACCGCCGAGCAGGTCGGTCAGGCCGACGACGCCGATCCCGGCCGCGCCGCGGTGCGCCACCTCGCGGGCCGTGCCGGCGAGGGCCACCGGAAGCCATACGGCGGCGCCGGAGAGATCGTCGGCCAGGTCCAGCAGCGTCCCGAGGTCGGCGGCGGCCGCGTCGGGCACGCTGCGCGGCAGGATCCCGGCGAAGACGTTGCCGGTCGCGCCGTCCACGGACAGTTCGATGCCCTCCGGATAGCCGACGTCGCCGACGAGGAAAACTCTTTCGTCGGGGCGGACGTCGACCTCCTTGACGCCGACCACACACGGCTTGTCCAGCGCCCGGGAGACCACTGCGGCGTGGCTCGTGGCACCGCCGCGAGCGGTGACGACGGCCGTTGCGGCGAGCATGCCGCGCAGGTCCTGCGGGCTCGTCGTCGGGCGCAGCAGTACGACGTCGACGCCTTCGGCCGTGCGCTCCGCGGCGCGATCGGCGTCGAGTACCGCGACTCCGCTTCCGTGGCCCGGCGAGGCGGGGATACCGGTGAACAGCAGCCTTCCGGCTGCGGTGGCCTCGGCAACCGCGGCGGTGTCGAACTGAGGCGAGACCAGGCGGCGCACCTGTTCCGCGGTGACGCGGCCCATCGCCTCCGCGGCCGTGATGAGCCCTTCACGGGTCAGGTCGACGGCGATGCGCACCGCGGCGGACGCGGTCCGCTTGGCCGGACGCACCTGCAGCAGGTAGAGCTTGCCGGACTCGACGGTGAACTCGATGTCGAGGGCGTCCCGGTACTCCGCCTCGAGCGTCGTGCCGTGCGCGATGAGTTCGGCACGCAGGTCGGCCCAGGACTCCTTCTCGGCCGCGAGGTCCACGGGCGTGCGCGTACCGGCGACGACCTCTTCGCCCTGACCCTGCGGCAGGTACTCCCCGTAGAGCTCGTTCTGCCCCGACTTCGGGTCGCGGCTGAACGCGACGCCGCTGCCGGAGGAGGAGTCGAGGTTGCCGAACACCATGGCCTGCACGGTGACGGCGGTGCCGAGATCGTGGGGGATGCCGTGGTGGTCGCGGTAGGTCCGAGCACGGCGGGAGTCCCAGGACTTGAACACCGCGCGGATCGCGCCGTCGAGTTGGGCACGGGGGTCGGTGGGCGCCTGAACTCCCTCGGAGTCCAGAAACGCGGTGATCGCGTCCTCCAGTGCCGCCGCGGTCTCGGGGGTCAGCGCCGCGGCTGCAGCGGCCCGCTGCGGCTCGACCTCCTCGCGGAGCAGTTCGGGGTCGACGTCCAGGACGATGTCGGAGTACATCGCCCAGAACCGCAGCCAGCAGTCGACGGCGAACGGATCGGACCTGCACGCCTGCGCCAGCCGCAGCACGCTCGCGCGATCGAGGCCGAGGTTCAGGACCGTGTCCATCATCCCGGGCATCGAGACCTGTGCCCCGGAGCGCACCGAGAGCAATAGAGGTGGACCCTCGCCGGCGGTGTCTGGCCGGCTGCGGCCCTCGCCGGCGGCATCTGGCCGGCTGCGGCCCTCGCCGGCGGCATCTGGCCGGCTGCGGCCCTCGCCGGCGGCATCTGGCCGGCTGCGGCCCTCGCCGGCGGCAAAGACACGGCCCACACTCGCCTGGAGTTCGACCAGGGCGGCGGTGACCTGGTCGGCCAACTCCTCGGGCAACCTGCCGCCGCGTTCGCCGGTGGCCCGGCAGGCGTCGGTGTCGATGACGAACGCCGGCGGCACCGGCAGACCGAGCGCGATCATGCGACCGAGGCCGGTGGCCTTGCCGCCGAAGCGCGAGGTGTCGGCGGGGTCGATGCCGGCGACGTTGTGGACGTAGCTCACGCGCAATCCCCGTTCCTCGGATTGCGCACGAGGCACGACGGGCTCGGTCCTTCGCTTCGCTGGCTGCACTCGTTCATGTCGGCGGCTCAGTGCTCTTCGGCGTCCAGGCGCGGCCGGCCGAGCAGGGTCAGTACGTCCTCGTGGAACTCGAACCAGATGTTGTGCAGGGAGTCCACCGACAGCGACGTGACGTACTCGGAGTTGCCGTTCTCCACGATCTCCAGAGACTTGGCGAACCGCTGGGAGTACTTGGCGTAGCGCGGGATGACGTCGGAAATGTTGTCCAGCGAACGTATCTGACGATTGATCAGTTTGAGGACCTTGTCGAGCGCCCCCTCGTCCTCGCCGGAGGTCTGCCAGGCGCTGATGACCACCAGGAACTGGGAGTTCAGCGTCTCGAAACGCTGGTACCAGGTCTCGACCTCGTCGTCCTCGCGCAGCTTCGCGTACCGCTCCTCGTACCCGGCAAGCGTCGCCTGCGTGCCCTCCTCGCTGAGCATGAACTGCCCCCCGAGGTCCTCCACGAACCCCTGCTCCCCCAACGCAGCCAGCGTCGCCCGCACCGCGTCCACCGGCTGCAACGCCACCACCGCCACATGGTCCGCCGTAGCGATCTTGCGCAGGTACACGGCGTTGAGGACTTCAAAGGACGCATCGTCCACGGGAGATTCTCCTTGGCGAACAGCAGAGTGGGCTGCGCCCACCGAAAAAGAGGAGCAGTGGACTACGCCCACCACGATTCGGGACAGTGGCTGCGCCACAGTGGCTGCGCCACCGTGGGCTGCGCCCACCACCACCCAGACATCACCACCCCTGGGCGGCGAAGCCGACCACCGGGGAAGGAATCCGGCGCCCTGGCGCCGCATTCCTTCCCCGGCTCTGCGTGTACGGAACCCCGCAAAGAACCGGCAGCCCAGCACTCCGGGCTTGGTACC
>JBQTIB010000167.1:0-34712 GCA_052389435.1 Sporichthyaceae bacterium | reverse complement strand
CAACGAGGGTCAGGTCGGTGCCCTCGCGGACGATCCGGGCCTGGTGCAGCGCCTCGGCGGGCGGGCCGGCGGAGAGGTCGAGTTCGGCCTTCTCCCAGTACCGGCGCTTCGGCTCGAAGAAGATGATCGGATCGTCGGAGGCGATGGCCTGCTGGATCATCCAGTAGGCGTCGACGGGGTTGGAGCAGGCGACGACCCGCAGGCCGGCGGTGTGCGCGAAGTAGGCCTCGGGCGATTCGGAGTGGTGCTCGACCGCGCCGATGCCGCCGCCGAAGGGGATGCGCACGACGACGGGCATCTTGACCGCGCCGGCCGAGCGGACCCGCATTTTCGCCAGCTGGCAGACGATCTGGTCGAAGGCGGGGAACACGAAGCCGTCGAACTGGATCTCGCAGACCGGGCGGTAGCCGCGCAGGGCCATGCCGATCGCGGTGCCGAGGATGCCGGACTCCGCGAGCGGGGTGTCGATGACGCGGTCCTCGCCGAAGTCCTTCTGCAGGCCGTCGGTCACGCGGAAGACGCCGCCGAGCTTGCCGATGTCCTCGCCCATCAGCACGACCTTGGGGTCGCGCTCCATGGCAACGCGCAGCCCCATGGTGATGGCCTTGGCGAGAGTGGTGACCTGACCGCTCACAGCAACCCCTCCGGCGTACCCAAACACTCCCGATAGTGCAGTCCAGGTACGCCGCAGGGCGCTTTCGCGTACCCCAACTGCACTATCGGCGAAATAGCCCGCGAGCTCATCAGTGGCCGCCTTCGAAGCTCGCGAGGTAGGCGGCGAATTCGTTCCGTTGCTCGTCGATTCGCGGGTGGGGCTCGGCGTAGACGTTGTCGAACATCGACAGCGGCGCCGGGTCCTGCATCTCCAGGCAGCCGGTGCGCACGTGCTTGGCGAGTTCGTCGGACTCGTTGGCGATCTCGTCGAAGAAGGCCTGGTCGGCTCGCTGCTGACGGACCAGGTGCGCGCGCAGGCGCTCGATCGGGTCCTTCAGCTTCCAGGCCTCGACCTCGGCCGCGATGCGGTAGCGGCTCGGGTCGTCGGAGGTGGTGTGGGCGCCCATCCGGTAGGTGAACGCCTCGATGAACGTGGGGCCGCCGCCCTCGCGGGCCTCTTCGAGCGCGGCCTTGGTGACCGCGTAGGTCGCCAGGACGTCGTTGCCGTCGACGCGGACGCCGGGGAAGCCGAAGCCTCGCGCGCGTTGGTAGAGCGGGATGCGGCTCTGCTTCTCCAGCGGCTCGGAGATCGCCCACTGGTTGTTCTGGCAGAAGAAGACGACGGGCGCCTGGAAGACGCTGGCCCAGATGAAGGATTCGTTGACGTCGCCCTGGGAGGTGGCGCCGTCGCCGAAGTAGGCGACGACGGCAGCGGCGCGGTCGGTGCCGATCGCGCCCTCGCGCTGGATGCCCATCGCGTAGCCGGTGGCGTGCAGGGTCTGCGCGCCGATGACGATCGTGTAGAGGTGGAACCCGAACTCCTCGGGGTCCCAGCCGCCCATGTTCACCCCGCGGAACAGCCCGAGCAGATTGAGCGGGTCCACCCCGCGGCCCCAGGCGACGCCGTGGACGCGGTAGGTGGGGACGACGTGGTCGGTCTTGGCCAGGGCGCGCCCGGAGCCGACCTGCGCGGCCTCCTGGCCCAGGAGCGAGGCCCAGATGCCCAGCTCGCCCTGCCGCTGCAGCGCGGTCGCCTCGGCGTCGATGCGCCGGACCAGGACCAGATCTCTGTACAGGCTGCGCAACTCGGCATCGTCGAAGTCCACGCTGTAGTGCGGGTGTTCGACGAGCTCGCCCTCGGGGGTGAGCAGCTGTACCAGTTCGGGAAGATCGTCTTGCACGGATGGCACCTCGACTTCGGGTTGCGAGTTACCGGCCACAGAGTGATCCAGAGAGCCAAGGTAGCCCCCAGCGATCAGGCGCGTGCGGGAAGCGCCTCGCGGGGGTTGAAAACGTGACCAGAATGCGGAACGGCCCGCCGAGGTCGACGGGCCGTTCCGGACATATCTGACTTTGCGTCAGGCCTAGTCCTGCTCGGCCGGGCGGCGGCGACGCGCCGCGCCGCCGAGGAGCAGGGCCAAGCCGATCGCACCGGCCGCGCCGGCGCCGGAGGCACCGGTCTTCGGCAGGTCGCGGTGACCGTCCCCGCCACCGAAGTGACCGGGAGCGTCGCGCACGACGCGGTGCTTGCGCTTCTTGGGCGCCTCGACGTCGAACTCGCCCCGCCCGTCGCGTCCGGGATCGATACCGAAACCGCCGCGCGGGTCGTCGTCGAACCCGAACCAGCCGTTGGCGACGCCGCCGTCGCCGAACGAGACGCCGCCGCCGTCGCCGCCGTCGCGGGCGACCTAGCCGAAGCCCATGCCGCCGTAGCCGACCGACACGAAGCCGGCGTCCCCGCCCGCGCCGCCGTCGCCGGGCATGGTGCCCCGGCCGCCGTCGCCGCCGTTGAACAGGTTGAGCAGGCCGCCCTTGCCGCCGATGCCGCCGTTGCCGCGGCCGAAGCCGTTGCCGCCGTTGCCACCGTCCGCGAGCTTGAGGATCGCCGCGTTGCCGCCGTTCTGGCCGCGGTGTCCGCCGCCCTGGCCGCCGTCGCCGCCGTTGCTGGTGGAGATCAACGCGGCCCGGCCGCCGTTGCCGCCGCGGCCGTTGCCACCCGCCGTGCCGTCTCCGCCGTCGCCGGCGCGGACGACGTCCCCGCTGCCGCCGCGACCGTCGCGGCCGCCGCCGTCGCCGCCGTTGAAGGCGGAGAGCAGGATGCCGAACGGGCTGGAGGAGCGGCCGGTGTTGCCGGAGTCGCCGCCGTTGGCCAGGTCGAGCAGGCCGGGGTTGCGCCCGAGATCGCGGCTGCGACGGGTGCGCTCGCCGGCTTCCGAGCCGCGGCCGCCGTTGGCGAGCGAGATCAGCGCGAGTTCGTCGCCGCGGCGCGAGCGGGCGTCGTTCGCGTCGGCGCCGTTGAACGCCTCGATCAGCTGACCGCTCTGGTAGGTGCCCCGCTTCGGGCCCTTCTTGCTGTGCCGACGGCGCTCCGGGCCGGCGTTGCCGCCCTGGCCGCCGTTGCCGAGGGCGACGCCCGAGGCGTCGGGGGCATTCGGGCCGTCGCCGGCGCCGCGTCCGCCGTTGGCCAGGCCGATCAGCGGGGAACCGCCGTTGCCCAGGTCGATGAGGTGGCGCTTGCGGTCCTTGGCGCCGTTGAACAGGGCGATGAGCGCTCCCTGTTCCTCGCTCGGACGTCCCGCGCCGCGCTGGTTGGACTCACTCGGGCGCTGGTTGGGGAAGTCCGCGCGACGGTGGCGACCCCGGTCGGTTCGACCGTCGCCGGCGTTGCCGGTGCTGACGACCGAACCGCGGCCGCCGTCGGCGTCGTTGGCGGAGTTGCCGCCCTGACCGGCGCTCACCAGGCCGCCGGCCGGAGAGTCCTGGGCAGGGCGCGGGTTGCCCCGACGGGCGGTGTCCTTCTCGATCTCGCCCTTGCCGCCGTTGCCCGCCTTGACCACGCCGCCGGCACCGCCGTCGCCGCGGCCGTTGCCCTTGGCGTCGCCGCCGCCGCCGAGGTTGACCAGACCGCCGCGCTTCTCCGCGGCGTGCTTCGGTCCCTTGCGGTGCTTGGCCTTGCCCGACCGGGCGTCGTCGCCACCGGCCGCGACCTTCGCGACGCTTCCTTCGCCGTCGCTGCCGTTGCCGGAACCCGCGTCGGCGCCGTTGCCGGCCTCGACGACACCTCCGGAACCGCCTTCGCCGATGCCTCGGCCCTCGGCCTTGCCGCCGTTGCCCGCGTTGACCACGGGGGAACTGGCCGCCTCCACCGAGCGGTGCGGGCGGGACACCCGGGCGCCGTCGGCGTTCGGCTTGGCGGCCTTGCCGCCCTCGCCGGCGCGGACCGCGCCGCCGTCGCCGCCGAAGTTCTTGCCACGGTCGCCCGCCCCGCCGTTGGAGACCGACGCGACGTCGCCGGTGCCGCCGTTGCCCTGCTGGCGGCCCTTGTTGTCGCCGCCGTTGCCGACGTCGGCCACGGTGCCGTCGCCGCCGTTGCCCTTCGAACGCTCCATGTCGTCGCCGCCGCCCGAGACCCCGGCGACCTTGCCGTCGCCGCCGTTGCCGGTGGCGCGGCCACGGGCGTCGCCGCCGTTGCCGACGTTCGCGACGCCGCCCTCGCCGCCGGACCCGCCCTGCGGGGCGCCGCGCCGGTCGCGGGCGACCTGGGTCTGGTCGGTCTTCTGGACCGCGCCCTCGGTGCCGACCTCGTCGCCGGTGCCGGCCGGCTTCACCGCGGCGCGGCCGGTGCTCGGGTCGGTGCCGGAGGCGGCAACCTTGCCCGGCGGGTTGTTCAGGATGTTCGCGAGGCCGCCGTCGCCGCCGGAGCCCTTCTTGTGGCCCGGCTTGCGGGTGGTCTCCAGAGCGCGGAGCGCACCGCCGTCGCCGCCGGAGTACTTGCCCTTCTTGGCGCCCTTGCCGCCCTGCAGGATCGTGATCAGGCCGCCTTCGCCGCCTTCGTCGTCCGCGGCCACGACGGCCTGCCGCAGGTCGCTCGAGCTGAACTTCTTGGCCTGAGCCTTGGCGTCGCCGCCGAGCGCGCCGGTGAGCACGGTGATCAGCGAGCCCTGGCCGCCGGACTCGCGCGGGCCGGGAGTCTCGCGGTCCAGGAGCGAGAGGACGTTGCCGTCGCCACCGCTGGCGGGGACAGCTTTTACTCGACGGGCTCGTGCCTCGGCCGGCTCGACCGCGTGCCGCGGGGGCTTGCCGTTGAGCAGGTCGAGCGCGCCGCCGTCGCCGCCGTGGCCGTTCTTGCGGCCGCCGCCGTCGCCGCCGTCGCCGAGCTTGACCAGGTCGCCGTCGCCGGCGGGGCCGGCCTTGCGGTCGCCGCGGTCGCGGTAGCGGCCGTTCTCGCCGTTGCCGAGGGAGATCAGTCCGCCCGCGAGGGCGTCGTCGCCGTTGGCCGCGGCGACGGTGTAGGCCTCGATCGGCCGGCGGGGTGGGCCGTTGAACAGGTCGAGGATTTTGCCGTCGCGCAGGGCCGGGCCCGCGGCGTTGAGCAGCCAGACCAGGCCGCCGCGGCCGGCGTGGCCGTTGTCGTAGCGCCCGCCGTCGGCGCCGTTGCCCAGTCCGATCAGCGTGCCGTCGCGCTTGTCGCGGCCGCCCTCGCCGTTGCCGAGCGCAAGCAGACCGTTCCCATCCCCGTCGGTGCGCATGCGCGGGCCGCCGTCGCCGCCGTTGCCGAGGCCGAGCAGGGTGCCGCGCGAGGTGCGCTCGCCGCCGCCGCCGAGCTGGACGATTTCCCCGTCGCGGCCCTGACCGAGCCCGAGGAGGCCGCCGAGCAGGCCGTCCTCGTCGCGGTCGGCGGCGGCGATCTGCCGCGGGTTGCTGCCGCCGCCGAGCAGGCCGATCGCGTTGGCGTCGCCGCCGGACTCGCGGCCCTGGCGGTGGCCGCCGTCTCCGATGCCGAGGACGGTGCCGTCGCCGCCGGAGAACCGGCCGTCGCGGTGCAGCGGCTGCAGCAGCGCGATGAGGTCGCCCTGGCCGCCGCGTTTGCCGTCGCCGCGGTCGCCGATGCGGACGATGCCGCCGAGGGCGTCGTCGTCGTTGCCGGTGGCCACCCGCTGCTGCGGGACGCCGAAGGCGAGGCCGTAGCCGGTGCGCTGCACCTCCTCGGCGGCGCCGCCGTCCTGGGAGTTGCCGCCGCCGGCGGGATCCACCGGCTCGGTGGCCGCGTGGGCCGCGGAGGCCACGCCCGCCGCCTGCAGGACCACGATGCCCACACCGGCGGCCGAGGCCAGCGTCACTCGACGGATGCCGAGCGCGACGTTGGACGGTGCCGCGTGCCGGCCACGCGCGTGCCGGCCGCGCCTGTCGTGAATCGACACTGTCGTCGCAGACTTCAGACGCATGTTGGTGCCCCCAATTGACCCATCGTTTACCCACCCCGACGACTTCGTGGCGTCCGGTTGGGACGGCGAAGACATGGGCTTGTGTACCAAGCCGCAATCGACGGCCGCCAGGGTTCGATCCGGGCCTAGCGGGTGCGAATCCGGGCGTACCGACGCGCCCGTTTCCCCTGCCAGATAGGCCTTTCCCGGATTCAATCCACCCGGGTCGGGTCTATCGGACTCCGGGCGTGCAATCGGGAGGAATCGGACGGCTCATGTCCGATTTGTGGCGATCTGAGGCATCGTCAGTCGGCATGCGTCGGGCCGGCGTTGCTCACGCCGCGTGCGGTGAGGGCAGGCAAATTGGTGGGGGAAGTTCACCCGTTGGGTCCTAGGGTCGCCGTCGTCTCGAGGAGGCGATCGTTGACCTCCGGGAGGCCGATGGTGACCCGGACGCCTTCGGGGTGGAACGGGCGCACCATGACGCCGGCGGCCTCGCAGGCGGCGGCGAAGTCGTTGCTGGACGCGCCGGTCGGGAGCCAGACGAAGTTGCCCTGGGCCTCGGGCAGGCGCCAGCCCTGCGCGTGCAGGGCGTCGACGACGCGGGCACGCTCGGCGACGAGGGCTTCGACGCGTTCGCGCAACGCCGCCTCGGCGGCCAGCGAAGCGAGCGCTGCGGCCTGGGCGACGGTCGAGACCCCGAAGGGCACGGCGCAGGCGCGGACGGCCGAGGCGATCTCGGCGTGGGCGATGCAGTAGCCCACGCGCAGCCCCGCGAGTCCGTAGGCCTTGGAGAAGGTGCGCAGGACCGCGACGTTGGGCCGGGTCCGGTACAGCTCGAGCCCGTCGGGAGCGTCGGGGTCGACGACGAACTCGCGGTAGGCCTCGTCGAGCACGACGAGGACGTCGTCGGGGACGAGGTCCAGGAACGTTTCCAGTTCTGCGCGCCGGATCGCCGGACCGGTCGGGTTGTTCGGGCTGCAGAGGATCACCACGCGGGTGGCCTCGCCGATGGCGCCCGCCATCCGCGGCAGGTCGTGCCGGTAGGCCCCGTCGAGCGGCACCTGCACCGACGTGCCGCCGACGATGCTCACCAGGATCGGATAGGCCTCGAAGGACCGCCACGCGTAGAGGACCTCGTCGCCCTCCCCGACGCAGGCCTGGAGCAACTGCTGCGCGACGGCAACCGAGCCGGTGCCGAGCGCGAGGTGCTCCGTCGGGATGTCGTGATGTGCCGCGAGCGCCTCGATCAGCCGGGTGGAGGCAAGGTCCGGATACCGATTCGTCGACGCGGCGGCGGCGGCGATGGCCGTCAGCACGTCGGGCAGCGGAGGGTAGGGGTTCTCGTTGGACGAGAGCTTGAACTCGGGCCCGCCCGCGGGCGCCCTACCCGGCCGGTAGGCGGGCAGCCCGGCGATCGCCGGGCGGAGGCGGGGGCGTTGCTCCATAGCTGCTCAGCCTAGGCATGTCACGATGCCGGGTGTGGAAACCATTCTGATTCGGCTCGGCATCAACATGGCGGCGCTGTGGGTGGCCGCCGCCGTGGTGTCCGGAATCGTGCTGAACGAGGGCTCGGGCGATCGCGGCTCGACCGGAGACCGGCTCCTCGTGCTGCTCGTCGTCGCGGCGGTCTTCGGCGTGGTGAACACGATCGTCAAGCCGGTCGTGAAGCTGTTCTCGCTGCCGCTGTTCATCCTGACGTTGGGGCTGATCATCTTCGTGATCAACGCCCTGATGCTCCTGCTGACGAGCGAGATCTGCGAAGCGTTGGAGGTGCCGTTCCACGTCGACAACTTCAGCGCCGCCCTCATCGGCGGCTTCATCATCAGCGTGGTGAGCTGGCTCCTCGGAATCCTGCTCCCGGATGGCGACTGACGCTCTTTCAGGCGATCAGGCGCGCGAGCGCCCCTTGAAGATGCTGAAGCCCCCCGGACCGACGGCGCAGCCGACGACGACGAGCACGATCCCGAGAACTACCTGACCCTGCAGCATTTGGACGATGCCGACGAGCACGAGCACGACGGCTGCAATCCACAAGAGAAATCCCATTCCCAGGCACTACCCGGCCGACCTTCAAGTAGTCCGGCCGCGGCCCTTCAAGTAGTCCGGCCGCGGCGCGGAAGCGACCGGCGGAGATCGACAGGCGTGAGACCGCGTCCTTCGGGCAGGAGTTGGGTTGCAAGCAACCCGCCACGAAGGAGTTCGACATGGGGATCGCAGACAAGTTGGGCAACGCCGTCGACGAGGCTGCCGGCAAGGCCAAGGAGGCCGTGGGCAAGCTGACCGGGGACGAGCAGACGCAGGCCGAGGGCCAAGGCGACCAGGCCAAGAGTCAGGTGAAGCAGGCCGGCGAGAACGTCAAGGACGCCGCCAAGAACGTCGCCGGGAAGTAGCGCTTCCCCTCCCAAAGACACGACACGGCCGCTCCCGCTGGACGGGGCGGCCGTGTCGTTCGTCTGCGGATGTGAGTTTCTTTTTTGCGCATGTCATCCTCTATGGCTGCTCTCGCGGGCGATTTGTCCCGGTTTGTGGAGCCATTGAGGATGACGTGCGCAGATGTCGTTCTTGCCTAGTCGACCAGCGGGAGATACACGCGATCACCCTTGGCGCGGAACTCCTCGGACTTGGCGGCCATGCCGGCGGCGAGGACCTCCTCGTCGGTCAGGCCCTGTTCCTCCGCGTACTTGCGGACGTCCTGGGTGATGCGCATCGAGCAGAAGTGCGGGCCGCACATCGAGCAGAAGTGCGCGGTCTTCGCGGCCTGCGCCGGCAGCGTCTCGTCGTGGAAGGACCGCGCCGTGTCCGGGTCCAGGGCCAGGTTGAACTGGTCCTCCCAGCGGAAGTCGAACCGCGCGTCGGACAGCGCGTCGTCCCACGCGCTCGCGCCGGGGTGACCCTTGGCGAGGTCCGCGGCGTGGGCGGCGATCTTGTAGGTGATCACGCCCGTCTTCACGTCGTCGCGGTTCGGCAGGCCGAGATGCTCCTTGGGAGTGACGTAGCAGAGCATCGCGGTGCCGAACCAGCCGATCATCGCGGCACCGATCGCGCTGGTGATGTGGTCGTAGCCGGGCGCGATGTCGGTGACCAGCGGGCCGAGGGTGTAGAACGGCGCCTCCTTGCAGACCTCCAACTGCAGGTCCATGTTCTCTTTGATCTTGTTCATCGCGACGTGCCCCGGGCCTTCGATCATCACCTGGACGTCGTGGCGCCAGGCGACGTCGGTGAGCTCCCCGAGCGTGGTCAGCTCGGCGAACTGCGCGGCGTCGTTCGCGTCGTAGGTGCACCCGGGGCGTAGGCCGTCGCCGAGGGAGAACGAGACGTCGTACTGCGCGAGGATTTCGCAGATCTCCTCGAAGTTCTCGTAGAGGAAGGACTCCTTGTGGTGGGCCAGACACCACGCCGCCATGATCGAACCGCCGCGGGAGACGATGCCCGTCTTGCGCTTCGCGGTCAGCGGCACGTAGGCCAGACGGACGCCGGCGTGGACGGTGAAGTAGTCGACGCCCTGCTCGCACTGCTCGATGAGCGTGTCCCGATAGATGTCCCAGGTGAGCTCGGCGGCCTTGCCGTCGACCTTCTCCAGCGCCTGGTAGAGCGGGACGGTGCCGATCGGGACCGGGGAGTTGCGGATGATCCACTCGCGGGTGGTGTGGATGTTGCGGCCGGTGGACAGGTCCATGACGGTGTCGCCGCCCCAGCGGGTGGCCCACGTCATCTTCTCCACCTCCTCCTCGATGGTGGAGGCGACGGCGGAGTTGCCGATGTTGGCGTTGATCTTCACCAGGAAGTTGCGGCCGATGATCATCGGCTCGGACTCGGGGTGGTTCACGTTCACGGGGATGATCGCGCGGCCGCGGGCGACCTCGGAGCGGACGAACTCCGCCTCGACGCCCTCGCGCAGCGCGACGAACTCCATCTCCGCGGTGATCTCGCCGCGGCGGGCGTAGGCGAGCTGGGTGACGGCTCGGCCCGGGTCGGCGGCGCGGCGCGGGCGGCGGGTGCCCTCGAACACGGCGTCGAGCCCGCCGAGGCTCCTGTCCCGCCGAGCCTCGTCGGCGTACCCGTCGTCCTTGGGCTTGGCGACGCGGCCGTCGTAGGAGATCGTGTCGCCGCGCTCGTGGATCCAAGCGGCGCGGATGGCGGCGAGGCCCTTGCGGATGTCGGTGGTGACCGTCGGGTCGGTGTACGGGCCGGAGGTGTCGTAGAGGACGACCTTGTCTCCGGTGGTGAGGTGAACCTCGCGCATCGGCACCTGGAGGTCGGGGCGAGAACCCTGCAGGTACGTCTTGCTAAAGGCGATGGGCGCCTCGGTGGACGGCTCGACAACGGCAGTCATGGCCTTCATCTCCCTATGCCGGCATTACCCGGTCAGGTTCGGCGGTCGGCGACGCTGGCAGTCGCCCTCTCAGCCCGGTCCGACCCGAGCTCCCGCGCTGTGCACGTGCCGCCGAGCCTATAGCGGGATCCCAAAAGCGCTACGAATCGCGCGTGGCGCCGCCGCCGCGGGACAGAGGGGAGGGAGAGTCGGCGTCTGACCGAGGGGGCCGGATGATGCGAGCTGGGCAGACCGTCGTCGCGGCTGTGGCCGTTGCGGGGCTGTGCGGGGCCTGGGCCCACGGGGTCGACACGCAGGCGCGCACCGAGGTGGCCCCTGTGAACGCGGCGGCTCCGCTCGCCCCCGACGCCTGTCCGGCCGCGGCGGACCTGTCCCTGCGCGGGGCGGTGGCACAGACGCTCATGCTCGGGGCTCCGACGCCCACCCGATCGCAGCTCAGGGCCGTGTTCGGCGATCGCCACCCGCTCGGCGGGCTGTTCCTGTCCGGGGACTCCCGGGCCGTGCTGCGCGACGGACGGCTGAAGACCGTGCGCACGGCCAAGGTGACGCCGTTGATCGCCGCCGACGACGAGGGCGGGAGAGTACAGCGCCTGAAGTTCGACGAGGACCTGCCCAGCGCCCGCCGGCAGGCACAGATGACGCCCCGTCAGGTGCGCGAGCTGGCGAAGGACCGCGGGCAGGCCCTGCGGCGCTATGGCATCACGATGAACCTCGCACCGGTGGTCGACCTCGGCGGGCAGGCGCGCAACGCGGTCATCGGCGACCGCTCCTACGGCAGGAAGCCGGCAACCGTCGTCGAGTACGCCGGGGCGTTCGCCGCCGGACTGGCCGACGCGGGCGTGCTCGGCTCGATCAAGCACTTCCCCGGGCACGGCCGCGCCGCAGGCGATTCGCACGCCGGCAACGCCACAACCCCGCCGGCGAGCCAACTGCGCGCGAAGGACTGGGTGCCGTTTCGCGAACTTCGCGATGCGGTCGGTTCGACGATGATGGGCCACCTGCGGGTCCCGGGCCTGTCGACGCCCGGCCTGCCCTCGTCGTTGGACCCGCGCCTGTACCGGGTCCTGCGCGAGGAGATCGGGTTCCGAGGCCTGGTGATCACCGACGAACTCGCGAACATGCGGGCCGTGCGCGATCGCTTCGGTCTGCGCGAGGCGATCCGCCGGGCCGTCGCAGCCGGCGCGGACCTCGCGCTGTTCTTCGCCGCCCCGTCGACGGTTCCCGGCCTGCTGGACTCGCTCGTGCGAGACGTCCGCTCCGGCCGCCTGTCCGAGGACCGGGTACGCGAGGCGGCAGCGCGGGTGCTGACCGCGAAGAAGGCGTGTCGCTAGAAACCGGTCAGAATGCCGTCATGCCGTATCGCATCGCCGTCGTGTGTCTGGGAAACATCTGCCGCTCGCCAATGGCCGCGGCCGTGCTGCGCCACCGGATCGCCGAGGCCGGGCTCGCGGACCGGGTGGTGGTGAGCTCGGCCGGCACGGGGAATTGGCACGTCGGCTCGGGTGCCGACGACCGGGCGCGGGCCGCGCTGCGCGGGCGCGGCTACCCGGACGACCACGTCGCCGCTCAGTTTCTCGGCCGGCACTTCGCCGACCACGACCTCGTCCTCGGCATGGACTCCGCGAACGTCCGCGACCTGCGCCGCATCGCCCCCGACGCCGCCTCGGGCACCGCGGTCCGACTCTTCGACCTCGACGCGGACGTCGAAGATCCCTACTACGGCGGCCCCGCCGACTTCCAGACGGCACTGGACCAGATCGAACGCGCCGCCGACGCGATCGTCGCCGAGCTGCCGGAGCTGATCGCCGACCGCGAGTAGGTAGTCCTACTCAGCGGAGGTTGAGCACCCCGTCGGGTGTGGCGCCCTCGCCGCGCGCCCTACCGTCGCTGCATGGAGTCTCTCTACGCCGAACTGGGCACGACGATCCGCCGAACGGACCCGCTCGGTGGCGGCGACATCTGCCGCGCGTTCCGCGCGCACACCGACGACGGCCGCGTCCTGTTCGTGAAGACCAAACCCGCAGCCCCCGCGGACTTCTTCCACACCGAGGCCGCCGGGCTGCGGGCGCTCGCCGCCGCCGGCGGTGCCCCGGTTCCGGCCGTGCTCGCCGTCTCCGACGACGCCCTCGCGCTGGAGTGGATCGAACCGGGACCGCCGAGCGCCGGCGCAGCGGAGGAGTTCGGCCGCACCCTGGCCACGACGCACGCCGCCGGCGCGAAGGCCTTCGGCGGCGACGGACCCGGCTACCTGGGTTCGCTGCGGTTGCCGAACGAGCCGGCTGCGACCTGGGTCGAGCTCTACCGCGAGCAGCGGGCCGGGGCCGCGCTGCGCATCGCCGAGGAGCGCGGGCGGATCGAGCGCACGGACGCCGCTGCAGTGGAGCGGGTGCTCGAGTCGCTGGAACGGGTGGCCGGCCCGGTCGAGGAGGCCGCCCTGCTGCACGGCGACCTGTGGGCGGGCAACGTCCACTGGTCGGCGCAGGGCTGGACCTATCTCATCGATCCCGCCTGCCACGGCGGACACCGCGAAACCGACCTCGCGATGCTGGCGCTGTTCGGTGCTCCCCACCTCGATCGCATCCTCGACGCCTACGACGAGGCCGCCCCACTGGCGGCGGGCTGGCGCGAGCGGGTCGCGCTGCATCAACTCCACCCCGTTCTCGTTCACGCTGCCCTGTTCGGCGGCGGCTACGGCGCCGCGGCCGGACGGCTCGCCCGCGAGGTGCTCCGCCATGTCTGACGAGCACTCGGCTCACCGCCGACCGGGGACCTCGACCATGGACCCCGCCGTTCTGCGCGACCCGAGCCGCTGTCCGGACTGCTTCGCCGTCCTGCCGGCCGAGCCGGTCGTCTGCCCCGCCTGCGAGCTGCCGCTGCGCGGACCCCTGCTCACCCACCTGTGGCAGCTGTCGCTGCAGGCCGCAGCGGTGCTGGAGCAGCGGGTGGCGGTGATCGCGACCATCCGGGCGCAGCCCGAGGCCGCGGCGACCGCCGCCGGTTGGCACGCCCCAGACGCCTGGACTCCCGCTCCGCACCCCGCGTGGTCGCCCGAGCCAACGCCGTGGGAACAGGACCCGTCCCCTCGACGGGAGAACGTGACGTCACGTCAGATTCAGCGGCTGCTGCTCGGTTTGGGCGTGTTGCTGCTCGGCGTCGCCGCGCTCATCTTCGTGGTCGTGGCCTGGGAACGGATCGAGGTGGGCGGACGCACCGCGATCCTCGTCGGCGTCACCGCCGCCGCCGGGGCGGGCTCGGTCTTCGCGCTGCGCCGGGAACTCGCCGCGACCTCCGAGGCGCTTGCCGCGCTGACCGTCGGCCTGCTGCTGCTCGACGCCTTCGGGGCCCGGGAGTACAACCTTCTCGGCGCCGCCTCCACGGCCACCGACGCCTGGTGGGCCGGCGTGCTCGGAGCGCTCGCCGTCCTCGCCTTCGGGACAGGTCGGGTGCTGCCGTTGCAGACCCCGGCGTGGGTCGCGGCGATCGCGGTCCAGCTTCCGGTGCCGATCCTCGCCGACCGGCTCGGCCCGATAGGCATTTCGCTCGCCCTGGTGGTGCAGGGCACCCTGGCCCTCGCCGTGGTGGGCCGAGTTCGCCCGACGCCCGCCTTCGCCGGCCCGGGCACGCTGGCCTGGCTAGCCGGGGGAGTCGGCTCGCTGCTCGTCGCCTACGACGGCGTGACCGAAGAGTTCCCCGCCGCGGCCGGCGCCGCACTCCTGCTGGTCGCCGCGGCCGGGGCCGCCGCCCTCGCCTGGGACCGCCGGGCGATCGCCTGGCTGTCCGTGCCCGCCGCGGCCGCGGGGGCGGCCCCGCGGCTGGGCGCCCCCCACCCACCCCGGGGACGAGGCCGGGCCCCGCCGGGGCCGGGCCCACGGCCGCGCTGCTGGCCGCCGCCCACGCTCCGCTGGAACGAGGCCTGGACCACGAGGTCGCGACTGCGGCAACGGTGGCCCTGGTCCTGGTCCTGGCCGCACTGCTCGCCGCTCTGCCGGATCGGGCGTCGAACGGGACGACCGCACGGTTGCGGTTCGGTCCGCTGACCGTCGTGGCGTTCGCGGCCGCGCTGGCCGCGCTCGACGTGGGCGAACCGGTCGCCGAGGCGTTCGCCGGAGCGCTGCGGCACGTCGCCGACCCGTGGCGGTACTCCGCGAACGCGGACGCCTTCGAGCGCCTCGACGGTTCGTGGCCGTTCCACGGAGCCGTCGCGTGCACGGTCGCGCTGCTCACCGCCGCGGCGGCCGTGCTCGCCTTCCGGCTGCGGAACACCCCGGCCGGGATGGCGGCCACCGCAACCGCCGCGTTCGGGTCCGTCGCGACCGTCCCGGTCGCCGCGATCGCCCTTCGGGCCCCCTACCTGGCGGCGGTGCTGGCCCTGGTCCTGCTGGGCGTGGCCCTGGTGCTGTTCGCGGCCCGCCCGTCGGCCGAACGCGGCGGCGAGGTGAACGACGGCGTGCTGTCCGTCGGGACGTCCGGGAAACCCCGGTCGGTGCCGCCGGGCACGCTGGACGGCGTCCTGCTGGCCGCCGGCGCCGCGGCGATCGCCCTGGGCCTGGGGTGGTCGCTCGCCGCGAGCACGGCGACGGCCTGGGCGTTGGGGGTCCTGATGGCGGCGAGTCTCGTCGGCCGCGGACTCCTCGCGCCCGCCGGACGCCCGCTGGCCTCGGCCCTGGCCGTCGCCGCGATCGCCGCCGAGGCGGGCGTGCTGGCCGGCGCGACCGGCGCGGCTGGGGCCGAGGCCGGCACTGTCGCCATCGCCGCCGCGAGCCTGCTGGCCGTCGCCGCACGCCTTCTTCGCGAGGCGACCGAACGGATCGTCGTCGAGACGACGTGCGCCTTCGCCGCCCTCTGCGCCGCGTCGACCCTCGGCGAGGACCCGCACTGGGCCGCGATCGCCCTGCTGATCGTCGGAGTCGCCTCGGCCGCGGTGGCGATGGACCCCGCCCGCCGCCGGCTCGGGTGGCTGTCCGGGACGATGCTCACGCTGAGCAGTTGGGTGCGGCTCGCCGACACCGACGTGTCGACGCCCGAGGCCTACACGCTGCCGCCGGCGGCGGCGCTGCTGATCTACGGCGCGCTCGCCCACCGGGGCAACCGCGATCTGTCCTCCTGGCGCACGTTCGGCCCGGGGTTGGCTCTCGCGCTGATCCCGAGCCTGCTCGCGACCTTCGACGACGACGGGCTCACCCGGGCACTGCTGGTCGGCGGCGGGGCCCTGGTCGCACTGCTGGCCGGGGCGGCCGGCAGATGGCAGGCTCCGTTGGCCCTGGGGGCGGCGACGCTGGCCGTGGACGCCGTCGTGCAGGTCGCTCCGTTCGCCGACGCGGTCCCGCGGTGGGTCGGCATCGGCCTGGCCGGGGCGCTGCTGCTCGCGCTCGGAGCGACCTTCGAGAAGCGGTTGCGGGACCTGCGCCGGGTCGCCGATGGATTCGCCCACCTGGGCTGAGGCTCCGTTCCATCCGGTTGGGTAGCGTGACCGGCAGGGTCCAGCCACCACGGCACGGACCAATCCCCAATGCGTAGGAGTGACGGCATGGCTGTAGCTGTTGGCGACAAGATCCCCGACGTCGAGGCAAAGGTGCTCAGCGCCGAGGGCATGCCGGAATCGGTAAGCACCGGCGAACTGCTCGGCAGCGGCAAGGTCGTGCTGTTCGGCCTTCCCGGCGCGTTCACCCCCGGCTGCAGCAAGCAGCACCTCCCCGGCTTCGTCAACGGTGCGCAGGAACTGGCCGGCAAGGGCGTCGACAAGATCGTCTGCGTCAGCATCAACGACGTGTGGGTGCAGGACGCCTGGGCCGAGGCGCAGGGCGCCAAGGGCAAGATCACGATGCTGGCCGACGGCAACGGCACCTTCACCGAGGCCATGGGGCTGTCCTTCGACGGTTCCGGCTACGGCCTCGGCACCCGCTCGCTGCGCTACTCCGCGGTGATCGAGGACGGCGTCGTCACCGCTTTGAACCTCGAGGAGAGCCCGGCTGCGGTCGCCGCGTCGTCCT
Source organism: Sporichthyaceae bacterium (assembly GCA_052389435.1). GTDB lineage: Bacteria > Actinomycetota > Actinomycetes > Sporichthyales > Sporichthyaceae > JBQTKD01. The sequence goes on along the minus strand of JBQTIB010000167.1, from coordinate 18,528 downwards.
GCGAAACGGTGCTCGCGGGCCTGTAGCACCCGGCCGACAGTTGGCCGGCGGTCGGCTGTGAACCGGCGTCGAATCGGCGATTGCTCGCCTTCGACGCCGGTTCTTTCCTATGTGCTGGATCTCCGCTCACCCGGAGGTCTGCTCGTGTCGACCCCACGCTCGGCCCACTGCCCCCCGCTGCCGCCCGGCGCCCGCCTGCTGCACGCGGGCATTCCCAAGTCGGGAACGACCAGCCTGCAGCGCACCGCAGCGGCCAATCGAAGCGAGTTGCTGGCGGCAGGCGTCCGCTACCCGGGCAGCACCTGGAATCACCGCGCGCAGGTCGCGGCCCTGCTGGCTCGTGATCGAGGCGGTCACGGACCCGTCGACCGGAGCAGGTGGGATCGGCTGGCCGAGGAGGTCCGCGGCGATCCGAGCAACCGCGTGCTGGTGTCCCACGAGTTCGCAGCCGAGGCCGACGACGCCCAGGCGGCCCGGTTCGCCGAGGAGCTCGGCCCAGACCTGCACGTGGTGCTGACGCTCCGCGGGTTCGCCCACCTGCTGGGTCCCGGTTGGCAGCAGGGCGTCAAGTGGGGGCTTCGCCAGCCCTTCGACGACTGGCTGCGCGATCTGCTGGCCGATCCGCCCGCTCCCGGTGTCCCGGCCGGGTCCCTGCGCCGCTACGACCACGCGGGTCTTGTCCACCGCTGGATCCGCACGGTCGGGCGCGAGCGGGTTTGGGTCGTAGTGACGGACAAGGCCCGCCCCCAGTTCATCGGAGAGGTCTTCGCCGATCTGCTCGGGGTGCCGCGCGACCTGCTCAGCGCACCCCACGGACCTGCGGGGTTGGTCAATCGATCGCTGTCGTGGAGCGAAACCGAACTGATCCGCGCAGTGAACCGGGCGGTCCGGGGGCCCGGGCGACTGGAAACCGAAGACCGTCGGCGACTGGTGACCGACGGCGCGGTGCGACGCCTGCTGCAGGCACGCAGTCCCGGTCCCGACGACGAGCCCACCCGTCTGCCGTCGTGGGCGGCCGCGATCGCGAACGAGCGAGCGGCCCGCATGACCGCCGAGATCCTCGCCAGCGGCGTCCGCGTTCTCGGCGAGGTGGATCTGCTGACCGCGGCGCCGCCCACTCGGGCGCAGGCGACCGCGCCGACCCACGTTCCGCTCGAGGTCGCGGTGCACGCCGTCGTCGGAACCGCGGCTGCCGCCGCAGGTCACGGGGCGCTTTTCGACAAACGGGCGCCTGCCGCGGCCGAGCCGACGCCGACGCCTCGGCTCGAGGACGCCTCGGGCCGAGATCTGCTCGCCGCGCTGGCCACCCGCGCGACGCGGCGCGCCGCCGAGACCGCCCGACGGCGGGTGCCTAGTCCAGCGGCTTGGTGGCGCTGATCAGCGTCGTGGACAGCCACGGCCCGCCGTACCAGGCCTCCCAGCCCGCTGGACGGGTGGAGACCTCGCAGCCGAGGTGACGCAGCCTGGAGACGTACTTGTCGATGTTGCGGATGTCGGCTATCAGCAGCTGCCCGCCGGGCTTGGCAACCCGCACGGCCTCGTCGATCGCCTCCTGGCGGAAGTCGTCCCGCGGCAGCGCGGAGATGCCGAGCCCGGAGACGACGAGGTCGTAGTGGTTGCCCGGCAGGTTCAGGTCCCGGATGTCTGCCTGCTTGTACTCGACCCGGTCCGCCACGCCTTCGGCGACCGCGTTGCGCCGCGCGATCTGGTCCTCGCTGCCGGCGCGGTTGCTGGTCATCATCGACTTGCGGGACCACGTGTCCACGCCGAGCACCTTGCCGGTGGTGAGCCGGGCGGCGACCAGGGTTGTCACCGCGCCCCGGGCGCAGTTCAGGTCGACGGCCTGCTCGCTCCCATCGAGGTTGAGCTCGCCCAGCGCCCGCGACCACACCCGAAACTTGCCGCGCCGCGAGGCGTGCAGGTAGACGAGGGCAATGGCGAGCAGGAGCCCGCCGGCGGCGATCAGCGCCCAACCTTCGTTGTTGTCGTCGTTGGTGATCTGCTTGTAGCCGACCTGGAGCATGATCAAAGCGAGGAACGCCTGCACCGCCGGGACGGCGGGGGTGTCCACTCCGTAGTTGCCGCGTCGCCCGACGCTGCCGAACAGCACCGACGCATTGTGTCCGATGCCCGGGCTGCGGCGCCTACTGGGCGGCCGCTAGGGCGAGCGAGACCACCAGGGCTCCGACCAGCAGCAGCACGATGCTCAGCGCGAGCGCCAGGTCCACCGGAGTCCGGGCGATCCCCGCCACGCGGCGGATCCCCTCGAACCCCTCGAGGTCCCCCTCGTGGTCACGCTCGTGCAGCACCACGGGCACGACGGGCCCGCTGTCGTCGAGACGACCGGTCCACGCCATTCCCCACCTCCCGTCCGTTCTACCCCCTTGGTTCTCTAGAGGGATTAGAAAAGCGATGGAAGGTTGTGTCAAGGGACAGTTATCTAACTGCCCGTCCGCTTTGCCTTGGCTGGGAGCATCCGTAGGGTTTCGGCCGTGCGCTCCGATGACAAAAGCCCAGGTACCGAGGGTGAGTCACCCAAGCGCAGACCTCTGAAATACCGGCGCATCGCCGACGATCTGCGTACCGGCATCCAGCAGGGCGAGTACTCCCCCGGCGAGACCCTGCCCGGCGAAAACGACCTGATGGCCCGCTACAAGGTCGCCCGCATGACCGTCCGGCAGGCGTTGGCCGAGCTCCAACGCGAGGGTTTGACCGTCGCCCGGCGGGGCTCGGGGGTGTTCGTCAACGACCCGCGGCCGATCGTTCGCGACGAACTCGGTTGGCTGGCGGGCCTGCCCTGGACGCGCGGGGAGTCGACGTGGCTGGGTTCGGACTCCCGCGAACTGCGCGTGGAGGAGCTCGACGTCAGCGAGGTCCCGGCTCCGGAGCACGTCGCCGCCGCGCTCGACCTGGAGCCGGAGGTGCCCGTCTGGGCCCGCTCGCGACGGTTCGTGCTGGATCGGCGCGAAGCGATGCTTTCGGTGTCGTGGGTGCCCGCCGACGTCGCGCGGGTCCGCGGAGTCCTCGACCTCGACCCCGGCGCCGGGGGCCTCTACGCGCGCCTGGCCGCCGCCGGGTACGCCCCGACGCGCTTCCGCGAGGACGTCAGGGCGCGGCTGGCGAGCCCTCAGGAGGCCGAACGCCTGGCGATCTCCGCAGGCGCCGCCGTACTCGCCGTCGAACGCGTCGCCTACGCCGAGGAGCGCCCGGTGGAGGTGTGCGAGCTGCTGCTGGACGCGGCGGTGTACGTGCTCCGCTACGACGCCGCCGTGCGGCCGGAACCGGCGCGCCGCCCGGAGGCGTCCGCCGGCCTCGACGCGTAGTCAACGACACATCGCGGCCGTGCGCGTCCGGCCGGCAGGGTGAAGGCCATGAGCACCCAGCACCCCGTCTCGGACGCCTGCCTCACCGCCCACGGAGGCGGCTCCGACGTCCCGTCGAGCCGTTCCCTCGTCGTCGTCTACTCCGGCGAGATCGCCCGACACCTGGTGACCATGGCCCAGGCCTGCGGGTACCGGGTCGCGGTGGTCGAGCCGGACGCGGTCCTGGCGGCGAAGGCCGCGAGTTGGATGCCGGCCGTGGTGACCGATCCGGGTCGGGTGGCCACCGACGACGACACCGACGTGGTCGTCTGCGACCACCACCGCGAGGACCTCGGCTCGCTGCTGGCCGGCTTCCTCGACCGACCCGTCCGGTGGATCGGGGTGATCGGCAACGCTCGCACCGAGGGTCCCCATGTCGCGCTGCTGACCGATCTCGGCCGCAAGCCGGACGAGATCGCCCGGATCAACCGGCCGATCGGGCTGAACATCGGATCGCGGACACCGGCGGAGATTGCGGTCTCGATTCTGGCCGGCCTGCTGGCCGATCGCACCGATCGTCCCGGCGGCTTCGCCTCCTCCTGAGGCTCGCCGAGGTCCTTTGTCGGATGTGCGAACGTCGATTCGTCCCCTTCGTCCGGCAATCGCCGGAAATTTCTAGCCCGATCGGGTGGATCCCAGGAACGGTCCGCTTCGTCTGAGTTGGCGGAGATGTTCTTGATCGTTGCGTCGGCGCTGTTGCGTCGGCCAAACGCCGGTGGGGGCGCACATGAGTGTTCTGCGGAACAGGGTCAAGGGTCACGTCGCGCTGGTCGCGCCGCGGCTCGGTGGACTGCCGGTCGCGCCGGCCGATCTCGAGGCCCAGCGCGAGGGCGTGGCGGCACTGTTCACGCGGGTGGCCGAACTCAAGGGCACCGAGGTGGGCGTGGACGCCCGCGTCGTCTCCGGCGCCCTCGCGGACCGGATCGTCGCGGTGGTGCTCGACCACGTCGGGCACGACCTCAGTCGGCGACGCGCCCGGCTCTCCGACGCCGCGCACTTCGGCCGCCTCGTCGGGCTGACCGAGCCGACCCTGCGCGGATTCGAGCCGGACCGTGCGCATCCCCACGCCGCGACTGCGCTGCTCTACGTCGCGGTGCAGGCCCAGGACGACGACCAGCTCTTCGAGCAGTTGACCGTCTGGGCGCTGCAGGCCGGGTACTGGCTGACGCGCACGGGCACCGATTCCCACGCCCTGCTCGCCGAGCTGCGCGCGCAGATCGTCGGTCTGCTCGGCGACGACGAACAGGCGCCCACGGTCCCGCCGCAGCGCCGGGCAGACCACGATTCGCGGGCCGCCCGGCCCGCAGGGGCGGCTGTCGGCCTGCCTAGATAGCCTTTCGGCGGGACATCCGAGGACCGGGAGTGCGCGATGCAAACTGTGCTGACGACACGTCAGATGCTCTGCGGAGGTGGAGTTCGGTGACCTCGCTGACTCCCATTCCGTCGCGCCTGCTGTTGGGTTCGGGACCGAGCATCGTGCCGGACAGCGTCCTGGCGGCGCTGGCCCTGCCGACGATCGGCCACATGGACCCGGCCTTCGCCACGGTGATGACCGAAACCATCGACCTGCTGCGGACCGCGTTCGGCACCTCGAATCTGGCGACGCTGCCCGTGTCCGGCACGGGCAGCGCGGGCATGGAGGCGCTCGTCGCGAACTTCGTCGAGCCGGGGGACCGTGTGGTCTGCGGGGTGCACGGGCTGTTCGGCGTCCGCATGGCCGACGAGCTCGCGCGGCACGGCGCCGAGGTGATCCGCGTCGAGGCCGATTGGGGCCGGGCGATCGACCCGGCGCGCCTGATCGAGGCCGCGCGCGGCGGCGTCGATGCGATGTTCGTCGTCCACGGCGAGACCTCCACCGGCGTCGCCCAGCCGCTCGACGGACTTGCCGAGGCGTGCCGGGACCAGGACGCGTTGCTTCTGCTCGACTGCGTGACCTCGCTCGGCGGGCACCCGCTGCGCCTGGACGCCGCAGGCGTCGACGCGGCGTTCTCCGGCACGCAGAAGTGCCTGAACTGCCCGCCGGGTCTGGCGCCGTTCACGGCGGGGGAGCGGGCGATCGCCAAGCTGGCGCGCCGCGAGAAGCCGGGTCGGTCGTGGTACTTCGACCTCTCCCTCGTCCTCGGGTACTGGAACCCCGCGCAGACCGGCGGCACCGGCCGCGCCTACCACCACACCGCGCCGATCAACCTGGTCTACGCCCTGCGCGAGGCCCTGCGCCTGACCACCGGGGACGGTTGGCCGGAGCAGACCTGGGAGCGCCACCGCGTCGCCCACCACGCGCTCAACGACGCCCTCGGAGTGCTGGGCTGCACGCGCCTGGCACCCGAGGGCGAAGCGCTGCACTCGCTGCTCGCGGTCACTCCGCCGGCGGGTTGCGACGAGGCCGCGGTACGCACGAAGCTGCTACTCGAGCACGGCATCGAGATCTCCGGCGGCCTCGGTCCGTTGGCCGGAAAGCTCTGGCGCATCGGCGTCATGGGCGTCTCCGCCCGGCCCGAGCCACAGGAGCGTCTGGTGGTGGCGCTGGCCGAACTCCTCGGAGCCGACCCGGCCGAGGCCCTCGCCGCCCTCGCGGAGGGTTGGAAGGCCTGATCCGGGCGAGGACCTCCCGGCCCGGCTGGCGTCGCGCTCGGTCCCCACAACGAAATCGCGGCCCGAGACGTCGTTGTCCCGTGGCCGCGATTCGGCATTCTGACCTAGTCGAACTTCAGCTGGCCACGCAGCGCGCCGTCGGGGAACTCGGGGTTGTGCACGTTGACGTAGTAGCGGCTCGGATTCTTCAGGATGTCCGCAGCCTTGGTGCCCTCGAGGAACACCTTGGCGCCCTTGGGGTTCTTTTCGCCGTTGGTGAGGCAGTCGGCGGCGTCGCCGTCGCCCGGAGCGGCGAGCAGGGTCACCACGGGGCCGTTGGCGTTCTTGCCGCCCTTGTGGATGTGGCCGGCCATGCCCTCGGCGGCGAGCTGGATGCCGTTGACCTTGAGGACGTAGCAGAGGGTCTTGGTGTCGTTGTCGATACCGAAGATGGTGATGGTGCCCTTGCCGTTGGGGTCGCCCTTCTTGCCGACCTCCTTGGCTCCGGTCAGCGTCGCGGTGATCACCTTGTTGGTGTGGCCGGCCTGGGCCACGCCTACCAGCGACGAAAGCACGAGGCCGCCCGCGATGGCGGTGCATCCGACAGCGGCGCCTACGACTCGTCTACGCATGTGGTCCTGTTTCTCCCGATCTGGATACCTTGCTTCAGGTTCGCAGCGCCGCACGCCGTCGGGATCTCCCCAACCGGTGGGGGGTGCACATACGCCCCGGCGTGGACTTTCCCACCCAATGGTGGGCATCCGAGAAACCCCTGGGGGGTGTATGGCCAGGGGTCCTCGGGCCGGGAACTTTTGGGCCGATTCCGTCCGTCGGGACTCCAGCGCCGCGGCGCGGGCTCGCCGTCCGCCTTCTACAGGTGGCACAACTTCGAGCTCGGCAGAGCGAGGCGAACCGTCTGCGCGCCGAAGTCGACGGTGACCTCGAAGGACTCGACGACCCTGATGACCGTGCCGAGGCCGTACCGGTCGTGCGTGACCCGGTCGTTCTCGTGGTAGACCGCGGGCGGCGGTGCCACCGGCTCGGGCTTGTTGAACGGGCTCAGCGGCGGGTGCTTGGGAACGTAGGTCTTGCGCGTGTTGGAAAACATCGGCTGCGAGTGCTCCTGGGGTTGGGCCGCGGGAAGTGCGAGCGCCGATCCCATGAAGGAGCAGCAGACCATTTGCGACCGCGCGGCCCAGCTCGGGCCCGCAGAGAGGCGGCCGAAGGCCGCACCCTCCCCACGGTACCCCGTCGGTTTGCAACCCGTTGTTCCTGACTCGCAATCAGGTCCCGTGAACGTGCTACCGTCCTCTCGGTTGCACGTTTGGGACTCCTCGCCGTCTGTTAGCGCGGGCTCGTGAATGCTCCGGGCCATTACGCATCGACGAATACCTAGCCCGGTCCGCCCACAGGGGGCGTTAGCGACTGGCACGGCTCGATGCAGACAAGGCTCCAAACATGACGCAGGGCACCGTGAAGTGGTTCAACAGCGAGAAGGGCTTCGGCTTCATCGCCGTCGAAGGCCAGCAGGACGTCTTCGTCCACCACTCGCAGATCGCAGTGGACGGGTACCGCTCGCTGGAAGAGAACCAGCGCGTTGAGCTGGACATCGTCCAGGGCCAGAAGGGCCTGCAGGCGGAGAACGTCCGCCCGATCTAAGGCGACGTACCGGCGCCCTCCGGGGCGTTTCGCCCGCCGATGTCAGGCGGTGCTGCAGACTTCCACCGCCCACGGACCGTCGCGAGACGGACTGTGGGCGGTGATTCTGCTTTTGGGTGAACGTGCAGGCGGGGCCCGGGAAAGGAGCGCCCGTGTACCGAGTTTGCGTGGTGTGCACCGGAAACATCTGCCGGTCGCCGATCGCCGCGAGCGTCCTGCGCAGCCGGCTCGACGCGGCCGGCCTCGGGGCGCGAGTGTCCGTCTCCAGCGCCGGTACCTGGGATCTGCACCGGGGATCACCGATGGACCCCCGCGCCCGGGCGACCCTGGAGCGCCACGGGTATCCGGTCGACCACGTCGCGCGCCATTTCCAGCCCGACGAGTTCGATCGGCACGACCTGATCCTGGTCACCGACCGCTGGAACGTCGAGCACCTGCAGAAGCTGGCGGCCCAGAGTTCCCCCGCCGCGGACATCCGCCTGATCCGCTCCTTCGACCCCACGCTCGAAGGCGAGCACAACGTGCCGGACCCCTTCGACGGCACGCTGGAGCACTTCGAGCGGGTGCTCGACCAACTCGAACGCGCCTGCGACGGGCTGGTGGCGCATCTCCTCCGGGCCCGGCCGTGGCGGGAAGGGGAGCCGGGTTCTCCCCGTCCCGCCGACTGAGGCCGCGTGGATCGATACGAAGCGTTGACGGCGAGCTTCACGCCGGTGTGGCAGGGCTCCGAATGGAAGCGCGGCCGAACCTCGAAGCCGAGCGAAACGCGAAGGTTCCTCGCGAAGTTTCCGCGGAAGCGCGATGGGTCTAGGTCAACCCCTGCCGCCACGCGCGGGCGCACGACTCGAGCCAGTCCGAGAACCGCGGGGCCTCGTCGATGGTCAACAGCGAGTACGGAGGGCAGCCGTCAAGAGGCCGGACGCCGTCGAAGGCATGCACCGCGCCCGGCAACGTCTGAGCTCGGCGTAGAAGCGCTCCAAGACCTGGGGCGTGATCTTCGCGATCGGCAGGGACCCGAGCGCCGGGCCGATGTGCGTACGGATGTTCGTCTCGTACGCACTCCTCGTACTGGCCTCGAGCTCCTGTACGGCGAGCCACTCGGCCAGGACGTACGACAGGTCGACCCGGCTGCGCGGCGCCCGCTGCTCGTCGCGCTGGGACCGGAAGCGCGTCAGCGCCTTCCGCGCCTCGGCCTCGGTCGCGACGGTCTGGGTCAGATAGACGCGCTTGCCGGTCAACGGGTCGTAGCCGGTGAACAGCGACGCCTGCCAGCCGTCGGCGCGGCGGCGGATGGTGCCGTCGGAGCGACTGCGCGTCGTGGAGGCCATGACGCGGAAACTGCTCGCAGTCAGGCGATTCGATCAAGCCTGCGGAGGACCGAAGAAGTCCAGGTCAGGCGTGGTGGAGACGAGGGGAATCGAACCCCTAACCCCTGCCTTGCAAAGGCAGTGCTCTGCCAATTGAGCTACGTCCCCGAGTGCGCAGGTCAGGTTACTGCACCTGCGGCGACGGGCGGGCACGACGACGCCCCTGCCGGTCGGCAGACCGGACAGGGGCGTGAGGTGGGCTAGCGGATCGGGTCGGTCGCCTCGGCCCAGAGGTCTTCCTCGTCCTTGCCCGCCTTGAACTTCTTCAGGGCCAGGGCGCCGCCGGCCGCGGCGAGGGCAGTAAGCAGGAGCTTCTTCACGTAGGGGGTCCCAACTCGCGAGGGGTGGGCCGTGATGTGGCCTTCCTGCGCAGGCTAGTCGAGACCAACCCTTCGCGTGGAGGCCCTCGGCAAAGCCCGATCCGTCCGAATTGCCCCGTTGGTCCTCGCCCGTTCGGAGCATCACGGGTCCACCCGAATCGGTCGCAAGGTTACGTTCGGTGCGAACGCGAGAACCGAGTGTCTGGGGGGACGATGCGTGTCGGCAGCCGCAGTCGTCGAGCGTTGCTTTTCGGCGCCGGCGTCCTCGTGCTGCTCGCCGGCGCCGTCCCACCGGTCTGGGGCAGCGGCACCGCAGTTCCGAACCTCGTGGTGAACACCACCGCCTCCGCCTCGACGATCGCCGGCGGCACCCGGCTCACCTTCACCATCACCGTGACCAACAGCGGCGGAATCGCACCAGAACCGGCCCTGAAGAACACGCTGCCCGCCAGCATGGTGTTGCAGACCGCGACGACGGATCGGGACACGGTCTGCGACGTAGCCGGACAGGACGTCCGCTGTTCGCTCGGCCCAGCCCTCGAGCGGGCCGAGACCGCGCGAGTGGTCATCGTCGCGATCCCGGTCGATCCCGGACTGTTCACCAACAGGGCCGTCGCCGAATCCGTGGGCATGGGCTCGATCAGCACACCGTCGGCCACGCAGGTGACCGTGACCGGCGAGGCGGTGCGCTGCTTCGGCGTCGTCCCGACGATGTTCGGCACGGAGGGCGACGACACCATCGACGGCACGCCCGGCGAGGACATCGTCGTCGGCTTCGGCGGCAAGGACTCGATCAGCGGCGGCGCGGGCAACGACAAGATCTGCGGCGGCGCGGGGAACGATCAGATCGACGGCGGCAGCGGTTCGGACATGATCGACGGCGGCGACGACAACGACGTCGTCAGCGGTGGCGCGGGCGCCGACGTCGTGCAGGGCGGCAAGGGCAAGGACGTCCTCGTCTGCGACGAGAACAACGACGTCTGCGACGGCGGCGAGGGCCTCGACACCTTCGTCAAGGTGCCCAGCTAGCCGCTCAGGCGCGCGCCTGTACCAGGCCCGCCAGGTGCCCGAGCGAACGCTGCAGGTGCTCCGGCGGGAACGGCGGAAACGAGATGTACTCGCGAATCGGCGCGGGCACCGCGGACCAGTCGTAGGTGAGCAGGACGTCCGTCCCGCCGTCGGCGGCGGGGGCCAGGTCGTAGCGCCAGGTCCAGCCTCCCGTCCCCAGGGTGCCGGACTCGTCGTACTGGCCCGGCTCCCACTCGATCGCCCGCGGCGGCTCGAACCTCGTCACCCGGTTCGCCATCCGGTAGTCACCGTCGGGGTGGTTGGAGTGGTACATCGCCACCTCGAAGACCCGACCCTCGGCGACGATCGGTGCGCCCCCGTCGATCGGCTCGCGGACCCAGCCGGTGCCGTCGATCGCCGCGTGGCTCCCCGGGTCGGCCAGCACGGCGAACACGGCCTCGGCCGGTGCCTCGATGTGCAGGGTGGCGGTCATGGTCTCGTCGCTCACGACGTCTCCGATCGGGTTGCGCGGAGGGCGGGAGCCCTCTGCTTCCAATCCTGACCGGACCGAGCCCCCGAACTCATCGTCCCGCCGGCGAACGCCCGGCGGCCTACCGATCCGGCGGTGCGGGCATCGGCGGGGGAGCCGGGGGCGCGGGTGGCGGCGGCATCGAAGGCGGCGGCATGGCGGACGGGGGCGACGGCGGAGCCGACGGCACCGCAGCGGCGTCGGCGTTCCTGCCCGCCCCGTCGAGCAGTCCGCGCCAGTCGATCTCCTCCTGCCCGAACAGCCGTCGCAGGTCGGGCGTCAGCCACAGCATCGCCGTCGTCGCCAGGACGGCCGCGATCGGCCCGGCCAGTTCCTCGAACTCCCCGCCGATCGAGACGAGAGCCGCCAACAGCACGACGAGAGCCCCGGATGCGAACAGCCGGACCGTGTGCTCGGCACGCGGCAGACGCATCGCATAGACCGCGGCGCCGGCCGCGACCATCGCCTCGAGCAGCCCGACCAGGAGGTACTTCGTCTCCGACGTCGTCCGGGCCAGGGAGATGAGAGACCAGAGGCCGAACAGCACCGTGCAGCCGAGCAGCGCGAGCTGAGCCGTCGCGAGCGCCGTGCTGCGACCGGCGGGATGCGGGGCGGCGTCCAGCAGGACGCGGCCGGCCGGGCCGAACACCAGGATCGCGGAGGCGAGCATCGACGCGAGGAGCGCGAACCGAACCTCGCCGGTGCCGAGGTTCGCACCGAGCACCGCGGACAGCACCAGCCACGCGGTCACCGCCCACGCGAGGCCGCGGCCCACGCGTCTGCGCAGCCACAGCAGGAGGGCGACGGCCAGCAGCGCGCCGGTCGTGAACAGCACGAGCGCGTAGCCGGCGGCCACGTAGACGGCCACTGCCCGAACCTCCGCCCCGGCGGCACCGCCGCCGAGGTCTCCGCCGAGGGCGTCGAAGAAGAGTTCGACGGCGTCGGGGAACGCGCGCAGTGCCTCGAACGCGTAGTAGAGGCCGGCGAGACCGAACAGCGCCGCCCCGGCGAGGAGATCCGCCGGGCGCCCCAGGTAGCTCGGGAGGCCACCGGGCACCTCGCGGCGGGCGGGCGGGGGAGGCGAGGACCCCGAGGGCGAGGGCGGGGGCGCGCCGGTCGCAGGCGGGCCGGGCGGGGGAGGCGGCGCTGCTCGCGGCGGAACCGGCGGCATGCCAGGGGCGCGCGACGGCGGGGTCGGCGCAGCGCCACGGGAGGGAGGCGGGCGGCCGACTGCGGGCTCGTCGCCGGCTCCGGAGGGCCAAGCCTTCCCGAGCCTCACGGTGGACGTGGGTTGCTCGGCCGGCGGTACGTCGAACTGGGCGCCGCAGTGACCGCAGAAGGGAGCCTGCGCGCGGCGCGCCGTCCCGCACTCGACGCAGAACCTGTCGGCCACGCCCACACCTCTCACGGCGCGCAGCGTGCGCACCCCGGGTTCATGCTGCCACGCAACCGATCGCCGACGGGTCGGACGATCTTCGGCCCACCCGTTGCCCGGACGGTCAGGCCGACGCCGGGTCCGCCAAGGCACGAGAGGCCAGCGTCGAGCCGTCCAGGACACGGTCGATGCCGTCGCCGACCAGCAGCAGCTCCGCCGAACACGGCGCCTCGAGCTCCTCGATCAGCTGGTGCCAGAGCCTGATCTCGGTGACCCGCAGGCGCACGCCCGCCGGTGCCGCATCCCCCGCGACGGTCAGCAACAGGTCCCCGACACGCATCGGATCGCGCACCACGCGCCCCCGGACCGCGAAGCCGAGGTTTTCCGCTACGGGCTCCCCGTGCACCGCGAACTCGACCTCCCGCGCAGCCATACCCGAACGTTAGGGGAGCCCGAGCACAAAAGCGGGGTGTCGGCGGCCGAGGCCATCAGCAGGGCGAAGCGCCGCACTGGACGGGACGACCGGTCCGCGCATCTGAGAACGGGGGGTTGTTGTCGGCGCTGCCGTCGGACTGCGGTCGTGAGGCTGACCCCGCGTAGTCATCGAGCGTGTTCGGAGGACCCGACGGTCCGTCGTCGTCCATCTACGGACGGGGCGGTTGCCGTCAGCGTTGCCGTCAGGCAGCGTGGGGATCGATGGTGACGACGAGCTTCGCGTCCAGTGCGGCTGAGACCCGGTCGAGCACCGGAATCGTCGGGACCACTGCACCGGCTTCCAGCCGGGACAACGCCGACTGGGTCATGCCGGCCCGCTCCGCGAGGTCGACCTGGGACAGACCGAGCTCGAGCCGGCGCGCGCGCACCGCCTGGCCGAGTTCGTAGGCCCGCTGGGCCTCGGCGTAGCCCTCGCGGTAGCCCTCGGTGCCGCGTCGCTCGCGGGCGATCTCCTCGTACGAGCTGTGCTCGCTCGCCTTCTGCGCTTTCGCCACCTCAGGTCACCTTTCGTTCGTAGTCCTCGTGCGCGATCCGATGCCGCTCTTCGCAGTTCTTCTGCGCCTTGTGGGCGCGTTGCACCTCGGCGGTCTCTGCGCCCCGGGTCTTGGCGAACACGGTGAGCAGCACGATCCGTCGCTGCGGCGCCAGCCAGTACGTGACCCGCGTCTGACGACTCAGCAGGCTCAAGCGAAGCTCACGCAGCTTGCCGCCCAGGTGCCGGGTATGCGGTTCGCCGAGGGTCTCAGCCTGTTCGGCCAACAGGCCCACGAGGAAGTCCACGCGGCCGAAGTCACGGTCGCTCAGACCTTCGAGCCAAGTCCGCACCTGCGGCTCGATCTCGACGGCATACAGCGCTGACATGCACTCACCGCTATATGCATCCTACGCTATATCTACGCCAGACGCGCTGCGAACCAATGGCACGGGAAGCCGTCTCCCGCGCCGCGTTGCCGTCAGCCGACGGGGCGGGCCAGCGCCGATCTGGCGCAAACGTGCAGGTCAAGGGGTGGGCCTAGGTGGACTTGAACCACCGACCTCTTCCTTATCAGGCCGGTTCGGCACGCTGAGATAGCTGGCCGCAAGAGTGATGACGTCCAGCGGAGTCCGCGCCGAGGGGCGTTCGGCCGTGGACGTTGCCGTCACGGTTGCCGTCAAGCACGACCTAGGAGCCTTGGCTCGCTGAGTCCACGGCCGGCGGGCCAGGGCTCTCGTCTTCGGACTCGAGCGCGGCGAGCGCTTCGCGCAGTTGTGCAACCAACGCAGGCAGCAGGTCCGTTGCCGTGGTGTGCAGGATCTCGAGATCGATGGACCAGTAGCCGTGCACAATCCGGTTGCGCAGGCGGACGGGCTGCGCCCAAGAGATCGCAGCGAACCGTGCCTTGATCCCGTCGTCCAGCTGGGTGGCCGCTTCGCCGAGAACCGTGAAGTTCCACAGCAGCGCGTCGCGGCGCTGCCGGTCGGACTCGAGCTCCGCGAGTTCGATCCCGACGACGAGGGTCCTGGCCTGTTCCGCCGCCTCGATCATCTGACCGATCAGCAGCAGCTCACGCCGCATAGAGGACGCGCGCCTCCGCCAGCACGCTCGCCCGGAGCCGCTCGTGGAGGGCGTTGCGTGAAACGAGGTCCACCGGCCGCCCGAGAGCCTCGCTCAACTCGTCGGCCAGAGCTTCGATCCCCCAGCCCAGGCGCGCGCCCGGGGCGAGTACGTAGAGGACATCGACATCGCTGTCGGGCTCCGCCTCGCCGCGGCAGACCGACCCAAAGACGTCGAGCCGAGCGATGCCGTACCGGCCACAGATCTCGGCGATGCGGTCGAGGTCGACCTCAAGTCCGGGGACAGCCATAGAACCAGCGTACGGCGGCCCCGGTGGCCCGCGCACTCGTCGAGCACCGAATCGCACGGGAAGGGCTCAGGCGAGGCTCGTTGCCGTCAGGCCGAGGGTCGTGGGGTCGACGAACTTGCAGGTCAGGGGTGGGCCTAGATGGACTTGAACCATCGACCTCTTCCTTATCAGGGAAGCGCTCTAACCGAGCTGAGCTATAGGCCCCTGCCGCTCTTGAGCGGCGCCGGGAAAAGATACCCCACCGGTCACCCGAATGAACAAACGGGCCCCAGCGCTACCAGCGCCGGGGCCCGTTCCGCGTTCGATGGAGGATTACTCCTCCTCGGCGAGGGTGACCTCGACGCCGCCGACTAGGTCGGTGGACAGGTTGTACATGTACGTCGCGAGCGTCGCGAGCGCGGTGATCATCAGGGTGTTGATCAGGGCCAGGACGGTGGCCATGCCCATGACGCGCGGCAAGGAGAAGAAGGCGACGACGTCGAAGCCGGCGGAGTTGGAGTCTCCCGAGACGTCGGTGATGGTCGAGCCGACGGAGGAGAAGAAGCCCATGAAGTCGAGGGCGGCCCACAGCAGGGCGACCGCGACGAGCAGCACCAGGCCGAAGGCGACGGAGAACAGGAACGAGACCTTCATGACCGACCACGGGTCGATGTTGACGACCTTGAGGCGGGCCCGACGCACGCGGGGAGCCGAGCGACGAGGCTCGGTGCCCTTCGAGCGGCCCAGACGCGAACGCGGGATGGGCGCCTCGTCGGCCCGATCCTCGCCGGGGAACTTGTCGGCCATCGAGACCGCGGGCCGCTTGAGCGGCACCGACTGGACCCGGACGCCGCCCTTGGCCTCGCCGTTCTCGGACGCCTTGGACGCTCCGTTGGAGGAGGCCCCGTTCATCGCCATGGGCGCAGTGTTCATCGACGAACCACTGTTCCCGGAGTCGCTCACGGAGTCGGCGATCACGATGCCGACGCCCGAACCCTCGGTGGAGCTCTCGGCGCCGTCGGACGAGCTGCGGCCGAAGCCCAGCGCACGTCCGAGACCGCGACCTTCCTTGGCCTCTGCCACGTCCTATTCCTCCTCCGCGGTGCCTCCCCCGGCCCCGCCCCCCAGGTCGGTAGCGACCTCGTCGGTGGCAGCCGGCACGTCACCCGACCCTTCCGGGTCCGGTTCCGAGTCCTCGTCAGCGGAGTCCTCGGCGTTCCGTGCGATTGCCACCACACTGTCGCCATCGGCCACGTTGATCAGCCGAACACCCATGGTGGCACGTCCTGTACGTCTGAGCTCGGTACTTGTGATAACCGTACGGATGACGCCCCCATTTGACGTTATTGCGAAGAGTTGTTCACCCTCCATAACGATCAAAGCGCCCACCAGCTCGCCCCGGTCGTCGGTCGTCTTGGCCGCCTGGGTTCCGTAGCCGCCGCGTCCCTGAACCCGGTACTCCTCGACGTCGGTCCGCTTGACGTAGCCGTTCGCCGTCGCGACCACGAGGTCGGAGCCCTCGCGCACCAGCGCGAGCGACAGGACGAGGTCGTCGCCCTTGAGGTTCATCGCCCGGACGCCCGCAGTGGCCCGACCCATCGGGCGCAGCGCCTCGTCGTCGGCGGTGAAGCGAATCGACATCGCACGACGGCTGACCAGCAGAACGTCGTCGGTCGGGGCCACGAGCAGCGCGCCGATCACCTCGTCGTCCTCGCGCAGGTTGATCGCGATGACCCCGCCCTGACGGGGGGAGTCGTACTCGGTCAGGCTCGTCTTCTTGATCTGGCCCTGCTTGGTGGCGAGCACCAGGTAGGGCGCGACCTCGTAGTCGCGCAGGAACATGACCTGGGCGATCTTCTCGTCGGGCTGGAAGGCCAACAGGTTGGCGACGTGCATGCCCTTCGCGTCGCGCCCGGAATCGGGTAGTTGGTAGGCCTTTGTCCGGTAGACCCGCCCCTTGTTGGTGAAGAACAGAATCCAGTGGTGGGTTGTCGTGACGAAGAAGTGCTCGACGATGTCGTCCTGGCGCAGCGTCGCCCCGCGGATGCCCTTTCCACCCCGTCGCTGGGAGCGGTAGAGGTCGGCATTCGTCCGCTTGGCGAATCCGCCGCGGGTAATGGTGACAACCACGTCCTGCTCGGCGATGAGGTCCTCCATGGAGACCTCGCCCTCCCAGGGCACGATCTGGGTGCGCCGCTCGTCGCCGAACTTCTCGACGGTGGCCGCGAGCTCCTCGGAGATGATCTGCCGCTGCCGGTCCTCGGATTCCAGGATCGAGTTGTAGTCGGCGATCTTGGCCATGAGCTCGTCGTACTCGTCGATGATCTTCTGGCGCTCGAGGGCGGCCAGGCGACGCAGCTGCATCTCCAGGATCGCGTTGGCCTGGAGCTCGTCGATCTCGAGCAGGGCGATCAGGCCGGTCCGCGCGTCGTCGACGGTGGGGCTGCGGCGGATGAGGGCGATGACCTCGTCGAGAGCGTCGAGCGCCTTGAGATACGCGCGCAGGATGTGCGCACGCTCCTCGGCCTTGCGCAGCCGGTACTTCGTACGCCGGACGATGACCTCGATCTGGTGGGTCACCCAGTGGCGGACGAACGCGTCGATCGACAGGGTGCGCGGTACGCCGTCGACGAGGGCGAGCATGTTCGCGCCGAAGGTGTCCTGCAGCTGCGTGTGCTTGTAGAGGTTGTTCAGCACCACCTGCGCGACGGCGTCCCGCTTGAGCACGATCACCAGGCGCTGGCCGGTGCGGGCGGAGGTCTCGTCGTTCAGCTCGGCGATGCCGGCGATCTTGCCGTCGTTGACCAGCTCGGCGATCTTGGTGGCGAGGTTGTCGGGGTTGACCTGGTAGGGCAGCTCGGTGACGACGAGCTGGGTCCGGCCCTTGGCGTTCTCCTCGACCTCCACGACGGCCCGCATCGTGATCGAGCCGCGCCCGGTCGTGTAGGCGTCGCGGATCCCGCGCAGGCCGACGATGAGAGCGCCGGTCGGGAAGTCCGGACCCTTGACCCGCTCGAGCATCGCCTCGAGCAGCTCCTCCTTGGAGGCCTGCGGGTTCGCGAGGTACCACTGCACGCCCTCGGCGATCTCGCGGAGGTTGTGCGGCGGGATGTTGGTGGCCATGCCCACGGCGATGCCCGCCGAGCCGTTGACCAGAAGGTTCGGGAAGCGGGCCGGCAGGACGTTGGGTTCCTGCTCGCGGCCGTCGTAGTTCGGGGAGAAGTCGACGGTGTCCTCGTCGATGTCCCGCAGCATCTCCATGGCCAGCGGCGCGAGTCGGCACTCGGTGTACCGCATGGCCGCGGCCGGGTCGTTGCCCGGCGAGCCGAAGTTGCCGTTGCCGTCGACCAGGGGCATCCGCATCGACCACGGCTGGGCGAGGCGCACGAGGGCGTCGTAGATCGCCGAGTCGCCGTGCGGGTGGTAGGAGCCCATGACGTCGCCGACGATGCGGGCGCACTTGTTGTATCCGCGGTCCGGGCGGTACCCGCCGTCGTACATCGCGTAGAGCACCCGCCGGTGCACCGGCTTCAGGCCGTCGCGGACGTCGGGCAGCGCACGACCCACGATGACGCTCATCGCGTAGTCGAGGTAGCTGCGCTGCATCTCGACCTCGAGCCCGACAGGCTCGATGCGCCCGCCCGACGGCGGCAGCGGCGGCTCGACGGTCTGATCCGTCACTTCGTGACCTCTCCGTGCTTAGCCTCAACAGTCACAGCGCACTCTTTCCACAGCTCGATTTCCCACAGCTCAATGCCATCTGACGACCAATCACCTCTGGGGCGAAGCCCCACCGGTGACGAATCCGGCGCCCCAGCGCCGCATTCTTCACCGGAAACCACAGACCCGTCGCGCGTGCACGCCCAACCCGGTCCACGGTGTCTTTGCCCTTCGCGGTTGATCCTTGGGGGGCGTGGGGGGGGCAGCCCCCCCCCGCCCCAAAGGGGAGGACCCCCACCGCCATGGCGGTTCGCGGGGGGGAATTGGGGGGGGACGCGCCGGCCACCCCCCGCACGGGC
>JBQTIB010000166.1:0-5659 GCA_052389435.1 Sporichthyaceae bacterium | reverse complement strand
CAAGCGCTGCGCCTGCGGATTCCGCAACCCCGAGAACCAACGCCGCCGAGTACGGTTGCACGCCACCCGGAACTACCGGGCCGCGACAGCATGATCACGAGGTTGCCCGCTCAACTTCGAAGAGCCGTTTTGCTTCCGTCAGTTCAGGAGGGCGGACCATCTGCGAGCCACGTGGCAGTAGCAACGGGGGTGAACCTGTTCTGGATCTCTTTCGGGAAGCCGACGGTAAAGGCCGGACGCGCTTCCTACGTCCGCTGGCTCCACCGTCAGCTGAAGCTGACCAAGGCGGACCGCGAGCGATTCGATCTGGACTGAGGCACGTCGGAAACCAGTGGAGGGATGCACAAGGTGAGTGTCGGCAAACCTGAAGGCAGCGTCCCGAGCTTCGCGGCTAGCGAGTGAAGGCGCAACTGGTGTCCGGATCAGATCGCTTCGAGGGCCGACCGCATCGCTCGGCGTACCGTGCTGCGCTGCTGGGGATCCTTCAGTAGATCTTGCCGACGTTTGCCGTTGTCGGTCGAACCGCGAAGCCACTCGGCGGCTTCCACCTCTGCGTGTGCGACCGTCAACCCCTGCTCGACCCGATGCGCGCACCACTCTTCGACGAGATCCACTTCGGTGTACGCGGAGCTTGTTACGAGATCAAAGTCGAACGTGGGCACAACGAGTCGGCTGGCGAAGTGGACCCACCGCTGCATCAGCAGGTTCACGCCATAGGGAGACAGGCACGCTATTCGGCGCGCAGGGTCGAGCTCGGCCGAGTCGACGAAGCCGGGGGCCTCGAAGATCGCTGCCATGTGCCGACGTCGCGACTGGGTCGTCGGATCGATCTCCGGCAGCGGCATCTTGTCGACGTGTCCACCCCACGCTTCCCGAGCGACGAGGGGATGGTCGCGAACAACGTGGACGACGAGACGCTCATGCAGCGTGACGCCGTCACTCCGCAGCGCGCACGGGTGGTGAGCAATCATCACAGTCCTGGTCTTCTCGCCGCTCAGGCCGGTGCACCGCACTTTCTCGTACACGTCGCCAGTGAAGACAGGACGATGCGCAGGCACGTCCGCACCCAGCGCGAGGTAGAGATCCGACCATGCCGGATTTCCCTCCGGTCCTGGGCATTCGAGTACGTGAGCCACGCGAGTCAGCTCGTTCGCGGCCGCAAGGATCGTTGTCCGTCATCAGCAACGAACACTTCGAACTCGGAGCGGAATCGTTCTCGCCACTCGGAATCCCAGGAGTCGAGCACTTGCTCGGCGTCCGCGTGTCCGCTTGCGAGCTCGAAAACGAGGTCTTGACGGCCCTCGACCCACAGGGCGACCGGCGTGACCGGCACGCCGAGGGTAATCGGCATTTCGAACCATGAGGCGATCTCTTCGATCAGGTAGTACTCGCCGATGAGATCGCAGGCGGCGAGGAGGCTCGCGACGCGTTGGCGGTTGGTGCCGGTCACGCCTTCGCCTCGTCGCCATTTTTGGAGGGCGGGGACGGAGACGCCGATCATTCGCGCCACGTCCGTCCACGCGAAACCGAGAGCTGCAAGCTCGTCCAGCAGCGTCTTTGTTCCCGACCGCGCGCGAGCGTTGGTGAGCTTCGCCCAGTCGTTCAGGTGGCTACGCTGTTGAAGATTGCTGAGCCGCTCGTTCAGATCGCGGCTGATGGATCGGAACCCTCCGATCTCCGCGGTGAGAGTCGCGGCCGCGGGATTGGTCTGGCTGACTTCCGGAGCGCCGGTGACTCGATCCTCTGCGGTACCGGGCGACCGCAGAACGCGCTCAGGCATGTCGCAGAACCTCCGTTCTCAACTTCTCGGTGATCAATCGTTCGAACAGGTCTCGTACCGGAGCGTGCAGATTGTCTGCTACGGCCAACAATTCTGTCGCTGAGAACTCCGGGACGTGGGCGGTTGGGGTCCAGAAACAGTCAATGTCGATGAGAAAAAACGGGCCGGGCGTGGGTGTTGGCCGCCGAAGTTCGCCGTTCGGGTCAACCGCAAAACCTTCTCGGGGACCGTACCGGAGGATGAGGCGAGCGGCGGGGCTGTGCTGGAAGGCCATTACGCCTTGAGATTCCAGGGGCGTAAGCCCAGCCGCCAAGCCCACCGCCGCCGGGCCAATCAAACTGTCGTGGACCCACTCGCTCCACTGCGTCTCCGGATCCGGCACGCGGATCTCGTCGATGTACCGAAGGCCGACGCGTTCAACGGCATCGATCTTGCCCGTCTCCTGTCGGGCTTCGAGCACGGCCGCGGCCACGCTCCGAACGCGCTCCCACCGGATGTAGTCGGTCGTCTCTACCACCAGAGTGTCCGTCCGAACGGATACCGCGGTGGTTAGCTCGCGGCTCACATAGCGAGGAAACTCCTCGATCCGTACGTCTTGGGTCGGCGTTCCACCCGGTGGCTGGACGAGCGTGATCTGTTGATGGTGCGCCGAGCGCATCACGGGGGTGTGCTCGGTCAGCCGTTCCTTGATCAACCGACGTTGCGCTGCGTTCAACGGATCGATCGGCGAGTGCCTTACCTCCAACGCCACCAATGCGACAGGTGCATTGGGGTAGACCTCTCGCTCGTCATCGCCCATACTCAAGATGCTACTGGAACTGCAACCGACTCTGTAACCCGTCGGGCTACAAGAAGGTTGCAAAGATCGCTGATCCGACGAGGGAGGTGAGAGATGGCCAAGAACACGGGGAGCGGCTCGCGCGTGGGCGCCGTCCGCGGGCGCAGCCAGGTGCAAACCGGCGCCGGATGGACGAAGCGAGACGCCAGCACCGGACGCTTTATGGACGGCAAGGCTGACAGCAAGCCCTTCAAGGGCGTGCGCAAGGAGAAGTAATTGGTCTGACGCCCGCCGGGGATGAGTGAAGCACCCCCGGCGGGCTGCCCCAACCTAAGCACCGCTTCCGCTGGTCCCCAAGGCCCGCCTGGCCCAAGAGGGTCAGCAGGACAGGTTGCCTACCTTGGCGGAAGGAGGCGCGAATGGACTGGTATGACGGCGTGCAGGTTCCCGACGTGGTCATCGACGACGACCGGATCTTGATCGGGGTCCGAGCCGGGGTGGTCGTGCGGCGAGGCGCGAAGGTGGACGTCCGGGACCATCAGGGCTCCATCGTTCTCGAACCGGGATCGAGCGCCGTCGTCCATCGGCATCAGGGGTCGCTGTCGACGGTCGACGCGGAGGTCTGCATCGTCGGGTCGCACCAGGGGTCGTTGAGCGTGGGTCCGGGTGCTCGCGTGATCATTCGCGGTGCTCACCAGGGTTCGGTAACCGTGCACCAAGGGGGCACGGTCGAGGTGGCCCACGGTGGGGCGTTGCAGGGGTCGCTTCACGTCGACGGTCAACTCACCAACAGCGGTAAGCGAGCTGGGTCCGTAAGCGGTGCGGGCCTGATCGAGGACGTCGACGACGGGTACGCCGTTCCGGGCGTGGTGCGCAACGGCATCACGTATTACGGCTAATCCCCACGGGCCGCAGAGGCGGTGGGCGGGGGGTCGAGCCCGGGTGTGGAAAGCCGTGCAGCCATTCACCGGCCAGGGAGGGAACGCGTGTCGGAAAAGCAGTACCGCGACA
The DNA here is from genome assembly GCA_052389435.1 of Sporichthyaceae bacterium. Taxonomy (GTDB): domain Bacteria; phylum Actinomycetota; class Actinomycetes; order Sporichthyales; family Sporichthyaceae; genus JBQTKD01. The sequence goes on along the minus strand of JBQTIB010000166.1, from coordinate 2,090 downwards.
GGATCGTGTCGATCAAGAAGCAGCAGGCAACCGACGAGGCGAACCGCGGGAAGGCGCGGACGGCTGCCGGCAAGTATCGCGCCGATGCCGCCAGGGAGCTTCAGAAAATTACGGCGCGCACCAGCGAGAGCATGGCTCGGACCTACCAGCGCAGCGCTGAGAGCTTCGAGAAGCGGGCTCAGGCCGAGGACAAGAAGGTCACCGATCTGTCGGTCAAGCTGAGCCGATCTGCGGGAGACCTGGCGACGGCCGAGGAGAACCTCGCGCGAGAGACCAGGAGCACAACCAGGAAGGAAGAGGAGAGGCAGAAGGCCGAGATCCGCGCCCGAGAGCAGGCCGACGCTCGACGCCAGCAGAAGGAGAAGGACCACGCCCGCGAGTTGGCGCGGCTCGCTGTCCCCACGGTGCACTACGTGATGGCCCAGCCGCCGAAGCCCGAGGTTCTCCGGGTCCTCTACATGACTGCGAACCCGGAGATGAACCTCCGCACCGAGGTTGAGGTGCGCAACGTTCAGCAGGCGGTCAAGAGCGCCCTGCATCGTGAGCTCATCGACGTCCAGTACCGCCCTGCGGCTACTCCCGAAGATCTACTGGACGGGCTGAACGACGTTCGGCCCCACGTGGTCCACTTCTCCGGTCACGCCGGCGACACCGCCGTGCTGTTCGACAACGCCAGCGTCGACAACCCCGAGGGGCACAAGGTGCCCTTCGATCTGCTTACTCGTGCGCTCGGGGCCACCGCGGAGCCGCCGAGGCTGCTGGTCCTAAACGGCTGCGACACCCTCGTTGGGGCAGAGGTACTTCTTGAGGTCACGCCCGTCGTCATCGCCATGGCGACCGAGATCAGCGACTTGGCCGCGAGCGCATTCGCCGCCAAGTTCTACGCGGCAGTCGCCTCGGCGCAGCCGATCGGGCCAGCGCTATGCCAAGGCGCGGTCGCCCTAGATTTCATGGGACTGAACGAAGGCTGGAAGCCCACCCTGCTTTGTCGCGCCGACGTGACCATCGACGATTTGATTCTGGTGCGGCCGATCGATTGAACGCATCGAGCAGAGCAGCGGGTCGTGGGCGGCGCGCATGCGACTCGGAGCACATCGACTCGGCGCGTTCCACTTGGGATCTGTTGCTCGAAGAGGCGCTGCGTGCCAACCGGGAGCAGCAAGTCGAGGTCCTTCGCAGCCGTACGGCCCTGCCGATCGCCGCAACTGGCCCGGCAGGAGCGGTGCTGTCCGCCCGATCGCATTGAGAGCACGGCTGGCAGGAGATCGTCTGGTGGACCGCCACGCCCGGGGCCGGAATCGCGGCGGTCTGAGCCCTGGTCCCCAGCGAGGCGACGGGAGTCGACCCGCGCCCGCGGATCACCGGCGTCGGCCAGGAGCGGCCTTGCAGGCGCCGCCGCGGGGCCGTCCTCCCTACCGGTGCGGTGCTGAAGCCCGGCGGGCTGGGTACGGCGACGGGCGGTTCGGCCGCGCCGCGCCAACCTCCATGGCGGCCTGCCGGGCGGTGCCCGCCGCGGGGCGACGGGTTCGGCGGAGCTGTGCCCGGCATGCGGACCGGGGCACTCGCACACGCCGCCAACGCCATGCACGGCAAGGGGTCGGTCGGCAGAGTCGGGCATGGTCGGGGCATGAGGACGGAGCACTACAACGGTGACAACTCCTGCGCGGTCGTACGGGAACCGGATCAAGACCCGCGCCTGGCAACTCGCGACGTGGGTGTGGACGCGCTCCGCGGTCCTGTTCGGCACGGGCGGCGGTGACCTCCGCCGCGACCGTGCCGTTGACGGCTGCGGCCTTCGCCGGATCAATGACTGCTGGCGGATCTGGGAGAGCGACCAGTTGGGCGACCGCGGCCGCGCCAGACAGATCACCCCGAAATCGTGGATCCATTCGTGGTGCGAGATGCGGTCAGTTGGAGGGGATTCTGGGGCCGGAGGGGAGATCGCTGGGGACGTAAGCGCAGGTGGGACCTGACCCCGAACGGTGGACACGCTTCAATCCCGACTTCGGTCGGGGGGAAGCGAGACGATCCAGATCATGGCGAGGAAGAACTACTCCGAAGAGTTCCGTCGTAGCGCGGTCGATCTGTAC
>JBQTIB010000165.1:0-10603 GCA_052389435.1 Sporichthyaceae bacterium | reverse complement strand
CTCCTGCGGGTCGGCGCCTTATACAACCCCGTCGACGCCTACTCGAAGATACAGCAGGCCAGCGCCTCCGACGAACCGATCAAATTCTTCGAGCCGAAGCGCCGTGACAGGGAGAAGGCCGAACTCGACCTCTCCGCAGGCCCGCCCGCCGAGGCGCTGCACCAGGCCCGGATCGTCCGCGAGGGCACCGACCTGACCCTCGTTGCCTACGGCCCGATGGTCAAGGTCTGCCTGGACTCCGCCGCCGCCGCGGCGGAGGACGGCCACTCCCTCGAGGTCATCGACCTGCGATCGATCTCGCCGCTGGACACCGACACGCTGTTCGCCTCGGTGCGCCGCACCGGACGGTTGGTAATCGTGCACGAGGCGCCGGTCAACCTCGGTGTCGGAGCCGAGATCGCCGCCGCGGTGCAGGAGGCGTGCTTCCACTCCCTCGAGGCTCCGACGCTGCGGGTGGGCGGGTTCGACACGCCGTACCCGCCGTCGCGGCTGGAGGAGGAGTACCTTCCGGATCTAGACCGCGTCCTGGACGCGGTCGACCGTTCGCTGGCCTTCTGAAGGGACGTCAGATGGCGCGCAGGCAGTTCAAGCTTCCGGACGTCGGCGAGGGCCTGACCGACGGCGAGATCCTTCGCTGGTTCGTCTCCGTCGGCGACAAGGTGACGATCAATCAGACCATCGTCGAGATCGAGACCGCGAAGGCCGCCGTCGAACTCCCCTGCCCGTTCGAGGGCGAGGTCGTGGAGTTGCTGGCCGCCGTCGGGGACGTCGTCGACGTCGGTGTTCCGATCATCACCGTCGAGACCGAGCCGGGCAGCGTGCCCGCCACGGCGCCCGCACCCGCCGCTCCGGCGGCCGCGGTCGCCGAGGCGATGGGCGGCGCGACCGCACCGAAGACCGTCGAGGCCAAGGCCGGCGAGCCCGAGATCGCCGCGGGCCTGATCGGCGGCGAGGCTCCGGGCGGCCGCACCGCGATCCTCGTCGGCTACGGCCCCCGCACCACCTCCGCGAAGCGGCGCCCGCGCCGCTCCCCGCACGACGGCGGCGCCCACCAGCACGTCCCCGCCGCGCGCGAGGAGGACGAGCCCGGCGGCCCCCTCGGCAGCGAGGACGCCAAGCCCATGCGTCACGGCGGGCTGGAGGCCGGGCGCCTGATCGAGGCCCGCGAAGCGCCCTACGCGGGCGAGTCCGTTCCGGCGCACACGATCCCCCTCGAGGAGACCGGCGGGGCGAAGATCTCGGTGCTCGCCAAGCCGCCGGTACGCAAGATGGCCCGCGACCTCGGCGTGGACCTGCGCGGCGTCAACGCCACCGGTCCGGGCGGCACGATCACCCGCGCCGACGTGGCCGCCGCCTCCGCGCACCCCGTCTCGGCGGCCCACGACGACCCGCGCATCGAGCGCGTGGCCGTCCGCGGCGTGCGCCGGATGACCGCGCAGGCCATGGTGGCCTCGGCGTTCACCGCCCCGCACGTGACCGAGTTCCTCACGGTCGACGTCAGCCGCACGATGGAGTTCGTCGAACGCCTCCGCGCCCACAAGGCGATGGCCGGCCTGAAGGTCTCGCCGCTGCTCGTCGTCGCGAAGGCGATGTGCCTGGCCGCGCGCCGGACCCCGGAGGTCAACGCGACCTTCGACGCCGCGTCCGGGGAGATCGTCTACAAGCACTTCGTGAACCTCGGCATCGCCGCCGCCACCCCGCGCGGCCTGCTGGTGCCGAACGTCAAGGACGCCGACGACCTCTCGCTGCCTCAGTTGGCGGCGGCCCTCGGCGAACTGACCGCGACCGCGCGCGAAGGCAAGACGGCGCCCGCGGACATGACCGGTGGCACGATCACGCTGACCAACGTCGGCGTCTTCGGCGTCGACGCCGGCACCCCGATCATCAACCCCGGTGAGTCCGCGATCCTCGCCTTCGGCGCCATCCGTCCCATGCCGTGGGTGGTGGACGGTGCCGTCGTGCCGCGCGACGTCACCACGCTGAGCCTGTCCTTCGACCACCGCGTCGTCGACGGCGAGGCGGGCAGCCGGTTCCTGGTAGACGTCGCGAGCGTTCTCGAGGACCCGGCCGCCGCCCTGCTGTTCTGACGGGCGCCGTGGAGCCGTCGACGATTCTGGAGCTGGTCGCCTCGCCCGAGGCCCTGGCTCTCGCCTGGTTCCACTGGATGGACTGAGCGTCCACTCCGGCGGATCCAGGCGCCTATCGATAGGCGCCTACCTTCGCCGAAGTGGCCGTCGGCCGGACGCCGACGTGGCCCTCCTGTTCGACTTGGGAATTCCTCACGTCTTGCGGTCGCAACCCTTTGGGAGCAAGGGGATTGCGTTTAGCTTCACCCGCATGAAGACGGTGCTCGGTGTGGGGCTCATGTTCGCGGCGATCCTGCCCGGCTCGGCGGCGCAGGCGGCCGAAGTGCCGAACGGCGAGACGATCCGGTCGCGCATCGTCGAGTCGCAGAACAAGAAGATCTCCTGCTACGCCCTCAAGCAGCGGGAAGCCGTCCACTGCAAGGGCCGCGCGTACTCCTCCGACTCCGACAAGGTCGTCGAGCTCGGCAAGCGGGGCAAGGCGAAGCGGGTGCGCGTCAGCGACTACCCCGGCTACGACAGCGAGCCGAAGAAGCTCGACAGCGGAGACACCTGGCGACGCAACGGCGTCCAGTGCAGGCTCGGGAGCGGCACGATCACCTGCTTCAACCTCGACGGCCACGGCTTCCACATCGGGAAGAAGTCCACCAAGACCTTCTGACCCAACTAAGGCAGCCTGGCGCGCCCTTCGCGGCGAGTGGAAGGGCGCGAAACCCTGCCGACGATGAGATTCAGCGCCCCGGTAGGCAGGAGTCCTGGAGCTGGTAGGTGACCCTGGTGGGCTTTCCCGAGGCGACGGTGACCTCGAACTCCCTCGCCGAAAGCCGACCCGCCGTGAGCGTGCGGAACAGGCCGGGACGCTCGAGGGTCGCCTTGTCGACGGCGTCCGTTCCGTAGCCGCAGGGGCGCTGGAACGACGTGAGTTCGATTCCGATGCGGTACGGACCCGGCTCCACGGCGCGGACCACGCAGCCGGCCTCGGTCAGCGGCGCGTCGAAGGCTGAGGGGCCGTCGGCCCAGAACCCGCCGTACGCGACGCCGCCGACGGCGCAGAGCTTCAGTTCGCCGGTGCCGGCGCGGTCCTGCGCCACCGCGACCGGCACGACGGCGGCGCCGAACGCGAACGCCGCGAGCGCGACTATCCCTCGTCGGCGCACGTGCGCTCCCATCGAATCGTGGTGCGTTCGCCCGAGGCGACCCACGCCCCGCTGCCGGCGGCGCGGATCTGGCGCCCGTTCCGCAGGACTGGACCGCCCGCGCCGCACAGACCGTCGGTGTCCTCGCCGAGGGCGACGTCGTACCAACCGGCGGGGACGACCCAGCTTCGGCAGGACACCCCGGCGTCCTCGCCCGCGGGGAACCACGACCGAGCCACCGGTCCGTCGGCCGACATGTACGTCGTGTCGTCCAGGCACAGCTCGAGCGTGCCGCCGCCGACTGCGTCCCGCGCCGCGTCGCTCTGCTTCGCGGCGGCGATCTGACGGACTCTCAAATCCGTGCGGGTGTGGACGATCGGGCTGCCGTGCGTGCACGTGTCGGTGAACGGGCCCTCGACCCGGGTGGTCTCGCCCCCCGCTACGGAGGCAGAGGTGGCGAGACCGGCACCCCGGTCGAGATAGAGCCCGGGCCGGGCGACGCCCATGGCCTGGATGCGGTACTTCCGGTCGTCGCACGCGCCACCGGCGGTCGGGTCCTCGCCCAGCGAGACCCCGACCCGGTAGCTGCCCGGCCGGACCCTCCACGTCACGCAGCCTGTCCGAAACTCCCCCGCGCGGGCCGACGGCCCCTCGGCCCAGGCGCGGTGCGCGTCGGCCGGCGTCAGGTTGATCGGGCACACCTGCAGCGTTCCCCGCGGCTCGGCCGGCGCCGCGCTCGAGGAGCCGCCCACGCCGAGCAGGCCAACGGCGGCGCCGAACGCGACGGCGGCTCTCACACGCACCCGCGAGTCAGCACGACTTTGGTGGCCTGCCCGGCGGCGACGTCGACGGGCACCGCGTACCTCGCCGACGACAGGTACTCGACGGGCTTCCTCCCGCGGCCGATCGCCCTGTCGTCGCGGAAGGTCGCAAACTCGGCGAGGGCGCACGGCACGATGCCCTCCTCGAAGCCCACCTCGTAGGTGCCTGGAGGAAGGGACCACTGGCGGCAGTCGCCGACGGTGTCAACGCGTGCGATCCGCGCCGACGGCCCGTCGGCGAACAGATGGGTGCCGCCTTGCTCTCCGGCGTAGCAGAGTCGAAGAGTCCCACCGCCGGAGACCGAGTTCGCGGCCAGCCGATCGGACTCGGCGGTCGCCTGAAGCAGGCGGCTCGCGATCGCGTCTCGCTGCGAAGCCCCCGAGAGAGCGGCCGGGTCGCTTGAGCCGTCGTCGCGCCCCGCGAAGACCGCGACCGCCGTGCCCACGACGGCCGCAATGCCGAGCCCGGCGACGATCCGTGTCCGCATCCGCGCCCCCTCCGTCTCGTTGCGCATCAAGAAAGCAGACGTCGCAACGGCCGCTTTGGTTGACACGCCCGGACACCGGTCAGGCGCGGTAGCCGGCCTCCGCCTCGGGGCTCAGGCGGTAGAGGACGTGGGGGCGGACCGGGTGGCCTTCGGGGACCGCGGGGTGGTCGAAGTCGCCGCCCGGCACGTACCGCAGGCCGATGCGCTCCATGACCGAGCGGGAGCGCCGGTTGATTGCGGCGGTGAAGCTCAGAACCTCGGGCAGGGCGCGTTCGCCGCATCCCCAGGCCAGTGCCGCGCGGGCGGCCTCGGTCGCGTAGCCGTGGCCCCAGTGCTCGCTCGCCAGGCGCCAGCCAACCTCGACGGTGGGGGTGAAGGGCGCGTCGAACTCCGCCGCGTGCAGGCCGACGTACCCGACGAACTCCGGCCCGCCCACGACCTCGACGGCCCACAGCCCGTAGCCGCGCTCGGCCCATTCGGCCTCGATGCGGTCGGCGAACGCGTCGCTCTCCCACCGCTTCAGCGGGCCGCGGGCCATGAACTCCATGACCGCCGGGTCGGCGTTCAGATCGGCGAACGCCACCCGATCCGCCGGGCGCCAACCCCTCAGATGGAGGCGATCCGTACGCAGGATCGGGGCCGAAGACACCGGGCCACGGTAGGCGAGGTGCGCCGCGACCGGGCTGGGTGTTGACTGGAACGTCCGTCGGAGGCGGCGGACCACCCGCAAACGAGAGGCACCGGATCCATGGCACTGACGCTGGGCGCGCCCCACCACATCCGCTTCACCGTCACCGACATCGAGCGGTCGACGAAGTTCTACTCCGAGCTGCTGGGCCTGCAGGTTGCCGCGGCCGAAGCGCCGCCGGAGGGGCACGAGTTCCACGAAGAGGTCCACGAGTCCCTGCAGGGCGGGGTCATCCTGTCCAACGGCGCGATGCTGATCGGGCTGCGTCCGGTCGACGCGGCGCACGCCGGCGACCGCTTCAACCCGTTCCGCGTTGGCCTGGACCACGTCAGCTTCGCGCTCGACACCCGCGCGGAGTTGGACGCCAAGGTTGCCGAACTCGACGCCGCCGGCATCGAACACGGCCCCGTTCGCGAACTCAAGAGCTTCCAACTCGCGTTCCTGGCGTTCTTCGACCCCGACGGCATTGCGCTGGAGTTCAGCTCCCCGATCGCCTAGCCGCGAGACGCTCCGGCCCGGCGCCCTGCGCGTCGGGTCAGGCGGCGTCGCGGACCTGGACTCCGCGCCAGAACGCGACGTAGCCCGCGATCTGCTTGGCGGCGTCGAACGGCTCGGCGTAGTACCAGGCTGCGGCGGCGTTGACCTCGCCGGCGACGTGGAGGTCGTAGTAGTTCGCGGTGCCCTTCCAGCCGCACACCGTCGTCTTGGCGACGGGCACCAGCAGTTCGGTGCGGACCGCGTCCGGGGGAAAGTAGTGGTTGCCCTCGACGAGGACCGTCTCGTTCGACTCGGCGATCACGGCGCCGTTCCACAGTGCCTGTTTCATAGTCGCCCCAACCTGGCCGTCGAGGGGATCATTCCCGCCTCTGTTGGGGTTACCCCCGCGTGGCTACGCTCCCGATCGTGACGTCCGCGACCGGGTCCACCCGGCAGCTGCCGAAACTGCCCCGTTCCGAGGCGGCGGCTGCGGGACTGCTGTTGCTGGCCACCGCCGCGGCGATCCTCTGGGTGAACCTGGCCCAAGGCTCCTACGAGCGCTTCTGGCACACCGAGGCCGCGTTGCGGCTGGGCGGCCGGGAGATCTCCCTGGACCTGCAGCACTGGGTGAACGACGGCCTGATGGTGTTCTTCTTCTTCGCCGTCGGCCTCGAGGTCAAGCGCGAACTCGTCATGGGCGAACTGACCGATCGGCGCCGCGCCGCCATGCCCCTGGTCGCGGCTCTCACCGGTCTCGCCCTGCCCGCAGCGATCTACCTGGCGTTCAATCCCCAGGGCGAAGCCGCCGCGGCGTGGGGCGTGGTCATCTCCACCGACACCGCGTTCCTCCTCGGCGTCCTGGCGCTCGTCGGGCCCGCGCAGGCACCTGCGCTGCGCATCTTCCTGCTGACCCTCGCCGTCGCGGACGACGTCGGCGCGCTTGCGGTCATCGCCCTGTTCTACACCGACGACCTGCGCCTCGCTCCCCTGCTGGTGGCCGTAACCGGGCTCGGCGTGATCGTCGCAATGCGGTATTTGAAGATCTGGCGCGGACCGGCCTACCTCGCGGTCGGTGCCGGAATCTGGCTTGCCATGTACGAATCCGGCGTCCACCCGACCCTCGCCGGCGTCACGATCGCGATGCTCGTCCCGGCCTACGCGCCCCGGCGCGAGGAGGTGGAGGAGGCCGAGCGGTTGGCGCGCGCCTTCCGTCAATCACCCCAACCGGAGCTCGCCCGCGCCGCACGGCTGCATCTGGACCGCACGGTCTCGAGCAACGAACGCCTGTCCCTGCTGGTCGGTCCCTGGTCCACCTGGTTCGTCGTTCCGGTCTTCGCCCTCGCCAACGCCGGGGTACGCCTCGACGGCCCCACGCTGCGCGACGCGGCGTCCTCCCCCATCACCCTCGGCATCGTCGCGGCCCTCGTCGGAGGCAAGCTCCTCGGAGTCGCGGGCGGTGCGTGGCTGTCCCGCGCCCTGCGGCTCAGCAGCCCGGTCCCGGGCCTGACGAAGCCTCAGGTCCTTGGCGGTGCAGCACTTTCCGGCATCGGTTTCACGATCTCGCTGTTCATCGTCGATCTGGCCTTCGAGGACCAAAGGCTCGCCGACCAGGCACGAGTCGGCGTCCTCGCGGCGTCGGTCCTCGCAGCGCTGGTGGGTGCCGCGATCTTCGCGGCGTCCAGAGCGCCGGCGAACGTGGCCCCGATGGTCCTCGACCCTGCCGTGGACCCGGAGCGCGACCACATCCGCGGCCCCGTCGATGCTCCGCTGACGCTGGTGGAGTTCTCCGACTTCGAATGCCCCTTCTGCGCGCAGGCGACCGGTGTGCTCGACGAGCTCGCGACCCGTTTCGGCGATCAGCTGCGCTACGTCTTCCGGCACCTGCCGCTCGAAGTCCACCCGCACGCAGAGTTGGCGGCGGAGGCTGCCGAGGCCGCCGCCGCGCAGGGGAAGTTCTGGGAGATGCACGACCGGCTGTTCGAGCACCCGAGCGAGCTCTCCGCCGCCGAGATCCTCGGCCACGCCGAGGCCATCGGACTCGACGTGGCCGCGTTCGCGCGCGACCTCGGTTCGGGTCGGCACGCCGCCCACGTCCGGGCCGACGAACTGTCCGCGGCGGCCAGCGGAGCGCGCGGGACTCCGACGTTCTTCGTCAACGGCCGCCGCCACCGCGGACCCACCGACGTCGATTCCCTCACCGCCGCGCTGCTGGCCGATCGAGAAGACCTGTCGTGGGCCGAAGACCAGCCGCCCGACGGCGTGCCCGGCCGCCGGCCCGCGGCTGCGCCGGCCCGGCACGTCGATCCGGCCGGGCTGCCCGAGCCGGACCTCGCCGACGGCGACGACCACGAACCCGAGGCCTACCCGCGGCTGACCCAGGCGCACCTCGACGTGCTCGGTGTTCGGGGCCGCCCGGAGCCGATCGCCCGCGGCGGGGTGCTGTTCGCGGCCGGCGACCCGGCCTACGACCTGTTCGTGGTCCTGGATGGGACGGTCGCGATCTTCGCCGCCTTCGGCGAGCCCGACCAGCGGATAGTCGCGGTACATCGACGCGGCAACTTCGTCGGCGAGTACAACCTGCTCACCGGCGGCCCGGTCTCGCTGCACGCCGTCGCGTTGGACGACGGCCTCGTCCTGCGCGTAGCGGCCGCGCGGTTGACCGAAGCACTCGACGCCGACCGCGACCTCGCGCGGACGATCGTCCGCGCATTTCTGCTGCGTCGCGCGCGTCTGCTGGAGGCGCCGCAGCGGGGAGCGCCCTAGCGCTGTTCGGCGGCGCGCAGGCGCTGCGCGAGGAAGCGCCCGAGGTCCAGCAGCAGCGTGCGTCCAAGGGCCGGATCGGCCTGCGCGAGCCGTTCGAACGCCTCGAAGGTCAGCACCATCAGCTCGACCGAGCCGACCGCGACGATGTCCGCCGAGCGTGGCGCCCCGTCGAAGAAGGCGACCTCGCCGAACACCGTGCCGGCGCCGACGCGGTGGGGCGCCTTGCCGGGGACTCGCACCTCGAGGTCTCCCCCGACGACGGCCCACAGCGATCGGTCGACGTCGCCGACCTTGACGATCGACTGCCCGTCGGCGAAGCGGCGGATCTCGCAGTGCTGCTTGAACTGGGAGTAGGCGCGTTCGGACGCGCCGTCGAGGAAGCCGTAGCCGGGCCCGGCCTGGGTTGCTGGGTAGCTGAAGGTCGCCATGATCGTCAGCGTAGGGCGAGGCACGGGCCGCTCACGTCCGTGGCCGCCCCGACACTCGGTGCAGACTTGGGCCATGCGGATCTGCCTGGTGCAACTCGACGTGTCGCTCGCCGAACCCCTGGCCGAGCGGGTCGAACGCGCGACGGCGGCCATTCGCGGCTGCGCGGGCGCCGACCTCGTGGTGCTGCCGGAACTGTGGGCGCACGGCGCGTGGGCGTACCGGGACTGGGACGCCGTCGCCGAGCCGATCGACGGGCCGACGACCACCGCGCTCGCGCAGGCCGCCAAGGACGCCGGGGTGATGCTGCACGGCGGTTCGATCCTGGAGCGCGACGGCGACCGGCTCTACAACACCGCCGTCCTGATCGGCGCCGACGGAGACCTCCGCGCGACCTATCGGAAGATCCACCGGTTCGGCTTCGACGCCGGCGAAGCCGTGCTGCTCGAGGCCGGGGACGCATTTCTTACGTTGACCGGCGGCCCGCTGCCGATGGGTGTCGCGACCTGCTACGACCTGCGCTTCCCCGAACTCTTCCGCAGTCTCGTCGAGGCCGGGGCCGGGATGTTCGTGGTCAGCGCCTCGTGGCCGGCCCGCCGCCGGGAGCACTGGACGCTGCTCGCCCGGGCCCGCGCCGTGGAGAACCTGGCCTACGTCGTCGCGGTCGGGGCGTGCGGCACGCAGGCAGGCGTCGAGCAGGCCGGGCACTCGCTCGTCGTCGACCCCTGGGGCGAGATCGTGGCCGAGGCCGACGACTCCCCCGGCGTGCTCGAGGTCGAGATCGACGTCGACCGAGTCGCGCAGATCCGCGCCGAGTTCCCCGCGCTGCGCGACCGTCGTCTCTAGTCCGGTGCCTCGGCGAGGGACTCGCCTTTAGCTGTCCGGGTCTCCCAGCGTGCGGGACAGGTGCACCTTCACCACGCGCTTTGTCTCCTCGAGAACCTCGGGATCCCCGTTGGGGTCCCGCTCGAAGGCGTACCGGGTGAGGCTGTCGGCGATGCGAACCGCGATGGTCAAGTCCAGGCGTAGCGCCTCGGTCGCCTTGACGTCGACGAACGGGGAGATGAGTTCGACGAACCGATCCGCGACGACGGTCCCGTTGTCCCGCTCCGGGTCGAGCAGGTGCATGTCCGCGACGTCGCCGAAACGGATGGCCTTGAACCCGGGGATGCGCTGGTGCATGTCGACGTACTGGTCGATCACGCCGGAGACGAGCTCCCACCAGTTCCCGAGCCGACGCGAGCGGACCAGCGCGGTCAGGCGATCGCTGAAAATCTCCAGATTCCGCATCGCGACCGCTCGAACGACCGCCTGCTTGTCCGGAAAAAACTGGTACAGCGAACCGATCGAGACGCCTGCGCGCTCGGCGATCAGGGTGGTGGTCAGGGCGTCGTAGCCGATCTCGGCGACGAGCTCCTGGGCGGCGTCGAGCATGCGCTGAACGCGCGCCACGCTTCGCCGCTGCATGGGTTCCCGCCGGAGGGGCTGCTGTCCTGCAGCTGCTCCCGGGGCCTCGGTCCGCGGCGTGCTCATGTGATCCATCTTCACCATTCCGTGAACACCGGTGCACATTCGGCGAGCCGGGCGGTCGGCCTCGTGCGGCGAGCGGTCGACGGCCCGAACATACTCCCACCTGCGGATCCCTTGATCACCACCGTCGTCGTCGGGGGCTGCGCCCCCGACCCCCCCCACCGTCGGGGGCTGCGGTGTGGGAACTGGC
>JBQTIB010000164.1:0-18373 GCA_052389435.1 Sporichthyaceae bacterium | reverse complement strand
CCCTCCGGCCGCTCCACCGGATCCATCTCGAACAGCGAATCGTCGGTACCCACGGCACCAATCGTCGCCGGCACCGCCGTCCGGATGTGGGACCTACCCGGGCGTGTTACTGACCCACGCTCCTAGGGCTGGCTGGCGCCGTGGGCCGGGGTTGCGGTACCGGGAATTTCCGGACGCTCTGGTCTGGGGTTGCGGTACCGGGATCTGCCGGGCGCCGGGGTCTGGGGTTGCGGTCGGGGGATCTTCGGGCGAGGTGGTCGGCGTGGTCTGGGGTTGCGGTACCGGGATCTGCCGGGCGCCGGGGTCTGGGGTTGCGGTACCGGGATCTGCCGGGCGCCGGGGTCTGGGGTTGCGGTCGGGGGATCTTCCGGCGACGTGGTCGGCGCGGTCTGGGGTTGCGGTACTCCCCGGCGTCCGTTGGACGGGTGCGGCGGGCGAGGAGGTACCCGTCGTGGTCGGCGTTGCCGGCCCTGGGAGAAGTTGCCCGGCGGTCGGCGGTCGGCGATCGGCGATCGAATAGACTCGAACAGACGTTCGACAAACGATGCGATTTGCCGTTACAATGGGGCATGGAACACGGTCCGCCTCGGCTCGAGGACTACCTGGCGTCGTTGACGCCGGGGCCCGAGCTCGGTGCCGTTCTCGGGGCGATCTCCCCGGCGGATCTGTGTGGGCACGACGCGGTGTCGTTCCTGCAGGCGGAGTACCGCCAGCTCGCCCACCAGCTGGCCCGGACCGGGATCGCGGTCTCGCACGTGGCGCGGTGCGGGCCCGACGGGGGCCAGCACGCGCAGCGGATGTCGGATCCGGACCGGTGGTCGAAGTACGAGGTGAAGGCCTCCCTCGGCCTGAGTCGCGTCGCCGCCGAGGAACTGGTCACCCTGTCCTGGAATCTGGTGGACCGGGTGCCGGAGGTCGGCGCGGCGATGCTCGCCGGGGAGCTGGACCTGCCCCGGGCGAAGGTGCTGATCGGGCTCACCTACGGCCTCGCCGACTCCGTCCAGGCGACCGTGCTCGCGAACTGTCTTCCGTTGGCGGCGCTGTCCGGACCGCGCTGGACCACCGGCAAGCTCGCGGACTACGCCCGGCGCCTGGCGATCGCGTTGGACCCGCACGCGCAGCAGGCCACCTACGACTCCGCCGTCCGTAGCCGTCGGGTGATCGCCTCGCGCAACCCCGACGGCACCTCGGACCTGTCCGGTCGCCAGCTCCCACCCGAGCGCGTCGCCGCGGCCGCGGCGCGGATCGACCTGCTCGCCAAGGCCGCCAAACGCGACGGGGACCCCCGCCCGATCGACCACCTCCGCGCGGAGATCTTCCTCAGCTTGACCGAAGGCACCTGGGAGGGTCTGGACGACGCCGCGATCCTGCGCGCGCTGCGCGCCTCCCGGCCCGGTCTCGAACCCGAAACCCCGGCGAAGGCGCTCGACGGGATCGAACTGCGCGTGTCCGTGGCCACCGCGCTGGGGGTGGACCTCGACCCGGGCGAACTCGCCCCCTACGGCCCCGTCCACGCCGAGCACGCCCTCGCGATCCTCGCGACCCTCGGTGCGGCGCAGTGGCGGTGGATCGTGCTCGACGACACCGGCCACCACCTCTGTTCCGGGCTCACCCCGATCCGCCCGGGCGGATACCCGGCCCGCTCCGCCGACTGCTCCTCGGTCGTGGACCTCTACCTCACCCCGCGACTGCTCGCGCAGTGCGCCGAAGCCGCCGAAACCGGCGAGGTCCCGGACTACGTCGAGACCGAGACCTGGATCGCCTGGCGCCGGGTCCTCGCGGACATCGCCGAACGCGCGACCGAACCCCCGCCACCGGAGGACCCGGACCGCAGGTTCGCCGGCGCCCGCCTCCGGCGCCGGGTCCAGCACGCGCACGGCCGATGCATCGGCGTCGGGTGTCGCGCGCCCGCACGCTCCTGCGATCTGGACCACCGCCACGACCACGCCAAGGGCGGCAAGACCACCGAGGAGAACAACGCCCCGGCCTGCCGCGGGGACCACATGCTCAAAACCGAAGGCGGCTGGGCCCTACGGCGGATCGAGAACGGGCACCGGTGGATCTCCCGCCTGCGTCACCTCTACGACGTCCCCGACGAACCCCTCCGCCCGGTGCTGCCCCGGCCCGTCGCAGACGCCGAAACCCGGCGGCGGCCACCGCTACCCGAGCCCGACCCCGAGACCGACCTCATCGGTCGGGACTGGGCGGCCTCGGGCGTCTGGCAAACCGCCGACCTGCCACCGTTCTAAAGAGGCTCGTTCCCCGGCTTCCACTTGATCCCGCAGCCCATGCCCGGCGTGTGCGGCTCGGGCACGGGCTTGCCCGCCAGCACCAGTTCGACGGCCTCGCGGAGCGAGGAGCCCGTTGCGGCCACGCCGTTGCTGGGCCGGGAGTCGTCGTACTGTCCGCGCCAGGCGAGGGTGCGGGCGGCGTCGTACAGGAAGAAGTCCGGCGTACACGCCGCCCGGTAGGCGAGCGCGACCGACTGATCGGCGTCCACGAGGTACGGGAAGACGAAGCCGGCCTTCGCGGCCTGCGCCTGCAGGCCCGGCACGTCGTCGTCGGGATAGCGCTCGACGTCGTTGCTGCAGATGCCCACCACCGCGGCTCCCGCCGCGACGAGCTCCGCGGCCAGCGGCCCGAGGGTGTCCTCCACGTGCTTCACGTATGGGCAGTGGGCGCACAGAAAGACGACGAGCAGCGCCGGCGCCCCGGCGAGATCGGCCAGCGAAACGGTCGAACCGTCGATCGCCGGAAGGGTGAAGTCCGGAGCGGGAGTCCCCAACGGGACCATCTGGGAGGTGACAGCCATGTCCGGATCATGCCCCACCGCGTGCGCTCGGCGGTGGAGCGTCGGCGCCTTCGGGGTCGACGTAGGTTAGAAACGCCGGTCGCGGGAAGTGCGCTCGGGTTCGGAAGGAGCGCCCGTGCCGCGCACGATTTCCCCGTGGATCGAATCCCTCGACCACTCGCTGTTCGCCCGCGTCCAGGCCAAACCGAGCCCGGTGCTCGACGCCGTGCTGCCGCGGCTGTCTCGAGCGGCGAACCACGGACTGCTGTGGGCGGGCACGGCCGCCGCCATCGCAGCAGCGGGCGGCAAGGGGAACAGGCGGGCGGCGCTGCGCGGGATGGCGAGCCTTGCGCTTGCCAGCGCAAGCGTCAACGGGCCGGCCAAGCTCGTATTCCGACGCGATCGGCCCGATGCCGAACTGGTTCTGGCGGTCCGTCAACTCACCCGGCGGCCCACGAGTTGGTCGTTCCCGTCGGGCCACTCGGCCTCGGCCGCGGCCTTCGCCACCGGCGTCGCCCTGGAGCGGCCGCTGCTCGGCGCGGGGGTCGGTGTCGTTGCGAGCGGCGTCGCATGGTCGCGGGTGCACACCGGGGTGCACTACCCGAGCGACGTCCTTGCGGGCATCGCGATGGGCGCCGCGGCGACGTGGCTTCTCACCAAGGTCTGGCCGCTGCGCCCGCCGCCCGCCGGGCAGCTCGGCCGAGGCGAAGAGGTCGAGCTGCCCAAGCTCGACGACGGCGCCGGCCTCCATCTGGTGATCAACCCGTCCTCCGGACCCAACGGGAGCGGCGACTTCGCGGAAAGGTTCGCCGACGCGTGGCCCGCCGCGACCGTGCAGACCCTGGCCGAGGGCGAAGACCTCCTCGAGGCGCTGACCAAGGCGGCAGCGCACGCCGCCGTGCTCGGAATCTCCGGAGGCGACGGCTCGGTCAACGCCGCTGCGCAGGTCGCGTCCGCGGCGGGTCTGCCGCTGCTGGTCGTCCCCGGCGGCACCCTGAACCACTTCGCCGCGGAGCTCGGGCTCCACGGTGTCGACGAGGTGCTCGCCGCAGGCCGGGCGGGCACCGGCGAAGCCGTCGACGTGGCGGCGATCGTGCCGAGCGACGGTGGAGAGCCACAGGTGTTCCTCAACGCCGCGAGCGTCGGGGTCTACCCGGAACTCGTCGCCGCCCGGGAGGAGCTCGAGGACCGCATCGGCAAGTGGCCCGCGTTGCTGGTGGCCCTCGTCCGCGTGCTGCGCACCTACGACCCCATCGAGGTCGACGTCGACGGCGAGAAGCGCCGGACCTGGATGCTGTTCCTCGGCAACTGCGTCTTCTCCCCGCAGGGCTTCGCGCCGACCTACCGCACCCGGCTCGACGACGGCCTGATCGACGTGCGCCTCGTCGACGCGGGCCACCCCTACTCCCGTACCCGGCTCGTCGTTGCCTTCGCCCTCGGCAGGCTCCACCGCAGCCCCGTGTTGACCGGCTGGCACGCAGACGAGGTGCGCGTCACCGCGCGCACCCAGGAGATGCCGCCCGCCCGCGACGGCGAAGTCGGCGCGCCGCTGCGAGAGTTCACGGTCCGCAAGATCGGTTCGCTGCCCGTCTACCGCCCGGCCGCGGACTAGCTTGCCCGGCATGCCAACCATCGAAGTCGTGGTCGGAAACATTGTCGCCGAGCAGGTCGATGCGATCGTCAACGCCGCGAACTCCTCGCTCCAGGGCGGCGGGGGAGTCGACGGCGCGATCCACCGGGCGGCGGGACCCGAACTCGCGCAGGCCGGGAGGATGCTCGCGCCGTGCAAGACCGGCGACGCCAAGGCCACCCGAGCCTTCCGGCTCGAGCCGGCCATTGCGCACGTGATCCACACCGTCGGTCCGGTCTGGCAGGGCGGGAACGCGGGGGAGCCGGAACTGCTCGCGTCCTGCTACCGCCGCTGCCTCGAAGTCGCCGACGGCCTCGGCGCGCAGTCTCTCGCCTTCCCGGCCATCTCCACCGGGGTGTACGGCTACCCGCCGGAGCAGGCCGCGGCCGTCGCCGTGGCCACACTGCGCAGCACGCCGACGAAGGTCGAAACGATTCGCCTCGTCGCCTTCGGTGCAGAGTCGGCGAGCGTTTTGGCCCGGGCACTCGAAGAAACGGCCCCCTGACGCAACGTCAGGAGGCCGCTTCTCAGAGACGTCCGGCTAGTACTTCATGTTCGCGATGCCCTCGGCGCGGAGCTTGGCGATCTCGGCCGGGTCCTGGACGTCGAGCCAGTCGACGAGCTGGGTGAAGTTCACGCACTTGACCTCGGGCTTGCCGCAGGTCTCCTTCATGAACGAACCGAGCGCGTCGTGGTAGACGCCGAGGTTCCACTCGGCGAAGTGGTGACCGATGATCAGCGGCGCCCGGTTGTCCTCGTAGACGGCGTTGAAGGCGTTGCGGTAGGTGCGGACCATCTGGTCCTGCATCGCGGCTCGGCTGGCCGGGGTGGTGACCTTGCCCTGGATCTCGTAGAAGTTGTAGTCCATCGACAGGACCTGGCGGCCGGTGCCGGCCATCTTCATGACCTGCAGGGGAATGTCCCAGAGGCTGGTCGTGTCGGTCTTCTTCGGCCACTGCAGGTAGCCCCAGCCGCTGGTGTCGTAGCGGAAGCCGTTGTTCTCCAGCACCGGCAGGAAGACCGAGCGCTTGCCCTCCAGACACGGCGTCCGGGCCCCGATCACGTCCTTGCGGGTGAAGGGATTCGCCGCCGCGTCCGTGGCGTTGGCGTTCGCTCGCCACTGCTCGACGATCTGGTACCACTGTTCGAGTTCGTCGGACCAGTTCGCGCCCGAGAACGCCGCTACGCCCTTGGCGCCGCACATGTGACCGTTGAAGTGCGTGCCGATTTCGTGGCCCTCGTTGAACGCGAGCTGGGCCTGCTCCGCCCGTTCGCGTACTTCGGCGTCCGTGCCGCCGAAGCCGACCTCGGAGTACCCGACGGGGAAGTTCGGCGGACGGTAGGAGTTCTTCTTCGCATCGGGGAGCCAGTACGGACCGGACAGGTAGTAGGTGTACGTGGAGTTCGTGCTCTTCGCGATGTCGCGGTAGTACTTCCAGCGCTCCGTGCTGCCGGCGCCGTCGAAGGAGAACACGACGAACTGCGGCGGCTTCTCTCCGGGCGCGAGCTTGACCGGCGGTAGGTCCTCGGCGACCGGCATCTCGACGGGCGCCGGCGACGCGGTCGGCACGGCCGAGGGCGTGACCCCCGGGACGGTCAGCGGCTGTTCGTCGGCTGCCGCTGCCGGCTGGGGGTCCGCGGACCCCGGCAGGTACACGGCAAGCAGGGCCAGGCCCACGGCGCTGGCGACCAACGCGATGTCCAGCCCGCGACGACGACGTCTGGCAAACATGACGTCACGGTAGGTGCGCGCTGCCGCGCGCCGAGATCCGCTTGGGCCGATCGGGAGGATCCGCTGACCCTCCCGACCGGCGTGGCGGGCGATATGTCCGTATTGGTCCTACCCGCGCGGGCGCAGGGTCGCGCCGCCGCCGAGGCCGCTTCCAGTTCCGCCGAAGCCACCGGGCCCGACCGTCCGGGTCGACGCGGTCGACGAGGTCGGAACCTCGGTCGACGGGTCGGCGAGAATCACCACCTGACCTACCGTCAGACCTTCGGCGATCTCGGTCGCGGAGTGCCCGACCGCACCTACGACGACCTGCCTGCGGACCGGCTTTCCGTCTTCGATCAGGGTGACCGACGCCGTCGAGCCGTTGCCGGTGGCGGCAAGGGCGGAGTTCGGCACCGTCGCTACCCCGCGGGCGACGCGCAGCGCAATCGCGACGGTAGCCGCCGCGCCTTCGGCCAAGCCCTTGGCGGGATTCGGCACGGTGAGGACCACCGGGTAGGTGGTGCCGCCCTGCGTACTGGGCAGGATGCCGATCGCCGTCACCGTTGCCTCGGACGGGGCTTCGGCGCCGTCGGAGGTGACGGCGGCGGCCATCCCCGTCTTCAGTTCGGCTGCCGTGGCGGAGGGCACCGACACCTCCACCTTCATCGCGCCGTGCCCGAGAATCGAGATCGCGTCGTCGGCGGAGGCGCGCTTGCCCTCGAGGAAGGGCACTTGCGCGACCGTCCCGTCGATCGGCGCCGTCAACACCGCGGAGTTCCGGTCCTGCTGCGCTCCCTGGAGTTCGGCCTCGGCCACGCGTACCGCAGCCTCCTGGACGGCGACCTCGGCGTCGAGGTCCGCCTTCGACCGGCCGGCGCCGCCGGCGTCCCCACGCGAACTCGGCGCCTGCGCCGGCTGCTGGGCCTGGGCGGCCTGCTGGGCCTGGGCCAATTGCCTCTTCGCCGCCTCCGCCGCGGAAAGCGCGACCTGGGTGGCGCTCTCTGCGGCCTTGGCGCGGGCTGTCGCCGCGGCCAGGGCCCGGTCGACTGCCGTGCGGTAGGCGCTCTCCGCATCCGCCACCGCAGCCTGGGCCGCGGCCACCCCGGCCTGCGCCGCCGCGACGGCGGTCAGTGCCTCGGAGCAGGCCTCCAGGGCCGCGGTCGAGCTCGTGGTCGAACTCGCGGTCGCGTCGTTCCGCTCGGATTCCGAGCCGAGGTCGCCGCCCGCGGGCTCGCCGGCCCCGGCGAAGTAGTCCGCGCACGCAGCCTGCTGCGCTGCGAGCGCGGATTCCGCAGCGGCGAGCGCGACGGTCGCCGCGGTCGTGGCCGCGTTCAGCGCCTGCGTCGGACCGGTCAGGTCGACGGCGGGGGGCTGCGGTGCGTCGTCCGGTTGAGCCTCGGAGCCGGAGGGGCCGGTTCCGAGGTTGGGTGCTCCGGTCTGCCCGGCGGCCTCCTGAACCTCCCCGGCCCCCTCGGCTTCCGCGGCCTCCGTCAGGGCCTGCCTGGCGTCTTCGAGCGCCGCCTCGGCCTTCGCGAGAGTTGCCTGCGCGGCAGTGACGGCGGCGTCGAGGGCCGCGGTGTCCATCCGGGCCAGCACGTCCCCGGCCTGCACGACGTCGCCCGGTTCGACCTCGACGTCGTCGATCGGTCCGGCGACGCCGAAGGCGGCACTGCCGCCGGCGAGACCGGATGCGGTCCCGGTGGCCGAGACCACCTCGGTCACGTCCCCGAGTTCGACGACGGCGGTGCGGAGGTTGGCGGCGCCGTCGCTGCCGTGCGCCCAGGCGATACCGGTGCCGGTGAGGACCGTTGCACCGAGTGCCAGTGACGTCAGGCGGCGCACGATCGTCGGGCGTCGCATTACCGGCCTGCCGTGGCGTTGTCCTGGACCCGACCTTGGCCGCGGGCCGGGCCGCCGCCGCCGAAGCCGCCGCCGCACTCCCCGTTGGTGGCGGAGCGGATCGCTACGGACGTCGCGGTCACGGCACCGGTGGACCCCGCGGTGCCCAGCGCCGTGACGCAGCGGCCCACCACGAGCGCGTCGGAATCGGCCGCCACGGATGCCGTCCAGGTGGTCGCCGCGGTGAACACGACCGTTCGAGCGGCGGTGGCTCCGACTGGTGGGGAACCCGTCGAGCCCGGGGTCGAACTCGGAGCGGGCCCCTGCGGCCGGGTCGGCTCGATCGCGATGGTGTCCCCGTCGATCGAGACGACCTTGCCGACCGCGCCGCCGCGGAATCCACCGCCGCCCTGGCCGCCGCCCTGGCGGCCACCCTGCGCGCCGTCGGGCGCCTGGCCGCTGCGCATGCCGCCACCGAAGCCGCCGAGGCCGCAGGCGCCGTCGACTGCATCGGAGATGGAGATCGCCGCCGCTTCCACCGCAGCGGCGTCGTCGGCGGTGGCGATGGCCGTCGTCGAGGGAGTCACGGCGATGCACGCACCGACCAACAGATCCGAACTCCTCGCCGAGACCGTGTCGGTGAACGCGGTGTCCTTCGTCCACGAGACGGCGGTCTGGGTCGAGGTGCTCTGCACCTGCATCGTGGAGCCGGAAACCTCGGCAATCCTGCCGGAGGCACCGGGGGCCTGGCGCGTGCCCGCGCCACGGATCGGCCCGGTGGCGGCGCCGGATTCGGGAGGCGCCGTGGCGTCCGCCGAGGCGCCGGCGGCCGCCGGTTCGGCGGTGGTGGCGCCCTCGCCGCCGCAGGCGGCGAGCAGAAGGAGCACCAGGCCCGCGGCGGGAACGGCGGTGAGAGCACGGACGGTTCGGGAGGATCGAGGCATGGTCGTCTCCGGGAAGGTAGTGATGAGCAGTCAGATGGGTTTCGCCGCGGCGGTTAGGGCGTGCGCAGGGCGTCGATCGGGGTGAGACGAGCGGCCCGGGCCGCGGGGTAGACCCCCGCGCCACAGCCGATGAGGAGGGAGACGGCGAGGCTTCCGACGGCAACGGTCGGACTGACCGCGACGGGTTGGTCCAGGAGTCTGGGCAGGGCAGCGGCGACGCCGAGGCCGAGCCCGAGCCCGAGGGCTCCACCGGCGAGTCCGAGCGCGCCGGCTTCGGTGAGGAACTGGGTGCGCACCGCCTTCGGGGTGGCGCCGACGGCCTTGCGCAGGCCGATCTCTCCGGTTCGCTCGGTGACCGAGACGAGCATGATGTTCATGACGCCGATGGCGCCGACGAGGAGCGAGATCGCGGCGATGCCGCCGAGCATCACCGTAAGGGTTCTGTTGGTGGCGTTCGCCGCGGTGACCAGGGACTGCTGGGTGGTGACGCTGAAGTCCGCCGTGGCCGCGGTGACCCCGTGATTGGTGGCCAGGGCCGCCGAGATCTCCTGGTGGGCGGCCGAAAGGGCCTCGCGGGAGTCGGCCTGGACGTAGATGGTGGAAACGGCTGTTCGGTTGGCGCCGCCCGCGATGCGGGTGGAGTAGGTGGAGGACGGCACGACGATCAGGTCGTCTTCGCTGGTCGCGGAGGTCGAACCCATCGGCTCCAGAACGCCCACGATCGTGAAGGTCGAATCGGCGATGGACACGGTCTGACCGATCGGATCGCGGCCGCCGAACAGTTCGCTCGCGGTGTCGGGACCGATCACTGCAACGGAACGGGCTTCGGCCACGTCGCCCGCGGAGAGAAAGCGGCCGGCCGACAGCGTGCGCTCGCGAACCGAGAGCCACTCCGGGCTGGTGCCGACGACCGAAGCGGTCCACGTGGTCGTGCCCGCGGCGAGGGTCTGGTTGGAGCTCGACACCGCGGCGACGGCCGCGACGTCCGGCGCGACCGCCGGGTCCGCGAGCGTTTCCGCGTCGCGCACCGTGAGGGTCGTCGCCGAGCCGCGGCCGCCGCGCACCCCCGTCGAGGTGGTGGTCGAACCGGGAGAGACGATGAGCAGGTTCGAACCGAGTGCGTCGATCTGATCGCGAACCTGGGCCTGCGCGCCCTGGCCGAGGCCGACGGTCACGGTGACCGCGGCGATGCCGATCAGGATGCCGACCATGGTGAGCGCCGAACGCATGCGATGGCCCTTGATGGCCTCGCCGGCGGTGCGGACGGTGTCCGCTCGACGGATCGTCACGCCACACCGCCGAGCAGCAGCGCGGAGTCGGCGACGATCAGGCCGTCGGCCACGTGCAGGGTGCGCTCCGCGGCCGCGGCCACGTCCGCCTCGTGCGTAATAAGGACGATCGTCGCGCCCTGCGCGTGCAGTTCGGCCAGGAGCCCGAGGACGTCTCCGGTGGAGGTGGAGTCGAGGTTTCCGGTGGGCTCGTCGGCCAGAATCATCGACGGGCCTGCAACCAGGGCCCGGGCTACGGCGACGCGCTGCTGTTGGCCGCCGGAGAGTTGCCCCGGGCGGTTGTCGAGGCGATCGCCGAGCCCGACGCGCTCCAGGGCTTCGATCGCGCGCCTCCTACGCTCCTTCGGCGCGAGGCCCGCGTACAGCAGTGGCAACTCGACGTTGCGCCACGCCGGCAGGGTCGGCAGAAGGTGGAACTGCTGGAACACAAAGCCGATCCGCCTGTTGCGCACCAGCGCCAGGTCGGTTTCGCTCATGTCCGAGACGTCGGTCCCGGCGAGGCGGTAGGTGCCCGCGGTCGGCGTGTCCAGGCAACCGACGATGTTCATCAACGTCGACTTGCCGGACCCGGACGGGCCGGTGATGGCGACGTATTCGCCCTCGTGGACCTCGAAGGAGACACCGCGCACGGCCTCGAAGGAGACCGGGCCGCTGGAGTAGCGCTTGCGGATGTTCTCCAGGGCGAGAATGGGCGAGCTCATCTGGTGCCCCCGCCGAAGGTCGCGGCGCCTCCGGTGAAGGCGCCGCCCATGGGCATGCCCTGCGGCAGCGCGCCGCCCGCCGGGAACTGGAAGGCTGCGGTGCCCTGACCGCGCTGACCGACACCGCGGTTGCCGGCGCCGGCGCCCATGCCCGGTCGGACCTGAGTGCTCGTCACTTTCACCTGGTCGCCCTCGACGAGACCGGATTGGATTTCGGTGATGGGACCGTAGGCGACGCCGACGACCACCTCGACGGTGGACTCCCGGCCGTCGACGACCTTCGTGACGACGGTCCGGTTGTTCTCCTGCCGGATCGCGTTGGTGGGCACGGACAGGACGTCCGGCACTGCGGCGGTGACGATCGTGACCGTGGAGCTCGCACCGGGGTGCACGCCCGCGGGGCTGCCGGTGACCTTGATCGTCACCGGAAAGGAGGAGGAGGCACCCGACGCACTCGAGGCCACGACGCCGACGGCGGCGACGGTGCCGAAGATCTGCTGCGTCGCGCCGCCCAGGGAGATTCGAGCCTGCTGGTCTTTGGCGATCCGGTCGAGGTCCGAGCCGCTCACGGCCGCCTCGACGACCCAGGACTTCGTCCCCACGAGGGTGATCGTGGAGCCAGTGCTCGTCGCGCCGGCGCCCGCTCCACCGCCGGAGCCGACCCGGTCGCCCTCGGCCAGGCCCACGGCGGCGACGGTGCCCGCGAACGGAGCCGTGAGGGTCGCGCCGTCGAGATCGGCCCGAGCGGCCGCGAGCCGGTCCGCCGCGGTCGCGCGCTGCGCCTTGGCCGAGCTCAGCTGCGCGGCGGAGGCGTCGGTGTTCGCCGCCGCGTCGTTGTCCGCCGCGGCCGCCACCTGTGCCTGCGCGGCGTCGTAGGTCGCATCGGCGATCTCGACGGCGCGTTCGAGGTCGGCGGTGTCGATCGTGGCGAGGGTCTGGCCCCTCTTCACCACGTCGCCGACGGCGACGTTCACCGCGGTGACCGTTCCGGAGACGGGGAAGGCGAGTTCGTCCTGCTCGGCCGGCTGCACGGTCCCGGAAGCGCTTACGGTCTCCTCGACGGTGCTCGTGCTGGCCGTGGCAAGGCTCGTGCGCGAGGTCGCGGCCGCTGCGGCGGGCTCGCCGCCGCTTCGCGCCCAGGCGCCGGTGCAGCCTCCGACGGCGACGACGGCGAGCGTCACCACCGCCAGGCGGCGCTTTTTCGTCGAGAACAGGTTCACTGTCCAACCCCCCGGATGGATGCTTGGTGCGAGGCGGCGTCGGCCCCCCGCAGCACGAGAGTGGGGCCGCGCGATTGGGCGATTCGTTGAGGTCGCTGTGCGATTTCTGTGGACGTCGGCTCACAGCCCGCTCCCATAAAGGGGGTGCGAGCGCACCGACGAGGGGGTTTAACACGGTCGACGTGGTAGGACGTGGGTCTTGGCCTCACGACCCGAGGAGTCACCTTGTCCGACCAACCGGCCCTCGACGCCCTGCTGCACGAAACCCGCCGCTTCGACCCGCCCGCCGAACTCGCCGCCGCTGCAAACGCACAGCCCGGGATCTACGACGAGGCCGCGCGGGACCGGGTCGGGTTCTGGGAGCAGGCGGCCCGCGCACTGGACTGGGAAACGGACTGGCACACGCCGCTGCAGTGGGACCCGCCCTTCGCCCAGTGGTTCGTCGGCGGCCGGCTCAACGCGGCGGTGAACTGCCTCGACCGGCACGTGGCCGCCGGCCGAGGCGATCGGGTCGCCTTCCACTGGATCGCCGACGGCGACACCGAGCGCAGGGCGATCACCTACGCCGATCTGACAAAGCTGGTGTGCCAGGCCGCCAACGCGCTGACGGACCTGGGCATCCGCGCCGGGGACCGCGTCGCCGTCTACATGCCGATGATCCCCGAGACCCTGGCCGCGATGCTCGCGTGCGCGCGCCTCGGCGCGGCCCACACCGTGGTGTTCTGCGGATTCTCCGCGGAGGCCTTGAAGAGCCGCATCCTCGACTGCGACTGCAAGGTGGTCGTCACCGTCGACGGGCAGATGCGGCGCGGGGCCCCGGCGGCGGTGAAGCCGACCGTCGACGAAGCCGTCGCCGAGTGCCCCGGAGTGGAGAAGGTCCTCGTCGTGCGCCGCACCGGCGGCGAGATCGAGTGGACCGACGGGCGCGACGTGTGGTGGCACGAAACGGTCGCGACCGCCTCCGAGCAGCACTCGCCGGAATTCTTCGACGCCGAGCAGCCGCTCTACATCATGTACACCTCGGGCACGACGGCGAAGCCGAAGGGCATCCTGCACACCACCGGCGGCTACCTGACCCAGGTGTCGTGGACGCACCGCAACGTCTTCGACCTGAAGGACGACAGCGTCTACTGGTGCGCGGCCGACGTCGGCTGGGTGACCGGGCACAGCTACATCGTCTACGGCCCGCTCTGCAACGGCGCGACCTCGATCATGTACGAGGGCACGCCGCACCCGGCCGATCAGGACCGCTGGTGGAAGATCGTCGAGGAGTTCAAGGTCTCGATCCTCTACACCGCGCCCACCACCATCCGCACGCTGATGAAGTGGGGCCACGAGCTCCTCGAGCCCTACGACCTGACGAGCCTGAAGGTACTCGGCTCGGTCGGGGAACCGATCAACCCCGAGGCATGGATCTGGTACCGCACCCACGTCGGAGGAAACACCACCCCGATCGTCGACACCTGGTGGCAGACCGAGACCGGCGCGATCATGATCAGCCCGCTGCCGGGCGTCACCTCCACCAAGCCGGGCGCCGCGATGCGTCCGCTGCCCGGCATCGCGGCCGAGGTCGTCGACAACGACGGCAAGCCCGTCGGTCACGGCGGCGGCGGCCTGCTCGTGCTCTCCGAGCCCTGGCCCTCGATGCTGCGCGGCATCTGGGGAGACCCGGACCGCTACCGCGAGACGTACTGGTCGAAGTTCGCCGACACCTACTTCGCGGGCGACGGCGCCAAGCTCGACGAGGACGGCGATCTCTGGCTGCTCGGCCGGGTCGACGACGTCATGAACATCTCCGGCCACCGCATCTCCACCACCGAGGTCGAACACGCCCTCGTCGGGCACCCCTGGGTCGCCGAGGCCGCCGTGGTCGGCGCTTCGGACGCGACCACCGGGCAGGCGATCGTCGCGTTCGTGACGCCCAAGGGCAGCGTGACCGCGGAGCAGTCCGGCGAGGCGTTCGTGCAGGAACTGCGCAACCACGTCGCCAAGGAGATCGGGCCGATCGCGAAGCCCCGGCAGATCCTCGTGACGCCCGAACTTCCCAAGACGCGCTCGGGCAAGATCATGCGCCGACTGCTCCAGGACATCGCGGAGGGGCGCGACCTCGGCGACCAGACGACGCTTCTGGACTCCTCGGTCACCGAGGCCATTCGCGGCAAGATGGCAACCGGCGCGGGCAACGAAGACTGAGCCAAAAGGCCCGTTGGCGGCGTAGCGAGACCCATGGCGCTCGGCGTAGGGTTGGCTTTAAGTTACTCACGAGTCACATCGTTGAAGGCGGCCTCATGACCTCTCTTGCCGAACACGCGGGACCCATCGCCGAACTGTCCGCCACGGAGGCGCAGGCCATCGTCGGCCGGTTGCGCGACACCTTCGCGAGCGGACGGACGCAGACCCTCCAGTGGCGTCGGCGCCAACTCGAGGGCATCGTCGCGCTCGTCACCGAGCGCGAGGCCGAGGTCGCCGCCGCGCTTGCCTCCGACCTCGGCCGGACTCCGCACGAAGCGTGGTTCGGCGACGTCGCCTCCACGGTCGGGGAGGCCGAGTACGCGCTGAAGCACCTGAAGAAGTGGATGAAGCCGACGCGCGTGGCAGTGCCGTTGGCGCTCATGCCGGGCAAGGCCAAGTACCACTACGAGCCGCTCGGCACCGTGCTGGTCATCGGTCCGTGGAACTATCCGTTCTATCTGACGCTGGGTCCGTTGATCGGTGCGCTGGCCGCAGGCAACACCGTGGTGATCAAGCCCTCCGAGCATGCCCCGGCGACCTCGGCGGCGCTTGCGCGCCTGCTGCCGGAGTACCTCGACCCCGACGCGGTCGCCGTCGTCGAAGGCGAGGCGCAGGCCACCGTCGCGCTGATCGACACCAAACTCGACCACGTCTTCTTCACCGGCGGAACCGAGATCGGCCGCAAGATCGCCCAGGCCTGCGCGCCGCACCTGACCCCGTGCACGCTGGAACTCGGCGGCAAGAGTCCGGTCATCGTCACCAAGCACGCGAACCTGAAGGTCGCAGCGCGGCGCATCGCCTTCGGCAAGCTGCTGAATTCCGGTCAGACCTGCGTCGCCCCGGACTACCTACTGGTCGAACGGTCGGTGCGCGAGGAGTTCACCGAGCTGTTGACCGCCACCATGGCGGAGTTCCGCGCGGGCGAGCCGGTCACCCAGCGCATTGTGAACGGGCGTCAGTTCGCCCGCCTCAAAGGCCTTTTGGACGGCCACACCGTCCTCGCCGGCGGCACCGAGAGCCCGGACAGCAGCGCGCTGGAGCCGACCGTCGTGCTCAACCCGGACGCAAGCTCGGACCTGATGAAGTACGAGATCTTCGGCCCGATCCTGCCCATCGTCGACGTCGACTCCCTCGACGAGGCGATCAAGAAGGTGAACGCCGGCGACAAGCCGCTCGCGGCCTACATCTTCAGTCAGAACAAGACCGAGATCGCGCGGGTCTTCACCGAGATTCCCGCCGGCGGCGCGGTCGCCAACCACATCGCCATGCACGTCCTCGCGCCGCAGCTTCCGTTCGGCGGCGTCGGCGCCTCGGGCATGGGCGCCTACCACGGCAAGTGGGGTTTCGAGGCGTTCAGCCACCGCAAGGCGACGTTGGTGATGCCGACCCGGCCCGACCTGAAGATGGTCTACCCGCCGTACTCCGAGCTGGACAAGAAGCTCCTGCGCAAGCTGGCCTAGCCACATGGATGCCGCGCACGGCCTCGGCGGGGCGCGGCATCCATCTGTTGCAGAGCTACGAACCGATCGACCGTCAGTCGACCGCCGCCGGCAGGACCGAGCCCATGTGCTCGATCGCTCCGGCGCCGTCGCCGGCGGGGGAGCCGATCATCACGTGCAGCGCCATGCGCGAGAGCGTCCGGCGCAGTTCGTCGGGCGGAAGCCAGGTCTGGAACTCCGTCACCGACTGGATCAGCGCGATGGCGGCCTGGCAGATCGTGCGGCTCTCCTCGAGTGAGAGTCCGGGACGAAGCTGGCGCAGCGTCCGCACCCACTCCTCGGTGTAGAGCCGTTGCAGGTACCGCAACCGGTGCCGGTCCGCCTTGGGCAGTGCACGGAACTCGGTGCGCCAGGTCTGAATGTTCGCGGTCTGTTCCAGGACGAACTGCACGTGGTTGTCGACGATCGCCGTCAGGGCCGACACGGGGTCCGGAATGGACCGCACCAGATCGACGACTTCTTCGAGGTGGTTGGTGATCGCCTCGTCGAGCACGGCGACCAGTACGGCCTCTTTGCTCGGGTAGTGCCGGTAGAAGGCGGGGCCGCTCAGCCCGAGTTCTCCGCTGATGTCGTTGATCCCCACCGCGTGGTACCCGCGGCGTGCGAACAGCCTCGCGGCGACGGTCATCAGTTCGGTTTGGCGCGGACTCCGCGTGGAGCCGTTCTGTTCTCTCGGTGGCATTCCGCGCGCTCCCGAATAACCGATCGAGGTCCGTCCAGAGTAACTTGCGACTAACAAGCTAGCACCGAGTTTTGTCCCGTCTAGTCCGTCCCGCCCCACCAGATTCCCGGCGGGTCGAGCAAAGGCCTTTCACCTGCGTGTTTGTGCGACGATCGAGCTAGAGCAGTGCGCGGTGGCGGCAGCGGCGAGACGACGGCCGCAGGCCTCTACGGCTAACCGCGATTAGCCTCGATCTTTCGCCTGCCTGGCTGATCGGCTTTGGTCGGGCGGTTCGGGTGGGGGGCGGGGCCTGGACGTGGCGGGGCTCCGACGCTGTTGCTCGTCGGTTCTCCGGGCCTTGGTCGTGGTGGCGGGGTCTGGGTTCAGGTGTGGTGAAGGTTGGCCCAGCCGTGGTCGAGGACTTCGTTCCAGGGCCAGTCTTCGGGCAGTCGCAGGCTTCGGCGTCTGGCGCGGTTCACGATGCGCCCGGCGACGGCGAACAGGCGCAGTCGTAGGCGTTTGGGTTCCCAGCGTCGGGCGGGATGGTCGTGGAAGGCCAGGTTCTGGGTCCAGGCGATCAGGTCGGCGGCCAGGGAGAGGACCTCGATCCAGATCTGATTCTGCGCGAAGCCG
This sequence comes from Sporichthyaceae bacterium, assembly GCA_052389435.1. Taxonomy (GTDB): domain Bacteria; phylum Actinomycetota; class Actinomycetes; order Sporichthyales; family Sporichthyaceae; genus JBQTKD01. The sequence continues at coordinate 1,223 of JBQTIB010000164.1, read as the reverse complement.
TGCAGGGGCAGGTTGCGCAGGCCGCAGTCCTTGAGGTTGCGGATGCGGTCCTCGGCGCGGGCGCGTTGGCGGTGGCGCAGTTCCAGCTCGGCCAGTTTCCAGCCGGTGGTGTTGGTGGCGAAGCAGGTAATTCGCCATCCGTCGTGGTCGGTCAGGCGCAGCTGTGCGCCGGGGTGAGGGATCTCGCGGCGGGCGATCACCCGCATCCCGGGCGGCCATCCGCAAACCTGGAGGTGGCGGGTCAGCTCGGCGACCTGGGCGCCGTCTCTGGGTTGCCCGTCGCCGTCCAGGGCCGCTCGCCAGGCCTGGCGAGGAACCTTGGCAAGCGCCTCCTCGACGGTGGAAACGCCGTAGAACCCGACCGAGTACTGCAAACCGAGCCCGGTCACGTGGCGCACGAAGTCCTTGGTTCCGCCGCCGGTGTCGGTGCGCACCAGCACGTTGGCCCGTTCGGTCTCGGGCAGTTGTTCCAGCGCGGCGTCGAGCACGGCGATGTGGTCGACAGCGGTGTTCGCGCCGGCCGATCCGGTGCGCAGCGCCCCGACCAGGGTCTCCCCGGTGCCGGCTCGGCCGTGGTCGAGGAAGGCGAACATCGGATGGAACCCGAAACCCCGCTTGAACGTGGGCGAGGCCAGTTCCTTCTCCGAGTGCGCCCCGACCAACGTCGCGTCCAGGTCCACGATCGCCTGGCCACCGACCGGGCCGGCCAACGGGCGGCGCCGGGCCCACACCCGCGATCGGGCGGCGGCCCGCGCGGCGCGGATCGCCGCCACCGCCGCATCGCGGTCGGCGGCCAGGGTCGCGATCAATCGAGAAACGGTCGGGTCGGAGGCCACCTTCCCGAACACCGCCGGTTGGGCACGGACAACGGCGATGTCGGCCAGGCAGTCCCCGCCCAGCGCGAGCGCAGTGGCCAGATCGAGCAGCACCTTGGCCGGATCGTGGACCGCCGAGGGCGAGCGCCACGGCGCCAACCCCGCCGACAGCTCGCGCTCCACCCCGGAAAGGAGTCCCGCGCGCCGCAGCAACAATCCGCCAGAGGACGAGGTCAGCCGCTCGCGCGCGGGATCGAGGACAACAACCGGGACACGGCTACGCTTCACCTACGGAGTGCCTTCCGCTCAAGGGTCTTGTGACGTCGCAATCCCAAGAATCCCCTGCGCGGACAGGCACTTCCGTCTTCTACACGCCGGACTCAACCCCCGCCACGTGAAAGCGCGAGG
>JBQTIB010000163.1:0-3401 GCA_052389435.1 Sporichthyaceae bacterium | reverse complement strand
GGCCCGCCGGGGCGCTGGGGGCCCCCCGCCGCGGGCGCCGCCAAGCGCGGGCGGCGGCCGCGTCGACACGCCCGTCGACGCGGAGGTGGGCGGCTGAGCCGTCCACCAACCCAAGGCATCGAGGGGGGCGTCCCGCGAAAGCAAGGCAAACCTTACCGGAAGCCACGACAGTTTGTCGTAACGGCGGGACCTAGCCCTCCGCGGGACCCGGCTCCGCAGCGACATCGGGTTCGAGCAGGTGGGCGAAGGCGGCGAGGTTCGCCGTCGACTCCCCCCGCTTGACCCGCCAGGCGTGCTCGCGACGGATGGAGGAGGCGAAGCCGCGCTCGAGGATCGGATTGAAGCTGGAGTCGGCGTACTCCAGAACGCTGCCGAGGATGCGGTCGATCTCGTCGGCGTCGAGGCCGCCGAGCGGCACGCGGCCGACGAGGTAGACGTCGCCGAGGCGATCGATCGCGAAAGCCATCCCGAACATGCGGGCGTTGCGCTCGAGCAGCCACCGGTAGACCTCGACGTGGTTTTCGTCGGGGCGACGTGCGACGAACGCGTTGACGGTCAACGCGTGCGCGCCCACCGAGAGCGAGCAGGTGGTCGAGAGCTTCTTGGTGCCGGGAAGCGTCACGACGAACGTGCCGGCGCTGGGGCTGACCCACTCCACGCCTGCGGCGTCGAGACCGGCGGCGACGATCGCGGCGGGATCCATCAGCCGACTCGCAGCGGAGCCGCTCCGGGGCGCAGCGCCTGGCGGTAGACCTGGAGCAGTCCCGCCGCGGTGGCCGACCAGTCGAACCGGGCCGCGTGGCGGACCGCTCCGTCGCCGAGGCGGCGGCGCAGCACCTCGTCGCCGATCAGACGGTGCAGCGCGGCGGCGTAGTCCCGCGGGTCGTGACCCTCGATCAGCAGTCCCGAGACGCCGTCGGCCACGGCCGTCGTCAGCCCGCCGACGCGGGCCGCGAGCACCGGGGTGCCGCAGGCCTGGGACTCCACGGCCACCAGCCCGAAGGACTCCGAGTGCGACGGCACGACGGTCACGTCGGCGGCCCGGTACCAGCGGGCGAGGTCCGCCTGTGGGGCCGGCGGGAGGAAGTGCACCAGGTCGGAGATGCCGAGTTCGACGGCCAGTTTCTGCAGCTGTTCGGGCTGGGCCAGACCGCTGCCGCTGGGCCCGCCGACGATGGCGACCTGCAGCTTCGTGCGGCGCTCCGCGTCCGCGTCGGCGAGCAGCGCGACGGCCCGCAGCAGCACGTCGGGGGCCTTGAGCGGCTGGATGCGTCCGACGAACAGCAGCAGCGTCGCATCCGCGGGGACGCCGAGGCCGGCACGGGCGGCGCCGCGGGAGCCGGGAGTGAAGACGCCGAGATCGACGCCGGGCGCGACGGTGTCCACGCGGGTCGGATCCGCTCCGTAGAGGCGGATCAACGCCGAGGCCTCCTCGGCGGTGTTGGCCACGAGGCGGTCCGCGGCGCAGACCACGTCGGCTTCGCCGAGTTCGCGGGCCCGCGGCTCCGGGGCGTCGTCCTCGGCGAGGGCGGCGTTCTTGACCCGGGCGAGGGTGTGCATGGAGTGCACGAGCGGGGTGCCCCACCGCTGCGCGGCCAGCCAGCCGACCTGACCGGAGAGCCAGTAGTGGGAGTGCACGAGGTCGTAGTGCCCGGGCTCCCGGGTGGCCTCCGCGCGCAGGACGCCGGCGGTGAAGGCGCAGAGGCGACTCGGCAGCTCTTCCTTGGGCAGCCCCTCGTAGGGGCCGGCGCTGACGTGACGCACGGTCAGGCCCGGCTCGAGTTCGACGCTGGGGGGCAGGTCGGAGGAGGTCGAGCGAGTGAAGATCTCGACCTCGATGCCTGCCGCGGCGAGGTGCCGGGAGACCTCGACGACGTAGACGTTCATGCCCCCGGCGTCGCCCGTGCCGGGCTGCTCCAGCGGCGAGGTGTGGACCGAGAGAACGGCCACGCGCCGGGGCGTCGGGAGGGTGTCGGGCTCGGAAAGCGGAGCGACCGCAGATTCGCCCATCGGTACCACCCGCACGTCCACCTCCCACTCGCAGCCTCGGGGTCAACCCCGGCGCATCCTCCCGCATTCCGCTCTTGCCGGAATTGATGGGGTTAGGCGTGTGACGGGAGTTCATCGCGGAGCAGAACCGTCACATTTACCGAGCGGTAGCAAAGATCTTCACTAGTCCGGCAAAACGGACATCGCGCGGCCCTACTCTCTTAAGACGTGTACGGATCCGTTCGGATCCCGATCATGACCACCACTTGAGCGCCATCAGGAGGCCGTCCGTGACCGCAACACCCGTCGGCGAAGGCACACAGCCGGCCAGACGCTGGGCGCGCATCGCCACCACCGGAGTCATCACCGGCGCGCTCGTGGGCTCCAGCTTCGTGGTGGGCGGCCAGTCCGCCGCCGCGGTCCCGAACTCGTGCGAGTACGGCACCGTCGTGTGCGTGTCGCAGAGCAGCCGGACCGTCCGCCTGATGAAGAACGGCAGCACCGTCATCAAGCTGTCCGCCCGCTTCGGCTCCAAGCGGACCCCGACGCGCTACGGCACCTACCGCATCTACTGGAAGAACATCGACCACGTCTCGTCGCTGTACGGCTCGGCGATGCCCTTCGCGATGTTCTTCAGCGGCGGCCAGGCCATCCACTACTCCTCGGACTTCAACCGCAACGGATACGCGGGCCGCTCGCACGGGTGCGTGAACACGCGGAGCTGGTCCAAGACCAAAGCGCTCTACAAGGCGGTCGGCATCGGCACGAAGGTCGTCGTCTACTAGACGCCGGCGGTGCGGGGCTCGGAGCGCGCTCCGGGCCCCGTTGGCGTTTTCACCAGCCGCCGCGCGGTCCCGGCCGCTTGCCACCCCGGCCGCCGGCGGCCTTCACGGCCGGACGGACGTCGAGCAGGTAGATCAGGGCCACCACGGTTCCGGCGATGCCGATGATGTCGAAGACGCTGATGAACACGATGCGCTGGGTGAGCAGCATCGGCATCGCGCCCCAGGCCACGGCCACGCCGAGCAGGATCAGCCACAGCTGCTTGGTCTGCTTGCCGGTGGCGGGGAAAGCCGCCTGCGGCCGCGAACACACGTCGATCAGTGCGACGACGTGCAGGATCAGCATGGCCGCGCCGAGGACGTTCAGGCCAGAGGACAGCGGCCCGTAGCCCATGTGCTCACCCCTCCTCGCCCGCCGCCCGGTTCGGCGCCTCGGGCGAGCCTACCGATGTCCAGGGGCCTCGGGCCCTCCGGTCGACGTGCCCACCGCTCGATTCGTTCCGCCGTGTCGGATCTCAGCCGATAGCGCAGTAGAACACCGTGCCGCGGGCCGGCGAACGTGTCCTACTGCGCCATCGGCCCGGTGCGAGCACGGCAAAAACGCGTCGGGGGGGGGGGCGCCCCCCCCCC
>JBQTIB010000162.1:0-18680 GCA_052389435.1 Sporichthyaceae bacterium | reverse complement strand
TGCGGTGCGGCGCGGTGCGGTGCGGTGCGGTGCGGTGCGGTGCGGTGCGGTGCGGTGCGGTGCGGTGCGGTGCGGTGCGGTGCGGTGCGGTGCGGTGCGGTGCGGTGCGGTGCGGTGCGGGGAAGGGGGTGCCGTGGGGCTGGCCTTGGGGTTGGCCCTGCTGCTGGTGGTGCTGGGCGTGGCGATTCGTCGGCCACGGGGGGTTCCGGAGGCTGCGGTTGCCGTGCCGGTGGCGCTGGTGTGCGTCGCGAGCGGGCTCCTGCCGCTGGACGCGGCGTGGGAACAGCTTCGGGACATCGGTCCGACGTTGGGATTTCTCGTCGCGGTGCTGGTGCTGGCCCGGCTGTGTGCGGCCGAGGGCCTGTTCGCCTGGGCGGGCTACGTGCTGGCGCGGGCGGCTCGAGGGCGGCCGACCTCGCTGTTGGGGTGGACGGTCGGGGTTGGAGCGGCGGTCACCACCGCGCTGAGCCTGGACGCGACCGTCGTGCTCTTCACTCCGGTAGTGATCGCTACCGCGGCGGCTGCGGGTCTGGTCGCGTGGCCGTTCGTGCACGCCACCGTGCACGTCGCGAACTCCGCGTCGCTGCTGCTGCCGGTGGCCAACCTGACCAACCTCCTGGTCCTCGAGGCCTCCGGTCTGTCGGTCGGACGCTTCGCCGCTCTGATGCTGCTGCCGTCGATCGCGGTGCTCGCCGTCGAGTACCTCGGAACCCGGCGCTGCTTTGCGGGCGACCTTCGGGCGCGGGGGACCGCCTGCCCGCCGTCATTCGTGCCCGTCCCGCGCCTAGCCCTGGCGGTACTGATCGCTACCATCGTGGGGTTCCTGGGGTCCGAGGCTGCAGGGGTGCCGCCCGGGATCGTGGCCGGAGTCGGTGCTGCGGTGCTCGGTGTCCCCGCGCTGCTGCGCGGCCGGGTACGACCGAGCGAGGTACTCGGCGCGGCCGATCCGCCGTTCCTGGCGTTCGTCGCCTCGCTGGCGGTGGTGGTCGCGGCAGTTTCCGCCCAGGGCCTCGACGACGTCGTCCGGCCCCTGGTGGACCACGACCCCACGCTGGCGGGCCTGCTGGCGGTCGCCCTCGTGGGCGCGGTGGCGGCGAACCTGCTGAACAACCTGCCCGCGGTGCTGCTGCTCCTGCCGCTGGCCCTGCCGGTGGGCGGGCCAGCGGCGGTGCTCGCGCTGCTCATCGGGGTGAACGTCGGCCCGAACCTGACCTACGTCGGGTCGCTGGCCACGATGCTCTGGCTGCGGGTCTGCCGGCAGGGCGGTATCCACCCGCGGTTGGCGGATTTCACCAGGCACGCGCTGTGGACAACGTTGCCCGCGATCCTGGTGGCGACCCTGGCCCTGTGGCTTTCGATCCGCCTCGTCGGCGTCTGAAGTCGAAGGCGTGCAGTCCCGAACATGACAACGGGTGGAGCGCGCGGCTGCCGATCCGGGCGCTCCACCCGTCGTCGCGGACTCTTCCGCCGCATGTGCCGGTGACAGCGGTAGAGCCGTGGCCGCGAACCCCCACCAGGTCAGCAGCCACTGTCATTGACGTTCGAGGCACGACTGGATGGTCGTGCTCGGGGCTGTAGTTACCCGGCGGTGAAACGGATTACACCTGTGGGCCGGAAAATATTTTCCGGCGTCACCCGGTCGGTCCCACGAGCGCCGTCCGCCCGCTACGGGGCGGTGCAGGAATCGGTGAACGCGCCGATCGCGCGGGTGAGCGTCACCGCACTGCCGGCCAGCGTGGAGGCCGGATCGTCCGCGCCGAGATCGGCCATCTCGGTCAATGCGTCCTGCAGGTCCGTGGCTCGCGCCGCCACGTCCGGGTCCAGCCCGGACGGCCTTGCGATGCCGGCGAGGACGGCGGCCGTGTCCGCTGCGGCCGCCGTCAACTCCTCGACGGCCTCGGCACCGGAACTCTGCAGGTCCAGCAGCGCGGCCGGCAGCGTGGACTCGCCCAGGGCGGAGCCGAACGACGAGCAGAACGCCGCCGTCGGGCCCGCCGCCGACGCCTGCGGCGACGCCGAGAGCGTGGGGGACACGCTCGGGGAGACCGGGAGGTTCGGGGGCGGGCTCGCGTCGGGAGAATCGGCGCACCCGGCGAGTGCCAGCGCCGCGCCGACGAGCAGGACTGCCGTGGCGTAGCGCAGGTGCACGGTTAGAACTCCGTCTCGCCGATGTCCATCAGGGAGTTGTCGACGGCCTCGGCGATGACCCGCTGCGAGTGCAGCGTGGGCAGCACCTGGGCGGCGAAGAACCGAGCCGCGGCGACCTTGCCACGATAGAACGCCGCGTCCCGGACGGACGGACCGCCGTCGAGAGCGCGCTGGGCGATCTCGGCCTGGCGCAGCAGCAGCCACGCGATGACGAGGTCGCCGGTGGCCATGAGCAGGCGCGTGGTGTTCTGGCCGACCTTGTACATCTCGTCGACCTGGCCCATGGCGTCGGTCAGCGAGCCGATCATGACCCCGACGATCGCCTGCACGTCGGCGAGGGCGTGCCCGAGCAGGGCGCGCTCGGCGCCGAGCGGACCGGACGGGTCCTGCGCGGCGAACTTCTCGATCTGCTCGGCCAGCGCCGTGAGCGCCTGGCCCTGGTCCCGGACGATCTTGCGGAAGAAGAAGTCCAAGCCCTGGATGGCGGTGGTGCCCTCGTAGAGGGTGTCGATCTTCGCGTCGCGGATGTACTGCTCGATCGGGTACTCCTGCAGGTACCCCGAGCCCCCGAAGATCTGCAGCGACTCGGCGAGCAGCGCGTAGGACCGCTCGGAGCCGACGCCCTTGACCAGCGGAAGCAGCAGGTCGTTCAGACGCTCGGCGTCGCGGTCCGGGGTGCGCCCGGCGGCCTCGTCGGCGTGGATCCCGTCCTGGATGCTCGCGGTGTACAGCACGAGCGCTCGCATGCCCTCGGCGTAGGACTTCTGCATCATCAGCGAGCGGCGCACGTCCGGGTGGGCCAGGATCGCCACGCGCGGCGCGGTCTTGTCCGCGGCCCGGGTCAGGTCGGCGCCCTGGACGCGCTCCTTGGCGTAGGCCAGGGCGTTGAGGTAGCCGGTGGACAGCGTCGCGATGGCCTTGGTGCCGACCATCATGCGGGCGTTCTCGATGATCTGGAACATCTGCGCGATGCCGTCGTGGACGTCGCCGAGCAGCGTGCCGACGGCCGGCGTGGAGTCCCCGAAGGTGAGCTCGCAGGTCGTGGAGACCTTCAGGCCCATCTTGTGCTCGACGTTGGTGACGTAGACGCCGTTGCGTTCGCCGAGTTCGCCGGTGGCGGGGTCGACGAGAAACTTCGGCACGATGAACAGGGACAGACCCTTGGTGCCGGGGCCTGCGCCTTCGGGGCGGGCGAGCACGAAGTGCACGATGTTGTCGGCCATGTCGTGCTCGGCCGAGGTGATGAAGCGCTTCACGCCGGTGAGGTGCCAGGTGCCGTCGGGCTGCTGGACCGCCTTCGTGCGGCCCGCGCCCACGTCTGACCCCGCGTCAGGTTCGGTCAGCGCCATCGTGGCGCCCCACCGCCTGTCGACGAGGTACTGCGCGAGCTGCTTCTGTTCGGCGGTGCCGTTGCGGTAGAGCATCGAGGCGAAGCCGGGGCCCGCGGCGTAGACGTGCACGCCGGGGTTGGCGCCGAGCACCATCTCCTGGATCGCCCAGCGCAGCGACGCCGGCGCCGCGGTGCCACCGAGTTCCTCGGGAATGTCGAGGCGCCACATCTCGGAGTTCATGTAGGCCGCATACGCCTTCTTGAACGACGCGGGCATGACCACGGAGTGGTCCTTGGGGTCGAAGACCGGGGGAGTGCGATCGCTGTCGATCATCGAGTCGGCGAGGTCTTCTTCGGACAGGCGCTCCATCTCGTCGAGGAGCGCGCGGGCGGACTCGAGGTCCATCTCCGCATAGGCGCCGCCGCCGAGGACCTCGTCGCGCTTGAGGAACTCGAACAGGTTGAACTCGATGTCGCGCCGGTTGCTGCGGTAGTGCCCCATGGCGTCGCCTTTCGCGTGCGAGCAGAGATCGCGTCCGGGAGTGAGCGATCGGGGAGGGGGTCGCCCTCTAACTATCTACTGTGGGTAAGGTAACATACTCACGAGTAACTTGCGCGGCTGTGCACATAACGATCTTCCCTAGTCGCTGTCCGTTTCTCCAGGGAGAACCCGATGCCCAATCTCGTGCATACCCGGGTCGGATCCGGTCCCCGGCTGCTGCTGGTCCACGGCATCGGCAGCCGCAAGGAAGCCTGGGATCCGGTGCTCGTGCAACTCGCCGCCCACCGCGAGGTGCTGGCCGTAGACCTGCCCGGCTTCGGCGCCAGTCCGCTGCCGCACGGGCAGGGTCTGCTGCCTCGCGACCTGGCCCAGACCCTCGTCGAGTTCTGCGCGGAGATCGGTTTCGACCGGCCCCACGTCGCGGGCAACTCCCTGGGCGGCTGGATCGGGCTGGAGATGGCCAAGCTCGGCGCGGTCGCGTCGGTCGTCGGCATCTCGCCGGCCGGGCTGTGGCGCGGCGACGTGCCGTACTACGCCAAGCGTCAGGTCGAGAACTTCCGTGCGCTGCCGCCGCTGCTGGGCCCGGCCCTCGGCCCGCTCTCCCGGGTCCCGCCGCTGCGCATGGCACTGACCGCGAACCTGCTCGGAAAGCCGTGGCGCACCCCGCGCTCGGTGATGCTCGCCGACATCGCCGCCCTTACGGGCTCCGCGGCGTTCGAACCGGCGATGGCCTCGATCAAGGGCCAGCGCTTCACCGGCGGCATGGTCATCGACGTGCCGGTGACCGTCGCCTTCGGCAGCCGCGACGTCATCCTGGCCCGCGGCTGCCGGGTCCGCGAGGAACTGCCCGCCCACACCGGCTGGCTCACCCCGCGGGGCTGGGGTCACATGCCGATGTGGGACGACCCCGCCGGCGTCGCGCAGACGATCCTGGCCGGCTCGGACGTGCGGGTGTCCGCCAGCTCCTGAATCTGAAGACATTTCGGACGACCCCGTTCACAATGCCGGGTATGCGACCCCGCTGGCTCGTGGCAGCCGCCGGAGCGCTCACGCTCGCGGTGGCCCTCGGCACGTGGGCCGGTCCGCTGCAGGTCTCGCGGGGCAACGGACCGCCCGGGCTGAGCCTCGTGTCGAGCGACGGGGCCGGGAAGCCCTTGGACACGGCGAACGTGGAGACCGCGATGTCCGGCGATGGCCGCTTCCTCGCCTTCTCGGGTGCCGGCGGCATGTGGATCAAGAATCTCGAGTCGGGTGCGCTGGTGCCCGTGCGGGCTCCGGGCACGGCGGAACGCGTACTCGGCGGCAGCCATCCCGTGCTGTCCGGCGACGGCGGGCTCCTGGTCTTCGACTCACGGACGGACGGGCTGGCACCGGGCGATCGCGCGGGCAAGTCCGACGTGTTCGTGAAGGACCTGCACACCGGCGAGCTCAGAACCGTTACCGGGGGCCCAGCCTTCGCGCGGCAGCGCGGCGCATTCGTGTCGGACATGTCGGCGGACGGCCGACGGATCCTGCTCGGTACGGGCACGGGCGGTTCGCAGAACCAGCGCCTGTGGCTGGTCGACGAGACGGGGAAGGCGACGTCGATCGGCGATCGCCATTCCTACGGCGGGTCGATCTCGGCCGACGGGAACACGGTCGTTTTCACCAGCAACGCCTACGACGCGACGACCCGTCACGTCGGAGCCTTCAAGAGCGAGCGGCGCGTTCTGCTGAAGGATCTGCGCACCGGCCGGCTGACGACGTTGAACGAGCGAGCGAACCTGCGGCTCTCGCCCAGTTCGCGGATCAGCAGCCATTCGGACATCTCCGCCGACGGATCTCGCGTGGCCTTCGTGGTGAGTTCGCTCGAACAGGAGGCGGACCCCGAGGCGCGCGGCATCTACGTGGCGGACCTCAACACCGGCGCCGTGATCCACCGGGTGCGCAACCGCACAGGCAAGGTCGCGGTGGCGGAGAGTCCGGTCCTGTCTGCCGACGGCCGGCACCTGATGTTCGCGTCCGAGGACAACGATCTAGTGCGAGGCGACCTCGCCCTGGGACCGGAAATCTTCCTGACCGATCTCGAAAGCGGGGCGACCCGGAAGCTCTCCTCGCCGCGCCGCATTCGTACGGACACCTATCAGAGCCCTCACACGATGAGCTTTACCGCGCCGGGTCCCGTCTCGGCCGACGGCACGGCTGCGGTGCTCTTCACGACCATCGAACAGTCCGTGCGGCCAGGCACGCCCTTCGGCTACGGCGGCTTCTACCTCGCTCGACTGGACGAGGCGTCCTGACGTGCGGCGTCGCGACTGGGTCGGCGTCGGAGCCGGGGCGCTCACCGTCGCATTGAGCCTGGGCGCGTGGGCTGGTGCGTCCGGCGCCGGCGCGACGCCGGGGCTGAGCCTGGTCTCGACCGATGCGGCCGGGGCACCGCTGCAGGGCTTCGGGTGGTCCAGCGCGCTGTCCGGCGACGGGCGGCACCTCGCGCTGGCCGGGAGCAAGGGGCTTGTGGTCAAGGACCTCGGCACCGGTGCCGTCGACACGGTCTGCTCCAGGCAGTGCGGCAATCCGGCGCTGTCGCACGACGGTCGTTACCTCGCCTTCGACACCCCGGCGGGCGGGCGGGTCGGCAAGCGCGACGTGGTCGTGCAAGACCTGCGCACCGGGACGAAGCGGCTCGTGACCGGCGCAATCCAGTTCGCCGAGGAGGGCCACGCCTACGTCTCCGGACTCTCGGCGGACGGGCGCCGAGTCGTCTTCTGGTCGGGCGACGGTCGGCGTCAGGCGAACGCCTGGGCCGCCGACGAACGCGCCCAAGCCACGTTGATCGGAAGGAAGGCGTCGGGTCTGCGGCTGTCCGCGGACGGCAACACCGCCGTGTTCTCCAGCAAGGCCTACGAGGGCGAGACTCCCCGCGGCACCGACGGCACCAGGCACCTTCAGGTCGTAGACCTGCGCACCGGCACGCGCACTCCGCTGTCCGCACTGGTCGACCTCGGCGTGACCCCGGAGTTCTACGCCATCCAGCACTCGGCGCCGTCGGCGGATGGATCGCGCCTCGCCTTGACGGTGCGAACGAATCGTGCGGGAACCAACCCGGACTGGAGCGGGCTCTACGTCGTCGACCTGCGCACGGGCAAGGTGGTGCATCGCGTCCGCACTCGCGACGGCCGGATCGCCTACGGTCACAGCCCGGAGCTCTCGGCGGACGGTCGGCACCTGCTGTTCGGGTCGGGCGACGACACCCTCGTGGCACGCGATCTCTCGCTCGGGTTCGACGTGTTCGTCACCGACCTACGCACCGATTCGACGAGGAAGATCTCCTCGCCCCGTCTCCTGCGAACCGACGGAGTTCAGTACACGCCGGCCACGTCCGCCGACCCGCTCGCGCTCTCGGCGGACGGTGCCGCCGCGCTGTTCTCGTCGGGCGACGAGCAGACCGTCGGACCGCGTCGGCCCGCTTCGGGCTACTGGTTCGGCGGCGTGTATCTCGTCCGGGCAGACGAAAGCGCCCGGGCCGCGGCGAAGTCCACGACCCGGACGCCCGAAAAGTCGAACGAGCCCGCGGAGGCGCCCCGCTGAACCGCGGGTTCTTTCGGGCGCTCCGGCTCCCCGAGGACCGCCGCAATCTGCGCACCAGGTGCTACCTTGTCGCACATGGAGCGGATCGGAGTACGCGAGCTGCGTCGAGACGCGAGCCGCTGGTTGGCGCGGGTGCGTGGCGGCGAGAGCTTCGTGGTGACCGATCGCGGCCAACCCATTGCCGCGCTCACGCCACTGGTCGAGACGACGGGCTACCAGGCACTGTTGGCCTCGGGAGGCATTGCGCCGGGGTCGGGGCGAGACATCGGCGACGTGCTCGCCGATCTCGACCGCGACCTTCCGCCCGACGGCGGCCCGTCGGTGAGCGCCGAACTCGAGGCGCTGCGTGCCGACGAACGCTGACGGGATCTGGTACCTCGACACCTCGGCGGTGGCCAAGCTAATCCGGGCCGAGACCGAAACGCCGGCGCTGCGCCGGTGGCTACGGGGTCGGCGCTGGATCCTGTCCGACCTGCACCGCACCGAACTGCGCCGGGCCGCCGCTCGTGCAGGTGGGCGAGCGCCCGCCCGCGCCGATCGACTGCTCGCCGACAGCGACGTCGTCACGCTGACTCCCGCGCGCTTCGACGAGGCCGGTCGGCTCCAGCCCGGCACGCTGCGCTCCCTGGACGCACTCCACCTGGCTGCGGCCCAGGCCCTCGGCCCCGACCTGGCCGGACTCGTCGTCTACGACGAACGCCTTGCCGCCGCGGCCACAGCGGCTGGGCACGCGATCGCGCACCCCGGGCGGCGGAGTCTGTCGACGCCCTGAGCCTGCCTGGCCTAGCCCTTCGGCGCGACGTCGAGGACGACGTCGAACGTCCAGAGCTCGGCGCTCATGGCCGCCATGCCGCCGGCGGGCTGGCCGTGACCGTGGCCGTGGTCGGATCCCGGGCCGTGGCCGTGGCCGTGGTCGCCCTCGGTGGCGGCGGCTGCCTCGGCGCGCTCGCGCTCCTGGGCGTGGGCGATCCGGCCGGGGCCGTCGCGCCAGGTCTCGAAGTCTTCCTTCGTCGCCCACTTGCTGAGCACGAAGTACTTCTCGGTCCCGGCCTCAGGGCGCATGAGCTGGAAGCCCTCGAAGCCCGGGGAGTCCTCGATGGTCCCGGCGCGCTTGGCGAAGCGCTCCTCGAGCATCGGGCCCATGCCCTCGGCGATGGTCAGCACGTTGATCGCGACATATGACATGAGGGCACCCTAAGGCCAGTCGTTTCGCGCCGCCGCCGTGGTCGGCTCACGGCCCGAGCCGTGGGTGCGAGCGGGGACGAGCGGACACGCGGGAGCCCCCGCCGCCAGAGGCGACGAGGGCTCTCGACGTCATGCAGTCGTCGGTCGGAGCGACCTGCTCAGACTCGACTTCTGCCGCGGGCGTTGAAGATGGAGTAGCCGCCAGGGCCGATGGCGAGGCCGACGAGCAGCAGGATCAACCCGAAGACCACTGCACCCTGCAGCAGGTTGACGACGCCGAAGACGACCAGGACGACCGCGAGGATCCACAGGAGGAATGACATGTCCAGAGAATTCCCAGTCGGGAGTCCTCGAAACCGATTCGGATTTCCCCGGTCCGTAAACCATCCTCTCGGTCGGACTTTTCGGGACATTTCTTCCGAGTCAGGCATCCAGAGCGAGTAGATCGTTCAGGTGGCGGTCGACCTGCTCGATGTAGGCGGGGTTGAGGCCGAGCAGGCCGAAGTGGCCGACGATGTCCTCGATGACCCGTAGTTCGCTGTTCTTGATGAGTTCCTGCTCTGCGACGTGGTCGGCCACGGGGAAGAACATGTCGTGGTCGATCGGCATCACGAAGGTCCGCGCGGTGATCCGGGCGAGGGCGGCCGCGAGGTCTCCGCCGGCGTGGTTGGCGACGTCGCCGTAGCGCCACTTCGCCGCCTGCACGAGCAGGGAGTTCACGTCCAGCGGCGCGAAGTAGCCCTCGAGGAACGCGACGAACTCCTCCTTGGTGTTCAGCCCGGCGGCCTTGTAGACCTCGTGCTTGAGGAAGCCGGGGGAGAAGCCCATGACGGCCCAGACCAGGGCCTGGGCGCGGACCGCGGCGGTCGTCTCGGTGTTGGAGGCGTACTCGCCGCCGTTGAACGCCGGGTCGGTCAGCATCGACTGCGAGACGAGGTCGTTGAACAGCTGGCAGTGCGGGGTCGCCTGCGCGGTGCCGGCGATCGGCGCCGCGCGGCGGACCTTGTCCGGGAAGCGCACGGCCCACTCGTAGGTCTGCTGCGCCCCCATCGAGCCCCCGACCACCAAGGCGAGGGATTCGATGCCGAACTTCTCGCGCAGCAGCCGTTCCTGCGCGACGACGTCGTCGCCGATGCTCAATCGCGGGAACTTCGACATCGCGATCGACGCGTTCTCGCCGGTCGCGTTGTGCGGCGACACGGACAGGCCGTTCCCGAGTTGGTTGACCGCGACGACGAAGTACTTCTCGGGGTTCAGCGCGTGCTCGGCGCCGATGTAGACGTCGCGCCACGGCACGTGGGTGCCGGAGTACCAGGTGCTGATCAGGATCGCGTTGTCCTTGGCGGCGTTCAGTTCGCCCCAGGTCGCATAGGCGAGCTGGCAGTCGGGGATGACACCGCCGGACTCGGTTTCCAGCGCCCCGATGCTCGCGATCTCGTAGTCGCCGTGGAACTCGGGGGAGTAGAACGCGTTCTCGTAGGTCATGCCGATGCCCCGTCCTTGGCCCCGTCGAAGACGAAGCCCTCGTAGTCCTTGGCCACGACTTCGTCGCAGCGCGCCCGGTATCCGTTGACGAACCCGAGGTAGGCCATGAACACCCGCGGCTTGCCGGGAATGTTCGCCCCGACGTACCAGGTGTCCCCCTGCATGAACAGCGTCGGCGCGACGAGCTCCGCGCAGTGTTCGTTCCAGGCCGTCTCCGCTTCGGGGGTCGGTTCGATCGTCGTGGCGCCGCGGGCGGCCATGTCCGAGACGATGCGCCCGATGAGCTCGACGTGCTGCTCGATCGAGACCGGCATGTTCGAGATGACGCCGGGACTCTGCGGGCCGGTCATCATGAACAGGTTCGGGAAGCCGGCGGCCGTCAGCCCGAGATAGGTGTGCGGGCCGTCGGCCCAGTGGTCGCGCAGCGAGAGACCGCCGCGGCCCTTGACGTCGATGTTCTTCATCGGCCCGGTGATCGCGTCGAAGCCGGTCGCGTAGACGATCGCGTCGACCTCGTACACGGTGCCGTCCGCGAGCTTGACGCCTTCGCGGGTGATCTCGACGACGGGGTTGTAGGCGATCGAGACCAGGTGCACGTGCTCGGAGGCGTAGGTCTCCAGGTACCCGGAGTCGAGCGGGATCCGCTTGATCCCGAACGGATAGCCCTTGGGCGTCAGCAGTTCCCGCAGCTGCGGGTCCGGCACGCGCTCGGCGAACTTCTCCTTCATGAAGTCCTCGAGGACTTTGTTGGCCTCGGGAAAGAAGAACGGGTCCACGTACGCGCCCAGCCAGAGCCAGAAGCCGCCGTGGTCCCAGCGCTTCTCGAGCTCCGCGCGGATCTCCTCGGGCGTGGAGTCCAGCAGGTTCTTCGGACAGAACTCGTAGTCGAACCCGAACACGGAGTCCTTGATGCGCTCGCGCAGCGCGGCGCCCTCTGCCTTGCGCTCGGCGATGAACTCGGGGTCCAGCGGCGCGTGCCGGGCCGGGATGACCCAGCCCGCCGTGCGCTGAAAGACCGTCAGTTCACTTGCCTGCTTGGCAATGTGCGGAATCGCCTGCACCGCGCTGGCCCCGGTGCCGATGACCGCGACGCGCTTGCCGGTGAAGTCCACGTCCTCGTGCGGCCAGCGGCCGGTGTGGTACTCCTCGCCTCCGAAGCTCCCCACGCCGGGCCACGTCGGGGCGTTCCACGCCGACAGCGACCCGACGGCGCCGACGACGAACCGGGTGCGGACCTCGGAGCCGTCGGCCAGGCGCACGAGCCAGGTGTCGCTGGCCTCGTCGAACGTCGCGGCCGCGACCTTGGTGTCGAACTGGATGTCGCGCTTGAGGTCGTAGCGATCCGCGACGTGTTCGAGGTAGCTGAGGATCTCCGGCTGGCGCGGATAGCGCTCGCTGAACGTCCAGTCTTTGTACAGGTCCTGGTCGAAGCCGTAGCAGTAGATCCAGCTCTCGGAGTCGCAGCGCGCTCCGGGATAGCGGTTCCAGTACCAGGTGCCGCCGACTCCGCCGGCGGTCTCGTAGACCTTGACCCGTAGGCCGAGTTCGTTGCGGAGGTGGTGAAGCAGATAGAGGCCGGAGAAGCCTGCGCCGATCACGACGGCGTCGTAGTCGAGTTCGGTTCCGGGCGTAGCTGTGCTCATGCGCGTGCGCCTCCAGCGTCGTTGATGGTCGGCGGTACGCGGCCCATCCTGCCCCAGGAGCGAGCGCCCAACTAGGGCCGGCGGTCACCCAGATCAAGCACCGGCATGGACCGTTGGTACAGCCGGTCGGCTTCTCGCCGATAGCGCAGTAGAGCACCGTCCAATCGGCTTCAAGGCGTGTTCAACTGAGCTATCGGCATAGTTCGCGCACGCCGGACGCGGTCCGGGCGCAGTCAGTCCCGCTCGGCGCTTAGCGCCTCGATCACCTTGGTCGCCGCCTCCTCGGGAACCTCGTGCTCCCAGATTCGCACGACCGTCCAGCCCGCCTCGGCGAGGCGTTCGTCGGTATTGCGGTCTCTGGCCGTGTTGCCCTCGAGCTTCTCCCGCCACCATTCGGCGTTGGCCTTGGGCCAGGTGCCGTGGGTGGGGCAGTTGTGCCAGAAGCAGCCGTCGACGAAGACCGCGACCTTGGCCTTGGTGAACACGACGTCGGCCTTGCGGCGGACCTCTTTGATCGGGCGGTAGTCGACGCGGTAGCGCAGGCCCGCGCGGTGCAGCAGCTTGCGCAACTTCAGTTCGCAGGGAGTGTCGCGGGTCGGCGTGTTCTGCATCCGCCGAGAGACCGACTCGCTGGAGGGAGTCGGTGCGGTCACGTCACCAGACGATACGTCCGGTCCGCAGCGCGTAGGCCTCGAGGTCCTCGTCGGTGATGGGGCGGCCGGTGACCAGGCGGTAGTGCTTCTCGTCGACGACCTCGATCTCGTCGCCCTTGACGCTGAGCTCGAACAGGGCGACGACGTCGTCCGCCATGAACTGCGCCGAGACCGGGCGGGCGATGAGCTTGGGGAACTTGGCCGCGCACATCGCGAGGTCCTGCTCGGTCTGCACGATGCCGATCTGGTCCGTGCCGCCCTTGGCCTGCACCGGTACGACGTACTGCGCGCCATGGCGGTCGACGCCGACGTAGAGCTCGTCGATCTCGACCTGCCCGATCCCGGCGACTGTGGTGCGGAGGTGGTTCTGCAGCGAGTACGCGGTGATGCCAAGGAAGACGTCGATCAGCCGGTTGTAGCGCATGATCGCGAGCAGGGCCTGCTCGTCGCCGAGCTTGTGGGCGAGCAGGATCTGCGGCGTCGCGTCCGGGATTTCGATCACCGGGTGGTCCACCGTCGGGACCACGCGGTTCTCGCGGACGGCGGCGAACTCGTAGGCGCCGCGGCCCGTTCCGCGGATCACCCACTGCTTGCCCTCGGGCGCCCGGTCGAGGATCGACGGCGGCAGCGGATACCGGTACCGCACCGAATAGACGACGTCGCCGAGGTTCTTCGGCAGCGCTTCGCCGAGCGTCGCGGCGGCCTCCACGATGTCGTCCCGGGTGAACGGGACGCGGGTGGCGTCGGCGGAGTAGGCGGCGTCGAAAATGTGCGCCATCAGCCGCCCGTAGCGGGTGTCGTTGCCCGCCATCAGGCGACCCTGCTCATCACGCCACGCTCATCATGCCGACGCGCGATTGCGCTGCGGAATCACCCGCTCCAGGATCCCGAAGTGCCGCTCCGCCTCGCTGGCCGTGAAGTCCAACAGCGCGGGCGAGCCGAGTTCGACCTTGGTGCCCTTGCGGGGCTTGACGCCGTCCGCGGCCAGGAGGCTGGCGGCGACCGCGCGCCCGAGCGCCGGCGGCACGGAGTTTCCGATCTGACGGAAGCCGTGCCACTTGGTGACGTGGAAGCGGAACCAGTCCGGGTACCCGTGCAGGCGCGCTGCCTCGCGGACGGTGATGCAGCGTGGCGTGACCGGGTGGACCGGGCGGGGCGAGGTGTACGCCCCGCGGTCGCTGGCGGTGCCGGCGCGCAGGGTGTTGCAGATGCCGTCCGGGTGCAGGCGCAGGAACCGACTGATCGGCTCGACCTCGCCGGGCTCGGTGGCCGCGAACCGCGCGATGCTCAGCGGCGTGTGGATGGTCCGCGGGCTGGAGGTCAGCCAGTCCTCGAGCACCGGGCGGCGGTGCGAGAAGTCCCTGGGGTCCCGCTCGAGCCCCCGCAGGACGGCGGCGTAGGCGGACGCGGCGCCGTGCTTGGCGGCGACCGTGTCCGAGGTCAGCAACTCCGCGAAGTGGTCCGCCTCCGGCAGGTCGCCGATGGCCTCCCAGACGCTCGGCGCCGGCGGCAGCGCGCCCTCGGTGGCGACGCCCTTCCGGCTGCGCATCAGGTGCGTCGGGTTCGGGTACTCCGGCAGGCCGACGTCCGCGCGGGCTCCCATGAGGAACAGGCGCTTGCGGCTCTGCGGGGTGCCGAACTCCGCGGCCTGCAGCACCCGGTACGGCAGCGCGACCCGGTAGCCGTTGGCGTTGAACAGGTCGATGACCTCGTCGAGCAGTTGCCGGTGCGCGCCGACGGTCAGGCCCGCGACGTTCTCCAGCACGAAGTACCGCGGGCGCAGCTCCATGACGATGCGCGCGAACTGCCCGAGCAGGGCGTTGCGCGGATCGTCGAGCGCGCGCTTGCCGATGAGCGAGAAGCCCTGGCACGGCGCCCCGCCGACGACGGCGTGCACCTCCCGGCTCCCGAGGGCCGATCGCTCGCGGATCATCGCCCCGGTGACGGTGCTCGCGTCCCGGCACAGCGTGGTGCCGTACGGGAAGTTGAACTCGTGAACCGCGGCGTGGATCGGGTCCAGCTCGACGGCGGCGACCACGTCGTACCCGGCCTGCTCGAAGCCGAGGCTGAGCCCGCCGGCACCGGCAAACAGGTCGACGACCATCGGCCGTTCGTAGGTCACGCCAGCTCCTCGCATGTGTCGGCTCAGCCTAGCCGGCCGCCCGGAGGAGTCCCGGGATGCCGCGCTGAGGTCAGCTTGCCGGGCGCCACCGACAGTTCTGACGAGTTGCTGACGGCCGGCCCCCGGCCATTGCGGCGGCAGGCTCCCGAGCGATGGAGTCCGACCATGACGACTGTGACCCCCGGCGCCGGTGGCGGCGCGGACGCGCCCCGCTACGACGGCCTGCGCGCCCTGTTCATCAACTGCACCCTCAAGCGCTCCCCGGAGCTCTCGTACACGCAGGGGCTGATCGACCGAAGCGCCGCGATCATGGCCGACCGCGGCGTGGAGATCGACCAGATCCGGGCCGTCGACCACGACATCGCGCTCGGCGTCTACCCGGACATGACCGAGCGCGGCGCGGCCAGCGACGACTGGCCCGCGCTCTACGAGCGGGTGATGGCTGCGAACATCCTCGTGCTGGGTGGACCCATCTGGCTCGGTGACAACTCCTCGGTGATGAAGCAGGTCATCGAGCGGCTCTACTCCTGCTCGGGCCTGCTCAACGACCGGGGCCAGTACGCCTACTACGGCCGCGTCGGCGGGTGCCTGATCACCGGCAACGAAGACGGCGTGAAGCACTGCGCGATGAACATCCTCTACAGCCTGCAGCACCTCGGCTACGTCATCCCGCCGCAGGCCGACGCGGGCTGGATCGGCCCGATCGGCCCCGGCCCGTCCTACCTCGACGAAGGCTCCGGAGGCCCGGAGACCGAGTTCACCAACCGCAACACCACCTTCATGTCCTGGAACCTGATGCACCTCGCGTCGATGCTGAAGACCGCAGGCGGCATCCCCGAAGCGGGCACCTCGCGCCGCGCGTGGGACGCGGGCACCAAGCCGGAGTTCGCCAACCCGGAGTACCGCGCCTGACCCCAAAACGACGCGCGCCGCAGACCCCGAAGGACCTGCGGCGCGCGGACGCGGTGTGGTCAGTCGCCGGTGTTCGAGTACGCGCACACCGCCGGCGGGCCGGCCAGCATCGGGCCGATGGCCTCCATCAGGCCGGTCTCGACGCGCCAGCCCAAGTACTTCTTCTGGTGGTCGATGGTGTCCCACACCTCGATCAGGAAGATCTTGGTCGGGTCTTCTAGGTCGCGGTGGGTGGTGACGCTCTGGCAGCCGTCGTAGGCGCGGGTGTCCGGGAGCACGGAGACGAGGGCCTTGTAGAAGTTGTCCGCCTCTTCGGGCTTGGTCGGGAAGAGCAGGGTCACGGTGACCGACATTGGTCCGCCTTCGCTTAGATGTCGCTGGTGGTGAAGTACCGGATGGAAGGCGGACCGGCGAGGTAGCTGCCGATCGTCGCCATGGAGCCGTTCTCGGTGCGCCAGCCCAGGTAGGCCTCGTAGTCCGCGCGGGAGTCCCAGACCTCGTAGGCGAGAAACGCGGCCGGGTCTTCGGTGTTCCGGTGGGTGACGATGCTCTGAAAGCCCGGGCGCGCCCGGGTGTCGACCAGGATCGAACCCAGGTACTTCTCAAACTCGTCCGCCTTGTCGGGCTGGATGTTGAGTTCGAGCACGACAGTCACTGCCATAGGGACTCCTCGGGGCCTCGTGCGGTCTAGTCGACCCTATTTGCGCGGGACCGATGAGTTCTACGGGCCCGTGCGGTCCTAGGGACATGAGCAGCAGCGTCAGATCGAGACCGAACCGTTCCGTGACCGCACGGGTTGAGCGGGCATACCGTGGGCAGCGTGCACACCCGCAGTTCGCGCACACCGGAGGGCCTGCCGAAATGACCGAGGTTCTAGATCGCGCCGAGCCGGATCTCACCGCCGAGTTCGCCGCGCACCGCGTCGCGCTGACCGGCTACTGCTACCGCATGCTCGCCTCGAGTTCGGAGGCCGAGGACGCCGTCCAGGAGACGATGCTCCGGGCCTGGAAGGCGCAGGACGGCTACGAGGGCCGCGCCGCGGTGAAGTCCTGGCTCTACAAGATCGCCACCAACGTCTGCTTCGACATGCTGGGCTCGCGCCAGCGGCGGGCGCGGCCGATGGACCTCGGGCCGTGCTCCTACGCTGCCGCGCCGCTCGCGCCGCCGCTCACCGAGTCCATCTGGGTCGAGCCGGCGGCGGACAACCGGGTGCTGCCCGGCTCCGGCGACCCGGCGGACGTCGCCCTGGCTCGCGAGTCCGTCCGCCTGGCGTTCGTCGCCGCCCTGCAGTTGCTGCCGCCGCGGCAGCGAGCGGTGCTGGTGCTGCGCGAGGTGCTGCGCTGGTCGGCGGCCGAGGTCGCCGAACTGCTCGGCACGTCGGTGGCGTCGGTGAACTCGGCGCTGCAGCGCGCCCGGGCGACCATGGACGCGCGAACGGGAGACCCGGGGGAGAGCCTCGAGCCCACGGACGCGGACCAGCGCGCGCTGCTGGAGAAGTACGTCAACGCGTTCGTCGCCTACGACATCAAGACCCTCGTCGGGCTCCTGCACCACGACGCCACGATGAACATGCCGCCGCTTCCGCTGTGGTTGCGCGGCGCCGACGAGGTCGGCAAGTGGATGCTCGGCAAGGGCCACGAGTGCTACGGCTCGAAGGTGCAGCTCATCAGCGCCAACGGCATGCCGGCGATGGCGCAGTGGCGCGTGAAGCCGGACGGCACCTACTACCCGTGGGCGATTCAGGTCATCGAGATCCGCGACGGCGCCATCAGTGGCCTGACCGCGTTCCTCGACGTCGACATGCTCTGGCCCATGTTTGAGCTGCCGGACCAACCCCCCGCCGAGTAGCCGTGACCTCCACCGAACTGCCTCGGGTCGTCTCACCGGAGCAGTGGCTGGCGGCACGCCAGGAACTGCTGGAGTGGGAGAAGGACCTCACCCGCGCGCGCGACGTCCTCAACCGGATGCGGCGCGCCCTGCCCGCGAAGCTCGTCGAGCGGTTCTACGCCTTCACCGGACCCGACGGCTCCGCCTCGCTGGCCGACCTGTTCGAGGGCCGGTCGCAGTTGATCGTCGCGCACCTGATGTACGCGCCCGAATGGGACGGCGCCTGCCCCGGGTGCTCGATGATGGCCGACTCCATCGGCGACCTCGCGCACCTGCACGCGCGGGATACCTCCCTGGTCGCGGTCTCGCGTGCGCCCTACCCGCGGTTGGCCGCCTACCGGAAGCGGATGGGCTGGACCTTCCCTTGGTTCTCCTGCGCGGGGACCACGTTCAACTCCGACTTCCACCTCGACCCGTCGAACGGCTTCAACTACCGCGACCCCGCCGAGCTGAAGCAGTCCGGCCTCGGCTCGATCGCCGAGGCCGACGAGGTCGGCGGCATCTCGGTCTTCCGCCGCGACGGTGCCGACGTCCTACACACCTACTCCACCTACGCCCGCGGCGTGGATCTGCTGCTCGGCGCCTACAACTGGCTGGACCTGACGCCTTCGGGCCGAGCCGAAGGATGGGACGGCACCCCCGACCTGTCCGGCGAGGGCGTTGCCTGGGTCCGCCGGCACGACGAGTACCGGCGCGGTTAGGGCTGGCGGCCGAGCCACTCGCGGAGCAGGTCAAGCGTCGCGGTGTGCTGGGAGACGGCGCGTTCTGTTCGCAGGTTGGACTCGGCCAGCTCGCCGAACCCGACGGTCAAGGCACTCAGCATCTCGCTGTGCAGATCGAGGCGACTCTCGATCCCGGCGAAGCGGGCGTCGACCACCTCGAATCGAGCGTCGATCCGGTCGAATCGCGTCGAGTGGTGCCGAACAGCGATCTCGACGCGAGAAAGCGAGACGGCGACGTGTTCGACCGTCGTGTCGTAAACCAACTGGGCAGCTTCGAGCGCCTCGACGCGGGCGGCGAGTTCTTCGAGAGTGGGCACGGACGGCTCCATATCGTCAGTGTGCGGGGCGCGAGCGGGCCAGTCGAGAGCCTTGTGTGCGAGCTCGCCGCGCGGCGCGGGCTAGCCTCGCCGTTTCACGATCGTCGGCGTGCCGGCGGGTCTTGAAGCGCGAAAGTGCCTGTCCGGTCGGGGATTCTGGTGATTGCGACGTCATCAGAAAACCGACCCGAAAGGCACTTCGCAGGT
>JBQTIB010000161.1:0-22688 GCA_052389435.1 Sporichthyaceae bacterium | reverse complement strand
TGCCCGTCCGAGGACGGCATCAACGGCGCGATCCGCGCCCACTGGTCATCGCTGAGCACCGCGGTACGAGTCATGGCTCAAGCCTCGCCGAGCGACCCGGAACCAATTGGGAGACACGCCCTAGTCGTCGGGGCAGATGGGCCGCTGGACGCCGTGGTCGCGACCCGTGCCCTGGCCGGGCTCGTCGGCGACGGCGGCGCGTACCCGATCGCGCAGGGCGTCGAAGTTCGGGTTCACGCTGGAGCCGATCACGTCGAGGACGCTCACCCGGTCGATCTGGGCCGTGGTGCCGTACTTGCGGGCGAGCTCGACGAACTGGGGCAGCACGTCGGCGGGGACGTTGGTGAGCAGCACCTGGCGCGCGGCGTCGGTGAACCTGCGGACGCTGGTCAGTACGTCCGCGGGATCGAGTTGGCGGGCCATCGAGGTGAGCAGGCAACGCTGGCGGGCCTGCCGTTCGGCGTCGGTGCTGCCGAAGCGGGAGCGGGCGTACCAGAGCGCGTCCTGGCCGTCGAGGCGACGCTTGCCGAGGTCGATGGAGTCGTGCGGGCGGGTGCGAATCGAACCGTCGGCCTCGGTCGAGCCACCGATGGGGATCGGCAGGCCATCGCCCGACCGCACCTCGAGTTCGACTCCGCCGAGGGAGTCCACGATCTTGCGGAAGCCGTTCATGTTGACCAGCGCGTAGTAGTCGACGTCGACGCCGGTTGCGTAGGCGACGGTGTCGGCGATCGCCGCGGCGCCGGCGTTCTCCGGTCGGACGCCGGGCACGAGGCGTGGGTTGTCTGCGGCGTAGGTGTAGATCGAGAACAGGAACTCCGAAAACTTTCCCCCGAAGGCGCGGGCCAGCGGAGTGCCCGGGCGCAGCGGAACGTTCTGCAGGTTGCGCGGCAGGCTGATCAGCGCGGTCCGCCCGGACTTCGGGTCGATCGACACCAGGACGAGAACGTCGGTGCGCACTCCCTTGCGGTTGGAACCGCCGTCCCCGCCGAGCAGGAGCAGGTTCACCCGCTTCCGGTCGGCGAAGGGTGGCGGAGCAGGTGGGGGCGGTGGCTCGGTAGGGGTAGTCGGGATCGGGGCCGCGCTGGGCGTCGGGGCCTCCGGTTTCGGGGAGGGTGCCTCGTCCTGCGGGCGCTCGGCGGCGTCGTCGCGGAAGACGTCGTCGAGCACCTCCCGGGCGGCGTAGACGCCCTGCGCGGTCCACAGCGTTGGCGCCAGCACTGTTGCGCAGAGCGCTCCGACCACGAGCCGGGAACCGCAGCGCTGCGACCGATTCATACCGGTGGGCCGGGCGAGGCGATAGGCAGACACGATCGCGGCGCACCAGCACACACCGAGGACGCCGAGCCCGACGGCGACGGCAAGGAGGAAGTCCGAGCGCACGGCCAGTCGCTCCATACCCGGTGGGCCGAGCCCGGCGGCCGCGAACCCGAGCCCGCAGAGCAGTGCCACGGTGAACCCGAGCAGGACCGCCCCGGATCGACGGCGGCCCGCGAGCAGATGCCCGAGCCCGGGCACGAGCGAGGCAACCGCCGCCATCCGCGCGCGACGTATCGCGCGGCGCCGATGCCGTACCCCCAACGCGCTCCTCCGATCCCCTCAGACGCGAGAGCACCTGCCTACCCCGGACGGAGGCGGTTGTACGGAGAAAAGAGAAACCGATTCGCTTTCGCCGTTCGCGGACGTCATCCGCCCGGCCGGGGAATCGGACGGTGCGCTTCGAGCGGTGGTAGTCCCGCTCTCGGCGCGGGCCCCCTCGGCCGTAGCCGGTTCGCGAGCGGTGCGCTTCTAGGATCTGAAGGACCGCGTTTCTTGGATTAGCAGTGCGGCGAAACTTGGATTTGAAGTAGTGTCGAAGAGTGGATTCGAACCCCGAGGGTCTTGTCGCCCGCCGAGCGGCGGCCGTGGCGGCGGAGGCGCTGGGCGACTCTCGGGTACTGGTTCTGCACGGCGCGCGGCAGGTCGGCAAGACGACGTTGGCGCGCGAGTTGGGCGCCTCGATCGGGGCCGGCTACGTCTCCATGGACAGCGCGGACGATCGCGCGTTCGCCGCGCAGGACGCGCGGAGCTTTCTCGAGGCGCTCGGACGGCCGCTGATCGTCGACGAGGTTCAACGGGTGGGGGAGGAACTCGTGTTGGCGGTGAAGGTCGTCGTCGACGGGGACAACTCCCCGGGGCAGTACGTGCTGACCGGATCCACGAACTTTCTCACCGTGCCGACGATTTCGGAGAGCCTGGCTGGGCGGGTCGACATCGTCACGCTCTGGCCGTTCTCTCAAGGTGAGCTTTCGGGAGGCTCCGACGGCTTCGTCGATCGCGCGTTCGCGGCCGAGGCGAACCTGACGGCTCATCGCGGCGCCTGCCCGAGCCGGGCCGAGTACTTCGAGGCTCTGGTGGTGGGCGGCTACCCGGCCGTTCAGCGGTTGAGTGCCCGCGCGCGTGGGCGTT
The DNA here is from genome assembly GCA_052389435.1 of Sporichthyaceae bacterium. GTDB lineage: Bacteria > Actinomycetota > Actinomycetes > Sporichthyales > Sporichthyaceae > JBQTKD01. Next base: position 20,240 of record JBQTIB010000161.1, on the reverse strand, counting down.
GGTTCGAGAACTACGTCGACACCGTACTGCGACGCGAGATTGTCGTGGCGGGAGACATCCGCCGCTTCGACGCGCTCGAAGGACTCGTCCGCTACGTCGCGGCGAGCACCGGACAGGAACTCGTCGTCGCCACGGCGGCCGAACGACTACAGAGCGACCGAGCCACCGTCGAGCACTACCTGCCCTGGCTGGAGACGATCTTTCTGGTTCATCGCGTCCCGGCTTTCGGTCGCAATCTGACGGCGCGTGTGGTGAAGAGGCCGAAGGTCTACATCGCCGACTCCGGTCTAGCCGCGAGCCTGCTCGGCAAGGACGCCAACGCCCTGCTGCGGAGCACCGACCCGGTGGCGGGGGCGCTGTTCGAGACCTTCGTTGTCGGCGAGCTGCGCAAGCAACTGAGTTGGAGTCAGACGCGCGCACGGATGTACCACTTCCGCGATCGCAGCGGCGCCGAAGTCGACGTGGTGCTGGAAGCGGTGGACGGGCGCGTGGTGGCCGTGGAGATCAAGGCCACCTCGACGCCGCGGCCCGAGGACTTTCGCTGGCTCCAATTCCTGCGAGACAAGATCGACGCGGCAGGCGGCGAGTTCGTCCTCGGCGCCGTTCTGCACACGGGAGACCGAAGGCTGCCCTTCGGCGACAGGCTGGTGGCCCTGCCCACCGCCGACGTCTGGACCTAGATTTCGGGGATGCGCGCCCCGCCGCTGAATGCGGCTGACCCGTTCAGGGTTGGAGCATCAGTCGCGCAACGGCGGTGGGGCTGCCGTCGAGAGAGCGCCGAAAACTAGCAGTGCCGTCTCCAGTTCGTTTCGTCGTGCCGTGATCTCCTCGCCCAACTCCTGCTCTACTCGATGCAGGCGTTGGGCGACTGTCTTCTCGTGGATGCCGAGCACGGCGGCCGCGGCGGCCTTGCGCTCTCCGGCCTCGAAGTAGGCGCGCAGCGTGTCGCGCAGTCGTTCGGCGTGCGCGGTCTCTACGGCGAGTGGGCCGAGAACACTGCGGGCGAAACGCCTGGCGCGGTCGTCGTCGGCAAGCAGGGTGGCCAGCAGGGCGATGTCGGCATAGGTGGTGGCGCCGCCCGTGGGCTTGGTTCGTTCCAGCGCCGCGAGCGCGTCGGAGGCTTCGGTGGCTGCGGCCACGAACGCGAGCGCGCCGGGCGGGGCCTGGGCGATGGCGCACCACGTCTGAGCCGGCGTTAGTTTGAGGAGCGAGCGGAGCTTCTCGGGTGGCAGTGGTCGGCGCACGGCGAACCACAGCAGAGTGCGGTCGTCCGAGAAGCTCGCTTCGATGCGGGGCGGTCGTCCGAGTCGGTCGGCTACGAGATCGCCGAGGCGCTTCACCGCATGTTCGGGGATTCCGGCGATGGCCCGGGCGGCGAGGACGACCTGGGGCCGGTCGAGGGGGTGGTTGAGCTCGCCGAGCATGACCGATTCGCCGGCGAGCAGTGCCCGCAGCGCCGCCACGCGCCGTCGGTCGCCTCGTGCGGCGGCCTGGACGGCCGGGAGCCACAGCTCGTCCAGCAGCACGAACAGACGGTCCACGTAGGCGGCGAGATGGGCGCTCGCGGCCCGGATCAGGCGGTCGAGCTGGTCGCGGTTCGCGGCTCCGCGGCCCAGGTGTGCGGCCCAGATCTGCCACAGGGCCGCTTCGCCGAGGCGGTAGGTGCGCAGCAGCACCGGCAGGGCGTCCGCGGATTGGGCTGCTCGGTTGACGTTCTCCAGAGCGCCTTCCGGTAGACCCATGTGGTCGGGGGATACGCCGAGAACGAGCGTGGTGAGCGCGGCACGGTTGTGTGCCGTTACGGCCGCGTGGAGGGCCACCCTTGCCTCGGGGTCGTCCGCGGGCGCGATCGCCGGGTTGTGTTCCAGGATGTGCTGCGCGACGACGGACGAGATCGTGTCGAGGTGCTCCAGCAGCTCACCGGTCAGACGGCGTAGCAGCGCCGCCTCGTCGTCGTCGAGGGTGACGGCGATCCGGACCGGTGGAATCTCCACGTCAGCCACTCGTCGAGAGTACCCAGGCAGGTACCCGGCGCTATATCCGTGCCGGAGTCCCCACCGTCCAGGTTCGGCGATTTACGACTCGCCGGCGCCGGCACAGAGTGGATCGCGACGGTCCGGAGCCAGTCGCTCCCAGATCTCGGCGCCAAGCGCCAGGCCCATCCGTGCGGGTCGGCCGACATCGAGGAGATCCCATGCCCGGTTTCGAGGTCGAGAAGTCGTGAGAGCTTCGACCACCTACGAGATCCTGCGAGATCAGGCCCATCGGCAGCCCGACCGTACGGCGCTGGTCTTCCTCGAGGACGGAACGGCAGCGGCGGGCGAACGCAGCTGGACCTACGGCGAACTGCTGGCCGACGTGACGCGGGCGGCCAACGCCTTCCGGCGCCTCGGGGTGCAACGGTCGGACGTCGTATCGCTTCTGATGCCGAACCTGCCGGAGGCGCAGATCGGCATCTGGGCTGCAGAAGCGGTAGGCATAGCCAATCCGGTAAACTCCTATCTGACGCAAGATCAGATAGTGCACCTCCTGAACGCGGCCCAGACCAAGATCCTGGTGACGGAGGGCCCGTCGAGTCCCGACGTGTGGGACAAGGTTCAGACGTTGCGGTCGCTGGTTCCGTCCCTTGCCCACGTGATCGCGGTGGACGGCAAGGCCGCCGCGGGCAGCGACTGGTCCTCGCTGCTGGCGGAGAGCAACCCCGACGCGCTTCAGTTCGAGCCGCCGACCGGCGAGGACGTCGCCTCCTACTTCCACACCGGTGGTACCACCGGGACCCCGAAGCTCGCCATGCACAGCCATGCCAACGAGGTCTCCAACAGCGCGGCGATCGCCGACACCCTCGACTACCCAAGCCACCGTGCCATCGGATTGGCGATCCCGCTCTTCCACGTGGCGGGGACGATCGCCGTCTCGCTCAGCGCATTCACCGCGGGCATCACGGTCGTCATGCTCGGGCCGCTGGGGTTTCGGAATCCGCGGGCGATCAACGAGATCTGGAAGACCGTCGACTCCTACGACATGAGCGCTCTGCTCGCGGTGCCGACCGCGATGTCGGCCATTCTCGACGTCCCGGCAACCGAGGCCGAAGCTCAGCGCCTGCGGCTGACCATCTCCGGGTCGGCGCCCGTGCCGGCAGCGCTTGCCCTGCGATGGGCCAACACGTTCGGCCGACTGCCGCTGGTTGGGTACGGGCTGACCGAGGGAACCTGCGGCACGGCGCTCTGCCGGTCCGGGGCCGTGGTCAAGCCGGGTCTGGTCGGACCCGCCCTGCCCGACTGCGAGATCCGGATCGTCGCGCACTCGGGGGAAGCAACGGTGGACCCCGAAACGGCCGAGGACTGCGGTGTCGGCGAATCCGGCCTGATTCTCACCCGCGGCCCCAACGTCTTCCTGGGCTATCGGGAACCGCAGTTCGACCACGGAGTTCTGCTTGGCGACGGTTGGCTCAACACCGGCGACCTCGGCTATCTCGACGCCGACGGCTATCTGTGCGTCACCGGGCGGGAGAAGGACCTCATCAAGCGCAGCGGCCACGGCATCGATCCAGCCGGAGTCGAAGAGGTCCTGACGGCACATCCGCTGATCGCGGTCGCCGCGGTGGTCGCTCGTCCCGACGTGCACGCGGGCGAGCTGCCGATGGCCTTCGTGCAACTCCGAGATTCGGCTGCGGGGAGGTTCGACGCAGAGGAGGTGCGGGCCTGGTGCAGCGAACGAGTCGGCGACCCGGCCGCCGCCCCCGTCGCCGTCGTTGCGGTGGACCAGCTTCCGCTGACGGCGGTCGGCAAGGTCTCCAAGGTCGATCTGCGGTGGCGCGCCGCACGGCTCGCAGTGGAAAGCGAAGTCTCGGCCGCGTTCGCCGGCCCGTTCACGACCTACGGCCTCGAACTCACCGACGCCGGGGCGCGCTATGTCGGTCGCGTCGAGGTCACGGGCGCCTCCACCCGATCGGTGTCGATGCTCCGCAACCGGCTGGACCTACTGCCCGTGCCGACGGCCGTGGAGATCGCAGCGGCTGCGCACCCACAGGAGATCGGCCGCCTTCTGCTCGCGGCGCGAACCAGTGACATCGACGAAGAGAGGACCCCGACAATGGCCACCAACGCCGGCCCCACCCAGGATCGCGTGGGCGATCTCGGTGGGGTCACCATCGAGGCGCGCGGTGGCGTCTGCCTCATCGGCCTCGATCGGCCGAGCAAGCGCAACGCGCTCAACCCCGAGGTGATGCGCGAACTCACCGAGGCCTACGAGCACTTCGAGGCCAACCCAGAACTGCGATGTGCCGTCCTGTTCGGTCACGGCCAAGCCTTCTGCGGCGGTGGCGACCTGTTGCGGCTGAAGGACGCCTTCGAGCGAGGCGAGCTGGATTTCAGCCACACCTACGACCCGTTCCAGATGACCGGCAAGACGCGCACGAAGCCCGTCGTCGCCGCCGTCCACGGCATTTGCTTCGCCGGCGGCCTGGAGCTTGCCCTCGCCACCGACATCGTTCTTGCTGCGGAGGGGACGATGCTTGGGCAGCCCGAGGCCGCTCGCGGCCTGTTCGCCTTCGGCGGCGGTTCGGTACGGCTGCCACAGATCATGGGCTGGGGCAACGCCCAGCGATTCCTGCTGACCGGCGACCCCATGACCGCAGAGGAAGCACTTCGGTACGGCGTCGTCCAGGAGGTCGTGAGCGCCGACGAGCTCACCTCCCGGGCCTTTGCACTCGCCGAGAAGGTCGCGGCCTCGGCGCCGATCGGCGTGCTGGACACCCTCGCGACCGGACGTCTGGGACTGACGCACGGGCAGGCCGCGGCCTTCGAGGAGACGGCGCGACGCCGCGACCTCATCCTGCGCACGCGCGATGCGGAGGAAGGCCTCCGATCCTTCTTGGAGCGGCGCCCCGGCCGCTATCTCGGCGAATAGAACCCAACCCACACAGGAGAATCCGATGCCCTTTTGGAAGATCTACACCCCGGTCGGCGCCTACACCCCCGCGGAGAAGCAGGAACTCTGCGAGAAGATCACCCACCTGCACGACATCGCACCGATCCCGCACTTCTACGTGGTCATCCTGTTCGAAGAGGTCGACGCGAACTCCCTGTTCGTCGGCGGCAAGCCGAACGGCAACTTCGTTCGTTTCAAGATCGACCACATGGCCCGCTCCATGCCCGACGCCGGGATGCGCAGGCTGTGGTTGGACACGATCGGTCTGACCATCGCCCCCTTCGTCAAGGACCGCGGCTACGACTGGGAGATCACGATCGGCGAGATGCCCATCGACTTCTGGATCATGAACGGCGAGGTCCCGCCGCCGCCCGCCTCGGTCGCCGAACGTCGATGGTTCGAACAGGACAAGGTCACGCCGTACAGCATCCAGGACACGGCGCCGCACGACGGCGTCTTCCACGGTCTGCACCGCGGCATCCAGGTCGGCCATTGAGTCCGCCCCCCATCACGCCTCGACCGTGCCGGCCGTTCGCTAGCTAGCACTGTTCGAGTTGGGCGATCAGCCGCCCGACTGCGTCGAGAAGCGGCGGTAGATCGGTGGCAATCGTGTCCGCGACGATCGAGTGCGCCGTGTCGAAGTATCGGTGGGCAAGGTGATTGCGCATCGCCTTGACGTCGGTCCAGGGGATCTCGGGTTCGCGAGCGAGGAGTTCGGGATCGATTGCGCCGACCGCCTCGCCGATCTCGATCAGTCGGACGCGGACGGCGTCGAAGACCAGGCCGTCGTCGATCTCGCCGCGGCGCAGGTGTTCGGCGATTGCTTTCGCTGCCGCGAGGATGTCGTTCAGGCGCTCGCCGTTGCGGCGGCTCACAGGGAGATCGCTTCGGCGAGTACTTCGCCGCGGATGTGTGCCTTCAGGCTGTTGGCGGGAACGACGTCGACCGGGACGCCGAGCATTTCGCTCAGTTCCCGGGCGAGGCCGGCCAGCCCCACCAGGCCGACGCCGCGATCGAGGTCGACGAGCAGGTCGATGTCGCTGTCGGGGTTGTCCTCGCCGCGGGCCACGCTGCCAAACACGCGAATGTTGTGCGCTCCACGGGCTTCTGCTGCGGCGATCAGGGCTCGTCGGTGCCGGCGCAGCCTTGCGCCGAGGCCCGTGGTCGCCACGCCTCGCACTGCGGGGGATTCGAGGACGAGTTGGATGTCCATGCGATGTCCCGTCGCCTCGACGAGCTTGGTGAGAGTCGGCAGGCTCGGCTCGCGTCGCCCGGACTCGTAGGCGCTGATCACCGGCTGGGCCACGCCAGCCCTGATCGCCAGTTCGCTCTGCGACAGGCGCGCATCGTTTCGAGCGCGACGAATCAGATCTCGCGCCGAAACCATGCATCGACGCTATCACGGATCGTCTATATCGTGTGCTCGTTGGCGGAAGGATCCCCACCCTGTCGGCGGAAGCCGCTCACCCAAAGGTCATCGGTTGAACGCGGTTGATTGCCGCGCCCCGCGGGCTCGCGCGCTACATGCGATCTCTCAGGAGATCGGAGACGGACCGAACCCTCGGGGTTCGGTCCGTCTCGTCTTTCGTGCGGGGCGGGCGCCGGTGGGTCGGCGGAACGCGGGTCGCGCGACCTCAGGCGGGGTGCGGGATCTTGAACGGAGAGATCGAGCCCGCGTCCACCACGTGGGTGGTGCCCGAGACGTACCGCGCCTCGTCGGAGGCGAGGTATAGGACCGCGTTCGCGAGGTCGATGGACTCGAGCCAGCGGACCGGGAGCGCGTTCATGGCCAGCGTGACCGCGCTCAGGTCCTCTTCGCTGGGGCTCTCCAGGTCGGGCCGGAAGATGGCCTTGAAGACGTCGTTGTTCACCATCGGCGTGTTCGCGAAACCGGGGTGCAGCGAGTTGACGCGGATGTTGTAGGGCGCGGCCTCGATGGCCAGGGCCCGCATCAGGCCGGTGACGCCGTGCTTGGCGGCGACGTAGTGCGAAAGGCCGTTGAACCTGATCAGGCCGGCGATCGAACTGGTCAGGATGATCGACCCGCCGCGACCGCCCTCGATCATCGCGGGGATCGTCGCCGCGGTGGTCTTCCAGACGCCCATCAGGTTGACGTCCAGCATCTCCTGGACGGTCTCCTCGGGCAGCTCCCAGGACGGCCCCAACGTGGCGATGCCGGCGTTGGCCACGACGATGTCGATGCCGCCGAACTCCGCGACCGCCTCCTCCACCGTGGCCTTCATGCCGGCGAGGTCGCGGACGTCGACCTGGCGGGCCAGCACCCGGCGGTCCTGCTCCTCGACGAGCTTCGCGGTCTCGGCCAGGTCGTCGGGCGTTGCCCCCGGGTACTGCACGGACTCCAACTGCGAGCAGATGTCGAGCGCGACGATGTCCGCGCCCTCCTCGGCCAAGCGGATCGCGTGCGCGCGGCCCTGGCCGCGTGCGGCTCCGGTGATGAACGCGACCTTGCCCGATACCCGACCCATTGCAGACTCCTTCGTCCGTGAAACGGTTGGCCTCGTACGCTAGCCGCCCGACCTGTCACCGCGGGAGCACCCCATGTCCACGAAACTCCGCGAGGTGCGCGATCGCATCGCGGCCGGCATCGTCGGGCGGCGCCACGAGCTCGATCTGGTGCTGGCGGCCGTCGCCGCCGGCCGAGACATCGTGCTCGAAGGCCCACCGGGCACCTCCAAGAGCACGCTGGTGCGGGCGATCACCCGCGAGTGGGGCATCCCGATGCTATTCGTCGAGGGCAACGCCGACCTGACCCCGGCGAAGGTCGTCGGGCACCACAGCCCCTCGCGAGTGCTGCGTGCCGACTACAGCGCCGAGACGTTCGTGGACGGCCCGCTGCTCGAGGCGATGCGCAAGGGCGGCTTCCTCTACGTCGAGGAACTCAACCGTGCGCCCGAGGACACCCTCAACACGCTGCTGACCGCCATGGCCGAGCGGCAGATCGAGATCCCCCGGGTCGGCACGGTCGTGGCGGCTCCCACCTTCCGGATCATCGCCTCGATGAACCCCTACGACAACGTGGGCACCACCCGGCTCTCGGCGTCCATCCACGACCGGTTCTGCCGGCTCGCGGTCGACTACCAGGACGACGCGGCCGAGCGGGCGATCGTCGCGCTGCGCACCGAGGTGCCGGACGCCCGCCTGATCGCCGACGCCGTCGCCGTCACCCGCGCCACCCGCGAGCACTCGGACATCCGGATGGGCAGCAGCGTCCGGGGCGCCATCGACCTGGCCCTGGTGGCCTCGAAGTTGCTGGAACTCGCCGAGGACGCCGACGGCTACGCGGAAACCATGTACCAGGCGATGACCGTGGCGCTGTCGGGCCGCATCCACGTGGACGACGTCGCGGGCCTGTCTCCGGAGCAGATCCTCCGCATGATCTGGGAGGACCACTTCGTCCTCGATCCGGCCATCGCCAAGCCGGGTTGAAGACGACTGGCAACGGACGGGCCGGTCCGCGGCAAACGCCGCGCCGAGCCCCGCGGGGGGCTGGCACCGCTGCGCCGCAAGCCGAAGACCCTCGACGTCGAACCGACGCTGCACCGCGGCGGCGGCGGGGGAGCCATCGTGGTGCCGCGCGGCGGCAAGGGAACCGACGCCAAGGTGCGCGGATCCGCCGCGCCCGGGTTCACCGAGGAGACCGGGACGCTGCTGACGGCAGCCGTCGGCGGCGCGGCCGATCCCGTCGCTTTGGCTCGCGCCCGAGAGATCGCGACGCGCCTCGCCGTGCCGCGGCCGATGCGTCAGGCCTCCTCGCCCCGGGGACCCGGAGAGTTGAGCAGCGTCCGGTGGCGGGGTTCCGGCGACGAGATCGACCTGGACGCGACGATGGAAACCCTCGTCGGCAACCCCTACCCGGAAGACGAGGACCTCGTCGTCCGCGAGTACCTGCGCCATCGCCGGGCCATCGTCGTGCTCATCGACGTGTCCGGCTCGATGCGCGGGGAACGCGTCCGCACCGCGGCCGCCACCGTCGGCGCGCTCGCGGGGGAGTTCTCCCACGACTGCCTGGCCGTGGCGGCGTTCGGATCGGACGCGACGCTGCTGGTAGCGCCCGGCGAACGCTTCGAACCGCTACGGCTGCTCGACGTTCTGCTCTCCATTCCGGCCAAGGGCCTCACGAACGTCGAGTTCCCGCTGCAGATCGCGCGCGACCAACTCGCGCGCAGTTCGCTGCGCGAGCGCCGCGTCCTGCTGCTGTCCGACTGCGTCCACAACGCCGGCCCAGACCCCCGCGCGACCGCGGCTCAGCTTCCGCGTCTGGACGTCCTCGTGGACACCTCGGGCGAACACGACCTGGACCTGGCTCGCGACCTCGCCCGGATGGGACGAGGCCGCGTGGCCACCGTCGCGCACCACCGTCAGGTGGCCCCGGCGCTGAGTCGGTTCTTCACGAGCTGACGCTGCGTCAGGCGGCCTGCCGCCAGGCGTCCGCGACGGCCACGAGGCTGGCGGTGCGTCGGGCACGGTCCAGGCCGGGGGTCACGACCACGAGTTCGTCGACGGCGGCCTGCTCCCTCAGTTCCAGCAACCGCTCGGCCACCGCCTTCGGCTCGCCGACGACCATGCGGCTCTCGTCCCGCCCGGCGGTGCGCAACGCGCCGGAGCGAGCCAGTGCGGTCACGTCCTCGGGCCGGACGGGCTCGCGGACCCCGCGGGCGAGGTTGCGCATCGTCAGGGTCCAGGCCGCCTCGAACTCCTCGACGTCGTCGGGGTTCTCGCTGGCGAAGGCGAGGACGGAGACGGCGGAGTAGGGGGCGTCGCCGGGCCGGCGGGCAGTGAACTCGCGACGGTAGTTCTGGAGGGCGTCGAGGGCGATCTCGGGGCTCATGTGATGGGCGAAAACGGCGCGGAGGCCGTTGACGGCGGCGAAGCGGGCGCCGTAGCCGCTGGAGCCGAGCACGAACAGTTCGGGCTGCTCGTCGACGACCGGCGCGGCGACCAGCGGCTGATACGGATGCCCGTCGGGAAAGTCGTCGCCGAGGAAGGCGAGCAGCTCCGCGACCTGTCCCGGGAACTCCGCCCCGGGATCGGTCTGCAGCCCGCGGCGCAGCACGTGCGCGGTGAGCGGGTCGGTCCCGGGCGCGCGGCCCAGGGCGAGGTCGATCCGCCCGGGGTGCATCGCGACCAGGGTGCGAAAGACCTCCGCCACCTTGAACGCCGCGTGGTTGGGCAGCATGATCCCGGCCGCTCCGACGCGGATCCGCTCCGTCTGGGCCGCGACGTGCGCGATCAGGATCTCGGGCGCGCTGCAGGCCAGGCTGCGCATGTTGTGGTGCTCGGAGACCCAGTACCGCCCGTACCCGGCGGCCTCCACGCTTTTGGCGATGCCGAGCGCACCGCGGATCGAGGCACCGGCGGACTCGCCGTGCTCGATCCCCACGAAGTCCAGTACGGCAAGGGGCAGATTCTCGGTCACGACAGGTGCAGCCACGAAAGGACCGTCGGCATTCCCCGACGTGTGTCCCAAAACGAGGCGCGGCTGCACCGGCCGCGAGAACGACGCGTTCGGGCCGACAGTACGGCTGCCGGGTAGCGCTTGATGCTCAGCTCCCTTCACCTGGGTACTCACATCGCCAGGGTTAGGAGTTGGTCAGACAGTTGGTCGACCGGCAGCGCTTCCTGGGCCGCGAGGGTTTCCCCGTCGATGATTTACGCGACGGCTACGTCGCGAGTCGCCGTCAGGAGCCTCCGCCCGGCTCAGGCACGCCGCTCCAGCAGCATCACGGGGATCACCCTGGTCGTGCGCGCGGCGTACTGGTCGAAAATCGGCAATCTCGCGGCCAGGGCCGCGTAGAGCCGGTCTCGTTCGACTCCGAAGACCTCTTCCACGGCTACCCGGAGCGTCTGCGTCCCGACCTCGACGATCGCCTCGCCCGCCGCGAGGAGCTCGGGGTACCACGTCGGGTTGTCCGGCGACCCGCCCCTCGAGGCGGCAATGACGTATCGGTTCTCGTCGACGACGTAGGCGAGCGGAAGAATGTTCTGACCTAGCATCAGAAGCAGGAGGGGCGCGCCGGCCAGCGGGCCGGACACGATCTCGCCTCCGTTGGACCGGAACTGGGCGACGATGTCGTCGTTGAAGGCCTCCAACGACCCGGGGGTCGCGTAGATCTGCGAGATCTGGGCGCCGAGGTCATCGCTCACGGTGCACTCGCCCTTCTGATGCGTGCTCGGTGTTCACGGCGCCTATTCCGGGAGGCCGAACATGCCGGCCAGGGCCCGCAGTTCGTCCTTGCGCCACGGCAGTGGCGCCTCGGGCTGCAGCAGCTTGGCGACCCGAAGCTCGTCGACCACTCGTTCCTCGCGTGGAAGGGCTTCGCCCCAGGTGTTCTGGAAGTAGAGCTCGCCGAAGTTCGGACGCGGCCGCGCGCCGCCACCGTCGAGGTTCTCCGCCGCGTAGCCGACCAGTTGCACCTGCGTCGGCGTACAGCTGTCCGGCATCTCGAACAGCTTCTTGATCTCCTCGCGTCGGCCGGTGATCAAGCCGGTGCCCAGACCCTCGTCGACTGCAGCCAACAGCGCCGAGCCGACGGCAAGTCCGCACTCGAAGGCGGTCAACCACTCGGCGAAGTGGGTGTTCTCCTCCGTCGCGACGGCGAACTGCTCGGTACCGCCGGAGCCGGGGGACAGCGCGAGGGCGTCGAGGAGCTGCGCGCGGTTGGCGCGCACACGGTCCCAGCCGGCCATGTCCTGCACCCACACGATCGCGACCGGAGCCTGCGCGGCCTGCGGCTGGTTGTACAGGGCGTCGATCAGCCCGCTGCGCAGATCGTCGGGAGTCTCGCCCTTGGTCACCACGATGGCCTTGCGGACGAGTTGGGCGTTGCCGTGCTGGCTCTGCAGGCGGGCGGCTTCGAGGATCTTCTGGACTTTCGCCTTCTCGACCGGTCGATAGGGCTGGAAGAACCGGATCGTTCGGCGTGTGCCGACCGCTTCCTTGAACTCCATGGTTGCCTCCTGGCGCTTCGGTCGACAGGCCGCGGCCCGGCCACGAGGAGGTGCCGTGGCCGGGCCGAGCCCACATGCGGCTGCGTCCCGGTCAGCCGCGCCAGGCGCTGCCCTGGATGACGGCGCCGTTGTGAATCATGAAGCTGCGCAGCGTGTTGCCGTTCATGACGGCGTCCTTGCCGGTCCACTCGCGGGCGGCGACGTACTGCTCGATCCAGTCGTTCACCTCGCCGCGGCGCTTCACGCTGCTGAAGCGCTCACCGGTGTCCTTCTTCCTGAGGAAGCAGTACTCGACGAGCTCGTCGGCGTCCTTGCCCACGTGGGCGAGGAAACCGCCCAGCAGGTCGAGCCGCGTCTGGAGGTCCTCGGCGGGCTCGGACTCCAGACGGGCACTCGCGAACCACTGCTTGACGGTTCGAGCCGATGCGAGGTCCTGCGCCGTCACAGCGGAAGGGCGAAGCGCTTGGCGAGCTCGCGCACTTCGGCGTGACGCTTGTCGGCGTCCATGCCGTCCTGGAGCATTCCGGCTTCGCGCAGCCTGTCCGCAACGCCGGGGACGTCCTCCCACGGCGTGCCGTAGGCGCCGCGGTGGTAGCTGTTGCTCAGCGGACGTCGCGGGCGCGCGCCGCCGCCGAGGCGGTCCTCGGCGGGGTAGCCCACGAACTGCACCCACATCGGCACCCAGTGGTCGGGCACGTTCAGGGCCTTCTTGGCGACCTCGGTGTTGAAGGCGTGCAGGCCGGTGCCCAGTCCTTCGTCGATGCAGGCGAGGAGCGCCTGACAGATCGCCAGGCCGGTTTCGACGGAGATCGCCCACATGTTCGCCATCGGGATCTGCGACATGGGCGCGACGACCTGGGCGTAGGCGACCTCCTCGACGTAGGCGTGCGACCAGCCGTGGGTGGCGGGCAGTGCGCCGAGATCGGTCAGCTCCTTCAGGCGCTCCTGGGCGCCGTCGGCGAACTTCGAGTCGCCGTACCAGAAGATGTAGACCGGGGCGAGGTCGAACTGCGTCGTGGTGGTCGGGGTCTTGAGGGACTCGACGACGTCCGGCGGAAGTTCGTCGCGCAGGCACACGATGGCCTTGGCGAAGTCCGCGTTCACCGCGCGCGACGACAGATTCGCGGCCTCGAGGATCACCTGCAGCTTCTCGGGCTCGACCGGACGGTTCGGGTCGAAAAAGCGGATGGTGCGGCGGTCTCCGATGACCTGCTTGAACTCCACTGAAACTCCTCCTGTGTTGGGCGGGCCGAGTCTTGGTACCGGTCAGGTGGTCAGGATGGTGATGACGATGGCCGCGTTGTCGGCGCCCAGAAACCCGCCGGCGTTCTCGCACAGCCCGACCCGTGCTCCCGGCACCTGTCGGCCTGCGCACCGGTCGCGGAGCTGGTCCGCGATTTCGACGATCTGGGCGCAGCCCGTCGCGCCGATGGGATGGCCCTTGGACAGCAGGCCTCCGCTGGGATTGACGACCTGGTTGCCGCCGAGGCGGGTGCGGCCCGAGTGCAGCAGCTTGGGGCCGTCTCCCGCGGGGCACAGTTCGAGTTCCTCGTACGCCATCAGCTCCGCGGGCGCGGCGGCGTCGTGGACCTCGACGACGTCGAGATCGGCGGGGCCGAGACCGGCGGTCTCGTAGGCCTGCCGCACGGCGCGGCTGAGCGAGGACGCCTCGCCGTTGGTGCGGTCCGTGCCGGACTTGAGCACGGACGCGGCGACGCGGACGCGCTCGGGGCCGCGCAGCAGGTCGGAGCGGGTCAGTACGACGGCCGCGGAGCCGTCGCCGATCGGCGAGCACATCAGCAGTGTCAGCGGATGCGAGACCGTCCGCGAGGCCAGGACCTCCTCGACGGTGATCCGATTGCGGTACTGCGCCTTCGGGTTCAGTGCGGCGTGCTCGTGGCTCTTCACCGCGACCTCGGCGAAGTCGGCGACGGTGGCTCCGCTGCGCTCGGCGTAGGCCCGAGTGAGCGAGGCGTAGATGTCCATGAACAGGGAGCGGTCCGCGGAGACCTCGTCTCCGCCGCCGAAGGTCGCGAGCAGTTCGGCGCGCTGCTCGAGGTCGATGGCGGTGCCGATCGCGTCGAAGGCGCGGTTCTTGTCGGCGATGGCCATCTTCTCCGTGCCGACCGCGAGCGCCACGTCGACCTGCCCGGACGCGACGGCGTTGTAGGCGAGGTGGAAGGCCGTCGAGGCGGAGGCGCACGCGTTCTCCACGGTGACGATGGGAACGCCGAGCAGTCCGGTGTGCCGCAGTGCCGCCTGCCCGCGGATCATCTCCTGGCCCGTGACCAGACCGCCGACCCCGTTGCCGAAGAAAGCCATCTGCACGTCGCCGGCCTGCATGCCGGCGTCGGCCAGCGCCGCCGCGACCGACGTGTTCGTGAGCGAACGCGTGGTGGCGTCGGGAAACTTGCCGAAGGCGGTCATCCCGGTGCCCGCCACGTACACCTCGTTCATCGGGTGCTCTCCGTCAGTTCCCGCTGCGCGTCCCAGGTGTCCTCGGTGATCCCCCGGGCCCGCAGGACCGCGTACTGGTTGCGTTCGGTCGCGGTTTTCGGGAGCTTCTCCACGAACTCGACGTAGCGCGGGATCGCGTAGCGGGCCATGTGCGTGCGGCAGTACTCGTGGAGATCGGAGGGCGTGAGCTTGGACCCCTCCCGGAGGATCACGCAGACCTTGATCTCGTCCTCGCCGAGTTCGGACGGCACCGGGTGGGCGGCGGTGTCGACCACCTCGGGGTGGCCGTTGAGCACCGTCTCGATTTCCCAGGCGGACACGTTCTCGCCCAGGCGTCGCATGGACTCCTTCTTGCGGCCCTTGTAGTAGAAGTACCCGTGGGAGTCGACGGCCGCGAGATCGCCGGAGTGGAACCAGCCGCCGCGGTAGGCGTGCTCGGTGGCGTCCGGAAGTTTGTGATAGTACGTCAGACGTCCTGCGGGGTGGCGGAAGACGAGCTCGCCGACCTCGTCCACACCCACCGGATTGTCGTCGTCGTCCACCACGCGGAACTCGACGCCGGCCACGCCGGACACTCCCATGGACCCGACGACGCCGTCGGTGTTGAGCAGGATCCCAGGGGAGTCGACCATGCCGAACCACTCGATGAGCTTGACCCCGTAACGCTCCTGGAAGGGCTCCCACAGGTCCGGCGGACATCCGGCGGAGAGCACGACGCGCACGTCGTGGTCGCGGTCGTCGGGCCGCGGCGGCTGCTTCATGAGGATGGAGATCATGCCGCCGAGGGTGTTGAAGGAAACGGCTTCGTGCCGGCGGCAGTCGTCGAAGAACCGCGAGGCGCTGAACTTCGGCGCCATCGCGAACTTCGAGTCGACGAACATGGACCCGAGCATCGACACCAGCAGCGCGTTCGCGTGGAACAGCGGCAGCGGGTTGTAGACGGTCTCGCCGGGCTTGACGTCGGCCGCGGCCAACACGGTGAACAGCGGCGTCAGGTCGTAGCCGGTGGCGACCACGCCCTTGGGCGGGCCGGTGGTGCCGGAGGTGTAGAGCATTCCGACTCCGCCGGTGGTCTCGGACAGCTCCACGTCCGGCTCGGTGTCGGGCGCCGACAGCAGTCGGTCCAGCGTCCAGTCGACGGAACCGGAGGCCGCGCCGTCGGCAACGACGAGGTGTTTCAGCCCCGGTACCCGGTCGCGGGCGGCGAGGACGACCTCGCGCAGGTCGTTCTGGAAGACCATCGTCGTCGTGTCGGAGTCGGCGAGGATGTGCTCGAGGGTGACGCCGCGTTGGGAGATGTTCACCGGGGTCGAGTACCCGCCGATGAACTGGATCCCGAGGTGGGTCCAGATGAACTCGGGCCGGTTGGCCATCATGAGCGCGACTCGGTCGCCGGGACGGACCCCGAGCTCGAGCAGGCCGTTGGCCGCGCGCAGCGCGTTGCTCAACGCCTCGCTCCAGGTGACCTGTTCGTCCTGCCACTTGAGCCATACCGCGTCGGGGTGCTGCTCGACGCGTTCGCGCATCAGGCTTTCGATCCGGCCCTGGGCCCGTGCCATGTCCGCCTCCGCCCGTCGGTGCGACAGACCCTGGCATCGATCGGCTAGATTCTTCCTGTCGCCTGCTGACAAAGCTGGCGGCTGGCGTTGGCAGATTCTGCCAAGAGAGTCTCTCGCGCCCGAGGCGCTTCCGGATCTAGCCTGGGGGCGTGAGCAGGTTGAGTTCAGGCGTCGGCGCAGGTCAGCGCCCCTCGCGCGGCCCCTCGCAGACCGACGCCGGGGTGGTCACCGAACTTCTACGGCACTTGCTCACCGCCGGGGCACCCGAGGCCGTCGCCGCGTTCGCGGTCGCGGCCGTGCGGGAGGCCACCGGCGCAGAGGTGAGCTGGTGCGGTCTGCTGCACGACACGAACCTGACCATGGCCGCGCACTCCGGTCTGCGCACCGTCCGCATGGCCAACGAGTGGACGCTCGCTCTCGGCGTCGGCGTCGGCGGCCGAGTCGCCGCCGAGAATCGTCCGCTCTCGGTCCGCGACTACCGCCACGATCCGCGGCGCGCTCCGACGCAGAAGACGATGATCGACGAGGAGGGCATCCGGGCGGCGATGTGCGCGCCGCTGACCTTCGGCGGACGCGTGGTGGGCGTCCTCTACGCCGCCCGGCGCGAGGCGTTCGACTGGCGCCCGGACGAGCTCGCCCTGCTCTCCGACATCGCGGCGGACTGCGGCGTCGCCATCGGCCGGCTGCGTCGGCGGCAGGCTCCGCTGCCCGGCGCCGACGGCGGCGGCGCCGCGGTGGAGGCGATGCTGGAACTGCAGGGGGATCTCGCCGACGTCCTCACCGCGACCGGCGATCTGACCGCGGGTGTCGTTCTGCTGCACCGTCGCTTCGGACTGCCGGTGGACCTGGTCGACGCCGACGGGCACTCGCTCATCGGGGCCGCGCCGATCGAGGATCCGATTCGCTTCCGTGCCGCGCTGCCGGGCCGAACCGGCGAGCGGTTGGAGGTCGCCGGGGACCGCGAGCTCACCGCCGCCGAGCAGACGGCTCTGCGCGCTGCCGCGCCGATGTTCGGGCTACAGCTGCGTGCGATCCGCGCGAGCGTCGAAGCCCGGCGGCGCGCGGGGCGCGACCTCGTCGACGCGTTGATCGTTCGCAGTCGAGACCCGCAGGCGCTGCGGTCCGACGCGGCGCTGCTCGGCCTGGACCTGAACCAGCCCCACCACGTCGTCTGCATCGGCGCGCGCCGCAGCGAAACGGAGCCCACGGCCGAGGCCGTGCCGCTCAGCGGTGCTGCGATGGAACAGCTGGAGCGTGCCGTCGCCGCCTCCCACCCGGGGGCGGTGACGGTGAACCGCAACGGCGACGCCATCGTGCTGCTGCCCGCCCGCGCGGGCGTTCGCCCGCAGGACTGGGCACGCGACTTCCTCCGGCACCGCACGCTGCCGCGAGAGGGTCTCGCCGCCGGGGTCGGGCGCCGCTGCACGTCCCCACGCGACTTCGCCGAGGCGTTCGGCGAGGCCTCCCTCGCCTTGGATCTGGCTCGCCGCCACTCCGAGCCGGGCGCGGTGTTCACCGCCGCCGACCTCGGCCTGACCGGGCTGCTCGCCGCAGGCGGCTCCTCGCGCAAGACGTTGGAGGGCATGGTCGAGGGCACGCTCGGTCCGATCCTTTCCTCGGATGCCGAGGAGGGCACGGACTACGTGCGAACCCTGCGCGGTTGGCTGTCCCAGGACCGTCACCTCGAGCGCACGGCCGCGCTGCTGCACGTGCATCCCAACACCGTTCGCTACCGCATCGCCCGCGTGCAGGACGTGCTCGGCCTGGACCTCAAAAGCGTCGACAATCGCTTCCAGCTCGATCTTGCGCTGCGGGTCCTCGACGCGCTGAAGGGCGCCGGAGCAGTGTTCTGACGAACCCTCAGTGCACGGGGTAGGTGTGGGCGATGCCTCCGCCAGCACCGGCCAGCGCGGCGGCGAAGGTCGGGTCGACGCGGGCGACGGAGCCGGGCGGCGGATAGAGGACCGAAAGGGTCAGGCCGGCGGCGCGGGCCTTCGCGGCGGCGTCGAGTGCAGCGATGCGGGAGGTGCCGACGCCGTGCCCGCGCGCCGGCGCGGCGGCGGTCCCGCAGATCGTCGGCTCGGCGTCGGTGACCAGAACGATGACCCCGGGGTGCGCGCGCCAGCCGGTCCGCAGCAGCAGGTCCGTGGCCGCCCACACCGCGAACTCCAGGTTGGTCGGGTTGGCCGGGGTGTACTGGCGAGCGGCCGCGAGCAGTTCCTGCGGTCGACGGCTCAGCCCGCACACGTCGGTGACGACCGCGGCGAAGACCTGCAGTGCGACGCGGTGTCCGGCGCGGGTGGCGTCCTCGACGAGTGCCCGAGCCAGGGGGCCCACCGCGCCGCCGGTCATCGACTCGCTCACGTCGAGGGCGAGCACGACGTCGCAGGTGACCCGCGGATGCGGCGGCCGACGGCGCAACACCTCCGGCGGAACGAACCGATCGTCCGTCAGATCGATGCCGCGGCGCAGCGCGGCGCGTTGGGTCGCGCGCACCGACAGTTCCCGCAGCCGGTCTCCCGGCCGCAGCGGCACCGGCACGGACCGTTCCCCCGCCAGCGGCGGGACGGGGGAGGGCGCGGTTCCCTCGGCGGGGCCGGGCCGACGGGTGGGCTGGAGAATGCGGTCCAACAGGGCGCCGAGGTCGAAGGCCGCCGCCGAGGGTCCGACGGACCCGCCCGGCTCGGCGTCGTTGCCGCGCGTCTCCAATCGAAACACCGGCAGCTCGTAGACGCCCCGCTCCTGCGCGGTCGGGTCCTCCCGTGCGTCCTCGGAGTCCTCGTCGGGTTCGTCCGCGGCGTCGAGCGAGTCGAGCACCGCGTCCACGACGAGCCGGGCCGCGTCGACTCCCGCCGCCACGCGCAGGCGGTGCGGCAGAGCGATCAGGCAGGCGCGGACGAGCCGGTGCAGGTCCGAGTCGCCGCCCGCAACCGTCGCCAGCGATTCGTGCAGCTCGGCGGCGGCGAGCATCGCCCGCACGCTCGGGCCGGCGAGCACGTCGGGATGTGCGCGCAGGCGCGCCGCCACGGCGGCGAGATCCGCGTGCACGTCGCGAGCGTCGGTCACACCGACTGCTCGAGCCGCGATTCGAGCCACGCGTCTACTCGGTCGGGGTCCGGGACGGTGTGCGCGAGGGCGATGCGCCCGCGGAAGGCCAGCCGGATGCCCGCGACGACGGCGCCGTCCCAGCCCGCCCTGGGATTGAGCGCATGGTGGGTGGCGGCGAGTTCGTAGGCGGACAGGGCGGCTCGCACGCTCGGCGGGGTACGCACCGCCGGGTCGGTGCGCAGCGCGTTCGCGAACCCGACGACGGTGTCGGCGACGTCGGCGGGCGGCGGCTCGACCCCGGCGACGTGGGGTACGCGGCCGCGCAGGATCGCAACCTCGTCCTCGGGGCTCGGGTAGTCCAGGCGCACGCGTTCGAAGCGGTCGGCGAGCGCTTCGGAGAGTCGCTCGACGCCGACGTACTCGGCCGGATTCATCGTCGCGACCACGACGGTGTCGATGTCGAACCGGACGTCGTAGCCGCCGACGGTCATGGCGCGTTCTTCGAGCAGTTCGAGCAGCAGGTTCTGCAGACGCTCCGACAGGCGGTTCACCTCGTCGAGAAACAGGATCCGCCGGTGTGCCCGGAGCAGTCGGCCAGGGCGCAGCGCGCGGACGTCGGAGGCCCCGTAGCGCAGTGCCGCGGCGGGGTCGAGATCGCCGACGAGGTCTTCGGGCACGAGGTCGGGGGAGCCCTGAACGCGCACCAGGCGCGCGGTTCCCGCGACTTCGCGGGGCGGCGGGGCGTTCGCGCCCCACGCTCGGCACTGGGGACACGCCATCTCGCCGGGAAGACAGCCGAAGTCGCAGCCGGCAAGCACGACGGTGGGCAGGGCGCGGGCGATCGAGGACGCGACCAGCGTCTTGCCGGAGCCGACCGGCCCCTCGAGCAGGAGGTGGCGGCCCGCGTAGAGGACCGCAAGCATGTCCTGCTTGACCGGCTTCGGACCGAGCCACGCGTCGAGCAGCGAGAGCCCGTCCGCAGCGATGCGGCTCGCCAGTTCCGCCCGTACACCGCCCGATGGCGCGTGGGGAGCAGCGGACGCCGTCATGGGCGGAACCGTAACGGTTCGGTCGCCGCGGTGGGCACGGGCGCCCAGTTGGGCGCCGGCGGCGCACCGCGCGAGACAGCGGAGCCAGTGGTCGACCCGGGCCTAGCCTCGCCGTTTCACGATCGTCGGCGTGCCGGCGGGTCTTGAAGCGCGAAAGTGCCTGTCCGGTCGGGGATTCTGGTGATTGCGACGTCATCAGAAAACCGACCCGAAAGGCACTTCGCAGGTG
>JBQTIB010000160.1:0-5729 GCA_052389435.1 Sporichthyaceae bacterium | reverse complement strand
TCCATCATCGCCGGCAACGGCCCGCAGGTCAGCAGTGGTGAGAGTCAACGTGATCAAGCCCGATCTCGCCCCGTGCAAGGGAAGAAGAACTACCCGAGGTGTCTCACATCAGCCTGACGCACAGGGGGTCGGCGTCGGGGTTGGCGAGAATCCGCCACACCTGCGGGATCGTGGGATCGCGCAGGATCGAGGCGCCACGATCCTGCCCGGTTGCCCGCCGGACGGCGTAGGACAGCGCCGCCTTCTCGAACGGGCTCAACGGGCGGCCGACCTGCATCGTGAGCAGGGTGTCCAGGAGCGTGACCCGGCGACGGTGGATCTCGTCCAGCCGCTCGCGTGCCGCGTCCGCATCGACGAGCAAGCCCTGGCCCAGCGGCCCCGCATCCAACGGATTCAGTCGAGCCGGCAGACCGGGCCCGATCTCGACCGGCTGGACGCCCAGGGCACGAGCAAGGGAGGCGTACTCGTTTTTGACGTCTCCTGCGACGAGAACCTTGACGCCGAACGCCATCAACCGAAGCGCCAGCGCCTTCATCGTCGCCGACTTGCCCGAGCCGGGGACACCGGTGAACAGCAGATTCGGGTTGGCGACGAGGTCGCGGTGCAGCCATTCGACGGGGTGGCAGGTGAAGGTCGCCCGTGACAGCACGTCCCAGCCCATGACCGCGCCGACGGGCGGCAGAGCCGCACCGGTCAGGAAGGGGAAGATGCCCTGTGCCTGGGCAGTCGTCGCGCGATGCGGGTCGGGGCGCAGCAGAACCGCAGCACGGCCCGCGCCTCGCTCCGCCCAACCCTTCCGCGGGGCGACACGACGCGGTCGAGGGACACCGGTCGCCATTTCCTGATGCAGCGTCATACGAGTGCCTTTCGCTTCGGCAGACCGAGCCCGAGCGGCAGGGCGGTCGCGTGGAAGCCGACGTCCTGCGCGCCCCACAGACGTCGGACCTCCAGCCCTGCTTGGGCGGCGTCGGTCTCGAGCTCCGAGCACGCCAGGTCGAGCTGGCTCGCCTCGGTGACGGTGACCGTGAGGTACCCGGCGAGTCGGACCAGGCCGTGGCCTTGGGCTCGCTGGGCGTCCTGCTCGTGCGCCTCGTGCTGAGCCTGCCGTTCGTGTTCCGGCACGAGCTGGCCGGTGCGGTGTCGCATGGCGACCGCCACCTGCCGCTTGGTACGTGCGCGCATGACGGCCTTCTCCGCTTCGCGCGCAGGTACGGGTTCGACATGCAGCGCGACGCTGCGTCGCGCGGTGTGCTGCGCAGTGAGGACCGGGCGAAGGAACCAGGCGGGTACGCCCGCCCGTGGCCAGTCGTGGATGCCGTAAGTGACCGACCAGGCACCGTCGTGGCGATAGTGCGACCACGAAGCCTCCGCCGCCGCCGGACCTGCAAGGCTCGGCTCCACCCCTGCCGGGAGTCCACCGGCCTGGGCACGACGGGCCGCGAGTGTGGGAGCCACGGTGGGGTCGAACGCGCTACGGACGACCTCCGCGAGGTCGCGCACCGCCAGCCATTCGACGATCTCCAGGTGCGCGGCGCCGATGGAGGTGGACGCAGCTGCGAGCTGCCGCGTCAGCACCGCGAGGGCGCCCTGCTCCCCGCCGCCGGCGGCGCGGATCTGCGTCCGGGCGCGGGCGACGTCGAGGGTGAGGACGAGCCACGCGTCATGCGCGGCGCCGGTGATCCGGGCCTGCGTGGTCAGCTCCTCCACGACGTCGAGGGCCAACGCGGGCGCGTTGGAGCGGACGGCGCCGCTGGTCCAGCGCCGCAGCGCCGTTCCGTCGTCGGGCAGGGTTCGCTGGACGACGGCGATGCGCGTGAACGGACTCGCCTCGGTGCACAGTTGCGCGAGCAGGCCGCCCCATCCGGCCACGCGCGCTTCGCGGCGCTGAGAGTCGGCCAGTGCGATGCCGGTCCAGCGGATCTTGGCCACGGCGGTGAAGGTGCGGTCCAGCGGGTGGTGGACGACGGCGATCCGGCCGGACGGCGCGAGTGCGCCGAGGACTCCCTGGGTGTCGGCGTCGAGGAAACGGAGCGCGGCGAGCGGGCCCGGAAGATCCATGGGCGCCGGACCCGCGGGATCCGCGCAGGAGTGCGGTGCGAGCGTGCCGGAGAGGAAGACGTTGCGGCCAAGCGCTCTGTTGACGCCGAACGCAAGAGCGTGGCCGGTCCACTCGACGGCCGAACGTCCCAGCACGCGGGTCCACACCAGCAGAGCGAGGAGCCCGGCCAGCGGCCACGCGACGACCAGAACCGTTAGGGACTGAGCGGTCACAGGCGCGAGGACCAGCAGGAGAGCGCACACCGCCAACGCGAACCGGGAGCCCGAGAGCCCGAAGAGGAAGCCGAATCGTTCCCGCTGCCAGCCGCCGTAGAGCGGCGTGGGCGACTCGGTGCGAGTGATGCTCACGAGTTGTCTCCGTTCGGTCGGTCGGGGAAGTACGGCGGCGGGACGTCTGACGGTCCGTCGGATCGCGACGACGTGTCCGAGCTGCCGAGGCCGCCGTGGTCGGCGGTGTCGTTCATGCGCGCCTGGGCCCGGTCCAGGACGGCGGTCGCGGTCTGTGCTGCGACGGCCACACCGGCGGTGGCGCCCGCCGCGGCGGAGGACGAAGCGGCGCCCGCCCCACCGCCGCCTCCGAAGGAGGTGCCGGAGGCGGTGTCGATGACCGAGCTGTTGCGGGCGATGGTTGCGCGGTCGGAGTCGAATGACGATCCGCTCGCCTGCGGGGACATCATGCGGCGGGGCAGGTGGCGTGCTTCAGCTCCGAGGTAGCCGCCGACGAAGGCGGTTGCTCCTCCGGCGTCGGCGACGTGGGCCGAGGTCCAGGTGCAGAAGCGCGCGAGCACCGGCCACGCGAACGCCGCGAGCAGCAGAGTCACCAGACCGGCCAGGACACCGAGCACGTCCTGGCTCTCCCCCGCGACGCCGACGCCGACGGCGAACACCAGCACGATCACAGGCTTGAGGAAGATCAGTTGGAGTCCGGCGGTGACGAGCTTGCGCCACCATCCGGTGCTCGCTCCCGCGACGAGTCCCGAGGCGCCGATGGGTGCGGTGGCCACGATGACGACGACGGCGGCGTGGCGGAACAGCATCTCCGCAAAGAGGATCGCGCCCACGAGGACTGCGAGCAGTCCGAAGATCAGCAGGAGCGCGACGGGAGCTGCGGCGTTGCCCTGTCCGATGCCGGCGAAGGTGACGGCGCGGGCGAATCGTTCGGAGAAGGCCTCGGTGCTGCCGAACGTGGCCGCCAGGATCGACTCGCTCATAGCGTCGGCGGCTGCAAGCAGGACGGTGGCGACGGTCAGTACGGACGCGGTCGCGACGGCGGCCTTGAGCACGCCGGTTAGTCCGCGGGCGAGGTGCTCTCCGCGCATGGTCAGGCCGGTGCGGACGACCTGTGCCAGGAGCAGCAGGAGTGCGAGGCCCATGCCGATCGACGTGGTCACCACGAGCACTCTGTCGATGCCGGCCTTGTTCAGGTCGATGGTGGAGGAAGCCAGGAATCCGTCGGCGACAGCCTTGAGTACCGCGGCGCCCGCCTCGGCGAAGGCGCGGCACATCTTGTCGAAGGCGGATTCGACGGCTCCGGTGACGGCGCCGGTGAGGGAGCCGCGGGCCTTGCACGCGACGTCGTAGAAGGCGCACTCAGCCACCGCGCGCCACCTTCCAGCCCTTGGAGTGCGCGGCGCTGGTGAAGGGAGCTACCGCGAGTGCCTCGTCCGCCTCGTCGAGGAAGGTGCGGACGGCGAGCCATTGGTCGCCGTCCCAGCGCAGCGCCCACCGGAACACGACGGTGCCGGTGGACGTGGTGCCGTCGGCGGCCTGCGTGGAGATTACGTTGAGGGTCCGGACCGTCGTCGTCCCGTCGGACTCGCGGTCGATTCGGTACCCGGAAGGGGTGACGTTGATCAGGGCGGAGCACGTGGAACCGACGGCCGGGAGCCCGAGGCTCTTGCGTTGAGCGACGAGACCGTCCGCGATCTGTGGGCGTGCGCGGGCGAACCATCCGCTGTCGGCGGCGGAGATCGTTTTGAGAGCATCGAGGGTGCCCTGCACGTCCAGGCCGGTGGCGATGCGGGAGTAGCCGTACGCGGCTGCCACCGCTCCCGCGTCGCTGCGTGGGAAGCCGACCGGAACGCCGCCGACGTACTCACCCGGCTGCGGCAGCACCAGCTCGTCGTCGCCGAGCGCATCGTCGGTGACCGATTCCGCTGGCGCGTCGACGACCGGCGCAGGGGCGGGGACGGCCGCCGGCGTGCCTCGCTCCCCCGGTCCGAACACAGACAGGGCGGTCAGGAGCAGCGCGAACAAGCCTGCGACGAGCACGGCGGAAACGCCGACTGCGAGGGCGATTCGGCGAGACGACGGGCGCCGCAGCGCGTCGGTCGCCGTGAACGGGCTCGCCATCAGGCGAGGCCGTAGCCGGTGTTGACCAGTCGCACGGCCGAACCCGCGACGACCGCTCCGACGATTGCCGCGATCAGGCCCACCTTGCCGCGTTCGGCCATGTGCGGCCGACTCGACAGGTGACCGATGCCGATGGCGGCACCGGATCCGATAGCGCCGAGGACGCAGGCGGCCAGCGCCAGGGACATCGACCAGCCCATGATGGTCTGGATCGCCGCGGCGCCAGGCATCCCGGCGCTGTTCGGTGCGACGGGCGGAACGACGTCTGCGGTGGGTACCCGGACCGCGGTGGCGGCGAGAATGTGGGCGAGCATCGACATCGGTTCTCCTTATTTGACGGTCAATCAGGTGGTGGTGCCGAGGCGAGATCAGACGCCGTGGGGGAAGAAGGGCGGTGTCCACCCGAGATAGGTGGCGTTCCACCGCTGCGAGACGGTGGTGAGCGCGACGGCGGCTGCGCTGCCGCGTCCCGCGATGTCGGTGGAGACGACGGTGCCGTTGCCGACCGAGAGGGCGACGTGCCCGTCGCGTTTGCCCGTGTCCCAGAACACGAGGGCTCCGGCGGGTGGGTTCGCGTCGTCGAGGTGGCGATCGCCTGCCTGTGCCCAGTAGTCCGCCGCGGAACGGACGCCGGACGCGGACCATCCGTTGGCTCGGGCGACGAAGTGCAGGCACTTGCGTTCCCAGCGCGGAGCTTGGTCGGCCTGGGCGAGCGCCCAGCGGATCGAGTCGGCGCAGGTACGGGGGTTCGGACGCGAGGTCGCGAATTCGCAGTCCGCAATGGGCACGGCGCGGTATCCGCCGAGCCCGTCGGCGCATTCGCCCTCTCGAGCCGCGTCGCCCGCGGAGGTGGCCATGACGGCCGTGACGACGCGGTCGACCACGCGAGCCCCGGGCGGATCCGACGACGTGCGCTGCGCGGGAATGGCCGGTTCATCGGTGGCGGCGATGACCAGCACACGTGGGTGATGGGGCGTCAGGGCACGAAGGGCGGTAGTGACGGCGGTGTCCGTGCCGTTGTCGACCCAGTAAACGGTGCGGTCGCCGAGCTTCTTGAGCAGGCGGTTGGCCTGCGCCGCGGCGATGAGCGGCGAGGTCTTTCCGCTCGAACCGAGGCCGATTACCACGGTTCCGGGGAGTCGTTCGGCGCGCTTCTCGACGAGTCGCTCGCCTCGCTTCGCCGTTCGGGTCGCGCTAGGGCGTGTCTCCCAATTGGTTCCGGGTCGCTCGGCGAGGCTTGAGCCATGACTCGTACCGCGGTGCTCAGCGATGACCAGTGGGCGCGGATCGCGCCGTTGATGCCGTCCTCGGACGGGCAG
>JBQTIB010000159.1:0-24035 GCA_052389435.1 Sporichthyaceae bacterium | reverse complement strand
CCTCGCTCTCCTCCCGGCGGTACGCCTCGAGATCGAACACGGATTTCTCTGCAGCCATGGCGATGCTCCCCATAACGGCGCCTGAGGCGGCTCAGACGGAAAAGTACTTGGCCTGCGGGTGGTGCAGCACGATCGCGGAGGTCGACTGCTCCGGGTGGAGCTGGTGCTCGTCGGACAGCACCACGCCGATCTCCGCCGCCTTCAAGAGGCGCAGCAGCTGCTCCTGGTCCTCCAGGTTCGGGCAGGCCGGGTAGCCGAAGGAGTAGCGCGAGCCTCGGTAGCCCTGGCGCAGCATGGCTTCGAGGTCGCCGTCCTCTTCGCTGAAGGCCAGCTCCTCGCGGATGCGGGCGTGCCACATCTCCGCGAGGGCCTCGGTCAGCTGGACGGACAGGCCGTGGAGTTCGACGTAGTCCCGGTAGGCGTTGGCGGCGAACAGCGAGGCTGCGTGCTCTGAGATCGCGTTGCCCATCGTCACCAGGTGGAAGGCGAGGACGTCGGTCTCGCCGGATTCCTTCGAACGGAAGAAGTCCGACAGGCACAGGTGCCGGTCCCGGCGCTGGCGCGGGAAGGAGAAGCGCAGACGCTCCTGGCCCTCCTGCGGGCCCTCGTGCCAGAGCACGACGAGGTCGTCGCCCTCGGAGTAGCAGGGGAAGTACCCGTAGACGACGGCCGCCTCGAGCATCTTCTCCGCCAGGATCCGGTCCAGCCACATGCGCAGGCGCGGCCGGCCCTCGGTTTCGATGAGCTCGTTGTAGTCCGGACCGTCGCCGCCGCGGGTGGTCTTCAGACCCCACTGGCCTAGGAAGAGCGCACGCTCGTCGACGTAGGAGGAGTAGTCGGCGAGCGGGATGCCCTTGACGATGCGGGTGCCCCAGAACGGCGGCGTCGGGACCTTGTTGTCCGCGGCGACGTCCGAGCGTGCGGGCATCTGGTCCAGCGGGGTGAGTTCGAGCTTGGCTCCCCCGCCGGCGACGCGACGCTTGCGCAGCGGCGGCAGCTCGGCGCCCGGAACCTTGCGCTTCACGGCCATGAACGCGTCCATCAGTCGCAGGCCCTCGAAGGCGTCGCGGGCGTAGCGAACCTGACCGTCGAACTTCTCGGCGAGGTCCTCCTCCACGAAGGCTCGCGTCAAC
Source organism: Sporichthyaceae bacterium (assembly GCA_052389435.1). Classification (GTDB taxonomy): domain Bacteria; phylum Actinomycetota; class Actinomycetes; order Sporichthyales; family Sporichthyaceae; genus JBQTKD01. Next base: position 22,902 of record JBQTIB010000159.1, on the reverse strand, counting down.
GCGGCGCCACCGAGCAGGATCGGCCACTTCTCGGCGAGCTTGCGCATGCCGAGCTCTTCGAGGTTCTCCTTCATGATGACCGTCGATTTGACCAGCAGGCCGGACATGCCGATGACGTCGACGTTGTTTTCCTCGGCGGCCTCGACGATCGCGGCGATCGGCTGCTTGATGCCGATGTTCACGACCTTGTAGCCGTTGTTGGAAAGGATGATGTCGACGAGGTTCTTGCCGATGTCGTGGACGTCGCCCTTGACGGTCGCGAGCACGATCGTGCCCTTGCCGGACTCCTCGCCCTCGACCTTCTCCATGTGCGGTTCGAGGTAGGCAACCGCGGTCTTCATGACCTCGGCGGACTGCAGCACGAACGGCAGCTGCATCTGCCCGGAACCGAACAGCTCGCCGACGGTCTTCATGCCGGACAGCAGCGTCTCGTTGATGATTTCCAGCGCCGGACGCTCGGCCAGGGCGAGGTCGAGGTCGCCTTCCAGGCCCTTGCGGGCACCGTCGACGACGCGCTTCTCGAGCCGCTCGAACAGCGGCAGGGACAGCAGTTCCTCGGCCTTGGCCGCGGCCATCGACCCGGCGTCGACGCCCTCGAACAGCTCGAGGAACTTCTGCAGCGGGTCGTAGGCCGGGGTGTCGTCGGTGGCGGGACGACGGCGGTCGTAGATGAGGTCGAGCGCCACGTTGCGGCGCTCCTCGGGGATGCGCGCCATCGGCAGGATCTTGCTCGCGTGCACGATGGCGGAGTCGAGACCAGCTTTCTGAGCCTCGTTCAGATACACCGAGTTCAGCACGATGCGCGCGGCCGGATTCAGCCCGAAGGAGATGTTCGACAGACCGAGGGTGGTCTGGACCGTCGGGTACCGCTGCTTCAACAGCCGGATGCCCTCGAGGGTTTCGACGCCGTCCTTGCGGGACTCCTCCAGGCCGGCGCCGATGGTGAAGGCGAGGCAGTCGACGAAAATGTCCTCGACGCGCATGCCCCACTTCGACACCAGCTCGTCGATGGTCCGCGACGCGATCTCGACCTTGCGCTCGGCGGTGCGGGCCTGGCCGGCCTCGTCGATGCACATGACGACCACGCCGGCGCCGTGCTCGGCGACGAGCGGCATGATCTTGGAGTAGCGGGACTCCGGGCCGTCGCCGTCTTCGAAGTTGACCGAGTTGACGATCACCCGGCCGCCGAGCATCTCCAGGCCCGCTTCGATCACGGCGGGCTCGGTCGAGTCGAGCATGATCGGCAGCGTCGAGGCGGTCGCGAACCGGCCGGCGAGTTCCTTCATGTCCGCCACGCCGTCGCGGCCGACGTAGTCCACGCACAGGTCGAGCAGGTGCGCGCCGTCGCGGGTCTGGCCGCGGGCGATGTCGACGCAGTCGTCCCAGCGGCCCTCGAGCATGGCCTCGCGGAACGCCTTGGAGCCGTTGGCGTTCGTGCGCTCGCCGATGGCGAGGTAGGACGCGTCCTGCCTGAACGGGACGTGGGTGTAGATCGACGCGACGCCCGCCTCCTGGCGGACCTTGCGCTTGCCCTTCTCGGTCTCGCGGACCTTCTCCACCAGCGCCCGGAGGTGCTCGGGCGTGGTGCCGCAGCAGCCGCCGACGAGGGACAGCCCGTACTCGCGGATGAAGGTGCCCTGCGCCTCGGCGAACTCGCCCGGGCCGAGCGGATAGTGCGCGCCGTTCGGGCCGAGCACGGGCAGGCCGGCGTTCGGCATGCACGAGACGCCGATGCCGGCGTGCTTGGCCAGGTACCGAAGGTGCTCGCTCATCTCGGCCGGGCCGGTGGCGCAGTTCAGGCCGATCAGCTCGATGCCGAGGGTCTCCAGCGCGGTCAGCGCCGCGCCGATCTCCGAGCCGACGAGCATGGTGCCCGTGGTCTCGACGGTGACCTGCGCGATGACCGGGATGTCGACGCCGAGGGCCTTCATGGCCCGCTTCGCGCCGAGGATCGAGGCCTTGGTCTGCAGCAGGTCCTGGCTGGTCTCGACCAGCACGGCGTCGATCCCGCCGGCGATCATGCCCTCGGTCTGCGTCTGGTAGGCGTCGCGCAGCAGCGCGTAGGGCGCGTGGCCGAGGGTCGGCAGCTTGGTGCCGGGGCCCATGGAGCCGAGCACCCAGCGCTGTTGGCCGGTCTCCGCGGTCCAGTGGTCCGCGGACTCCTTGGCGATCCGCGCCCCGGCCTCGGCGAGCTCGTGGATGCGCTCGGGGATGTCGTACTCCCCGAGGTTCGCCCAGTTCGCGCCGAAGGTGTTCGTTTCGACCGCGTCGACGCCGACGGCGAAGTACTCGTCGTGCACCGCCCGGACGACGTCGGCGCGGGTCACGTTGAGGATCTCGTTGCAGCCCTCGAAGCCCTGGAAGTCCTCGAGACTCAGGTCGTGGGCCTGCAGCATCGTCCCCATGGCGCCGTCGGCAACCACGACGCGTTCGGAAAGTGCCTGGCGGAGGGTGTCAGAAGATGCGTTCATCGAGGTCCTAGCCTATCCGCGACGCACGCTTGGGTACGGTTGATAGCACTCGTCAAGGGGAGGTGCGCGTCACCAATGCGAACGGAAGCGGTTCGGCCACGGCGAGACGCCCACCGAGGCGACGCCTGCTTCCGGGCACGGTTGGCGCCCAGGGGCACCGTACGGTGATCGAGTTCGACGACGTTCCGACGTTGAACGATCCGATTCTGCTGGCCTCCTTCGAAGGCTGGAACGACGCCGCGGAATCGGCCTCCGGCGCGCTGGCCCACCTGGCGACGGTCTGGGACGCGACCCTGGTCGGCGAACTCGATCCCGACGAGTACTACGACTTCCAGGTCAACCGCCCGACGATCGCCGCGGACGCGGCCACGCCGATCGAGGGCGGCCGCCCCGGTTCGCGCATCACCTGGCCCACGACCCGGTTCTACCTGGCGCGCCTGGCGACCCGCGATGTGGTGCTGATGCGCGGCGTCGAGCCCAACATGCGGTGGCGCGGCTTCTGCGACGAACTGCTCGGCGCCGCCCGCGAACTCAAGATCCAGACGGTCGTGACGCTCGCGGCACTGCTCGGCGACGCCCCGCACACCCGCCCCGTCCCGGTTCGCGGCACGTCCAGCAACCCGGACCTGCGGGCGCGGTACGCGATGGAGCCGTCGAGCTACGCGGGTCCGACGGGCATCGTCGGGGTGTTCCAGGACGCCTGCACCCAGGCCGGAATCCCGGCGGCGTCGTTCTGGGCGGCGGTGCCGTACTACGTCGCGCAGCCTCCGTGCCCCAAGGCGACCCTGGCGCTGCTGCGCAGCGTGGAGGACGTCCTCGACGTCGCCGTCCCGCTCGGCGACCTCGCCGAGGACGCCCGGGCGTGGCAGGAGGGCGTCGACGAACTCGCGAACGAGGACACCGAGGTCGCCGAGTACGTCCGCACGCTGGAGGAGGCCAAGGACACCGCGGACCTGCCCGAGGCCAGCGGCGAGGCGATCGCCAAGGAGTTCGAGCGCTACCTGCGCCGCCGCGACGACGATCCGCCGAGCACCGGCCCGACCGGCGCGTAGCGTCGACAACGGCCGATAGCGCAGTAGGACACGGCGCCGGCGACGTTCGGCGGTGTTCTACTGCGCTATCGGGTGGGTCCTACTCGCTCAGTTCGGCGGTTACCACGACGCGGTCGGGGAAGGCCCCGGCCTTGTCGGCCTTGCCCGCCGGAGCGATCATCGCCACCTCCGCGAGGTCGTCCGCACCGGAGTAGACCTCCGCCGGCACGTCCCCGGCCCGGTAGGTCGCGACTTCCACGACCTTGAAGGTCAACTGCTCGGAGCCGGCGGTGGTGACGACGACGGTGTCGCCCACCTTGGCCTTGCCGAGGCCGGCGAACACGTCCTTCTCCCCCGCCTTCGCGCCGACGCTGTGACCGAGCACGACGGCCCGGCCCATCTCGCCGGGCTCCGGGCCCGCCTCGAGCCAGCCGAGCCGGCCGTGCCGAGGCGTCGACAGGGCGCCGGCCTCGCCGTTGCCCGCGAGCGGGTCGACGAGGGCGTCGACCTTGAGGCGAGCCATCTGAATGCGCACCGGGTCGGCATCGCCGGCCGCCGGCGCGTCGGCCGGAGCCGCCGTCGTGGCGTCTCCGTCCCACGGCCAGCCGTCGATGCCGCCGACGAACAGCAACGGCACCGCGGCCGCCGCCGCGAGACCGAACTGCCATTTCCGCCACCGGTTGCGGTCCGAGCCCCCCGACTCCTCCACCTCCGGATCCCGGTCCAACAAGCGTGCCGAGCCCCCACTCTCCACAGCGTTCCACCCCTTCACCAGGCACCCCCGACGAGACTGCGTCGCCCTGCGGCACCGGCTGCACCGGCAGCGCCCGCGACGGCCACTCCACCGAGCACGATCAGCCCCACTGCTGCCGCGCCCACCCCTGCCTTGCCTGCCGCGTTGTCCGGCAGCACCGAGGAGATGCTGCGGACCACGTCCCCGGCAGCTCCCGCGAACCCGCCCGACCCCCCGGACGGTTCGAAGGTTCCAGCGTTGCGCGGCGCGGTCCAGGTGGACCCCATCGGCGACATCTCGGCCGTGCCGATCGCCTTCGGCGCGCTCTCGGCCTTGCCGGAGTCCACGACCGGCCCCACGGGGGCGACGGGCTTGGGCGCTGCCGGCTTGGCGGGCGCGGGCTCCGCGGCCGGAGCCGCGGGCGTGTCGGAGGAGGACCCGAGCAGCGGAAGTTCCTCGACGACCGAGCCGAGCAGACCGCCGAGCAGCGGCAGCTTCTTCACCGTGCCGGCGAGGCTGGAATCGGTACGGACGGCGGTGGTGGTTCCGGCCGGCCGGGCCACGGACTCCTTCGTCCGCGGCCCGGTCAGCGCGGCTGTAACCCCACCCACCAGGCTGGTCTCCTCTTCCGAGACCAACGCACCGGTGACCCCACTCACCAGTGCGTTCAATCCGAGCAGATCGTCCTGCGCAGGCTTGCTGCTCGCCGCGGCTGCCGAAGCGGCGCCGGCGGCGGTACACACCGACACGAGCACGCCGACCGTCGCGACCCGACGCATCCAGGTCCGGTGACCAGTCATGTGAGGCTCTCCGATTCGGTGTGGAGCGGTGCTGCGCTGACACCGAGAAGAATGCCTGCCGAGATTGACCTGCGACAGGCCCTCAAGTGAAGTCGTCGACGGCCCGAAGAACCATCGAAAGGTAAAGTGCGCGATCACCGGGCGTCGTCTCCCCGCCTCCGCACTCGGACAATTCCAGGCCGGCTCGGGCGCATTTCCACAGAGCGCCGCAACCAGGGCCAAATGGACATTGACTGTCCGTCAGAACGCTGTGACCAGCGCGTATGCCGCCACCCCGCCGCTGCGGATTCCGTCGTCCCGCACAGCGCGCACCAAGGGTCCGAATTTCCCCGATCACGCCGGTGCGCCTCGGTTGCGGGGTTACCGGAATAGCCACGGGGACCTAAAGTCCCAGGACCTCGGAACCGAAAGACTGGCCGAACGGACGATGCCACCATCGTCCGATCGGAAACCGCGAATAGACCGGCCGCCCGATGGCGACGGGCAGGTTAGAGCGCCACTCCGAGCAGGGCGTCGACGAGCCGGGAGACGACCCCGGGGGCGCCGGGGTCGGACCCCTCGCCGGTGCGTGCCAGCGCGGCCCACTCGTCGATCGCGGCCAGTGCGGCGGGGGCGTCGAGGTCCTCGGCGAGCGCCGCGCGCACCGCGGCCAGCGTCCCGTCCGCCGCGGGCCCGTCGGGGCGGGAGACCGCCGCCCGCCAGGCCGCGAGGCGTTCGATCCCCCGCTCGAGATCGGCCGGGGTCCACTCCCAGTCGCTGGCGTAGTGGTGCGCGAGCAGCGCCAGGCGAATGGCGCCGGGGTCGGCTCCCTCGGCGCGCAACTTCGAGACGAAGACCAGGTTGCCCAGGGACTTCGACATCTTCTGGCCCTCGTAGGCGACCATGCCCGCGTGCGCGAAGACCCGCACGAACGGGACCTCGCCGGTGCGGGCATGCGCATGCGAGGCGCCCATCTCGTGGTGCGGGAACGCCAGGTCGCTTCCGCCGCCCATCACGTCGACGCGCGCGCCGAGGCGGTCCAACGCGATCGCGGTGCACTCGACGTGCCAGCCCGGTCGGCCCGGGCCCGCGGGCGAGGCCCAGGAGGGCTCGCCCGGACGTTCGGCGCGCCACAGCAGGGCGTCGAGGGCGTCCTTCTTGCCCTCGCGCGTCGGGTCGCCGCCGCGCTGGCCGAACACCTCGAGCATCTGCTCGCGGGACAGGTGCGCGACCTCGCCGAAGTGCGGGTCGACGGCGACCGGGAAGTAGAGGTCCCCGTCGACGTCGTAGGCCGCCCCGCGTTCGCGCAGCGCCTCGATGAACTCCGCGATCAGCGGAATGGCCTCGACGGCGCCGACGTAGTGGGCCGGAGCGAGCACCCGCAGGGCGATCATGTCCTCGCGGAAGAGCTCGGTCTGGGACTCGGCGAGCACGCGCCAGTCCACGCCGGTCGCGGTGGCGCGCTCGAGCAGCGGATCGTCGACGTCGGTGACGTTCTGGGCGTACTCCACCGCCACGCCCGAGTCCCGGACGGCCCGGTTGAGCAGGTCGAACGCGACGTAGGTGTTCGCGTGGCCCAGGTGCGTCGCGTCGTAGGGGGTGATGCCGCAGACGTAGAGCGTCATCCGCTCGCCCTGCGCGGCGGGGGTCAGCTCTCCCGAACCGGTGTTGCGCACCAGCACCTGCGGACCGGTTCCGGGCAGGCGGGGCACTTCCAACGGTGGCCAAGCGAGCATGGGTTCAACCCTACGGTGGCGTGGACGGACGAATGACTGGACGGTCGCCCAACGCCGGCCGGCGACCCGCACATTCCCGACGTGGCGTCAGAACGGCGGCCAGGGGACGGCGGGATATCCGTCCTCGCGGGGTTTGGGGTGCCGTCCGGTGCGCAGCAGTCGTGCGATGCGCACCCGCGTCTTGGCGATCTCGCGCGGCGTCAGCAGGTCGGCGACGGCGGGGGCGAGGACCGTTTCGAAGTCCGCGTCGAGCCGGGCGAGGACCTCGAGGGCCTCGCCGGTGAGCGACCTACCGGCCCACGCCCAGAGCAGCGTGCGCAGCTTTTCGTCGGTGGAGAAGCAGAGGCCGTGGTCGATGCCCTGGACGCGTCCGTCGGGGGTGGGCAGCAGGTGGCCGCCCTTGCGGTCGGCGTTGTTCAGGACGACGTCGAGGACGGCCATGCGGCGCAGACGCTCGTCGCTCGCCGGGACGAGGGCGTCGAGGGAGATGTAGCCGTCGCGGTCCCGTTCCATGGTGAACAGCTGCGCGTTCTCGTCGACCTCCACCCAGAGCTGGCACATGCCCGGGCCCCACGGGCCCTCGCGCAGTACCGTCGGCGGAATCAGGTCCCAACCGGTGGCGGCCGAGACGCGGTAGGCGGAGACCTCGCGGCCGGCGAGCGTGCCGTCGGGGAAGTCCCACAGCGGCTTCTCCCCCGCGACCGGCTTGTGCGCCGCGGCGACGGTCACGCCGTCGAGGGTCACCGCGCAGAACAGCGTCGCGTTGGAGGCGTTGGTCAGCTGCCCGACGACCTCGACGGTTCCCAGGCTCAGGATCGTCAGGGCGTTGTCCAGCCCCAGCTCGGAGACCGGGACGACGGGAACCGCCGCGACGGGATCGGGCGCGGAGTCCGGCTGCGTCACGAGCGACCGTGTCGGCCGAAACGGTTCCACGAACCGGGACAATCCGGGCGCGCGAGCCCCCAGGGCGGATGACGTGCGCAATGGCTCTTGACGTGCCGCATCAGCGCCGGTAGCCGTTCTGGCGTGGGCAGACGTGACCGGCGGGGTCGAGCGGCAGGCCGCAGAACGGGCACGGCGGGCGGCCGGCGGACACCACGGACGCGGCCCGGCGGGCGAACTCGCGGGCCTGCGCGGCGGTGAGGCGCACGCGCAGGACGTCGGGGCCGTCCGGGTCGGAGTCGTCGTCGTCGACGAGCGGCGCGGCGTCCTCGGAGGGCTCTCCCTCGCCCAGGGCCTGCGCGACGACGACCAGGCGCTCGATGCGCGGGTCCCAGCCCAGTGCGAGCGTCGCGACGCGGAAGTCCTCGTCGATCGGCTGCTCGAGCGGCCCGAGATCCTCGGGCAGCGCGGGCGGCTCCGGAATCTCGGTCTCGTCGCCTGCGACCCGGTTCACCTCGTCGAGGAGACGGTCGACCTGCTCGGCGAGCAGCGCCACCTGCTGCTTCTCCAGCGCGACGCTGGTGATGCGGCCCTGGCCGCGGGCCTGCAGGAAGAAGGTCCGCTGCCCGGGTTCTCCCACCGTTCCTGCTACGAACCGCTCCGGCGGATCGTAGAGAAAGACCTGGCGCGCCATGCCGCAAACCCTACAGACGACCGAGACGAGCGAAGAGCGAGCCGCGAGGAACGAGCGGCTGGCTCTTCGCAGCCGAGGGAAGTCTGTCGAGGGCGGCAATCATGTCTTGGGTGCGGATCGCCGTCGCGGGCGGGCGCCGTTGGCGTCGGCGGACGCCGCCGCCGGTCCGGCCCCGCCGCCGACCACGGCGTCGCTGCCGCCCGCCTTTCGGCGGCCCTTCTTCGGCGGAGGCGCAGCCCGGTAGGCGCCGACGTCGCCGCCGGTGTCGTTGACTTTGAGCACGAACGGACGCAGTTCGGTGTACCGGATCGCGGTGATCGACCCCGGGTCGACGACGACCCGCTGGAAGAGGTCCAGGTGCAGGCCCATCGCGTCGGCGACGAGGGACTTGATCGGGTCTCCGTGGGAGCACGCCAGCCACACGGCGCCCTCGCCGTGCTCCGCCGCGATCCTGGCGTTCCAGTCCCGCACGGCCGCGACCATGCGGGCCTGCATGGCGAGCATCGACTCGCCCTCGGGCCCGGGAAAGGTCACCGAGCTCGGGTGGGCCTGGATGGCGCGCCACAGCGGTTCCTTCACCAGGTCCTTGATCGGCTTGCCGGTCCAGTCCCCGTACTTGCACTCCCCGAGGCGCCTGTCGATCGTCACCTTGATGCCCAGGCGCTTGGCCAGGGGCGCGACGGTCTGGCGGCAGCGCGGCAGCGGGCTGCACACGATCGCGGAGAGCGTGAGTTCCGCGAGGCGCTCGGCTATCCCGTCGGCCTGCGTCCGGCCGAGGTCGTCGAGGTCCACCCCCGGACTCCACCCGGCGAGGGTTCCCGCGGTGTTGGACGTCGAGCGGCCGTGCCGCAGGAGCAGGACGGTGCTCACTCGGCCTCCCGCGCCGGCCCGGCAGCCGCCGGCCGCGCTCGTTCGCTCGCGCGCTCGTTCACTCGCACACCCCGGACAGCTCCGCGGCCTCGGCGAGGGTGCGCAGCGCGCCCCTGCACAGCTCGATGTTCGGGTGACGGACCATCACGTTGATCGTCGTGACGCCGACTCCCGCGTAGGCCTGCAGCCGTTCGGCGATCCGTTCCCTGGAGCCGAGCAGCGCGATCGAGTCGAGCAACTCCAGCGGCAGGGCCGCGGCGGCGTCGTCGTAGCGCTTGTCGAGGTAGGCCTCCTGGACCTCGTCGGCCTGCCTTCCATAGCCCATCTCGGTGGCGAGCCCGTGGTAGAAGTTCTTCCCCTTCGCGCCCATGCCGCCGATGTAGAGGGCGGTGAAGGGGCGGGTGAAGTCCGCGCACGCGGCGACGTCCTCGCCCGGCACCAACGGCAGCGACGGCGCGACGTCGAAGGAGGTCATGTCCCTGCCGTGCTCGGCGCGGGACTTGGCGATCGAGCCGATCAGCGCCTGCATCTTCTCCAGCGCCGGAAACAGCGCGAGCCAGCCGTCGCCGATCTCGCCGGTCAGCGCGAGGTTCTTCGGGCCGACGGCGCCGAAGTAGATCGGCACGTGCTCGCGCGGCGGGTGGATGGTCAGGTGCAGGGGCTTGCCGAGCCCGTCCGGCAGGGGCAGCACGTGGTGTCTGCCCTGGTAGTCGACGCGCTCGCGGGACAGCGCCGCGCGCACGACCTCGACGTATTCGCGCGTGCGACCCAGCGGATCGTCGAACTTGACGCCGTACCAGCCTTCGGAGACCTGCGGGCCGCTCACGCCGAGCCCGAGCCTGAAGCGTCCGTCGGTCAGGGTGTCCAGCGTCGCGGTCGTCATCGCGGTGATGGTCGCGGCGCGGGCGGGGATCTGCAGGACCGCGGCGCCGATGTCGATCGTCGAGGTCTTCGCGGCGAGGTAGCCCAGGACGCTGACCGCGTCGGAGCCGTAGGCCTCCGCGATCCAGACGACGGAGAAGCCGAGGCGTTCCGCCTCCTCGGCGAGCACCAGCGAACTCTTGTCGTTGCCCTGGCCCCAGTAGCCCAGGTTCAAGCCCAGTCGCATCGTCGTACTCCTCGGTAACAATCCCGGTGCACCGACCCTAGCCGCCCCGCTCCTTCCCGCCGAGGGCGCCCAACGAGAGCCGGCGCCGCGAAAGCAGAGACGTCTGACCGCACGTGGCCCATGGGCCGCGGACGGTCGGACGCAACGGGCTCTTTTTGGGGGCGCGGCGCGGCGCCCGAGCGCGGGACGCGAGTCGGCTTAGCCTTTCGACGGAAGTCGGCACCGCGGTCTCGCCACCGCGCGGAGTTGGGTGGGCTCATGGAACAGCGACGTCTCGGACGCAGCGGTCTCTCCGTTTCCCGGCTGGGCTTGAGTACCGGCACCTGGGGCGGGCTCACCGACGCGGGCGAGGCGGCGGACCTGCTCGCCGTGTTCGCCGAGGCCGGCGGCACCCTGCTGGACACCGCCCCGACGCACGGCGGCGGCACCGCCGAGGAACTCCTCGGGGCGCTGCTGAACAAGTCGCTGCGCCGCTCGGACTTCGTGCTGGCCACCAAGGCCGGCCTGCGCCTGCGCGACGGCGTTCCGGACTGCTCGCGCCGGGCCCTGCTCGACGAACTCGACTGGTCCCTGGTGCGCCTGGACACCGACCACGTCGACCTCTGGCAGGTCCACGTCTACGACCCGCAGACCGACCTGTCCGAGACCCTCTCGGCGCTGGACTACGCGGTCGCGACCGGCCGGGCCCGCTACGTCGCCGTGGCCAACCACTGCGGCTGGCAGTTCGCCACGACAGCCACCCGGCAACTGGCCTCGACCAGCGGCGCGCGGATCGTCGCCAACCAGGTCGAGTACTCGCTGCTGAACCGCAGCGCCGAAATCGAGATCGTCCCCGCCGCCGCGGCGCTCGACGCGGGCGTGCTCGCGGGCTCCCCCCTCGGCGGCGGCGTCCTGACCGGCAAGTACCGCGCCAACGTTCCCCTGGACTCCCGCGCGGCCCGTTCCACCACCGTCGACGCCTACCTGACCGGCGCCGGCCGACTGGTCGTGGACGCGCTGAGCACCGCCGCCGAGGGGCTGGGCGTCGCCCCGGCCGCGGTCGCGCTCGCGTGGCTGCGCGATCGTCCGGGCGTGCGCTCGGCCATGCTCGGCGCCCGCACGGCGGAGCAGCTCAAGATCTGCCTGACCGCGGAGTCGCTCGTTCTGCCGGCGGAGATCCGCGGGGCGCTCGACGACGTCTCGAGCGCCACCCGCTGCTGAGGCCTACTCGCTCGGCAGGTCCGACACCACGCACAGCACGTCGTCCTCGTCCACTCCGGCGAAGGCGTCCTCGGTCCACTCGTCGTCGTCTTCGTCGTAGTCGCACGGGACCGTGGCCGTCACCGAGCCGTGCCAGAGCAGCCCCACGCTCGAAGCGGCCGCGGCGGCGGCCAGGCCGGTGCGCGCACCGACGTGCGCGAGCAGCGTCGCCGCGACGGCGGGGTCGTCGATGTCCTCCCCGAGGGTCGAACTGGCCGAGGCCATCAGCCTGTCTGCATCGACGATCGAGAAGTCCCACCGGGTCAGCACCGACAGGCGCGGGCCGTAGGAGTCGTCGTCGTCATCGTCGTCGGGCAGCGGCGGGAGGTCGAACGGGGTTACCTCGTCGTGCTCGTCGAACATCGCCTCGTCGTAGGCCGTGCTCGCCTCGCGCAGTTCGAGGAACGCGGCCTGCACCGCCGGGTCGTTCTCCCCCGTCTTGGACTCGACGGCGCCCAGGTGCGCGTCCAGCGCGGCGTGCAGACGGGCCAGGGCGGTACGGGCTTCACTCATGTCGAACTCCTGGCGAACGCGGGGGCTAGGCGCGGGACACTATCCCGACGAGGGGCCGGTAGGCGTTTCGGGACGCGCTCGGCTACTCGTCGAACTGGTGCACCCCGGGCACCGCGGTCGCGTCCAGGGCGTCGGTGATGAAGCACAGGGACTCGTCCGGGTCGACGCGGGCGAACGGGGCGTCCTGCACCCAGGCGTCCCCGAGCTCGGCGACCTCGCACGGCATCGCCATGGTGATGGTGCCGTGCCAGAACAGGCCGGCCTGTTTGGCGTTGCCGCCGGCCGCGAGGCCGAGGCGTGCCCCCACGTGCGCGAGCAGGGTGATCGAGGTGGCGACGTCGCCGACCTCCTCGCCCATGAGCGACTCGGCCTCGGCGATCAGCTTGTCCCGGTCCAGGACGCTGAAGTCCCAGCGACTGATCACCGACACGCGCGGACCGTAGGCGACGGGCTCGCCCGGTTCGGTCGGCGACGGGGTCGGGGGCTCGGCCGGAGCGAGGCCTTCGAGGGTCTCGGCCACGGTCCCCTCGTAGGCCGCGGCCGCGTCGCGCAGTCCGGCGAGGGCGGCCCGAACGGCCGGGTCGGCGGTGTCCGAACGCGCCTCGAGGTTCTCCAACGCCGCGTGGAGCAGGGACAGGGCCTGGCGGGTACCGGTCATTGGGGGCATCTCCATGCGAGGACATCGGGGCGCATTGGACAATAGGCCGAGGATGATCGAGTACGAGTTCCGGGACATGCACCTGCCGCGCGGCACGAGCCGCTCCGCGGCCCACCGCATCCTGACCGACGAGGCCGAGTACGGCCACTGGGAACTCGCCTACGTCCGCCTCTACCCGGACGGCCGCCGCAAAATCCGCCTGCGCCGCCGCATCATCCGCGCCGTCCGCACGGCGTAGCCACCGCATCCCGGGGTGGTCACTGGCGCTGTACAGCCGTGGTGACCACTTTCGGGCGCGATTGGCGCGGATTTGTGGTCACCAGCGCTGTACAGCCGCTGTGACCACGCGTCAGCAGGTGGCGAGGAAGCGGTCCAGGACGCGGGCGCCGAACTTCAGGCCGTCGATCGGGACGCGTTCGTCGACGCCGTGGAACATGCCGGCGAAGTCCAACTCCGCCGGGAGGCGAAGCGGAGAGAAGCCGAAGCAGCGCATGCCGAGCAGGGAGAAGGACTTGGCGTCGGTGCCGCCGGACAGGCAGTACGGGACGACGCGCGAGCCCGGGTCCTCGGCCTGGACCGAGGCGACCATGGCGTCCACCAACGCTCCGTCGAAGGTGGTCTCCAGGGCGATGTCGTGGTGGACGAACTCGCGGGTGATGTCCGGGCCGATGAGCTCGTCGATCGTCGCGAGGAACTCCTCCTCGTACCCGGGCAGAAAGCGCCCGTCGATCACGGCGGAGGCGTCGCCGGGGATGACGTTGGCCTTGTAGCCGGCGGCGAGCATCGTCGGGTTCGCGGTGTTGCGCAGGGTCGCGCCGATCAGCCGGGACATCGAACCGAGTTCCGCGACGAGGGCGTCGGGGTCGTCCGGGTCCAGGCGCACGCCCATGGCGTCGGAGATCTCGTCGAGGAAGGTCTGCACGGTCTTGGTCATGCGGATCGGGAAGCGGTGGTTGCCGATCTTCGTGACCGCCTCGGCGAGGGCGAGCACCGCGTTGTCCTCGGCGATCATCGAGCCGTGCCCGGCCCGGCCCTGCGCGGTGAGGCGCAACCAGGCCATGCCCTTCTGCGCGGTTTCGATCGCGTAGAGCCGCTTGCCCGCAACCGTGATGGAGAAGCCGCCGACCTCGCTGATGGCCTCGGTGCAGCCCTCGAACAGGTCGGGGCGGTTGTCCACGAGATGGTGCGCGCCCTTGACGCCGCCGGCCTCCTCGTCGGCGACGAACGCGAGCACGACGTCGCGCGGCGGGACCTTGCCCTCGCGCTGCCAGGCGCGGACGACGGACAGGATCATCGCGTCCATGTCCTTCATGTCGACGGCGCCGCGGCCCCAGACGCAGCCGTCGGCGATCTCGGCGCCGAACGGGTCGTGCGTCCACTGGTGCGGGAGCACCGGGACGACGTCGAGGTGGCCGTGGATCAGCAGCGCGCCGCGCGAGGGGTCGGCGCCCGCGATCCGGGCGATCACGCTGGTGCGGCCCGGGTCGGACTCGACGATCTCGGTGGTCAGTCCGACCTCGGACAGCGACGCGGCGACGTATTCGGCGATCGCCCGTTCGCCGGTGCCGGAACCGTCGCCGTAGTTGACCGACGGAATCCGGATCAGGTCCTGGCACAGGCCGACGACCTCGGCCTCGGCCGCCAGCGCCGCCGTCGACGCGTCGTTGCTGCTCACGGGGAACTCCTCGGTGCCCGGCGGCCGTTCGCCGCACTGGCCACCATCCTGCCGCACCCTCGGTCGACGAACCCGTCACGAGGCCCGTCCCTGTCTTCGCCACCGGATGCGTCGGGCGGGCGGTACGGGGTAGCCGTGGGGGCAGGTCGTCGCGGGGAGGACACGGATGGTCGAGACCGGCACCGGTGAGCCGTGACGACGCAGCGTCGTTGGTTGCGCCGCGGCGCAACGACCGCGAACAACCCGGCACCGTCGGCCGCGCTGCCGGGACGGCGCGGGTGGCGAATTCGGGTGTCCCCGGACGGCACCGCCGGCTGTCTACGGCCCGCCGTCGACATCGAACGGCAGTACACGGCGGCGTTGGGCTTCAGCACTGCCGTCGCGAGCCTCGAGCCCGCCGCGCCCCGCTACACGGCGGGCCTGGCCGCCACGCTCGGCTGGTTGCGTGGGCGGACGGGCCACCCGCTGCCGGGAACGTCGACGTCCCGGTGGCAGGCGCTGGCACACGGGCGCGTCGAACGGACCGGGTCCCTGCAGGCTCCGCAGCTACGGGAGGTCCGCGACCTGGAACGACGGGCTCGCGGGCTGGTCGAACCGGACCTCCCCGCCGTTGGCGCGGCGGACGAAGCGGATCCGGCCACCGCGCACTACGCCGCGGGCATTCTGCACGCCTGTCGGTGGGCGCTGCAGCACACCGACGACGTGCCCTTCGCCGAGACGCCCGGCTGAGCGCGCGAGCTCGGGGCGCCGGTCAGTCTCCGAGCAGTTGCGTCCAGCGCACCGCGAGCGCCTCCGGCGGCCCGTCGAGTTCGACGACCTTGTCCCGGCCGCGCTCCCCCGACACCAACGCGACCCGCGAGGGTGCCAGCCCGAACGCGTCGGCCACGGCGGCGAGGACGGCGGCGTTCGCCTTGCCCTCGACGGCTCGGGGGCGGACGGACACGAGCAGCGCCGGGCCGCGGGGGGCGTCCCAACGCCCGCCGACGGACTCGGTCTTCGCTCCCGGCCGCACCCGCACCGCCACTCGCATGGGCCGAGCCTGCCGCACGGCTCGGAATCGCGACGGAGGGTCAGGTCCGCCCGTCCGCCTCCTGGGCCTCGAGAAGAGCCGCCTGGCCGCTGCGCGATCGGTCCTCCCAGGCCGCGTGAAGGGTTGGATACCCGGCCTCGCGCATGGCCCTGCACACCGCTCGGTCGTCGTCGACGACCACCGCGACCGTCCGACCCTTGGCCAGACCGTCGAGCAGGCGAACCTTCATCCGCGCGGCGGGGCGCCGTTCGCCGTCGGGACGCATCACGAGCCGATGGCCGCCGAGGCCCGCCCGGTCCAGCCAGCGCTGCGTGTCCCGCCGGATCCGGCTCGGCCTGCCGGTCAGGAACACCACGTCGTGATCCTCGGCGAGCCGCAGGACGAGGTCGACGCCCTCCGGGTGTGGCGGGTCGAGGGAGGCGGCGGCGAAGAAGGCCTCCCAGTCCTTGACCCGACCCTCCAGAAGCGGAAGCCGGTGGCGAACGTCGGCGACGACCCCGTCGATGTCGACGATCGCCAGCGGAGCACCGCTGCCCGTCTGCGCGACCTGGCGCCGTCCCGTCGACCGATTCATCGCTCGCCAATCAACCACCCCGCCCGACGGTGCGCCAGCCGGATTCCTCGGATGGAGATTCGGACGCCGCTTCGAGTTCGAGGCGGACGCGATCGAGCAGCGGAGCGGGCACATCCGCGGGCCGCGGGCCCCGCGCACCGGCTCCCGAGCGCACCGCCCACGACACGATCCCCCCAGCTTGAGGTTAGCCTCGCCTTAGTTGCGGTAGGCGTGCATCGGCGCCGGGCGAAGCCTCCCGGCGGCCGAATGACACGTGGATCGCAGAGGAGCTCGTCGTTGACTTCCCTTGCCCAGTCGCGAAGCGCGGCCGTTTCGACGTCGCTACTCCTCGCCGTGGCACTCGCCGGATGCGCGGGCTCGACCGCAGGCGACGACGCGCCGGCGGCGCCCACTGGGGGGACAACCGCCGCCGCGACGTCCGGGACCCGCGCAGTCGCCCACGACAAGGGAGTCGCCCAGGTCCCGGTGGCACCGGCGCGAGTGGTCGTCCTGGACTCGCCGCACCTCGATGCGGCGATCGCCCTGGGCGTGGTCCCGGTGGGATCGACGCGAAGCGGCGAAGGCGACGGCCTGCCGGCCTACCTGGCGGACAGGGCCCCCGGGGTCCAACCGGTCGGCACCATCGAGGAGCCCAATCTCGAGGCCATCGCGGCGATGCGTCCCGACGTGATCCTGTCTGCGACCGTCCGCCACGACGCGATCTACGGGAAGCTCTCCCAGATCGCGCCGACGGTGTTCACCGCCGGTTCGGGTACGAACTGGCGCGACGGTTTCGCGCTGGTCGCCGAGGCGCTCAACCGGGCCGAGCAAGGCCGTGCGGCCGTAGCCGAGTACGACGCGCAGGCGGACCGCACGGGAAGCGCGATCGGGGCCCAGGGCAAACGCGCCGCGATCGTCCGGTTCCTGCCGGAGGAGACGCGCATCTACGGACCCTCGACCTTCTCCGGCAGCGTGCTGACCGACGTCGGCTACTCGCTTCCGGCGCTGTCCTACGACGAGTACTCGATGGTCTACATCAGCCCGGAGCGCATCGACCAGGCCGACGGCGACGTCCTGTTCGCCACCACCTACGGCTCACCCGAGGCGACCTCCCGCGCCGCGGTGGCGGGGCTGTGGGGCCGCCTGCCGGCCGTGGCCAACGGCTGTCAGTTCGACGTGGCCGACGACACGTGGATGCTCGGCATCGGCCTCGTCGGCGCCAAGGCCATCCTCGCGGACCTGGAGTCCTTTTTCGGGCCCGACGGCGCCTGCCGGCGCCCGTAAGCCGCTAAGGCCGACGTCGGCGGCGGGCCGGCGCGCGCGCCAACGTACGTCGAGGAATGTTTGGCATACTGTGTCGCGCACCACAGTCGCGGCTGGACGTGGAGTGCCGGCCCGCGCCGCCCGTTGCCGACGGAGGTTCGCCATGCGCAGGACCGTCATGTTCGTGCTGACCACCATCGCCCGCACCTCGTCCGTGCACGCCGCGTGTCTAGTGCAGGCCGGCGCCGCGGAAGGTCGCCGGCGACACCCGTCGCAGCGAGTGCCCGGCGGCTCTGCCGCACTGGAGGAGCAGTCCCCGCCCACGGTCTCGGACCGGGCGCGCGCGGCCCGCCCGTCGTGGACGGCGCACGGCTCGACCGGCTGAGGCGGGTCCGACGTCCAGGCCGACGGACTCGGTCCCGCGCCGTGGCGTCCCGGCGATACGGGGCGCTTTGTCGATGGGCACGGCAAAGGTCGCCGCCGGTTGCACCGAAGGTGCGGACCTTCGGCCCTAGTACCCGGCGGCCGGCGGAGGTGTGCTGAAGGCGAGAACACAGCGCCGCACCGGCACCGACCTTCGGACGAGGAGCCCAGTGACGACCATCGACCGCCCCACGGCCGCGTCGAACGCACACCTCGTCGGGTTCGGGCGGCTGCCCGATTCCATTCGCCTCGACCGACCGCAACTGCTCGGCCTACTGCGCGTGCTGCACACCGACGGCCGCCGCCCGGCCGACGGCGCGTCGGACCGAGTGCTCGAGCGTCTGCACCGCGCGCGAAGAGGCAACGCCGGGGGCGGCGCGGACCTGCCGGCGCCGGTGTGCCTGCTCGCCGATCTGCTGACCGTGCTGGAGCACACGTCCATGCCGCTCTCGCAGCTGACGCTGTGTCACGTTGGCGACGCCAGAACCGAACAGGCCCGCGCGCTGCTGACGGCAGGCTCGCTCCTGGGCCTGGACGTTCGACTGGCGGCGCCGCAGCGGTGGTGGCCCGCCGACAGCGTCGTCGCTCAGGCCGAAGGTCTTGCCGTCGTCAGCGGAGCGCGTTTGCTGATCACCGCCGACGCCGGGCGGGCCGTTGCCGGCGCGGACGTCGTGGTGGCGGGAACCTGGGACGGCAGGCCCGTGTGGGACGGGAACGGCTCGGCACCCGCGGAGTTCGTCGTCGACCGAGCACTGCTCGACTCCTGCGGAGGTCCCCACCCCCTGATCCTGTGCTCCCACCCCGAGAACTGTGCCTCGGCGGCGGCGCCCCGCGCGCTCGCCCACGCCCAGTTGCGCAACCGCCGCCGCGTCGCCGAAATCCTGAGCGGGACGCGCTTTCTCTCCTGACCCACGGTGCCTCGCACGGCGCCGAACCGTTCCACCGTGCGCCGTCGGTCCCCTTGGAATCGACGGCGCCGCAGGCCGTGCGACGAGCAACCCTGGACGCGCCGGTCGCGGCGCCCACCCCACCGGGTGGGAGCACGGAAGGGAGGCCTTCCGGCGTCCGGCCGGAGTCGAGGAACGCTTCGAGGTGTCCGCGGATGCCGGCGGCCTGCGCATCCTCGAGTCGATCGAGGGAACCCTCGGTTCGACCGTGGGCGCCGTTCGACCGTGCGTGCCGTTCGACCGTGCGTGCCGAGTTCGGTTCACCGAGACGTGAGAACTTCAGATCGGCACGCCGGCAACGGATCCATACCCGAGATCGATCGAGGCGTCCGGGCCGCGAGCCCCGCCCTCCGCGGGGCGGCGCAGGCACCCAGGATGTGACGCGCAATCAGGCTCTCGCCAACCTCGGGGATGGCGAACGCCGCAGGGCCTAGCGAATCGAGACGCGAGCGTTCGCACGCTCGCGGTGGCGTCGGCGAACTGCGACGAGGTCGGCGACGGCGATCGCCGCCGGCGCTGCGCCGGGCGAAGACCTGGGCGAGAGCGCCGCCGACGCGCGGTTTCGAACCTGCTCGGGCCCGGCCGAAAGGTGCTCCGGATCGGCAACAACCCGGATGGC
This sequence comes from Sporichthyaceae bacterium, assembly GCA_052389435.1. Classification (GTDB taxonomy): domain Bacteria; phylum Actinomycetota; class Actinomycetes; order Sporichthyales; family Sporichthyaceae; genus JBQTKD01. Next base: position 3,678 of record JBQTIB010000159.1, on the reverse strand, counting down.
TCTTTAAATGTTGTTTACCCAATCGATACTTTTTGTTACGCATCGATTCGAGCGACGGTCCCAGCTCGGATGCCGGACAGAACGCCTCCCGCCCCGCATCGCCAACGAAAGCGGTCCCTCCGATGAGTCAGTTAACCCGACGTGCCCTCGCTTCGGTCGCCGTGGCCTTGACGTGTGCCCTGGCCCCGACCGCGTCCGCCGGCGCGGCCGACGTCCGTACCCCGCACCCCAAGCCGGCCGCCGCGGCGAAGAACGCCAAGCCCGCGAAGCCGAACAACACCATGGTCGTCTGCAACCACAGCGGCTATCTGCTCGGCGTCTACTCGATGGGCCCCGGCGACGTGCGACGAGCGGACCTGTCCGGCAGCCACGACGAGTGCGTCACGTGGAAGCGTCTGGCCTCCGGCTTCCACGACGTCGGGTTCAACTTCCGCGTCCCCTCCCAGCAGAACGTCATCCTGGAGATGCGGATCAAGTACGACGGCTACACCGTCTACAAGAGGCTCGGCGGAGGCTCGACTCTGCTGCAGCTCGGCGGGGACAAGACCGCGAAGATCGACTACTTCATCCCCCGCGGCTGAGCGCAGCGACCGCTGCGTCGGCGTCGCCGGCGCAGCGGTCGCTTTGTGCGCAAGGCTTCTTTCGTTCCTCGGTACCGGCAGTGAACCGCTCGGCGCAGGCTGCGGACGGGACAGTCCACCGGCTGCGCCCTCGCGCGGTGGTCCTGCCGACAGCGGGGCACGTGGGTCCGCCGCGGAGGCAGCGCTACGCGGTGAAGGCGTCGCCGAGTTCCGCACCTGCCACGACTCCGCCGCCTTCGTGCGGACAGCGGCGTCCCGCACCGCGTGATCCGAGTCGGGCCCGCCCCGACGGCCGTAGCGCCGTGCCCCGGACCCGGTTCGGGTTCAGGACGGGCGAACGCCGTTCTGTGTCAGAGCCCGACGTCCGCGCAGGATCGGGATCGGGTCGAGGGGGTGACGGACCAGGTGCTTGCCCATCGCGGTGGGAACGGTCTTGGTGAAGAAGTTCCCCCGCGGGAACTGCTTCACCGCTTCTCGGATCAGCGGCCGGGGCACGCCGTAGCGCGCGGTGCACTGGAGTACCTCGCACACCAGTCGGCACGACGGAAGGGTTCGGTCAGCCGGGCGTGCGGACCCCTGTAGGCCGTCAGCTTGTGGTGGTGCGCGCACACCACCGACAGTTCCTCGCGCCACGGCCCGCGCCCACTCGCCTCCAGCCATTGGGTCATGGCGGCGATGGCGGGCCCGAGGTAGTCCAGGGAAGCGAAGGCGCCGAGGTCGTGAAACCCTGCGGCGATGGCGAGTTTCTCCTCGTCGTCCGGCTGGACCCCGCCGGCGGATGCCAGTTCGCGGCTGAAGTTGAAGACCCGGTAGGCGTGGGCTCGCAGTCCGGCGTACCCCCGCGCGTTGTCGCCGGCACGGTCGGCGTGGCCGTCGAGGATCTCTTCGAGGACCGGGTGCCGGTCGACCAGCGTCATCGGCGAACCCTAGCGCGGGGTCTTCGCGTTGGGCTCGAACGCGGGGCCGTGGCCGGGGACGATCCAGGCCGGGTTGAGCGCCAGGACACGCTCGCGCTGGACGTGGAAGGCCTCGTTGTTCGTGCCTGTGGGGTCGTCCGCGGGCGGGACCTCGCCGGTCCACCACAGGTGGGTGAAGGCCACGAGACCGTCGGCGGTGTTGACCAGCACGGTGATGTCCTGGTCGGTGTGGCCCGGCGTCTGGATCAGCTTGACCCCGTCGGCGACCTGCACGCCCTCGGCCCAGCGGACGTGCCACTGGTCGTCCTTGTAGATGCCCCATACGTCGTGGGTGGAGGCGTTTTCGAACATCGCGATGTTCAGCGTGTGGTCGGGGTGCTGGTGACTGATGATCACATCGGTGATCTCGGGGGCGGAGAAACCGCGCTCCTTCAGCGGATCCAGGATCGCCGCGCGGCTGCGCACGAAGCCCGGGTCGTGCACGATCCTGCGGTCCCCGGAGCGAATGTAGGAGACGGTGGCGGCCACGGAGTGCGTCACGTCGAAGACGGGGAAGGGCCAGGGGCCGTAGCCCGGGGTCAGGACGGCCCAGTCGTCGACGATGCCGGTGGGGAGGTCGGAGGAGGTCACGGCGGTCTGCCTTTCGTTGAAGCGGGACGGGCTCGGGGCGGGCTCAGTCGGTCGCGAACAGGACTCCGCCGACGGCGAAGCGATCGGCGAAGAAGCCGGGGCCGCGTTCGAGGAACGGCTCCTCCATCGGGATGGGCTCGGGATCGGGATCGGGCGCTGGGTTCTGGCCGTGGGAGTGCTCGATCATCCGCGGGAACAGTTCGCCGAGGTCGACGGTGCGGCCGTTGAAGGTCAACGGCGTGCTCTCCAGGACCGAGTACACGCACCGGGTGTCGAAGACTCCCGCGACGGGGTTGATCTGGAAGTACTCCTCGGTCCGGTAGGTGGCCACGCACGTACCCGCCTGGAACGAGGCACGGTTCTCGTAGTCTCGCGAGCCGTCGGGGGCGGGGTCGAAGTAGATCCGCATGCGCGTGGCGGCGGATGCGCGGCCGATCTGGTGGCCCGGGAAGTCCTCGCCCTCGCCGGTGGTGAATCCCTCGAGGGTCCGTCCGCTGCGCACCGCGACGAAGTGCGCGCTCTGCGCGCCTCGGCCGTGCTTGGCGACTGCGTCGGCGTCGAAGAGGGACACGTCTTCGCCGAAGACCGGGCCCGCGTCCTCGTTCATCGCGTAGATCACGAAGCGGCCCTCGAACCGGACCCCGTCGACGTCGCCCGGGGGGTGGCCTTCCAGGCGCCCACGCCCTGCGAACTGCATCGCCAACCGCATGCTGGTCACGTCGACATCGCTCCCGTCGCGAAGGGACCGGCGGCGCGGCGCGCAGGGAGCGCAACTCGAAGGGGCCGGAGGTCTACGGCGGCGCTTTGGCGCTCGCCTCCATCCCACTCTGGCATCCGGCATCGCCGACAACAACGGCCGCGACACTTAGGTACCAAAGTCGTACCGGGCACCCTGACGCGGCGTCAGCCTGCGCGTCCTCGGTGGATCGTCCTTCGCTCCACGCCGGCGAGCGACTCGGGCGGAGCCAACCGGTCACGACGCGGATTGGGGCGGCAGATTCACCACCCGCAACGCCGCTTCCAGACCGGTGAAGTCCATGCCGTCTCGGGTGAGCGGGATCAGGTCGTGTCGTGCGGCCGTCGCCGCGATCTGCAGGTCGATTCGCCGGGGGCCTGGGTCGCGGCCGTGCCGGCGGATCAGGTTCGCCAGTGCGCCGTAGTACTCGGCGGTGGCGGCGTCGAAGCCCAAGACGTCGAATCGCTCCACGACGGCCTGAACACGTCGTCTTCGACGCAGCTGGACTAGGGGGTCCCCGGCCGCTCCGACGCCGTACTGGAGTTCGCCGATGCTGATCGAAGACACGGCCACCAGGTCGGCCGCCTCGGCTACCTCGGCGGCGGGAAAGTCGATGAGAGCAGAAGTGTCCAGCAACGCCCGACGGGGACTGTGAACACTCACCGGGCCGCCGTCCCGAACTTTCGAGCTAGCCTCGCCGTTTCACGATCGTCGGCGTGCCGGCGGGTCTTGAAGCGCGAAAGTGCCTGTCCGGTCGGGGATTCTGGTGATTGCGACGTCATCAGAAAACCGACCCGAAAGGCACTTCGCAGGT
>JBQTIB010000158.1:0-39828 GCA_052389435.1 Sporichthyaceae bacterium | reverse complement strand
GCTGGGCCCTGACCCGGATCGAGAACGGACACCGGTGGATCTCCCGGCTCCGCCACGTCTACGACGTCCCCGACCAACCCGTCCGCCCCGTGCTGCCGCCACCGGTCGCGGACGCCGCGAAACGCCGCCGAAACCCGCTGCCCGACACCGACACCGACGGCATCGGCCGCAACTGGGTGGACACCAACGCCTGGGAAACCAACGACATCCCGCCGTTCTAACTCAGTGCCGGCGGTTCCGCCGTCCTACGACGACCCCTCACCAGGCGTCGTCGGGCGCAAGTTCCGCCGGCGGATGGGAGCCATCGTCGACGCGGATGCGTTCGCCGTACTGGAGGCGGAGCGACTTCACTCGCAGATCGGACAGAGAGCGAACCTGCACGTACGCGAATAGGTCTTCCACTGGCGCGAACGCCAACTGGATTGGCGGCAGCGTTGGATCGTGCGCCTTGCGGCGAGCGTTGATGTCGTAGAGCGCTAGCTCGACCTCGTACCGGGTCCAGTTGGCGTCGGCAGGACCTCGCTCGATCTCGATCCGCCGTCCGTAGCGTGCCCTCAGATCGTGTTCCTGGGCAGCGGTCATCGCTCGGGTGACTACGAGGACGTACAGATCTCCGGCTTCTTTGCGATACAGGCCCTGCAGGTCGGCGATGGTCGGAAGCGTCGGATCCTTCCGCCGAACTCGGGCGTCCAGGTCTTCGTAGGTCGCCTCGATTTCGTCCGCGCGGAAGTCGACGAGTTCGACCTGCATCGCCCAGGCCGCGCGGCGCCTGGCCTCGTCGGTAACTTCGGGGTCGGAGTTGGCGAGGATCGCGCGCTGGCCCGCGGCGCGGGCTTGGGCGGTCGCCTGCGCGTCGGAGATACCCCGCTGGCGCACGGCGTACAGGCCGATGCCGAATGTTCCCGCGCCGTAGCCCTGGTACAGGTCTGGGTTGGCCTCGACCAGCGAGTTCAACGAGCTGTTGAGCCATCCAACATCGACGTAGTCGAATCCGATGTCGTCGCCGCCGCACGAGGTTTGGGGCGGATAGATCAGATTGACCCCGAACCACTGCCAGCCCCAGAACGCCCAGTCCGACACCGACTGGCCGTCTTCGGCGCGGGCACGCCAGTGGTGGTACCGGCCGTCCTTCAACGCGCCTGCGGGGACGGTCCACGAGGCGCGCTCGCCCGGCTCGACCCAAGCGGAGTACCCGGAGGCCACCGTCTTTTCATTGCGGCTGACTTCGAAGTACAGGCGCACCTTGGAGCGGCGCACTTGGTGGTCGACGTCGGCGACGGTCACGGACAGGCTCGGCGTCAGCGACGTGGCCTTGCGGCCGTCGCCGCCGTTGCACGCCCTCGGCTCCATCCGCTGGTCGTACAACACGATCGCAGGAGTGTTCCGCACCTCCCGCTCGACCTGTCCCCCGGGGTCGGTGCGCTCAATCAAGGTCTGGCCGTCGGGCCGGATAAAGGTCTTGCGATTCTTGGTGCGCAGGTTGACGAGCTCGACGGGCCTACCCGACTCGGCAGCCTCGTGCGCGGCCACCGACACGTCGTCGAAGCCTTCGGCGGCGTCGAAAGCCGCGGCGGACGGGGGGCTCGACACCACGGTCGTGTCCTCGGCACTGCAGCTCGCCAAGAACAACAGGCATGCGATGGCGGGCACGAAGCTACGTCGCACGGGCGCCCCTCTCCAGGTCGCCGGCCAGCGGCCGCCCTTTCCGCACGATAGGTCGGGACATTCGCGCTCCACAATCGGCGAAACGGCCGGCGGTTGGGATGTGATGGTGCGAGTTCGCTGTCCCGCTGCCCGCCCCTGGGTTGCCTCGGCCGCCACCCCAGAACGAGGTCGACGACACCCGCCTCGACGGTGCCGCGCTCTCAGACTCCGACGAACTGCCCCTCCAGACGCCGAACCGGCGCGGGGCCCGAGCGGTGGGCGAAGCGCGCCAGGCCGACCAGGGCCGCGCCCGCCACGAGCAGCGCGCCGACTGCCGACAGAGCCAGGCCGAAGATCGCGCCGGCCACCGACAAGACGACACCCGCGAGAGCAAGGCGAACGGCGAAGCGGGTACGGGTGGCGTCGGGACTCATGATCGGTTCGACGTTGCACAGAGCAGGCGGGTCGCACCCGATCGTCCAGATCTGGGTGGGCCGTTCGGCCGATACGAGCCACCTACCGTCAGGCCGGACCAAAAACCGCAGCTCCCCTTGTCCGGCAACGCCCTCGTACCCGCCGGGACACCGGCAGTAGCGTCGCGACCATGACTGGACGCCTGGAAAATCGCACGGCCATCGTCACCGGAGCGGGCTCGGGCATCGGCCGAGCCATGGCACTTCGGTTCGCCGAGGAGGGCGCCTCCGTCGCGGCCGCGGACTACAACGCCGAGTCTGCGGGCGAGACCGCCGCGCTGATCGAGAAGGCCGGCGGCCGGGCGATCGCGGTGCAGGTCGACGTCTCGAACTCCGCATCCGTCAAGGCCGCATTCGCGGCCGCCGCAGAGCAGTTCGGCAACATCGACGTTCTGTGCAACAACGCCGGCATCGTCGTCGGGGCGCCCTTCGGTCAGGTCGCGGAAGAGGACTGGGACCGCTGCCTGGCGGTCAACGCCACGGGCGTGTTCCTCTGCGCGCAGGCGGTGCTGCCCTACATGAACCCCGCGGAGGGCAACTCCGCCTCGATCGTGAACACCGCCTCGGTGGCAGGCCTCGTCGGCATCCCGAACGCCGCCGCGTACTGCGCGTCCAAGGGCGCCGTGATCGCGTTCACCCGGTCCGTCGCGGTGGACCTCGGCCCGCGGCGGATTCGCGTCAACGCGATCTGCCCCGGCACGGTGCACACGCCGTTGATCGACGGGATGATCTCGGCGCGCGGCGGCGGCGACTACGCGGCCGGCATGGCCCAGACCGTGGCGAAGTACCCGATCGGCCGCCTCGGGACGCCCGAAGAGATCGCCAACGCAGCGCTGTTCCTCGCCGGCGAGGAGTCCTCCTTCTTCACCGGCGCGATCCTGGCCGCCGACGGCGGGATGACCGCGGTCTGACAGACCCGGCGCTGCGAGCCCGGTTTCCGGGTCCCGAGAGGCCGTTCACGCTCGGAATCGAGGACGAAACGCAATCTTCCGGCCCCGTCGCCGCGCCGTTGAGATGCGCAAACGCCGCCGGCGGGGGACACTTGCAGCATGAGCGCCTCTGATTCCCGTCCCCGCCGCCAGCTGGCGACCAGCCCGTTCAACAAGCCGCCCGCGGAACCGGTGGTGCCAGACGTGTTCGAGGTCGCGGACAAGGTCTGCCACGACAAGTACGGCCTGGGCACGGTCGTGAGCCTCGACGGCACCCACGGCGTGGTCGTGAACTTCGGTTCCGAGACCCGTCGCATCACGCTGCCGAGCACGAAGCTCTCGCCGCTCTAACGCGTCCTCGCTCAACCGTCTGCTTTGGCCCAAGCTTCGGCCCGGGCGGGTTGGCCCGGCGCGGATCGGGGAATTGCTTCCGTCGGATCGATCCGGCAGGAGGCCGACGCCGATGGGCTCTCCCGACCCCACCACGCATCCCGACGACGACGCCACGGCGGTCCTCGCCCGCAACGCGAACATGGACCTGGTCCAGTTCGTTCGCGTGCTGGGCGGCGGATGGCGCCGGATCCCCGGCGAGGACGCGGGGCTGCAGACCGGGCCGTACACGGAGCGTTCGCCCGAGATCGCGATGCTGCTCGGGTTGGACCCGCAGGTCTACGTCTCGGGTGAGCCACTTCAGGTGGCGATCGCGATCGCGGGTCACGAGTGGGTCCTCGGCGCGGCACACCTCGCCTGGCACGGGCAACGTCCGTTGGTCGAATTCCTCGATCCGCTCGTGCGTTGGCCGGGCGGCTACGGCGTGGTCCCGGCCCACGTCGCAGACGCCGCACGGGCCGCGAGACAGCGCAGACGGCGGTCCTTCCGCTGGTGCGACTACTGCGCGAGGCTCCAGGCCCCCGGGCACATGGCAGCGGGCGCCTGCCACGACTGCGCCGGCCGCTATCTGGGTGCCGCCTTCTAGCGTCGCGCCGGCGCGCCCGCGACGAGCATCGCGACGTCGCCCGGCACCTGCTCCAACGGGCGCGTCCGACGGTGCAGGCGGATCGCGTATCCCTCGGTGAGCACTGCGGCGCCGATCCGGAAAATCAGCAGCGCCGGGATGCCCCAGAGCGACCAGATCAGCCCTGCCACGACCGGGGCAGACATCTCGCCGAGATCCTCGGCGGCGGACATCTGCGAAAGCGCAGCCGCTCGGCGCCGCGGGTCCTCGGCGGCAACCTCGGCCATCAACACACCCCAGGCGGGTCGGAACGCGGCCTTGCCGACGTCGTCCGCGACCTTGCCTGCGACCAGCCCCGCATAGGTGGGCGAGACCAGCCAGACGACCGAGGACACGACGTTCCCGACCGCGCGCAGGCCGAGCACCCAGCGTGTGTTGCCCCGATCCGCGAGCCAACCCCACGCAGGCCCGGACAGGCTCACCACGGCGGTGACGAGGTAGATGCCCCCGGCCGCGGCGGCCGGCAGGCCCGCGTACTCGACGGCGAGCACCGGAAGCAGGTTGGTCATCAGGTTCGCAGTCCCGGCGACCAGGAAGCCCAGCAGCGCGAACGGTCGCACTCTGCGCCACACGGGCGCGGAGGCGATCGGTACGGCGATCTCGCACGGCGCGGTCAGACCGGCGACCGCCGGTCCCTTGAGCCGCCACGCCACCAGGGCGAGGGGCAGCAGCGACAGGGCGGCTGCGACGGCGAAGGCACCCGAGTACCCGGCCAGCACCGTGATCAGGACGCCACCTGCGAACCGGCCGCCGGACCCGGCCACGGTCTTGGCGGTCTGGTACCAGGCGAAGCGCCGGGCGACGGTGTCCTTGCCGCCGAGCCCGGCCAGGACCGACGCCGCCGCCGGGTCGCGCATGGCGTTCGCGACGCCGTGCAGACCGCGAACGGCGAACAGCTGCCACGGCGCGACGGCGACGAGCAACAGCAACAGGGCGACCGAGCGCAGCGCGACGGCCCACACGTACGCGCGGCGCACTCCCACCCGGTCCACCAGCACGCCCATCGCCGGCTTGAGCAGGACCGAAACGGCGAGGTTGGTCGACAGCAGCAGGCCGATGGCCGGCAGCGACATCCCCAGGTGGTGGGCGTACAGCGGAAGGGCGAAGCTGACGATGCCGAAGGACAGGCGCGAGGCGAAGCCCTCGACGACCACGGTGCCGAGCGGAGAGGTCAGCTGGCGCACGGCGCCACCACGGCGTGGATCGCGTCGGCGACCTGCTTCCCGACGTCGCCGCAGCCCTTGTAGCCGGGGAAGTAGTTCACGTCGACGACCACCGGCCCGTCGGGGCTCTCGATGACGTCGACGCCGAAAAGTTCGAGCCCGAAGGCCGCGCGCACCCGCTGGGCGAGGTCGTGCACCTCCGGGGTGACCGGGACGGGAACCCCGGGCCGGGTGAAGGAGTCGACGGCGAACGGCTTGCGAACGGCCCACACGTGCTCGGCGGCGACGTAGACCTTCAGGTCCTCGCCGGTGCCGGGGACGTAGCGCTGCACCACGACCGGAGTCTGTGGGACGGGCAGCGCCGCGAGCTGCTCCGGCGCCTGCACGAGGTGAACGTTCGCCCCGCGGTGGCCGCGATGCGGCTTCACGATCAACGGCCCGTCGGCCAGCAGGTCGGCGGCGAGGGTGAGGTCGCCGGTGATCCAGGTCTGCGGCGCCGGGACGCCGGCCGCGCGCAGCCGCTGGGAGGCCGTGATCTTGTCCTGGGCGCGCAGGCACGCGAGGTAGGGGTTGCAGATCGGGAGTTCCCGGTCGTGCAGGAGTCCGGCGAGGCTCAGGGCGAGTTCGGTATGGGACTTCAGGACGTAGAGGTCCGCCTCGGGGGTGAACTCGTCCGCACGCTGCAGGACGTCCTCCGGAATCCAACCGGTCACTTCGTGTCCACGCGCGGTCAGCGCGGCGCACGCGGCCTGGACTACGGGGCTGGGCTCGTCCGGGACACGACGGGTCAGCAGGAACGCGATCCTCACGACGCCCGCGCCAGCGAGGAACTCCACGACCACACCGGATCGCGCAGCGAGAGCAGCAGGTTGCCGTCCTCGCCGCCGCCGGCCAGCGCGCTCCACTGCTGCGCGACCCGCCCGGCGAAATCGTCGCCTGCGGGCAGCAGGCACACCGCCTGCAGGAGCGCGGCGACCTCCTTCAACGTCTTCTTCGGGACCTCGCCGGGCGCGGGACGGGCGAGCGGCGCCTGCCCGGGGCCTCCGAAGCAGAGCGCGGCGGCGGCGGCCGTCGCCAGCGCGTGAGCCGGCACGCCGCTGTCCTCGAGCATCCGCGCCGCGCCGACGAGGCGGTCGTCGGGTGCGAGCTTGCGACGGGGGTCGCGACCGATCCGAGCCACGGTGTCGGCCAGCGCCGCGTTGCAGAACCGGGTCATGATCGCGTCCACGTCGGCTTCGCTACCCGCCAACCCCGGTCCGTAGCCCGCGGCCAGGGCGGCCCGTCCCTCGCAGATGGCCGCGCGGGTGCCGGCCGCGATCTCGGGGTCGCGGATCGCGGCGTGCAGGTACCGGTAGCCCTTGAGGTGGCCGAGGTAGGCGGCGGTGGCGTGGCCTGCGCTGTAGCGGTAGAGCTTGCGGCGGTAGGCCGCGACGAAGTCCGCGGCGAGGACCATGCCGCGAATCTCGGGCAGTGGGCCACGCAGCGCGGCGGCGTCGACGACGAACTCCTCCCCCGGCTCTCCCACCAGCAGGAGCGGCGCAGCGAGGTCGAGCCCGAGGACTCGACGCGACACCACCCGACCCACGACCGCGCCGCTGAACCCGTGGCGCGACGTCGCCTTGCGCCCGAGCAGGGCCGCGACGGCCTGGCGTAGCCGCGGTCCGGCGTCTTCGGCGTTCTCGCAGGCGATGACGTTGACCGGACGCGGAGCGTTCGCCAGTCCCCGAGCCAGCAGAGGCGCAACCGAGTCGAGGGAGCCTGGGCCCACCGCCACGCACACCACGTCCGCGACGGCGATGCGCTTCGCGGAGCGCGCCGTGTCGCGCACGTCGACCGCTCGACGCACCGGCACCTCCTCCTCCGTCGACGTCCGCCCGTCCGTCGTGCGCACCGCGTACCGGCCGGCGGCGCGCAGTCGGGCGACCGTCGGTTCGCGGCCTACGAAGGTGAGTTCGTAGCCGGACCGGTGCAGCAACTGCCCGGCGAAGCCGCAGCCGATCCGTCCCGGACCGACGACGACGGCCTTCACCGGACCACCTCGAGGGACGACTCGCCCACGGCCACGGCCGCGGCGTAGAGGTAGTCGGCCACCCGCAGCGCCGCCTGCGGCACGCCCTTGAAGCCGGGGAAGGGGTTGACCTCCAGGACGCAGGGACTGCCGTCGGAAGTCCCCACGTCGATGCCGTACAGGTCGGCGCCGACGACGCGGCCCACGGTCAGGGCGATCTCGCGCAGTTCCGGGGTGACGGTGAAGGGCTCTCCGTGCTTCTGCTCCTCGGTCCTCGCGGGCCATTCGCGCTGGACGCCGAACAGTTGACCGCCGATGCAGTAGAGCTTGCGGTCCCGGCAGCCGCCGGATCGAAAGGGCGCCGTCGGCACGCCGGCGCGGCGCAAGAGCTTGGCGACGCGCACCGAATCCCTGCACAGCCGGGCCACCGGGTACGGGTTGACGATCGTGGCGCCGAGACCGTCGAGGGCCGCCGCGTAGGCGAGGGTGGCGTCGTTGACGGTGCGCAGCACGTAGAGATCGTGCTCGAGGCGGACCTCGGCCGTACCGGGTTGAGGGTGGATCAGGTCGACCTCGGCCCCCCACTCCTCGAGCAGGCCCGCGACCTGGGTGGTCAGGGACCGCTTCCCGCGGCTGGGCGGCCGGCAGACGACGGCGATCCTCACGAGCCGATCCCCTCCAGGCTGCGCACGCTGGCCGCGGCCAGTACGTGCGCAGCGAGGGCGGCGTCGGCGCCCGGCACCCCGGTGAAGTTCGGGAAGTCGTTGACCTCGATCACCAGCGGTCCGTCCGCGGTCAGCAGGCAGTCGACGCCGAACATCGTGAGACCGAAGATCTGCCCGCAGCGGCGCGCGAGGGCGGCGAGGGCCGGGGTGAGCGGGACCTGCTGCGCCGCGAAGTCGGGCCCGGGTGTGAACGGCGACGGCTTCGTGATCGCCGTCAGCGTCTCGCCGATCGCGTAGACCTTCGTGTCGGCGCCGTGGTTGCGCAGGTAGCTCTGCGCGAGCGCAGGATTCTCCGGCCAGGGCGTACCCCCGAGCGTCTCCCGGTCTTCGACGACGAGCAGGCCCTGGGCGTTGTCGCCGAAAACGGGTTTGAGGATCAACGGGAAGGCAGCGCTCGGCAGGTCGGCGACGAGGTCGGCGATCGGTCCGATCCACGTGTTGGGCGTCGGGACGCGGGCACCGAGCAGCGCCCATGCCATGCGCGCCTTGTCCCGCACGGAGCGGATCGGGTCGGCGCCGTCGAGGACGGGCCGACCGTGGGCGGCGGCGAGGTCTAGAAAAGCGAGAAGATCTTCGCTTCGCCCGCGGGCCGCCACCACGTGCGACCAGGCCAAGTCCTCGCGCAGGGAGGCATCTGACGGTCCATCGACGAACCGGTACCGCACCGGGACGCCGAGACCTTCGAGCGCCCGCACCAAGCCCGCGGGCTGCAACTGCGCCGCATAGCGGGGCTCGGCAACCACCAAAACATGAGGGTTGCTCGCGTAGGTCATGTCGCCGTCCGTTCAGCCAGCGGCTACCCCCGTGCCACGAAACGATCAGAGTCTAGATGCCCGAAATGTCCCGAGTTAACCTCGGGCTAACCCTGAGTTAAGGCACAGCAAGCTTCGCGAGGTGTTCGGCCATTCGTTCGGCGGCTCGGGGCACGCCCTTGAATCCGGGGAACGCCGAAAGGTCCACCACCGCCGGGCAACCGCCGCTGACCACGACGTCGAGCCCGAACACCTCGAGGCCGAGGGCCGCCGCGCTGGCCAGCACGATCTCGCGCAGGGCGGGCTCGACCTCGAAGGGCCGGCCGAGCTTTTCCTCGGGCGTGCGGGCGGGCCAGGTGCGCAGCACCCCGTACACCTCGCGGCCGATGCAGTAGAGCTTGCGGTCCAGCCCGTCCGGCGGGAGGTAGCGCTGGACGACGGCTGGGCCGTCGTCGTCGGACAGCGCCGCGAGCGCGGACAGGTCGCGCACGACCACGACGCCGCGACCCTTGGAGCCGGTGTTCGGCTTGACGATCAGGGGTCCGTCCGCGAGCAGCGGGGCGAGGCCGGCCCGTCGGGCGGTGGCCCAGGTCTGGGGCACCGGAATCCCCGCCGCCTGCAGCGTCCGCGTCGTCGCGACCTTGTCCCGACACAGCGCCGACACCGGGTACGGGTTCAGGATGCGCGCGCCCTGGGCGTGCAGCGCGGCGCCGAGGGTCAGGCCCATCTCGGAACGGCACTTGAGGACGTAGAGGTCGTAGCGCGGCCCCACATCGGCGATGTCGAACAGTTCGTCGTCGGGGTAGACGGCGTCGACCTCGTGGCCGTGCCCGCGCAGCGCGGCGAGCATGTCGGCGAAGATCGGGCTCGGTCCTCCGCTCGGGTGCCGACTCAGGAGCACCGCGATGCGCATCGCCCGATTGTGCCCGCCCCGCCCGCGGCTAGGAGACCAGCCGCGCCGGGAACCCGCCCGTGGCGATCGGGCCCCAGCGGGTCGGGGTGATGCGCAGCAGGGACTTGCCCTGGTCGCGCATCGCCTGCCGGTATTCCTCCCAGTCGGAGTGCTCGCCGCCGATGCAGCGGAAGTAGTCGACGAACGGCTCGACGTCGTCCGCGGCGTCGACGATCTCGACGATTCCGTCCACCTGCACCCAGGGGCCGTTCCACTCGTCGGAGAGCACGAGCACGCTCGCGATCGGTCGCACCTTGACGTTGCGGACCTTCGCGCGCTCCGGGTAGGTGGCGATGACGATCCGGCCCTCGAGGTCCACCCCGCCGGTCACCGGCGAGGCCTGCGGACCGCCGTCGTCCCGCCGGGTGATCAGCACCATCCGGTGCCGGGGGCGGATCGTCTCGAGCAGTTCGGCTAGCTCGACTCGGGTGTTCGTCGCGATCGTGCGGGCCACGGGGCCCTCCTCGTCTACCAGGCGTCCGGTTGGACCTGCGCCGTCATGTCCCGCCAGCCGACGGGTTCCCCGCAGTGCGAGCAGGTCATCCGCGGGTCGGCGAGGTGGCCGCAGGCGCGGTGGGTGAGGCGCATCGGCGGCACGTCGTTCTTGTACGCGTCGCCCCAGCCGACGATAGCCAGCAGCACCGGATACAGGTCCTGGCCCTTCTTGGTGAGCCGGTACTCGTGCCGAACCGGCTGTTCGGAGTACGCGACGCGATCGAGCACGCCCTCCTCGACGAGCAGCCGCAGGCGGTCGTTGAGCACGTTGTTGCCCAGGCCGAGCTTGGTGCGGAAGTCCTCGTACCGGGTCTTGCCGCGGAAGCACTCGCGCAGGATCAGCATCGTCCAGCGCTCCCCAATCACCGCCCAGGTCCGCGCGACGCTGCAGTAGACCTCCGCCAACTCGTCGTGTCGCATGACCGCCATCGTAAGACCTTTTTCGAGTGTCAGCAGGTGGTTGCCCCTGCGGCGCAGCCGGCGTACCGTCGGACTCAAATAAGGTCCGATCACGTCGAGGAGCTCGCGATGCCCGTCTACCGCTTCACCGTTCCGACCGGCAGCGCCTCGTGGATCCAGCGCGGAGACATCGCCGCGGCCGTCACCAAGGTGCACGCCGAGCTCACCGGCGCGCCGACGAAGTACGTGCACTGCTCGTTCGTCGAGGCGGCCGAAGCCAGCATGTTCATCGGCGGCGAGCCGGTCGCGTCGCACCGCATGCTCGGCCTGATCCGCGACGGCCGGTCCGTGGCCCTGCGCGCGCGCCTCATCCACGGCATTGCCGACGTCTGGAGCGAGATCTCCGGCGAACCCAAGGAGAACCTCGCGATCTTCCTCGAGGAGATCCCTGGCGCCAACGCGTTCGAGGACGGCGTCATCCTCCCCGAGGCCGGCGACGAACCCGGCGCCATCGTCGACTGACCACCCACAACCTGACTGACAGTCAGACCGAACCGCCGGTCTCCGCCCCCGCCTCGGCGGGCGGGGACCCAGATGGGACCGTTCTTCCATGAGCGGGTTCCTGGACATGTTGCCTGCGGTGGACGGCTCGGTCGCCTGCGGAGGGGCCGAGCACCGCGTGCGGTGGACCGACGGCGAAGTGCTGCTGCTCGACCACGACGACCCCGAAGGCGAGCGGATTCTCGCGGCGCTGGGCGGAGAAGCCTCGGCCTGCGTTGCGACGTTGGAGGCCTGGCACCGGTGCTGCGCCGACGTGTCGCTGCTGTGGGCGTTCAACCGCGGCCTCGCCGATCGAGTCCGGGCCTCGATGGCCGGCGTCGAGGGGCGGCCCGGGGCGCAGATCGTGGCCGGGCTGTCCGCCTCGCTCAGTTCGACGATTCACCAGGGCCAACTTCCGCGGCGTTCCACCGGCGGCTTCTACGGGATTGCCCCGTCCGCAGTGGGCAACCGCGACGTCCGCGAGGACCTGCTCCTGCTCATGGCCGCCGGCGGTGGTCTCGTCGACCGGTTGGCCGCGCAGACGATCGGCACCTGGTCTCTGCGCGCGGAGGCCGACGCCGCGCCCGTGGGCCTCCCCGCGCTGCGGGCCGCTCTCTGCTCACGGGTGTGGATGGCGATGGCCGGGTGGGTCGCCGCCGAGTCGTCCTCTGTGACCGTCGAAGTGACGGGCCCTCAGGCAGCGTCGTACGTCCGCCGCGAGGGCGAGGGGTGGCGGGTGGCGCTGCCCCTCGGCTGGCTGGCGAGGGTCTGGGCGCCGGGACTCGCCGTCACCGCCGGGCGCTTCGTGCTGGACGCCGTGAGGGACGGCGAGGTACTGCGGCTGAGCACGGTCGGCGCCGACGGCTCCGTCCGCGAGCTAACCGTCGCCTAGGTCCGTCTCGATCCTCGCCACCCGCGCCCACTGCGGCGGATCGGGAGCGCCGCGACCGATCAGTCCGACGACGACCCGGATCCCAGGCGGGGCCGCGGCGGGCCACGGCGTCCAGCCGTCGGTCAGCACGACAACCACCGACGGACGCGGCCGAAGCGCCGCCGCCTGTTCGATCCCGTGGCCCATGTCGGTGCCGCCGCCCCCGGCGAGGTCCATCTGCGCCGCGCTGGTGACCCGCCGCGTGAGGTAGACCTTGGTGTCCACCGCCAGCACTCGCACCCCGCCGGTGCGCAGCCCGGCGCGCTTGGTCAGCCCGTCGATCTCGGCGAGGGCCTGGGCGAGCATCCCGTCGTCCATCGACGCGGAGGTGTCCACGACGACCGCCACGTTCGGGGTCGGGCGGACCAGCCGCGGGACGACGACGGGGTGCATCACCGCCGCGCGACGCGAGGGCCGCGCGTAGGAGTGGTCGACCTGACCCGAGGCCCAGGCGCAGGCCCGGCGCAGCTCCGCGGCCAGGACCCGCCGCCAGTCGATCCGCGGTTCGAGCACACCGTGCGCCCACCGCAGCAGCCCGCCCGGGACCGAGCCGGGCTTCTGGCTGTGCGCGTCCCGCACCGACGCGGCGGTCTGAGCCTGCAACTGCTGCGCCTGCAGCGCCGAGAGCCCGGACTCGTCGTCGGCGCGGCGGTTTCCGTCGGCGCCGCTGCCGCAGTCCCAGTGCCGCGGCATGGCCCGCTCGATCTCCGCCTCGGCGGCGAAGTACTCCTCGGCCAGCCGATGCGGCACCCCGTCGACGTTCTCCGGCAGGTCGGGCGCGGCCGGCGGAACCGCGTCGACGACGGCGAGGTCGTCGTTGATTTCGGCGTCGGTGCAGCGGTTCCACCAGCTGCCCTCGCCCGCCTGGTGGTGGCGGGCCCGGTCGGCGTGCTCGCGAAGGACGTGCAGGGACAGGTGCAGCAGCAGCTTGCCGAGGTTCTCCACCGTCGTCGTCGCGACGACGGCCGGATCGGCGTGGACGGTCCAGCCCTCGTCGATCCGAATGGTCCCGATCTCCGGGGCGGGCACGATCCGGCAGGCGAACACCGCCGAGGACAGATACGGCATCCGCGCGCTCGCCCAGAGGCGCGCGGCGGCGATGCGCGGATCCGCGGCGCTCACGCCAGCAGGCCGGCGTCTCGCAGCAGGGGCGCGAACCGGGCGACCTCGGGCGGCACGGGCGCGCCTTCCGGGCGCGCCCGAACCAGGGTGCGGGCGGCGACCGCGGCGGCGTCGGGAGCGGAGTCCCCGGCCCTTCCGAAGACCTGCCAGGCCGCGGTCCACCGTTCGGTCGTCGGCTTCGCCGCGACCGCGGCGGCGATCGAGGTCAGCGCCGCGAACGCGCGGTCTCCGCGTTCGGGGAGCTTGAAGGAGTCTGGGTCCGCGAGCACGACCTCGGGGTCGGGCAGGTCGCCCTCCGCGAGCCAGTTCAGGAATTCGACGCCGACGCCGTCGCCGACACAGCCGCGGATCAGCAGTGCCACCACGTCCTCCTGCCCTCCTGCGACCGAACCGGCGGCGCGGGCGGCGGCGAGCAGGCGCGCGGCCATGTCCCAGCTGCGCGGGCTCGGCCAGGCCCGGCCCGCCGAGGTGGCCTCGCCCGGGACGGCGAGCGCGGCGGCCGGTCGCACGCCGACGAACCCGGCGATCCAACTGCGGGTCGTCGGGACGCGGTCCTGCCAGTCGGCGGGGAGCGTCGCGACCGTGGGCGCCGGCCAGCCGCCGGCGAAGCCCTCGGCGACGGTGCGGGCGTCGACGGGCCAGTCCAGGTGCACGAACCGGTTCGCCAGCGGGGCAGAGAGATCCCAGCCGTCCGCGGCCTGCTCGGGCGGGTTCGCCGCGGCGACGGTACGGATGCCGACGGGCAGGGTCAGGTCGCCGACGGTCCGTTCGAGCACGACGCGCAGCAGCGCTGCCTGCACCGCGGGCGGAGCCGTCGAGATCTCGTCGAGGAAGAGCAGCCCGCGGTCCAGGCCCGCGAGCCGCCGCGCCCACGACGGGGGCGCGAACACGACCTCGCCGGCCTGCACGATCGGCAGCCCGGCGAAGTCGGCGGGTTCGCGGATGGAGGCGATGACGATCTCGCACGGCAGGTCCATCGCTTCGCCGAGCGCGCGGATCACCGACGTCTTGCCCGTCCCCGGCGCGCCCCACAACAGCGCGGGCACCCCCGCACCGACCGCCAGGCCGAGCGCTTCGGTCACGATGTGTTGGTCGCTCACCCGCACAGTCTTTCCTGTCGCGCTGCGCGGGCGCCGGGAGCCCCGGTCGCTAGGGGTAGGGCAGTGGCAGGGCATCCTCCTCGCCGAGCCACCACAGGCTCTCGCGACCGTAGTAGACGTGCTTCGCCCACACGTCTTGCTCCTCGTGGAGCAAGACGTCGACTTCGAGCGGCGTCACGAAGCTCCTCGTCGCGAACGCGCGATTGAGCCGACCGTGCGCTTCCTCCAGATCAATGGAGAACAGCGAGATCATCTCCTGAGCGATCTCGTCGAGATATACGAGCGCGTCGCTCGCGGCGCGAACGTGGATCCCGGCCATTGATGGCGCGCCTCCAACAAGGTCGATTCCGTACTAGGAGTGCTCGCTCTCCAGATCGGCGAGGATTCGGCGCAACTGCTCGACCAGTTGCGGCAGCAGATCGGTGACAGTCGTGTGGAGGATCTCCAGGTTTCACCGCGGTGTCGATCTGAGTGGCGGCCTCTCCCAGAACCGTGAAGTTCCAGAGCAGCGCTTCCTGCCGCAGCGCATCGGCCTCGAGGCCCGCGAGATCCAGGTCCGCCACCAATTGGTGGAGCCGCTCCGCTGCGCGAATCATCTCGGCGACGAGCAGGACCTCACGCCGCATAGATCTGCCGCGCCTCTGCCAGCACCTGGTCCCGTAGGAGCGCGTTGAGGGCCCGGCGTGACACTAGGTCGACGGGGCGCCCGAAGATCTCCTGGAGCGCGTCGGAGAGTTCTTCGATCTCCCACCCGAGACGAGCGCCGGGCGCGAGTTCGTAGAGCAGATCGACGTCGCTGTCGGGGCCGCCCTCGCCGCGGCTCAGCGAGCCGAAGACGTCTAGACGCGCGACACCGAAGCGGCGGCACACCTCTGCCACCAGCTCCGCGGCGACATCCAAGCCCGCAACCGACATGCGCTCAGCGTAAGCGCGATGAACGCCTCCTCCCAGCTTTGAGTCGACCGAACGGTCGCCCCGATCCCTCAGCTCGTGCCACTCGGGACGACCGTTTGCCTCCCCGACCTGCTGGGACGGTTCTTGGGCCGCCGGCTAAGGCAGCAGGCCGCCGCCTTCGGGGCGGGTGGTGTTCAGGTCCTTCGGGCAGCCGCCCTTGACGCCGTTCGCGCCGCTGGCCATCGGCGCGGTGTCGTAGGTCGCCCAAGCGCCGGACTTGTGCTGCACGCAGAGGATGAACTCCTCCTCGTCCGGCAGGTAGAGGTAGCCGCCCATCGTGTTGCCGGGCGAGAACTTCTGCCCGGCCGGCTCCATCGAGGCCTTGGCGGCCTTGATGTCGCGCGCGAAGCCCTTCGCGAAGTAGTACTGCTCCAGCTTCGGGGCGATGCGCCGCGCGTCGGAGACGGCGAGGTCCCTGCCGGCCTCGTCGGACTGCAGGGTCGGGGCGGGCGATCCGGCCGCGTGGGCGGCGCCGGCGCCGAGCAGCACGCCGGCGCTCAGAGTCGCGCCGAGGATGAAGGCAACACGCTTCACGGGATCTCCTTGCGTCAACGGGAACGTCCGCTCGCTTCGAGACAGACCACGGCCGCGGATGCCACCGTTTGGCGGTCGATTGGAGCGCCAACGCGCGGCCAGCGGCGGGGAGGGGGCCTGGGTGGCGGAGCCCCCACCCAGGCGAAGGGGGTGCGGGTGGCGGAGCCCCCGCCGGCGAACGAAGTCCGCCGAAAACCGACGAGACGACGAGGTCCGCGCTTTCCGCGGACACACGTCGTCTGAGTCTCGTGCGCGAGGGGGGACTTGAACCCCCACGTCCTTGCGGACACTGGAACCTGAATCCAGCGCGTCTGCCATTCCGCCACTCGCGCGTGGTGCGGGGAGAAGGCTAACACCGCGTCGAGGGTGCCCGCGCACGCGTTCCCGTGGGGCTCCAGAGACCCGTGGGACCACCGCTCGTCGCTCCGTGCCACTTTCCGGGGCGATTCGACCCGAATCTTCCTCACCGGCGCCGTACAGCGCGGTTCGCTTCACGTGCCGGGGGTGGGGGTCCGGGGAGATGAGGTTGAGGAGGTGGGGGTCGGGGAGGTGGGTCGGAGAGGTGCGGGGGGCGACGCTTGGAGGAGGGGCGAAGGTGTTGGGCTGGGCGGGTGACTGTTGATAACACCTGCGCCACAGCCCGTGTTCAGGAAGCGGCGAGACCGCGGCTCTGGGCGGTGGCGCCGATAGCATCGGAGGGGCCAGCAACGCCGGGCACGCGGCGGCGCGGCCCGTCCGGGGGCAACCGACCCGCGGGCGCCCGCAGCATGGAGGTGGACGTGGGAGTTCTCCAGCGCTTCGAGCGTCGGCTCGAGGGTCTGGTGAGCGGCGCCTTCGCGAAGGCGTTCAAGGCCGACGTGCAGCCGGTGGAGATCGCGAGCGCGCTGCAGCGCGAGCTCGACGACCGTTCGGCCGTCATGGGCAAGGGCGTCATCCTCGTGCCGAACAAGTTCGTGGTCGAGCTGTCCAGCCACGACCACGACCGCCTGGCCATGTACGCCAAGACGCTGTCCGAGGAGCTGGCCGGCGTCGTGAGGGAACACGCCGAGGAGCAGCACTACCAGCTGCGCGGGGACGTCGACGTCTCCTTCGCCGAGGCCGACGACCTGGACATCGGTGTGCACCGCATCCGCAGCTCGGTCGTGTCCAGCGTCGTGTCGGTCAACCCGCCGCCGGAGGCTCCGCCGCGCCGTGCCGCGAAACCGCCTGCGCCGGCCGCGGCACCGCCGGTCGTTCCCCCGCCGCCGCCCGCTCCCCGGCCGCGTCGTCACGCTGCCGCCGGGGAGGAGACGATCGCCGCTCCCGCGATCCCCGCGGAAACCACCGTGCTCGCCAAGGCCAAGCCCGAGCCCGTGCCGTATCTCGAGGTCAACGGAGACCGCCACCCGCTCGCCCGCCCGGTGACCGTCCTCGGCCGCGGCACGCAGGTGGACCTGCGCATCGACGACGCCGGCGTCTCGCGCAAGCACGCGGAGATCCGTATCGGCACCCCGACCATGCTGGTCGACCTCAACTCCACCAACGGCACGCTCATGGACGGCGCCCCGATCGGCGAGGTCGAACTGCACGACGGCGCCGTCATCGGCATCGGCGAAACCGAGCTCGTCTTCCGTCAGCCGAGCGAGTAGATCTCCCCGTGTCCGAACTGACGATCACCGTCATCCGCCTCGGCTTCCTGGCCGTGCTGTGGCTGTTCGTGCTGACCACGGTGTCGGTGATGCGCTCGGACCTGTTCGGCTCCCGCCCGCCCGCCGCGCGTCCCGCGCCCGTGCCCGCGGCCAGGCCCGCCAAGCCGATCAAGCCGCCGCGCAACCGTCGCGGCACCCCGAGCCAGCTCGTCGTCACCGCCGGCGCGCTGGCCGGCACGTCCGTCGCGCTCCAGGACGGCGTCCAGGTCACCCTCGGCCGCGCCCCGGACTCCACGATCGTCGTCGACGACGACTACGCCTCGAACAAGCACGCGCGGATCTTCCCCAGCGACGGGCAGTGGTTCGTCGAGGACCTCGGCTCCACCAACGGCACCTACCTGGACCGGGACAAGGTCCAGGGCCCGACGCCCGTCCCGCTCGGCACGCCGATCCGCATCGGCAAGACCGCCTTCGAGCTGCGGAAGTAGCCCCATGGCGCTAGCTCTGAAGTTCGTCGCGCGGTCCGACGTCGGCCTCATTCGGGAGGGCAACGAGGACTCCGGCTACGCGGGCCCGTGGCTGCTGGCCGTCGCCGACGGCATGGGCGGGCACGCAGCGGGCGAGGTGGCGAGTTCGGTCGCGCTCTCGACCCTGGCCTCGCTCGAGGACGACGTCCCCGCCACCGAGGTCCTCGGCGCCCTCGCGGCCGCGGTCGCGAGCGCCAACGAGGCCATCAGCGACCTGGTGGAGAAGCACCCGCAGCTCGACGGCATGGGGACGACGCTGACGGCGCTGCTGTGGTCGGGCCGCCGGATGGGCGTGGTGCACATCGGTGACTCGCGCGCCTACCTGTTGCGCGAGGGCGTGCTGACCCAGATCACCCACGACCACACGTTCGTCCAACAGCTGCAGGACGAAGGTCGGATCACCGCCGACGAGGCCGCGATCCACCCGCAGCGCTCCCTGCTGCTGCGCTGCCTCGACGGGCGCAACACTCCCGAGCCGGACCTGTCCGTGCGGGAGATGCAGCTCGGGGACCGCGTTCTGGTGTGCTCCGACGGCCTGTCCGGCGTGGTGTCCGACGCGGGCATGGCCGCGGCGATGACCGGCACCGATCTCGGCACGGCGGCGGACACCCTCGTCCAGCTCGCCCTGCAGGCCGGCGGCCCGGACAACATCACCTGCGTCGTCGCCGACGTCGTGGAGGTCGCCGCCGCTCTCGACGACGATCCGCAGGTCGTCGGCGCCGCCGCCGGAAAGCACCGCCGCACGCAGGAGTCCAGCTCGACCTCCGAGATCGACCTGTCGGGCCTGCCGGAGCTGCTGGCCGCCACCCCGGCCGCGCGGACCAGGAAGGGCAGGGTCGGCACCTGGTGGATGCGCCTGCTCATCGCGGGCGTCGCCGCCGCCGTCGTCGGCATCGGATGGGCCGCCTACTCGTGGTCGCAGGACCGGTACTACGTCGGGGCCCAGGACGGCCAGGTCGCGATCTTCAAGGGCCTGCATCAGAACGTGCTCGGCAAATCGCTGTCCCGCTCCTACGAACGGTCGGACATCCAGGTCGCGGAACTCCCGACGCTGGACCAGGAAAGGGTCGACGACACGATCTTCGCCGAGGACGTCGAGGAGGCCCGGGAGGTGCTCGACCGCCTGCGGGCCGCCGCGGCGGGCTGCCGGGCCGAGCGCATCGCCGTCGAGGCGGCGGCGTCTGCGGTGCCGACGGCGACCCCGACGCCCAAGCCCAGCGCCAGGATCGCGGGCGTCGCCACCGGCCGGCCGACCGCGACCGAGACCCCGAGCGCGACTGCGACGCCGACTCCGACCCCGGAACCGGCGCCCACCCCCGCCAGCGACAACAGCGGCTGCACCACCGCCCCGCCGGCTCCGGTGGCGCCGTGAGCGAGGCCGTCGCAGCCGCCACCCCGTCGACCCGGCGGGGCACCGAACTGACCCTGCTGTTCTTCGCCTGGGCGATCTCGGTCGCCGCGTACGCGAATGCGGGCTACGGCGTCGCCGACGAATGGCCCCCCGGCCTCGCCGGGTACGCCGCGACCCTCGGGGTGTTCGCGCTCGTGCCGCATCTCGCGCTGCGCCGGTTCGCCCGCTACGCCGACCCGGTGCTGCTGCCGGCCGTCGTGCTGCTCAACGGTCTCGGGCTCGCGCTGATCTACCGCCTGGACTTCGAGGACCAGAAACCGAGCGAGCGCAGCTTCGGCCCGTTCGCGCCGCGTGGGGACGCAGGCATCCAGCTGATCTGGACCGCACTCGGGGTGATCCTTTTCGTCGCGGTGCTGCTCGTCGTGCGGGACCACCGCCGGCTGCAGCGCTACACCTACACCGCCGGAGCGGCGGGCCTGTTGCTCCTCGCCATTCCCGCGGTGCTGCCCGCGCAGTACTCCCAGGTCAACGGCGCGAAGATCTGGGTGCGCTTCGCCGGGTTCTCCATCCAGCCGGGCGAGTTCGCCAAACTGCTGCTGATCGTGTTCTTCGCCGGGTACCTCGTCGTCAAACGCGACGCTCTCGCCCTCGCCGGGCGCCGCTTCGCCGGCATCGACCTGCCCCGCGGCCGCGACCTCGGGCCGATCGTGGTGGCGTGGGCCGCGAGCCTGGTCATCCTCATCGGCGAGCGGGACCTCGGCACCTCGCTGCTGTTCTTCGGCGTGTTCGTGGTGATGCTCTACATCGCGACCGAACGCACGTCGTGGCTGATTTTCGGCGTCCTGCTGTTCAGTTCCGGCGCCTACTTCGCCTACACCGCGTTCGGCCACGTCCGGTCCCGGGTCGACATCTGGCTGAACGCGTTCGCGCCGGAGAACTCCTCGGATTCCAGCTACCAACTGGTGCAGTCGCTGTTCGGCTTCGCCACCGGCGGCATCCTCGGCACGGGGCTCGGGCAGGGTCGGCCGGACATCGTGCCGTACCCGAAGACGGACTTCATCCTGTCGACCGCGGGCGAGGAACTCGGCCTGACCGGCGTCATGGCGATCCTGCTGCTCTACGGGATCATCGTCCACCGCGCGCTGCGGGTGGCGCTGGCCGCCCGCGACTCCTTCGGCAAACTGCTCGCCGCGGGTCTCGCGGTCATCGTGACCCTGCAGGTGTTCGTCGTCGTCGGCGGCGTCACCCGGCTGATCCCGTTGACCGGCCTGACCACCCCGTTCATGTCCTACGGCGGTTCCTCGCTGGTGGCCAACTGGGCGTTGATCGCGCTGGTGCTGCGCATCAGCGACACCGCCCGCCGCCCTGCGCCGATCGTCGCGCCGACCACCGAAGCCGAAACGATGGTGTTGCGCCCGTGAACAGACCGCTGCGACGCGTCGCGGGAGCCTGCGGGTTCCTGCTGATCGTGCTTCTGCTGAATCTGAACTTCGTCCAGGTCGTCAAGGGCGAGGACTACCGCACCGACCCGCGCAACAGCCGCCTGCTGCTCGAGGAGTACGACAAGGAACGCGGCGCGATCCTCGTCGCCAACGACGCGGTCGCGGTCTCGCGCGCGACAGAGGGCCGGCTGAAGTACCTGCGGACGTACCTGAAACCGGAGCTGTTCGCGTTCGCGACCGGGTACTACTCCTACATCTACAACTCCACCGGCGTAGAGCGGTACGAGAACTCGATCCTCGCCGGCACCGACGACCGCCTGTTCGTCAAGCGCATCGTCGACCTGCTGACGCAGGAGGGCAGCAAGGGCGGCGACGTCAAGCTGACGCTCAACCCCGAGGCCCAGGAGGCCGCCTACCGCGGGCTGAACGGCCGTCGGGGCGCCGTCGTCGCGCTGGAGCCGTCGACGGGCCGGATCCTCGCGCTGGTGTCGAGCCCGTCCTACGACCCGAACAGGCTCTCCGACCACGACGGCGGCAAGGTCCGCAAGGCGTGGGACTCCCTCAACGCCGACGCGCAGAAGCCGCTGCTGAACCGGGCGCTGTCCGAGACCTACGCGCCGGGTTCGACCTTCAAGCTCGTCACCGCGGCGGCCGCGCTCATGTCGGGTCGGTACACCGCCGAGTCCCCCGTGCCGGGCCCGGCGACCCTGGACCTGCCGCTGACCTCGACGAACCTGCCGAACTACTTCAAGGGAACCTGCACTCCCGGTTCGGACCAGACCACGATCCTCAAGGCGCTCGAGCGGTCCTGCAACACCACGTTCGGGGCGATCGGCCTGGACCTCGGCGCCGCCGCCCTGGCGCGACAGGCGGACCTGTTCGGCTTCGGTCAGAACCTCAACGTGCCGATGCCGGTCGCCCGCAGCGCCTTCCCGCCGGACATCAACGCCCCGCAGACCGCACAGTCGGCGATCGGCCAGTTCGACGTCCGGACGACCCCGCTGCAGATGGCAATGGTCGTCGCCGCCATCGCCAACGCCGGCAAGGTCATGACGCCCTACCTCGTCGAGGAGACCCGGGCCCGCGACCTCGACGTACTCTCCCGCACCGACCCGCAGGACCGCGGTCAGGCGATCACTCCCGAGGTGGCCGCCGAACTGACTCGCATGATGGTCTCGGTCGTGGAGAACGGCACCGCCTCGAACGCGAAGATCCCGGGCGTAGCGGTGGCCGGCAAGACCGGGACCGCGCAGACCGGCGACGGCCGCAACCCGCACGCCTGGTTCGTCTCCTTCGCCCCGTCCCAGAACCCGTCGGTCGCCGTGGCAGTCGTGCTGGAGAACGGCGGCTCGGACCGCCAGATCGAGGTGGGCGGCAACCTGTTGGCCGCCCCGATCGCCAAGGCCGTCATGCGGGCGGTGCTGGACCGATGACCCTCCGCCGTCTCGGTGGTCCTGCGCTCATCCATGACCGCAGGCCCATTGGAAACGGACAAATCGGGCACGAGCGTGGGCCCGTGCTCATCCATGAGCACCGGACCGCCGCCTCGAGGGTTCGATCGGCGCAACCGGGCTACGCGGAGGGCGCCGGCGAGCGATCCTGGAAGTTGGCCCTGCCGACCCTGGAGAGTTTCCGATGACCGTGCCACCGCCCGAGAGCGCACTGCCTGCGCTCGGCGGTCGGTATCGGCTCGTCGAGCGGATCGCCCGGGGCGGCATGGGCGAGGTGTGGCGCGCGTTCGACGAGGTGCTGAGCCGGCCCGTTGCGGTGAAGGTGCTGCGCCCGGAGTACGCCGACGAGCACGTGTTCCTCGAACGCTTCCGCAACGAGGCCCGCAACACCGCTGCGCTGGTGCACACCGGCATCGCCGGGGTCTACGACTTCGGGCAGGCCTCCCTGGCCCGCACCGTCGTGCCGTTCATGGTCATGGAACTCGTCCCCGGGCAGCCGCTCTCGCAGATCGTCGACCGCGACGGGGCCCTGGACATCGACCGCGCCCTCGACCTGTGCGCGCAGGCCGGGCGCGCCCTGCACGCCGCGCACCTCGGCGGCGTCGTGCACCGGGACGTCAAGCCCGCGAACCTGCTCGTCACGCCGAACTGGATCGTCAAGATCACCGACTTCGGCATCGCCCGTGCCGGCGACGCCGTGCCCCTGACCAAGACCGGCACCGTGATGGGCACCGCCCACTACCTCGCGCCCGAACTCGTCAACGGCCGCGGGGTCGCCTCCGCCGCCTCGGACACCTACGCGCTCGGCGTCGTGCTCTACGAATGCCTCGCCGGGCGTCGGCCGTTCGTCGGCGACAACCCGCTCGCGGTCGCGATGGAACACCTCAACTCCCCGATCCCGCCGATCGACGGCCTGCACCCCGCCGTCGCACAGGTGCTGGAGACGGTGCTCGCCAAGGACCCGATGGCCCGCCCGCCGAGCGCGGAGGCCTTCGCCCACCGGCTGCTCGCGCTGCGGATCGAGCTCGCCGCGGGCCCGCCCACCCCGGAGACCGTTGCCGAGGCGATCGGCGACCAGGCGGATCCGGCCGTCCTGCGCAAGGTGGCCACGCGCTCGCTGCGCGGCGGTCGCGGCACCGGCCACCGGCGCCACGCCCCCCGCGACCCGCGGGCGATCGTGCTTCCGGCGGACCCCGAGACCACCGAGCCGGACCTCGAGCAGGTGCTCGAGGAACCCGTGCGCGCCGGCCGGCACCGGGCGCCCGCCGTCGAGCCGTCCCCGCGCCGCGGGCACCGCGCCGCTCCACCGAAGGCCCACCCGCTCGCCCTGCAGCCCCGTCGGGCCGCCGTTTTCGCGGGCGTGGGGCTGGTCGTCGTCGCCGGCATCGGTGCGCTCTGGCTGCAGTCCGACGATCCCGACGTCGCGCTCGTGCCGGCGGTGTCCGGCGTCCCGGAGTACGAGGCGACCGGCACGCTGAAGGGCATGGGCTTCGACGAGGTGACGGTCGTGCGCGAGATCGACGACGAGGTCCCCGCCGGGGTGGTGCTGACCCAGACGCCGAAGGCGGGCACCCGGGCGGCGACGGACACGGCCGTGTCCATCGTGGTGTCCTCCGGCCGCGGCGCGGTCGAGGTGGCGAACGTCGATTGGATAGGCAAGCCGTACGCGCAGGTGCGTCGCGGTCTCGAGGAGCGCGGGTTACGGGTGAGACAACGTCAGGTACTCGTGGGGGGTGCGCCGGGTACGGTGACCGACGTGTCGCCGCGGGGCAGGGTTCCCGCCGGCGAAGAGGTCACCGTGAGCGTGGTCGCGCCCGCCGGTGGCGTGTTGGCCAAGGCGGCGACCGCGGCGGCGAGCTCGCGAGCCGGCCATGACGGAGTACCGATGGGAAGGGATCAGCGGTGAGCGAGGGCCGCCTGCTGGGGGGCCGTTACGAGCTGAGCGAGGTGCTCGGCCGTGGCGGCATGGCGGAGGTGCGCCTGGCGCGGGACGTGCGGCTCGGGCGCACGGTCGCGGTCAAGACGCTGCGCTCCGATCTCGCGCTGGACTCGAGCTTTCAGGCCCGTTTCCGCCGCGAGGCGCAGTCCGCCGCGTCGCTGAACCACCCGTCGATCGTGTCGGTCTACGACACCGGCGAGGACATCGTCGACGGCACCCCGGTGCCGTACATCGTCATGGAGTACGTCGACGGCCAGACGCTGCGCGAGTTGCTGAACTCCGGCCGCAAGCTGTTGCCCGAACGGGCGCTGGAGATCACCGCGGGCACTCTCGCGGCACTGGACTACAGCCACCACAACGGGATCGTGCACCGGGACATCAAGCCCGGCAACGTCATGCTGACCCGTTCCGGCACGGTCAAGGTGATGGACTTCGGCATCGCCCGGGCGATCGCCGACGCCTCCTCCACCATGACGTCCACGGCCGCGGTCATCGGCACCGCGCAGTACCTGTCCCCGGAGCAGGCCAAGGGCGAGAAGGTCGACGCCCGCTCCGACCTGTACTCCACCGGCTGCCTGCTCTACGAACTGCTCACCGGCGAGCCGCCGTTCACCGGCGACTCCCCCGTGGCCGTGGCCTACCAGCACGTCCGCGAAAACCCGAAGCCGCCGTCGACGGTCGACACGGCGGTCAATCCGGCGATGGACGCGATCGTCCTGAAGTCCCTGGCCAAGAACGTCGACAACCGGTACCAGTCGGCCGCGGAGATGCGGGACGACCTCGAGCGGGCCCTCGACGGCCAGCCGGTCAACGCGCCCGCGGTCATGCTCGACTCCTCCCCGGACGCGCGCCGCCCGGGTCCGGTCGGCGCACCGACCACCGCCATGCCGGCGGTGAGCGAACCCAAACAGCGCCGCCGGGTGGTGGGTCTGGTCGCGCTGCTGCTTGCGGCGATCGCCGTGGCGGGGCTCGGCCTTTTCGTCGGCCAGAAGCTCGTCGGCGGCGGCGGGCCCTCGAACAAGGTCGAGGTGCCCCAGCTCGAAGGTCTGGCCGAGAAGGCCGCCGTCGCGGCGCTGAGTGCGCGCGGGCTCAAGCCGGTGATCCAGACCGAGAACTCTCCGACGGTCAACGAGGGCCTGGTCATCTCCCAGGACCCGGCCGGGCGCAGCACCGTCGCCGGCGGCACCGACGTCGTCATCGTCATCTCCCAGGGCGAGGTGAAGTCGATCGTGCCCGAGCTCACCGGGCTGCCGCTCGCGGCCGCGAAGACCGCGTTGAAGAATGCGCGCCTGGAGGTCGGCAAGGTCACGATGGTGAACTCCGACCGTCCGGACGGCGAGGTGCTGAGCAGCAAGCCCAAGGCCGGTTCCCGGCTGGCACCGGACACCCGGGTCGCGCTGTCGGTGTCCAACGGCGTCCCGCTCGTCGAGGTGCCCCGCGTCGTCGGCCTGCCCTACGCCACCGCCTTCGCCACGCTGCAGGCCGCCGGCTTCGTGCTGCCGGCGGAGATCCCGCAGGAGGAGTCCGACGCGGTGCCCGCCGGCTCGGTGCTCCGACAGGTGCCCGGGGCCGGAACCAAGCTGGCCAAGGGCTCCACGGTGTCGATCGTGGTGGCCGCCGAGCCGCAGGCCGAGCCGACCCCGGAACCGCTGCCGGAGGAAACCCCGCCGCCGGTCGAGGAGACGCCGGACCCGGAGGACCCGGAGGACCCGGGCGGCCTGTTGGGGCGAATCGAAAACTGAGGCAGGCTCAGCCCGCGGCCGAAGGGAGGCGTTCCTCGCCGACGCTCGGGGGCGGGCCGACGACCGGGGCCAGGCCCGCGGAGCGCTCGACGGCGTCGGCGTGCCCGCAGCGCACCAGCCAGTTGGCGAGCATGCGGTGCCCGCCCTCGGTGAGCACCGATTCCGGGTGGAACTGCACGCCCTCGACGCTGTGCGTCCGATGCCGAGCGGCCATCACGACGCCGCTGGCGGTGCGTGCGGTGACCTCGAGGGAGTCTGGAACGGTCGCCGGGTCGATGGCGAGGGAGTGGTACCGGGTCGCGGTGAACGGATTGGGCAGCCCCTCGAGCACGCCGGCGCCGTCGTGCTCGACCAGGCTCGTCTTGCCGTGCAGCAGTTCCGGCGCGCGGCCGACGTGCGCGCCGTAGGCGACGCCGATCGACTGCAGCCCGAGGCATACCCCGAACAGCGGAACGCCGACGGTGGCGGCGTGCCCGACCATTTCGATGCACACCCCGGCCGACTCCGGCGTTCCCGGCCCGGGCGAGAGCAGCACGCCATCGAAGTCCTCGGCGGCGGAGGTCGGCACGGCGTCGTTGCGCCGCACGTCGCATTCCGCGCCCAACTGCGCCAGGTACTGAACGAGGTTGAACACGAAGCTGTCGTAGTTGTCGACGACGAGGATGCGGGTCACGCGCCGAAGCCTAATCGGGCCTGCGCGGGCCGAGAGTGTCGATCGTGCCGGCGGCGTCGATGCGGCGCACCTGCCCGCCGTCGAGGACGAAGAGCGAACCGGCGCGGTAGACCAGATCCGACGGGTAGTTCAGCAGGGCCTTCTCGGCCGGTCCACCGTCGCCGCCGGGGCCGGGCCGTCCGACGCCGGCGACGGTGGAGATCCGCCCGCTCGAGTCGATCCGGCGGATGCGGTGGCCGTCCTGGATCGATACCCAGACGTTGCCCGCGGTGTCCGCCGCGATCCCGGTGGCGTCGATGCGAGCCTCCTTCGCCGGACCGCCGTCGCCGTCGTCCCCCGGTTCGCCGGTTCCCGCGAACCAGCTGACGAGTCCCTCGGGACTCACCTTCAGCACCCGGTAGCGGTCCTCCTGCACCAGATACACCGTGCCGTCGCCCGCCACCGCCATGGCGCGGACCTCTCCGAGCGCCAGGTCGCTCGCCGGGATCGAGTCCTCGACGCTGATCCGGCGCACGTCCCGATCGCCGCCGCCGGCGACGACCCGCTTGCGGTCCTCGGGATCTTCTGCTCTGTCGTCGTAGCGACGGATCCGGTTCTGCTCGGCGACGTAGAGGACGTCGGTGCCGATCAGCGCGAGCGCCTGCACGGCGGGGCGCACGAAGTCGTCGTAGTTCGCCTCGATCGTGCGGGTCGAGCCGTCCGGTCGAACGACGAGCACGTCGGCGTCCTCCTGCTGGCCCACGTAGAGCGTGCCGTCCGCGCCGACGGCGAGGTCGAAGGGCCGGCCGAGGTCGACGTCGCACGCCGCACAGTCCGCGCCGCCGGGGGCCCCGGCGACGATCGCGCCGTTGCCCTGCGCGTCGAGTCGCACGACGCAGCGGGCCTGCGCCTGCAGGACGTAGACCTCCTCGCCGGAACCGATCGCAATCCCGGAGCCGAAGCCGGCGTTGACCGGGGTGGGCACCGGCGTGCACCGGGCGGTGGAGATGCGCTGCTCGGTGTCCAGCGCCTCGCCCACAACGACCGCGCCGAAGAGCACCGCGAGCGCAACGACCGGGACGGCCAGGTGAACGAGCCACCGCCAGTGCGGATGCGCCAGCACGCGTTCCAGCGGCGAGGCCATCAGCAGCGCCCGCGCCGCAACGGACTCGGGTGCGTGGCGGCCAGACTGTCGAGCAGTGCGAGGAGATCCTCGACCTCGGCGAAGCCGTTGACCCGCACCTCTCCCCCGGCACCGATGCGCACTTCGAGCCGATCGGGCAGGGCTTCGAGCAGGGCAAGGGATCCGACGAGTTCGGCGTAGCGGGCGGTCCGGGCGTGGAAGCGCTGGTTGGTCGAGCCGACCCAGGGCCTACGCCGGTCGGGCAGGTCTTGGCGGTAGGGCCCGTCGACAAGTAGGTCGGTGGTCGCGAGCAGGGCCGTCCACTCCGGCCGTCCCGCCGTCTCTAGGTCCTCGAGGACGTGCCCCGTGAACGTCATCACCGACAGGCCGTCGGCGCGAACCGCTGCGGCGAGCGCCGCGAGCGGCCCGGCTTGGTCGAACGGTTCGCCGCCGAGCAGAGTGACACCTTCGATCTGGTCCGCAACCGTACGGATCCGGGCGTGCAGGTCTAGCCATGGCACGGTTTCGCCGCCGACGCTCGGCCACGTGTGCGGGTTGAAACAGCCGGGGCAGCGGATGGTGCAGCCCTGCACCCACAGCGCCGCGCGCCGGCCCGGGCCCTCCGCGGCGGTGGAGGGCAGGAAGCGCCGGATCCGCAGAGCCTCAGACATCCAGCACCCGTCCGCGGCCGCTTCGCTCGGGGCTGGGCCCGGGGTCCTCGAAGCAGATCCTGGTTCGCAGCCGGACCACCTGATGGGGTGTCAGTTCCAGGGCGCGGGTAAGCTCTGCCAAATCGCGGAATCCGCCGCGGCGGGTTCGTTCGGCCAACCACCGGGCCACCAGTTGCGGGCTCGCTCCCGGCAGTGCCGACAGTTCCCGCTCCGTCGCGGTGTTGGCCTGCACTGGCGGTTGGGATGCCTGTGGAGCCGGAGCGGCGAAGTACTCCGCGGTGGTCGGCGCGAAGCCGAGCACGTCGCCGGCCGCCCCCACGCTGCCCGGCGCGGCACGACGGCGGCTCCCGGCCCTGCGGGGCGCGGGGGCACCGGCCAGTTCGCGTTCGAAGGCCGTCGCGACCGCGAAGACGTGCAGCACCCCGCCGATCCAACCGATCAACAGCGCGATGGTCGCCAAGGTGGAGGCGGCGTCGCTGTACTCGATCTCGGCGCGGCTGAACGCGAACCACAGCATCGCGGAGTAGGCGGAGTAGGCGGTGCCGGTGAAGATCAGTTCGCGACGGTGGAGCCGCATGCCGAGGATGTAGAAGCTCAGCCAGGTGAACAGTCCGCCGAGAAAGGCCGGCAGTACCCACCAGAAGTCGCGGAGCAGGCGCAGGAGCGCCTGGACCCTACGGCGTGCCGCGTTCACGCACCGTCTCCGTCGCGACGCCGTCGACCTGCGTCGTGGCGTCGGTGGCGACGGCAGCGCGCTCGTAGTCGGAGGTGAACGCCGAGTCCACGACCTCGGCGTCGAGCAGATCCTCGAGCAGCCGGAGGTAGTCCAGGCAGTCCTCGCCGGTGATGCCGAGGGTCTCGGCCTCGACCGTCCCATCGGCCCGAATGGTGATCGCGATCCGCCGCCCCGCCATCAGCGGCCGCCGTCCACGTCCAGGACAAGGGTGATTCCGTGCTCGGGGTCGACGTGTTCGGCCTCGATCGTCATGCCCAGTTCGCCGGCACGTTGGCGGATCCGTTCGTGCACCGTCGCCTGCACGCGCAGGGCGTACGCGGCGTCGGTTTCCAGCACGAAGTCCCGGGCGAGGTCTTCGTCCGTGAGCGGCGGGAACTGCGCGGTCAGGGTGCCGTCCTCGTGGTGGACGAAGGCGAAGTCCAGCCCGTCGCGGGTGCCGCGCACGCCCGTTGCGGTGACCTCCGCGCTCGCGCCGAGGTCCTGCAGGGCCTCCACGAGCAGGCCGGAGTGCTTGAGCCTGGTCTGTACCAGGCAGATGCGTTCGCTGCGGTCGACGACGCCGCCGGCGACGCCTCCGCCCACCGTCGCGACAGCCTGGGCCGCGGCGAGCGCCAAGGGGATCAGCACGATCTCGACGCTCAAAAGTCCACCGTCCGTCCACCTCGGGTGCGCGCGGACCCCTCGTCGGGGAACTCCTCGCCCGGGGCCGGGGAGTCGTAGTCGTCGCGGTCTTCGGCGGCCGTGGCCGCGACCGCGCGCAGGTCCGCCCAACTCCGCAGCGCCGCTACCTGTTCGGCCTGCGTCACCGACAGCGGGACCATCGTGTCGAGGGCGTGTGCGAGGTCGGCGAGTTCGAGGGGACGACGTTCGGCGAAGGCGTCGTAGAGCGCCGCGACGACGGTCTGCTCGATCTCCGCGCCGCTGTAGCCCTCCGAGCGCGCGGACAGTTCGGCGAGCAGCGCGGCGTCGACCCCGAGCTTTCCGGCGGCGGACGGGGCGCCCGCACGGCGCCCGAGGTGCACCCGCCAAATCGGCAGCCGCTCGCGCTCGGTCGGCAGGTCCACGAAGAAGATCTCGTCGAAGCGGCCCTTGCGCAGAAACTCCGGCGGGAGCCGTTCGATGTTGTTCGCGGTGGCGAAGACGAAAACCGGCGCCTCCTTTTCCTGAAGCCACGTCAGAAACGTGCCGAAGACCCGCTGCGAGGTGCCGCTGTCCCCCGAACGGTCCCCGACCCCGGCAAAGCCCTTCTCGATCTCGTCGATCCACAGCACCGCCGGCGCGACGGCCTCGGCCGTGCGCAGGGCCGCGCGCATGTTCTGCTCAGAGGAACCGACGAGGCCGGAGAAAATCCGTCCTACGTCCATGCGCAGCAGGGGAAGGTTCCACATGGCAGCGGTGCACTTGGCCGTCAGGCTCTTGCCGCACCCCGGCACTCCGGTGACCAGCACGCCCTTGGGTGCCGGCAACGCCCAGCCGGCCGCGACGTCCAGCCACGCTCCGTCTCGCTTGGCGAGCCAGCGCTTCAGGTTTTCCAGCCCGCCGATCTCCGCCGGCGAGACGTTCGGGACCACAACCTCGAGGATCCCGGACTTGCGGATCGCCTGGCTCTTCTGTTCCAGGATCAACGGGACGTCCGCGACGCTCAGCGCCCCGTCGTAGACCATGGCGCGGGCGAAGGCGTTCTCCGCCTCGTGCAGCGTCATGCCCACCGCGGCCTTGGTCAGCACCTCCAGGTCCTGGTCCGTCGCCGCCATCCGAATGCGACCGTGACGGCGATTCGTCGCGATCAGGCCGTCGAGGACGGCGCGGACCTCGCCGACGCTGGGCAGCGGGAACTCCACCGAGGTGACGTCCTTCTCCAGGTCGAGTGGGATCGCCAGCGACGGTGCGAGCAGGATCAGGCACATCGGGTTGTCGCCGTGGTGGAACGTGCTCGCGGCGTCCCGGAGCAGTCGGACCAGCACCGGGTCCACCGGCCGGTTGCCCGCGCCGAGGTAGTGGTGCAGGTCCTTGAACACGAACACGGCGGGCTCGGTCGCCTTGAGCGCTTCCTCCAACGCCGCCTGCGGGGAACGCGTCCCCGCGGGGCCGAGGGCGCCCGGCGAACCCAGCCCTGCTGTTGCCGACCAGACCTTCACGGTCCGGCGGGTGCGGACCAGGTCCACGTCCGCGGCCACCGCCACTATCTCGGCGACGACCCGGTCTTCCTCGAAGCTCTCGACGAGCAGCAGTGGGTTGCGGGCCTGCAGCAGCCGCCCGAGATCGCGCCGAAACGCGGCACTCGGCGTCGCGGTGCCCACACTCCGGTCGGTGGCCATCGAGCGCAGGCTATCCGGCGGGAGATCGCCCCCGCCACAGGCTGCGGGCCGCCCCTACGGCGTCTCCCCGCCGACCTCGCCGACCTGGTTGAACGGAAGGCGCGGGTCGAGCCACGGGAAGAAGTACTCGAACAGGCCGTAGACGACTGCGGCCGCGAGCACCAGGGCGAGGAGGGCACGCACGACGAGCGGGCCGGGCAGCCGACGCCAGATCCACGAGTACATGTCAGGCCTTCTTCGAGAACGACAGTTCGGCGGGCTTGACGCCCGGGACCTTCTTGATCTCCTTGGTGAGCTCCCCGTAGACGATCAGGCGGCTCGAACTGCCCCAGCGGGGGTGGCAGGTGACCAGGGTGATCAGCTTGTCCTTCGGCGTCGCGCCCGGCTGCTCCGGCACGGGGAGCACGACGCTGCCGTTGTCCGGGTCGACGAGCTTCCAGGCCCGGTTCTGGCCCTTCATCTCGTCGATCGTGTACACGAAGTACTTGTCCCGGGTCTCGACGATGACCTTGTCGCCCGGCTCGATCTTGTCGAGGTAGGCGAACGGCTCGCCGTGGGTGGCGCGGTGCGCGGCGATCGCGAAGTTGCCGACCTGGCCGGGCAGCGCGCTCTTGGGGAAGTGCCCGACGCCGCGGGCGAGGTTGTCCAAGTCGACGCCTTCGACGAGCGGCTTCGCCCAGTTCGTGCCGAGGCGTTGGATGTAGAGGATCGCCAGCGCGTCGCCGGGCAGCGGCTTGTTCTTCACCGTCTGCACGACGGCCCAGTCCTGGCGAAGCTCGGACCGGATGTCGTCGGCCTTGTTCTCGGCCTCGAGGTTGGTCCAGTACAGCTGGTAGACGACCAGCAGCAGCATCACGAGACCGGCGGTGATCATCAGCTCGCCGAGGCCGTGCACGGCGGCGCGGCCGGCGTTGCGGCCGCGGCCCGGACGCGGCGGAGGCGTCGGGCGAGTCATCACCGTGGTCATCGGGCAAACCTGCGCTGCATCTATCCCCCCTGCGGGCGCCGGGACGGCGTCGGGCTCGGTTGCTCGAGGTTCTCGACCGCGTGTTGCAGGTCGAGCGTCCCCTTGTACTCCGCCAACGTCATCCGGGCACTTTTCTTCACCTGATAACCAAGACCATAGGCCTGCACGTAGTCCAGGTAGTTGGAAATCGCCGAGGACGAGGTCAAAGCGGTGGCCAACCGTGACACATCGCCGATCGCCGAGACCGTGTACGGCGGGGAGTAGACCCGGTCCTGGAGCAGGAGGACGTTTCCGACGCATCGGACGGCGCTGGTGGAAATGATCCGCTGATCCATGAGCTGGACCGCGGTGGCGCCGCCCGCCCACATGGCGTTCACGACGGCCTGCAGGTCCTGCTGGTGCACGACGAGGTCGTCCGGCGTCGGCTGCGGGAGCCCGGGGTAGCTGCGATCGATCGCGCCTGGCGGAGCGTCGTCGAGGGTCACGCTGAGCCCGGTCCCGGTCGCGGGCTGCAGGCCCGCGAGACCGGCGATGCGGTCCGCCTGGGCGCGGACCTGCGTCGCCTCGGCGTCCCCGGCGAGGGTGGAGAGCCGGTCCACGTCGGCGCGCAGTCGATCGCCGGTGAGGCCGATGCGCTCGTTGCGCTGCTCGGCCTGGCGAATCAAGTCGACCAGGCGGGTGTTTTCGGCCGAGCGCAGGTTGGTGCCGCGGGCGGTCGTGGCGGTGACGGCGAACAGCAGGCCGGCCAGCGCCAGTACGAGGGGAACTCCGACGCGCCAGCGCGACGTTGCCGGTGCGGAAGAGCCCGCCGGCCTCGCGTCGGAAGGGGTGTCCGGCGAAGTCATGCCGGTACGCTAGCCGCTGATCGGCCGGCAGAGCGGCGTCGCGGCGGTTGCATGTGACCGCCGGGACGACGCTCTCGGCCAACCCGGCGGCTGAGGAACGAAGTCGCCGAGTAAAACGCCGGAGGGGTTATGCCGAAGTCGCGGATCCGCAAGAAGGACAAGACGGGAATCGACGCCGAACTGGCGAAGATGGCCAAGGAACAGAAGAAGGCCGCCTCGACGGGCAAGATCCAGGAGCTGATCCTGCCGATCATGCTCGGCCTGTTCGGCATCGGCCTGGTCTGGATCGTCGTCTACTACGTCTCCAGCGCCGACTATCCGATCCCCGCGGCGGGCAACTACAACCTGCTGATCGGCTTCGGGTTCATCACCGGCGGGTTCATCGCCGCCACGAAGTGGCAGTAGCGCCCCCTAGCCCCGCATCGCCCAGGCCGGTTCGCACACCGCGGTGTGCGGGCCGGCCTCGTCGTGTTCTAGACGGTCGTTCGAAGCGAGTTACAACCGTGTAGTTCTCCACACGGGTTGTCCCCAGTGTGGACAACCGAGGCCGTCAGACCGAGCTCGTCCTCGAGCTGGGCGGTGCGGCTCAGGCACAACGCCACGAGCACGACGGTGACCGCCACTCCGGCGCCGACGTGCCACACCAGACGCCCCGCGCGCGGGGCGTAGACGTAGACCGCGCCGAGCACGATGCCGGCGAGCAGGCCCCCGACGTGCCCGCGCCAGTCGATGTCCGGGATCAACATGCCCGGCAGGATCAGGATCGCCAGCGAGATCACCACGCCCCGCGGGTCGGACCCGAAGCGCCGCTCGACGACCAGCAGCGCGCCGATGACGCCGAAGACCGCGCCCGAGGCGCCGAGCGAACCGGTGAACGGGGAGTTGAACAGGTAGGACGCCGTCGAGCCGCCGAGGCCGCAGATCAGGTACGTCGCCAGGTACCTCGACCGGCCCAGCGCCGCCTCCAGCGGACGCCCGAAGAGGAAGAGGAAGAGCATGTTCAAAACGATGTGCAGCGGCTGCTGGTGCAGGAACGCGGCCGTCATCAGCCGGTAGTACTCGCCCTGGGCGATCTCCGGAGGGAAGAGCAGCAGGTCGTTCAGCAGCCCGGTCGATCCCTGGACGGCGAAGAACACCAGCACGTTGATGCCGAGCAGGACGAAGGTGACCAGGCCAGGGTTGGCCGAGACCTTCCCGCCGGTCACGGTGCGCGCCTCGCGCACGCCCTTGTTGCCGGCCTTCACGCACTCCGGGCACTGGAAGCCGACGGAGGCCGAGACCATGTCGTCGGGGCAGATGTACCGCTCGCAGCGGCCGCAGCGGACGTAGGTCTCCCGGTCCGGATGGCGGTAGCAGGTGGGTGGGGCTCCGCCCGGCGGGACGGGCGCGGCGTCGGACATCGGCGGGCTCAGACCTGCCGGCGCGCGATCTCGATGGTGTCGATCACGATGTCCTGGGCGGGACGGTCCCGCGGGCCGGTGCGCACGCCGGCGATCCGCTCGACGACGTCCTGGCTCGCGGTGTCCTCGACCTCGCCGAAGATCGTGTGCTTCATCGTCAGCCACGGCACCTTCTCGACCGTGATGAAGAACTGCGAGCCGTTGGTGCCCGGGCCCGCGTTGGCCATCGCAAGCAGGTACGGCCGGTCGAAGACGAGTTCGGAGTGGAACTCGTCCTTGAACCGGTACCCGGGGCCGCCGGTGCCGGTGCCGAGGGGATCCCCGCCCTGGATCATGAAGTTCGCGATCACGCGGTGGAAGATCGTGCCGGAGTACAGCGGCTCGGTGGACGGGGTGTTGGTCCGCGGGTCCTGCCACTCGCGCTTGCCCTCGGCCAGTTCGGTGAAGTTCTTCACCGTGGCCGGTGCGTGGTTCGGGAACAGGCGAACGGTGATGTCGCCCATGTTCGTGTGGATGATCGCGAAAAGCTCCTCGGCCACGTACGTCCCTTCGATCTCACGGCTGCGCGCCGCCCCCGCGGAGGCCAGTGCGCATCCTTTCACGCGGGGCTGCTAGGGAATGGATGGGGCAGGCCCGGG
The DNA here is from genome assembly GCA_052389435.1 of Sporichthyaceae bacterium. Classification (GTDB taxonomy): domain Bacteria; phylum Actinomycetota; class Actinomycetes; order Sporichthyales; family Sporichthyaceae; genus JBQTKD01. The sequence goes on along the minus strand of JBQTIB010000158.1, from coordinate 4,662 downwards.
AAGGGGCTCCCTCAGAGCGCCTCGGGTCCGTCCCGAGGTGGAACGTCGACAAATAGGAGTTCCACTCATGGGTCGCAACGCTTCCGCCGTCCTCGACAGCGACGCCTGGAAGGGGGCCGTCGACGCGCGCGACCGGCTCGCGCCCGCCGCCGCCAACGCCGCGGCCGCGCTCAAGCCGCACGCCGCCAACGCCGCCGCGGTCATCGGCCCGCAGCTCGTCAAGGCCCGCGAGGTCGCCAAGACCGAGGTGCTGCCGCGCGTCGTCGAAGGCCTCCACACCGGCCGTGCCGCCGCCGAACCGGTGGCCGTCGAGGCCTTCCACCGAGGCAAGGCCGCAGCCGCAGCCCTCGCCGGGGCGGCCGCCTCCGCCGTGCCGCAGAAAAAGCAGACCCACAAGGTGCGCACCACGCTGCTCGTCGGGGCGGCCGTGGGGGCCGGCGTCGCCGCCTGGAAGGCCTGGAAGCTGCCGCACGGAAGCGAGGACTGGACCCAGGCGGACACCTACAACGCCCAGAAGGACGTTCCCAAGACCACGACCCCCGTGAGCTGATCGCGGGTGCCGGCCCAACGACGCGAGCCCGACCTCGTCGAGCCCGAGGGCGTGAACGCCGACCCGACGAACACCCGCGAGGTGGATCCGCACGCCGACGTGCGTCGGGGCGGGGATCCCAACGGACCCCGGCCCGACGAACACGCCGACGACACCTTCATCGTCATCCCGCCCTGGGACGACTCCGACCCCACGGCCCCCTCGCTCGAACAGAGCCGCGAAGAGGGCGCGCCGTGACCGCGGCGAACCGCTTCGCGTCCCGCCCCGCGGTGCTGCTACTCTCCTCGTCCTGACGGCACCGCCTGGCGGCCGCACGTCGGAATCGGGGCTGTAGCGCAGTTGGTAGCGCACTTCCATGGCATGGAAGGGGTCAGGGGTTCGAATCCCCTCAGCTCCACCCGCTTGACCACGCGATACGCCTCCCGCTCGTGTAGCAGGAGGCGTTCTGCGTTTTCCGATGTAGCAGAAGATGTAGCAACGGCCTCGCTCAGGGATGGACGTCCAGGGGGTTGGGCGGACGCGCCGGCGGAACACGTCGCCGGCTCACGCGCGGAAGTTGACGCTTGCGAGGAGCGCCGAAAGCACCGCGTCGTACAGCTCGCGCGTCACTTGCAGGTACCGCCGACGCGCTTCCCCTGGGAATCCGAGGTCGTTCCAGGAGCCCATGCCGCCGAACACCCACGCCTGTGCGGCCATCGCGAGGACTTGACGGGCATCGTCGGGATACTCGCTCGGCACCATGTCCGGGTGGTACGGCACCGCCCCTGTCATGTTCAGCGCCCGGTGAAACCAATCCCGCCAGGTCGGCAGGTCCTCGTCGGCGGCGAAAGCTTCGGCCGCCTGGAGCGACCGCACCAACTCGGCGCGCGCCGCACCAAGGGCGGGGACCTGCGCCGTGAGAGGCGAAATTCGGCGCCCGTCGTATAGGACAGTCCGGATGCGCTGCTCTTGGTTCTCACGGTCCCCGACGGACCAGTTCGCCTGCCAGAGCTCTGCCTTCCGCTGGGATGTCGCCAGCAGACCGCATTGGCCGGCGTTGGCGAACGCCGCCAGTGTGTGCTGGTCCGGCATCGACGGAACGCCGGGAATCAACAGTGCGATGCTGCTGAAACCGGCCGACTTTCGTCGTTCGATCCACTCCCGAGCGCTTGAAGAGGCTTCGCCGCGCCTGAGCGGGCCGGGCTTGGGAAGCGTGAAGTCCACCGACCCGACGAACTTGAAGGTCGAATTTAAGCGCTCGAAGTCCGGGGCGAGATCGGATCGACCTGCGAGTCAGCCGCTTCCGTGCGTGGCGAGGGCGATCAACTGCGCAAGTTCGCCGTTCATCGAGAGATCGTCCCGCACTGGTCCCGACCGACGGTAGGTCGGCGCGGAGTTCCCCAGACCAGGGTGTGTTGACCGCGCGACCTAGCGGCTCATGCCGGGAGGCTCGGGCGGAAGCCGCGGCGGTCGGTTGAGCGCTTCGCTCACTCGGTCCAGCGCTGTGCGGTGGGCCGCGTCGCCTGAGGCGGTGTAGATCTCCAGCGTCATCGTGATCCGGGAGTGTCCAAGGATCGACATCGCGTCGCGGGCTGGGACGCCCAGGTCCTTGAGCAGCGTCGCGCACATGTGCCGCATGTCGTGCGGGCTGAGCTCGGGGAGCTTCGCCTCGCGGCACAGGCGGGAGAAGCTGCGGTTGACGTTGCGCGGCTCGATCGGATTGCCGGTCGAGGTAGTCAGCACCAGGCCGCTGTCGGTCCAGAAGAGGCCAGCGACGTCACGGTCAAGGAACTGCCGCTCGCGCTGCTGCTCGAGGACGACGGCGACGGGCTCCAGCAACGGCAGGGTGCGACGCCCGGCGTGGGACTTCGGCGGTCCCTGGATCAGCTCGCCGCGGATGCGCTGGAGCTGGTTGCCGATGCGGATGATCCCGGCGTCGGTATCGATGTCGGTCCAGCGCAGGCCGAGGACCTCGCCGCGGCGCAGGCCGTAGTAGGCCATCAGGACGAGGGCCGGGTGGAGCGGGTCGTGCTTGGAGACGTCGAGGAAGTGCCGGAGCTGGTCTTGGTTCCAGAGCGGCCGGACGGTCGGGGGCGCCATGGGCAGTGTGACGAGCGCGGCGACGTTGCGGGTGATGATCTCCTCGCGCATTGCCCGGTTCAGCGCGGCCGCGAGGGTGGCGACGGCGGTGTGGACGGTGGTCACCGAAGTCCCCGCCGCGAGGCGCCCGTTGGCGAACCGCTGGCAGTCGGCGACGGTGAGCCGGTCCAGGCGCTTCTCGCCGAGGTGCGGCACGACGTGAACGCGGACCATCGACTCGTACTTGGCGTAGGTCGCGGGCCGGCGGGCGACGTGGACGATCTGCTCGAGCCAGTAGTCGAGGTACTCGGCGACGGTCGGTGCATCGTGCGGTGCGGGTAGGCCGCGGCGGTCGCGGTCCTGGATCGCGAGGAGCTTGGCGTGTGCCTCCTCCCAGGTGGCGCCGTAGACGACCTTGCGGCGGCGGGTGCCGTCGGTGGTGAGGACGTAAGTGGCGCCGACCCACTTGTTGTCCGAGGCGCGCTGGTAGATGGACCCGCCTCCGTTGGGCTGCCGCCCGCGGTCCTTGCGCGCCGCCATCGGCGGCTGCTCTCGACGAGCCGCGCGACGAAGGTCGTGACGGCCTGGGCCGGGATCCGTCGGCTACGGCCGACCTTCACGGACCCGAGCTCGCCAGAGCGGATCAGGTCGTAGATGGTCGCCGCGAGAGCCGCAGCGCGGCCATCGCCTCGGGCACGGTCAGCAGGGTCGGAGGCATGGTTGTGCGGTGGGTGTCCAAGGGCGCTCCCGGGATCGGACCGCGCGCCGACCGCCCGTCCGTGGACGATTCAGTTTGGTGCGCAGGCGATTGAGGTGGTCGCCCTTCATGTGCGCGCGACGGGTCGCCAGATCGACCCGCAGGCCCGGGTGGCAAGCATCCCGGCAATCCCGCAACCGACCCCGGCAATTCGGAGCGGCTCAGGCGCCGCTGAGCTCCTCGGCCCACCGGTGCGCCCACGCACGCAGGGAGGCAGTTCGCTCGGCAGTCAGGCCGTACGCGGCGAACTCCGAATCGGCGAACCGGTCGACTTGGCGCAGCGCGTGAGCGAAGTAGGTCCGGTCGAAGCCCGGGTCATGGGCTACCGCGAGCTGCAGCAGATCGTCGGCGGCGAACTGTCCGCTGGCCGCGATCGCGGCGACGTCGATGAAATCGCGGACCTGCGCGCGAGAGAACAGCGCGCATACCTTGTTGGCGACCGCATCCTCGATGTGGAGGACCGGGCCGATGCTCAGCTGCATCGGAGGGTGTGCGCGCCAGTCGACGCCCAACTCGACCTTCGAACGCTCCGCCGCATCCGATACCCACAGCCGCGCGAACTCGTCCGTGTCCAGCTCGATGCTCACCCTCAGCGCGTTCGCCTCGAAGGCGCCGACAGCCGCTCGGACCGCCTCAGCGAACTCGGCGACGTGAGCACGCGAGGTGAACAGGTCGATGTCCTCCGACGGGCGCTCGACGAGCCCGTGAGCGTGCACGGCGTATCCGCCGGCGAGGCAGAAGCCGTAGTCCTCCAACTCGGCCAGCGCGATCCGCGCCAAGCGCTCGTGGAAAGCGTCCACTGGATGGCCCTAGCCCACGGACGTCAGGTCCGGGAAACGGGCTTCCCAGGCCGCTCGGACGCCACGGGGCAGAAACAGCTGGGGCCAGAGGGCACGCAACCGTTCGCCGTTCACCACGCGGTCGATGACCTCGACCGTCACGGCGTCCACCAAGACCCGCTCGTAGAACACCCGCGCGTCCGCAGGGTCGTCCAGGTCGTAGTCGTTGCGGCCGGTCCAGCTCAACTCCTCCGGGAGCACGACCGGCCCGGACGCAGGGCCTCGCAGCGCAGCCCAGGAATCCGGCACCGCGATCGGGCGCCGGTCCGCGTAGCCACGCACTTCAGTCACGCCTCCAGTATGGGCTCCCAGAAGGCCAGATCTCGGTCGCTCACTGACCCGTGAATAACGATGAGTGGGCAGGCGGCAGCGTCCGGGCGCAGCCCGGACCCGTTCTTGGGTCCGTTGCCCCGGCGCGTCCGGGGAAGGTCAGGCGCTCTGGTCGAGGGTGACGGTGT
>JBQTIB010000157.1:0-26460 GCA_052389435.1 Sporichthyaceae bacterium | reverse complement strand
CTGCCCGTCCGAGGACGGCATCAACGGCGCGATCCGCGCCCACTGGTCATCGCTGAGCACCGCGGTACGAGTCATGGCTCAAGCCTCGCCGAGCGACCCGGAACCAATTGGGAGACACGCCCTAGCGGTGGTGCTCCTCATGCGTCGGCGGTGCGAGCTGCTCGAACTCGACTCTGATGCGCTGGGTGGACTTCACCCGCTCCGCCTTCGCATACGCGGTGTAGGCCCGCTCGTCGGCGCTGGTCAGCTCCGCGCCGTCGGTGAACGGCGAGAGCAACGCCCGGGGCCACAGGCGGAAGACCCGGACGCTGTTCACCTCCGCCGCGACCACGATCAACACCGCCCCGAGCCAGATCCAGCCGATCAGGCCGAGAACGAGGCCGAACACCCCGTAGGTCTGCCCGGCGTCCTTGAGCACGTGCGCGACGTAGTAGGTGCCCACGGTCTGCAGCACCTGCCAACCGACCGCGGCGATCAGCACGCCCGGCAGCACCTGGCGGACGGTCAGGTGCCGTGCGCAGAGCAGGCGGAAGGCGAGCAGGAAGATCACGACGTTGCCCAGGACTGCCGCGGCCGTCGTCAGAATCCGGGCAGAGCCGGAGAAGGGCAGGTTCAACTGTTCGGCGCCGGTGGTGACGCCGGCGAGCGCGGTCGTGGCGAGAATCCCGATGCCCAGGGCCGTCAGCAGCGCGGCGCTGCGGGCGCGGGACCGGAAGGGGTCGGGGCGGCGATGCTTGGGCACGGCCCAGATCGTGTTCATCGCATGCTGCGCGGCCTGCGCGGCTCCCATGCCGCCGTAGAGCGCGCCCGCGATGCCGATCCCGACCGCGACCGCGCGGCCCTGCAGCGGGTCGACGTTCTCGCGGAGCTGGTCGCCGATGACGGGGAACTGGCCCACCGCCGAGTTCAGGATGTCCTGGCGCAGCGTCGGATCTCCGTCGAGCAGGTAGCCCAGGATCGTGGTGAGCAGCAGCAGCAGCGGAAACAGCGAGACGAATGCGTAGTAGGTCAGCAGCGCAGCGAGGTAGTTCGCCTTGTCGTCGAAGAACTTGTAGACGACGGCCAGGGGAAACCCCGCCCACGTGTGACGCTGCTGGAAGCCGTCGAGGCGTTCGAATACGCCGTGCTGTGGACCCGGCCCGCCGTCGTCCAGCAGCGTCGGGCGCGGCTGGAGGCTCCGCACGCCTACTTCTGCCGCTTGCGACTGGTCAGCAGGGCTCCGGCCGCCGCTCCCGCGCCGAAGCACAGGAGCAGAACGAGGTAGAGCGGTGCTTCGGCGCTGCCGAACAGCCAGCCGATCGAGGTGCGTTCGCGGTTGTCGACCGCCAGGGCGACGACTGCGGCGACGACGACGAGCGCGAGGACGACCTTGACGGTCTGCGCGCGACGGATCCTGCGTTCCGTGCGCGGATCGACGTCGGTCTCGGCGGTACGACCCAGCATGCGACGACCCCTTTCCGGATCGAGGCCGCTGCGACACGTCGGCAGAGTCGCGGCAGCGGACAGGTCCTACCCGCGATCGCGATCTGCTCACTCCTGCCGGTCGGTGTGGCGTAGCGAACACCCGGTCGGAGGATTGGGGCCCGGAGGAGGTCAGTTCCGGTAGGCGAGGGCCGCCTTGAGATTGTCGGCGAGGATGCCGTCCAGCTTCAGCTGCGAGGCCTGCGCGCGGGTGATCGGAAAGCCCTCGACGGCGAGGACGCGCTGACCTCGGGCCTGGATGCGCTCGACCTGGGCGCGGGTGAGCTTCGGACAGTGCGCGACCAGCGCCCCGTAGCGCGGCAGATGCGGGGCGAAGTCCTTGGCGTGGTGCACGACCCAGGCCAGCCGCTCCATGGGAACGCCGGCGAGCGCGAGCATCTCGAGCCGGGAGTGCTCGTCGGCGACGAAGACCACGTTTGCGCCGTCCATGTCGCTCGCGGCGACGGCGGTGACGAGCGCAGCGGCCTGCGTCAGGTTCTCCACGAGCTTGACGTGCAGGTACAGCTTCAGGCCGGTGGTGTCGAGTTCGTCGAGGACCTCCTCGAGGGTGGGCACGCGTTCGTCGGAGAACGCCTGGTTGAACCAGGTTCCGGCGTCGCAGCGCAGCAGAGCGGTCAGCTTCCAGTTCGCGACATGGCCCGAGCAGTTGGTGGTGCGCTCGAGGGTGTCGTCGTGCAGGATCACCGGCTTGCCGTCGGCGGTGTAGCGCACGTCGACCTCGACGGAGTCTGCGCCGAGTTCGACGGCCTTGCGAATCGCGGCCAGCGTGTTCTCGGGCGCGGAGTCCAAGCCGCCGCGATGCCCGCCGATCTCCAGGCGCGGTTCCCGGGCGTTGTCGGCGTTCTTGCCGGCGATGGCTTCGATCGCGGGCGATCGCTGGAGTTGCGGGACGGTCTTGGTGACCGGAACGGTGTCGACGGGCGGTGCCGCGGCCATGACGGGCCGGGCCGGCCCGGCAACCCCGAAGGCGGCGGCCAGCGCGAGCGCGATCATCGGTGCCGCGGCGATCTGTTGCCTCATCAGTTCCCCTCGTGTCGTCTGTGTTCGACGGCCCGAGAGTCCTGGGGGCACCTTTCCTGGAGGCGACTTCGACTCGACTTCCAGTGGAGAGTCCTGCGTCCGATCGACTACGGACGACGGGCCGAGCGCCGCCGCCGGGTATTCCTCACGACTCGTCGAACTCGGCTGCGAGTTCGGCCGGAGCGCGCATTCGCCAGGCGTCCACCAGGAGTTCGCGCAACCTCCGGGCGCGCACCTTCGGCAGGCGCAGCATGACCAGGGGCCAGCCGTCGTAGCCGGGGGCGGTGAAGAACAGCTCGGGTTCACCGAGCAGCAGTGCCTGCTTCTCCGCCTCGTCGCCCACGTACAGCACGGCGACGTCGGTCCGGAGCACTCGCCTGCCGTTCTCGCGGTCGGGGTAGGACCAGGCGAACCCCTTGTTGCCGACCCGGAAGTCGAAGCCGTCGCTGGGGTGCTCGAGGACGTGCGGCAGCGAGAGCGCAATGCGTCGTAGGTCTTCGGCGTCGGCCACGGCGACATCATCCGACACGCCTGTGGCGGGAAACATCCGCACCCGGCGCGCGTTGCCGACAACCCCGCCGAGGCCCGGCGCCGCATCGAGTCCGACACGATCGCCTGGCTGACCACCGTCTCCGACGGTGGCGCCCCGACGCCGAATCCGATCTGGTTCGTGCCCGACGGAGAGACCCCGATCGTGTTCGCCGCGCCGGAGAGCCGCAAGGTCCGCAACATCGCCGTGCGGCCGCAGGTCGCCCTGCACTTCAACAGCGACTCGCGAGGTGCAGACATCGCGATCGTCGCCGGGGAGGCGCGTGACGGATCGTCACCGGGCGAGGCGGATGTCCACCTCGCGCACGACCCAGTCCCACTCCGAGCTGGTGCGCAACTGCGCGACGAGATCCTCGAAGTCGCCCTCGGCCGAGGCCGGATACTCAAACCACGCCAGGAAGTCGAACTCCGCGCCGATGTCGCGGCCGTGGTGCAGGCGGCGCGCCACCGCGGGCAGCTGAGCCAGTCCCTGCGAGATGTGCTGGGACTTCTCCTCGATCACCGCGCGCCGCTCGTCCTGGGCCATGCGCCACCACTCGGGCGACTTGCAGATCGGGATCAGCGCGGCGCGGTCCGCCTCGGGGCGATCGAGCGGCGGCTGGCCGACACGCAGGGCGGCGGCCTCGGCGGCGGTGGTGTACCGCAGGTTGCTGATCACGCCGCGCAGCAGCCATTGGCCGACGGGATCGTCCAGGACGGGTCCCTCGACCATCCGCAGCCGGGCGACGGGCGGCAGACCGGGGCCGATCACGCGCTGGATGCGGGTGACGTGCCACGGCCCCGACGCCCCGCCGACGAAGACAACCGGTGTAATCACCGTGCGCACGGTAATTCGACGCGATGTCGCGCAGATTGCACCGCACGAACAGCGCTGCGGACCGGCCGTGCGACACGCCGTCGGCACGTCGGCGTCGGCAGGGCCTCGGTCGGACGGGAGTCCCAGACAGATGTCGGTAGGTCTGGGGTGGGCGACCACGGCGGTCGACCTGCCGGCGGCCGAACGCGTCGGGTAGGGCGCCTGCGGGAGGATGGACCCATGGACATCGAGGACTTGGCCGTCGAGGATCCGCGCCTGCTCTCCGACGCCCTGCCGGTCCTCCTCGAACTTCGGCCCCACCTGAGGCCGGAGGACTTCGTCGCGATCTACGCCGAGGGGCATCCGCAGGGCCTGCGGTTCACCGCCGGGTACTCCGACGGCGAGTGCGTGGTCGTTGCGGGGTGGCGGGTGATCGCGCTGACGCACCACGGCCGCAAACTCTATGTCGACGACCTCGTGACCTCGAGCGCCAAGCGGAGCCTCGGTGCGGGGAAGGCGATGCTCGAGCACCTCGCGGAGGTGGCGCGGGCGGCCGGCTGCCGGGTGATCGATCTCGATTCGGGAACGCACCGGCTGGACGCGCACCGCTTCTACTGCCGGGAGCGCATGCCGATCGTTGCGTTCCATTTTTCCCGAGATCTGTAGCTTTTCCTGACGCCCCGTCAGCTCTGTTCCCGGGCCCCTCGGTCTCCTCGCTCCTCGACTCTCGCTAGGCGAGGTAAAGGTCGCCTCTCGCCTTGTCTGCGGATACTTCGCCCGTAACACGATCGGCCTAGTCTGGGCATCCGCCGGCAGTCGGCGCAGGGGCAAACGGAGAGCAGGCGCAGCGTGTACGGCGGGGGACAGCACGAAGGACCGATCCGGGTCTGGTTCAACCGCACGTTCTCCTCGGCCTACCACGCGGTGAACCTGATCCGGCACAACCCGGACGGTGCCCCCGTCGAGGTCTACGGCTCCCACGACACCCCGGACGCGATCTTCCTCGGCGCCTGCGACCAGACCTTCACCGAGCCGGCCGTTCCGGCACCGGCCTACGTCGAGTGGGCGCTGAACTTCTGCGCCGAGCACCGCATCGACGTGTTCGTGCCCAAGCGCCACCTCGAGACCATCGCCGCGCACCGCTTCGCCTTCGAGGCCGCCGGCACCCGCCTGCTCGTGGCCGGCTCGCCCGGATCGCTGCGCGCCGTCGGCGACAAGGGCGTGCTCTACGAGGCCGTCGCGCGCATCGCCCCGGAGGCCGCGCCGCGCTACCGCGTCGTGTCCACCGCAGCCGAGTTCGCGGCGGCCTACGAGTACATCGCCGCCGGGGGAACCGGCGTCTGCTTCAAGCCCGCCCGCGGCGAGGGCGGCGGCGGCTTCCGCATCGTCGACCCGACGGCCTCCCCGCTCGCCGCGCTCGGAGACTTCCCCAGCGAGCGCGTCGGCCTGGTCGCCACCCTCGACGCGCTCGCGAGCGTCGAGACGTTCGCGCCCCTCGTGGTCAGCGAACTGCTGCCCGGCGCGGAGTCGAGCATCGACTGCCTCGGTGCCGAGGGCGAACTCGTCGCCGCCGTCGCACGCCGCAAGCTCGACCGCCGCACCCAGCGCATCGAGCGCTCCCCCGAGCTGGTCGCCGTCGCCGAGGCGATCACCGCCGAGTTCGGCCTGTCCGGGCTCTACAACGTCCAGTTCATGGTCGGCCGCGACGGCCCGAAGGTCATCGACGTCAACCCGCGCATGGCCGCCGGAATCGACGTCTCCGCCGCCTCCGGGGTGAACCTGCCCTGGCTCGGGGTGAAGCTCGCGCTGCACGGCACCGTCGAGGTGCCCTCGGCCCGGTACGGGATGACCGTCGGCCGTATCGACCACCTGGTCACCGTCTCCGGCGGCGGGGCCCCGGCCAACACCGGCTGGATCCAGGCTGTGACCCGCCCCGCAGGCTGACTACGGCGCGTCGCCTCCCGTAACTCGACGCGATCACGCACGATGCCAAGGTGAGTACTTCTACCTCGGCCTTCGTCCGTTCCCGTCGCCTCGTCCGCACCGTGGGGGCGAGCGCCGCGTTCGCCCTCGTGCTGTCGCTGGCCGCCTGCGGCGGCGACGACGAGCCCGACGCAGCCGCCCAGCCCGAGACGGGCAACGCCTCCGGCACCCAGAACCAGCCCCCGGCGGCGGTGCCGGTGTTCCCGACGCCCTCGGCCGCGCCGAAGGGCGACAAGGCGCTCAAGGGCGTACCGGCCGTCGACAACGCCTCGGACTTCAAGAAGCAGCCGGTGATCGCCAAGGGCACCGGCGACGCCCCGACGCAGCTGGTGATCCGCGACCTGATCGACGGCGCCGGCGAGGCCGTGCTGCCGACCGACTCCGTCGAGGTCCGCTACGTCGGTGCGTTCTTCGACGACGGCAAGATCTTCGACGCGTCCTGGACGCGCGGGGCGGACTACTGGGCGCCGTTCCCGCTCAACGGCGTGGTCAAGGGCTTCGCCGGCGGCATCGTCGGCATGAAGATCGGCGGCCGCCGCGAGATCGTCATCCCGGGCGACCTCGCCTACGGCGCCAACCCGCCGCCCGGCATCCCGCCGAACGCGACGCTGGTGTTCGTCGTCGACCTCATGCAGCTCTCCCGCCCCGACACCGGCCAGCCCGACACCACCGGCCTCCCGGAGTAGCGGCACAGCGCGCCTCCAACCAACGGGTCGATCGCCGAAAGAGATGACATCCCTTTCGGCGATCGGCCCGTCGGCGTCGGCAGGTTAGGGCGCGGTGGGAGCGGTGGGCGCCGTGGGTGGGGGGTCGGGAAGTCGGGGGTTGATCGATTCGCCGTCGTCGTCGACGCAGCCGGCGAGCAGCAGTGCGGTCAACAGGAGCGCGGCGACGGTTCTCATCGGGACGCCGCGGGGGCGCGGCGGGCGCGGACGCCCGCGTAGGCGGCGAACGCGAGAAGCGCGAACATCGCCAGCCACAGGCCGTGCACCGCCCACAGGCCCTCGTTGCCGGGAATGCGGTAGTCCGGCAGCAGTTCGGTCCAGCCGCGGTGCAGGGGATCGTCGACGGCGCGGGTGCGGGCGGCGCCGACCCACTGGAGCTGGCCCTGGTGGCCGTCGATCAGCAGGGCGATCAGGACGACGGGTCCCAGCAGCGACAGGCCGGCGGCCAGGACGCGGACCGGCGCCGGCGTGGAGTCCAGCCACCAGAGGATCAGCAGGAGCACCACCGGCAGGACCACCACGACCTGCCGGCCGGGGAACCAGTAGCCGTTCATGGTGAGCGCGACGAAGGTCGCGACCAGCCACCCGGCCGCGGCGGGCAGGACCAGCGTCCCCGCCACCGAGGGGGAGTGGCGGCGTGCCCGGTCGGCCAGCAGTGCGCCGAGGGCACCGAGCACCAGCAGCCAGCCGGGCTGCCAGGCGGCGAGGCCGTAGTCGCGGTCGATCAGCAGGGCCGCGAGGCGCTGGGTTCGGCCCCACAGATCGACGTCGGTGCCGACGACCGAGAACTCTCCGGACTCGGTGAAGTGGTCGCCGGAGGCGTAGACGGTCCACCCGCCCCACACGATCCGATGGATCGTCAGATACACCACGCCCGCGAGGGCGAAGCCCGCCGACAGCGCCGCGAACGCCCGCCAGCGCAGAGTCCAGGCGAGCCTGCCCAGGGCGACCAGTGCGAGCACCGCCGCCACCGGGGCGTACTTCACCGACAGCCACGGCAGCGCGACGACGGCGAGCGCGAAGCCGATCAGGCCCCATCTGCCCATCCGTCCGGTGAGCGCCGCGATCGCGGCGACGACGGCCAGTGCGGCGGGGGTCTCCGGGTAGACCTGTTGCCCGTAGACCGCCAGTGGCGGCGACGCGAACGCGAGGCCCACGCCGACTGCCGCCGTGGACAGCCGGATGCGAAAGCGTCGGACCGCCACCCAGACCGTTCCCGCAGCGGCGAGGCCGGCCAGCACCGCGACGGTCGCCTTCGCCGCGACGAGGCCGCCGAGCCCGTAGGGCACCGCGAGCAGGATCGGAAGCAGGGGGTCGTGCGGGCTGATCGCCCGGCCGTCGGGGAACTCCTGGGTCTGCACCGGCAGGCCGTCGCCGTGGTAGGCGCGCCAGGTCTCGGCGTCGAGTTCGTCGGAGATGTCGAGGCTGCGGTCGCGGAACAGCGACTCCGCGGTGAGCAGGTACTGCGGTTCGTCGACGGCTGCCCGCCCACCCATCGTCGAGCGGACGCCGATGCCGGCGAGCGCCGCGAGCGTGGCCACGACGAACACGGCGAGCATGATCCACGCCAGCGCGCGCGCCCCGCCCGCGGGCTCGCCGGGAGGCCGCGGCGGCGGCTCCGGGGCCCGACACGCCTGCAGCATGTCCTAACCCTAACTTCCACGCAGAGTGATCCTAGGATTACGAATAGTCCGGATCTGGTCTGGTTTCGGGCGGGGCGGGGGCTCCAGTGCACAAGGAACTCGGGGGAATTTTCATGAAGAGGTCTCGGATCTTCGCAGCTGCCGGCATCGCGACCCTGCTCGCGCTCGGCCCGGCCTCGGCCGCGTTCGCCGACGTCGGCCCGATCGACGAGACCGGCGGCTACGCGCCGTCGCCGCCGGTGAAGAAGCAGTCGTCTCCGCCGGTGAAGAAGCAGTCGTCGCCGCCGAAGCAGACTCCGCAGACGCCGAAGAAGACCTCCGTCCCGGCCAAGCCCAAGGCCCCGGCCGTGCCCAAGGGTCCGGACGCGATCGGCGAGGCCAGCTTCTACGCCAAGGGCCAGCCGGCCGCGCAGCCCAAGACCGCCGTCGACTCCGGCCGCGTCTCGGCGCAGGGCAAGCCCGCCAAGCCCGCCAAGCCCGCGAAGCCCGCCAAGCCGGCGAAGCCCGCCGTCGCCGCGGACAAGGGCAAGGTCGCGGCGGTGTCCACCTACAAGAGCCCCGAGTCCTCGACGAAGACCGGCACCCCGCCGCGCACCACCGTGGTCAAGGTGCCCACCACGCCCGAGGGTTCGGTCGTCAAGCTCGGCGGCCCGGGCCGCACCGGCGGTCAGCTGCCCGCGGGCGCGCCGCGGACCGGTTTCGGCACGGCCGCCGGCGAGGGCCTCGACCCGATCGCGCTCGGCGCCGGCGCCGCGGCGCTGCTCGCCGGCCTCGGGCTCGCGGGCGCGGGTGTGGCGCGTCGACGCCAGGTGGTCCGCGTCAGCCGGTAGAACGTCCTGGAAAGGTCGATGTCGATCGCCCAAGGTGACCGGGATGCGACGGCGGGTGCAACCCGTCGTCCCGGTCGCGGGCGATGTGGGCGAATCGACGCGAACGATGACAAAAGTAACTAGTCGACCGATCGAAGATTAGGCTCGACTAATCGGTGCCGTACCGACCGCGCACCGCGCGCCACCACCTCCGGAGTTGCCGATGACCACGCCTCGAATCCTCGCCTCTGCGGCGGTGGGCGCCCTGCTGGCGATCGCCCCGGCCTCGGCCGCCCTGGCCCTGGCCGACCCGTCCGGCTCCGGCTCGAGCTCCGGCTCCGGCTCGAGCTCCGGCTCCGGTTCCGCCTCGGGCTCCGCGTCGTCCTCCGGCTCCGCCTCCGCCTCGGTGGAGAAGGAGGCGCCGAAGGCGGTGCCCGCCCCGGCCACCGCCGCGGCGAAGCCGGCCGCCACCTCGGCCCCGTCCCCGGCCGCCTCTCCGGCCGCCACCAAGGCCGCCACGACGCCTGCGCCGAAGCCCTCCGGTGCTCCCAAGACCGGTTTCGGCGGCTCGGCGTTCTCCGACCAGGCCGTCGTCATCGCGCTCGGAGCGGGCGCGCTGGCCGGTGGCCTCGCCCTCGCCGGCTTCGGAGTCGCGGGCCGCAGGCGGGGATGATGCGCCATCGGAACTGATCAGCTCTCGACTCGCGCCGGGCGTCGGCGTCGCAGCAACTCCGCTGCGCGCATGATCGCCGGCGGCGTCGCGTTGGCCGTGCTCGGGGTCGGCTCCATCGCCCTGGGCGCGGCCGCGCGCCGTTCCGGCCCGCCCGCGCCACCGCCCGGCGGGATCGTCGCCGCGGGGTATTCGACCGGCGTGGATCCCCTGGCCCCGTCCGCGCCGGACCAGGCCGGTCTCGAGGCCGCGACGGTCGAAACCTCCGGTCCCGACGGGGTGGATCGCTCCCCGGCGACGCACCTGAGCTTTCCGCGCATGCGCATCGACACCGAGTTGATGGTGCTCGACCTCAACCCCGACGGAACCGTCGCGGTTCCGCCGGACGACCTCGGCGCACCGGCCGGCTGGTACGGCCGCGGGGTCTCGCCCGGCGAAGTCGGACCGACCGTGCTGCTCGGCCACGTCGACACCAAGGCGGGGCCCGGCGTCTTCTACGGCCTCGGCGCCACCAGGGTCGGCGATCGCATGTCGGTGAGGCGGGCGGACGGGCGCGTCGTGGACTACGAGGTGCAGCGCGTCTCCAGCTACCCGCAGACCGCGTTCCCGACCGAAGAGGTCTACGGCTCCACGCCCGGCTCCGAACTGCGCCTGATCACCTGCGGCGGCCGATTCGACCGGGCCAGGGGCGGCTATCAGGACAACATCGTGGTCTTCGCGACGATGGTCGGAACGCCGAGCGCGCCGACCGCGCCGCCGCAGCCCGCGGTGGGCGGTACGTCGGCGTCGCTGACCTACTGACGGACCGTCACGGCTATTCGTGGGGCGGGCCGACCCAGGTGTCCAGCCACTCCACCAGTGGGGCCATCGCCCGCCACAGCTTGGCAATCTCGGTCGCCGCCTTCGGCGTCGCGAGCCAGTCCGGCGCGCCGAGTTCGCGGTGTGCGGTCAGCGTCTTGTGGCGGAGCAGGTCGGCGCGCTCGTGGTCCTTCGGGTAGCCGGCCGGGACGCGCACCGTACGGTCTCCGCCGATGTCGAACTTCTTCCCGGTCACCGCCGCCACGGCGCGTTCGAGCGCGGGGCCACTGGCGTCGTCGGCGACGGCCTGCCGCAGGCGCGCGACCTGATCCGGGCTGGTGCGCCAGTACCCAGCGGCCACCCACAGTCCCGAGGCGGAGACGTGGAAGTAGGTCCGCGAGTCTTCGAACCACACGCCCTGGTGGGTCTTGTACGGCGTCTTGTCCTTGGCGAAGCGCACGTCGCGGTAGGGCCGGAAGAACTTGCCGGAGCCGAACTCCGGGCCGAGTTCGGTCGCCAATGCCTCGATGGGCGCCTTCACGCTCTCGTCGTAGACGGCCTTGTTGGCGGTCCAGAAGGTCTTGGAGTTGTCCTGCTCGAGGTCGTCGTAGAAGTCCAACGCGGCGATCGGGATCCCCCTGAACTTCACCCTCGCACCCTAGCCGGCGCACTTTCCCCAACGTTCATCCGACCGGTATGCAATGTCCGTCGTGTTGCAGGTGTTTCCAAAGTGATCTGTGGGGGAATTGGATCAAGGCGTCGAGCGGCGGCGCAGCGTGGGGAAGGGACCTGACGATGTTCGGGCGAACGACGACGGTGGCGGCGATGTCCGCGCTCGTGCTCGTGGCGACGACCGGCGCGGCGACGGCGGCGAAGGCCGAGGCGCCGCCGGTGATCACCATCAAGCTCGACGACGGCGAGCCGAAGATCACCGGTTCGCAGAAGCTCGCCGCCGGCTGGGTGACGATCAAGGTGAGCGCCAAGAAGAGCCAGCACAACCTGTGGCTGTTCACCAAGAAGCCCGGGGTCAAGGCCTCCGAAGCCGACCGGGCGGGGCAGTCCGTGGACAGCGCGCGGGCCGGCGGCAACCCCAAGGCGGCCGCCGAGGGCTCGTCGGCCAAGGGCGCGGCGGCGAAGAAGGCCGCCGCCGACGCCGCCGGAGCCGAGGACACCCTCATCGCGCTCGGCGGCGTCTTCGTCACCCCGAAGCGCTCCGGGAGCATGTCCGTGCAGTTGCCCCAGGGCGAGGTGACGGTCGCGGACCTGGCCGCCGGTGCGGAGAAGGCGACCACCCCGATCACCGTGCTCACGGTGGGCGCGCTCGGCAAGGCGGTCCGCACGGCCGGAAGCGCCACCCGCGTCACCATCGACGACTCCTCGCGCATTCAGGCCCCGGCCACGATGCCGCGCACCGGCGAGCTGCGGATCTCGAACATGGCACAGAGCAAGTGGCACTTCCTCGGTCTGCAGAAGCTGAAGAAGAAGGCGACCGAGAAGGCCGTCACCGCCTTCTTCGCCAGCGGCGGCAAGACCGCCTCGCCGTTCGACCCGGCCAACTCCACGGCGGCGGCTCCGATGTCCGGTGGGCGCGAGCAGTACCTGAAGTACGCACTGCCCGCGGGCAGGTATGCGATCGTCGACGCCTGGGTGGACTCCTCCACCGGCAAGTTCTACGCCGCGCAGGGCGCGGTGCGGATGGTCACCCTGAAGTGAGGCGCTGAGCAACTAGCGGGACGGCGGTGGGCACCCGGGAGCGCCCACCGCCGGCCCTCTTTTTCGCTGCACCAGGCCCACGCCGAGCAGGACGACGGCGATGCCCGCGACCAGGCGCACCCCGACGTCCTCGCCGAGCGCCGCCGCGCCGAGGGCCACCGAGACCACGGGCATCAGGTAGGTCACCGTGCTCGCGGCGGTGGGGCCCTCGTCCGCGACGAGGCGGTAGTTCAGGACGTAGGCGATGCCGGTGCCGCCGAGGCCGAGGGCCGCGAGCGCGACCAGTCCCTGCGCGCTCCACTCGACCGAGTCGGTGCCCAGCATCGGCATGGCCAGGGCGGTCAGGGCCGTCGCGGCGAGGAGTTGGCCGGCCGCGAGCACCAGCGACGGAATGCCGCGGGCGAGGAGGCGGCGGCTCATGAACACGAACGCGACGCCGTAGAGCGCGGCCGCCGCCAGGCACGTCAGCGATCCGGCGAGGCCGGCGCCGGTCTGCCACGGCGCGAGCAGCAGGACCGTGCCGCCGAACCCGACGAGCAGGCCCGCGACGGCTCGCCGGTCCAGCCGCTCCGCGGTGCCGACCGCGAGTGCGATGGCCAGGGTGAACAGGGGAGTGGTTGCGTTGATGGCGCCGGCGACCGTGGAGTCGACGCTGCGCTGTCCGATTCCGTAGAGGGTGTACGGCAGGACGTTCGAGACGAGGGCGGCGAAGGTCAGTTCGGTCCACACGGCTCGTCCGCGGGGCAGGCGAAGTCCGCGGGCGTGGACGAACGCGACGAGCACCGCCGCGCCGATCGCCAGGCGCGCGAAGGTGATCTGCACGGGCGAGAACCCGCGCAGCGCGATCTCGATCCACACGAAGCTCGAGCCCCAGATCGCCGCTAGGGCGAGAAGTCTGACGGCGTTCCCGGGCTGCACGTCCGCAAGGCTGTCAGGCCGGTGCTACGGGCGCCGGCCGACAACCGTCGCAGCGGTCGACGTCGGTCGGCGCTGCGTCGGTCGGCGGGCGTGTTCTGCGGTTCGCGGGGCGGGCGGCGTTGCGTCGGTCAGCGGGCGACGGGCGTGTTCTGCGGTTCGCGGCGGCGGGCGTCGAGACGTTCGGGCGTCGGCCACTTCGCATTCCAGGCCCAGCCGGCCTTCTCGAAGAGCCAGATCAGGCGGGCGGAGGCGTCGAGTTGGCCCTTGTCGACGCCGTGGCGGGCGCTCATCGGGTCCGCGTGGTGCAGGTTGTGCCAGGACTCGCCCTGGCTCGGGATCGCAAGCCACCAGACGTTGGTGGCCCTGTCGCCGGTGGTGAACGGGCGCTCGCCGACGACGTGGCAGATCGAGTTCACCGACCACGTGACGTGGTGGACCAGTGCGATGCGGACGAGGCCGCCCCAGATGTAGCCCGCGACCGCGCCCTGCCAGGACCAGGTGAGCAGACCGCCCAGTGCGGTCGGCAGCGCGAGGCTGAACAGCAGCACCCAGACGAAGTTCTTCTGGAACCAGCGCACGTCGCGGTCGGCGATCAGGTCCGGCGCGAACGTGCGGGCGCTGGTGTTCTCGCGGGTGAACAGCCAGCCGACGTGCGCCCAGACCATCCCCTTGGCCAACCCGGCGGGGCTGTGGCCGAAGCGCCAGGGGGAGTGCGGGTCGTCGGCCTCGTCGGAGAACTCGTGGTGGCGGCGGTGGTCGGCGACCCAGCGCACCGGCCCGCCCTCGACGGCCATGGTGCCCGCCAGCGTGAGCACGATCCGCAGCCAGCGCTTGGCCTTGAACGACCGGTGGGTCAGGTGGCGGTGGAAGCCGACGGTGATGCCAAGGCTGGTGAACAGATAGAGGAAGGCGAAGATCCCCGCCTGGGTCCAGTTCAGCGCGATCGAGGTGTTCCACGTGAGCCACAGACCTGCGGCCAGCGCAATCCACGGGCCGAGAACGAACGCCCAGAGAAACCCGATCTCGACGTTGCCCTTGCGTCCCCAGCCAAGCACCTGTCGGCCCTCGTGGACCGGTTCCATCGTCGCGGTCATCGCAACCCCCTCCTTCGCCTACGTAACCGTAACCTACGATACCGTAGGTTTGGCAAGGGCGACGCGGAACGGACGGGACGGCGATGCGCCGCGACCGGGCGTTCGGCGGCGGGACGCGCCTGGGAGCGGCGGCTATTCGTGGATGTCGTACGCGGCGGGACCGAAGCGGGGGAAGGCGGTGAGGTAGGCGTCGCGGTCCGGGGCCTGCCAGTCCAGCGACGCGAGCTGCGCCCGGCTGCGCCGGCCGAGGAGGAAGCGCAGAAGGTCGGCCTGGGTCGAGAGGTTCACCCGCGCGGTCGGTTCGCCGGTGCCCGCACGCCATTCGCCCTCTGCCGTCACCATCGTCAGCGCGGGCAGCCCGGCCTCGTCCAGGCGCGTGGTGAGCATCTCCATCTGTGCGGCCAGCGCAGCGGGAACCGCGTCGGAGTCCCGGTGCGCCGCCGGCAGGTGCAGGGCGCCGCGGATGTCCTGCTCGTGGTTCCAGGTGTCCGAGACCAGCCGAGCGGAGAACACCCCGAGGGCCTCGTCGAACCGCGACTCGACCGGCACCGCCCGCTCGTTCCACGCCTCGAGCGCGCCGCCGAGGCTCAGTCCCCGCATCGCCTCGACCTGGGCCGCGGTCCACTCCGGTGTGCCCACGCCTTCGAAGCGCTGCTCGAGTACGTCGCCGAGCAGCCCGACCATGTGCCCTACGACGTCCCGCACGTCCCACTCGGGGCACGTCGGCAGCCTCGTCGCGAGCTGCTGCTCGGTCAGCCCGCCGACCAGTTCGCCGACCCGTAGCCGGGTCTCGCCGTAGATCTCACCGAGCGCGCGCGTCTGTCCCATGCCGCGCGACCCTACGCGCCGCCGATCACACACTTCCAAGCGCGTCAAGAACCATTGCGCACGTCATCCTCAATGGCTGTTCGCGTGCCCGGTTTGTCCCGGTTTGTGGAGCCGTTCGGGCTGACACGGGCCCCGCTCGGGCGGCCGCTTCGCCGGTCGAGCTAGCTGACGGACTGCTTGACCGGCGAGTCGATCGAGGCAGACGGCTCGACGGACGCGACGTGCTCCGGGCCCGCCGTGGCCGTGATCTTGAGCCCCCACGGGTCGTCGGTCCGGCCCTCCTGCAGCCGCAGCAGCGCGCGCCTGCCGAGGACCTGCTGGTGGGTGATGGTCCGCTCGGAACGGTGGTGACCGATGAAGTTCGCCGTCCAACGCAGGGCGCACGTGAGCCGATTGCGGTAGCCGACGAGATACATCAGGTGGATGATCAGCCACACGTTCCAGGCGATGAAGCCGTGGAGTTGGAGCTTGCCGATCTTGGCCACGGCGTGGAACCGGGTGACCATCGCCATGGAGCCCTTGTCGAAGTACTTGAACTCGTGCCCGGTCTCCCGCCCGGCGAGACCCTTCTTGATCTCCTTGGCCACGTGCTTGGCGCCCTGCATGGCGACCTGCGCGACGCCCGGAAGGTTGTCCTTGTTCGCCATGTCCCCGATGACGTAGACCTCGGGGCGGCCGGGCAGGCTCAGGTCGGAGTTCACGACGACGCGGCCGACCCGGTCGAGCTCCGCGTCGGACTGCGCGACGAGCTGCTTGCCCAGCGGCGAGGCGGACACGCCCGCGGCCCACACCTTGCAGCGGGCCTCGATGCGCGTGCGGTTGCCGTCGTGGTCCTCGACGACGACTCCGTCGCCGTCCATATCGACGACCTTCTTGCCGAGCTCGACCTCGACGCCGGACTTCTCCAGCTCCCTGTGCGCGGACTCCGACAGGTTGCCGCCGAACTGCGGCAGGACCTTGTCGACGGCGTCCAGCAGAATGACCCGCGCCTTGCGGGTGTCCGCGACCCGGAAGTCCTTGCGCAGGGTCTTGTGCGCGAGTTCGGAGATCTGACCGGCCATCTCCACGCCCGTCGGCCCCGCGCCGACGACGACGAAGGTCAGCATCCGCTCGCGGGTCGCCTCGTCGGGCGCGATCTCGGCGAGCTCGAACGCGCCGAAGATCCGCCCGCGCAACTCGAGGGCGTCGTCGATGGTCTTCATGCCGGGGGCGTACTCGGTGAACTGGTCGTTGCCGAAGTAGGACTGCCCGGCGCCCGCGGCGACGATCAGCGTGTCGTACGGAGTGACCTTCTCGCCCAGCGGCGTCGTCGAGGTGACCGTCCGGGCGTTCAGGTCGACCTTGACCACCTCGCCGAGGATGACGCGGGCGTTGTGCTGCCTGTTGAGGACCTCGCGAGTCTGCGGCGCGATTTCGCCCTCGGAGACGACGGCGGTCGCCACTTGGTACAGCATCGGCTGGAAGAGGTGGTGGGAAGTCCGCGCGATGACCGTGACCTGGCAGTTCGCCTTCTTCAGTGCGCGGGTCGCGTAGAGCCCGCCGAAGCCGGAGCCGATGACGACAACCCGGTGCAGCGAGTTGCGCGCCTTGGACGTGCTGCTCACAGTTACTCCCGGTCTCGCGCCGTGGATTGACCACCCGGTGCGTCGGGCGGGGGCCGCTGGGGACACGCGGCACCGTCAGGCTCCGCAGACTTTCAAAAGGCTACGCGCGCTCCCATGGCGCATCTCTCCTACGGACCGTTGCCTTCGCCACACCCCGGCGAGTCGGGGAACCTTCCAACGGCGGCTGCTAGGCCGCCGTCAGGGTGTACGTCGTGCCGACGCTGTTCGGCACCCAGGCGTCCGGCAGCGCCGCAGCGAGGGCGTGCTGGGCGCGCCAGCCGGTGCAGTGGCCGGGCACGATCAGGCTCGGGGCCGCGGCGAGGAGGGCGTCGACCGTCGGGCCGATGACCGGTTCGAACCACGGCCCGCCGAGGTGGAAGCCGCCGAGCAGCGCGTGCAGTTGCGAGACGCCGGTGAGGCGCTGGGCGTGCCGGACGATGTTGACCGCGCCGGCGTGCCCGCAGCCGGTCAGCACCACCAGGCCGCGTCCGCGCACGTGCACGACGAGGGCCTGGTCGTCGATCACCGTCGGGTCGTGCGCCCAGTCCGTTCCGGTCCACGCCTCGTGCGCCGGGGGCATGCCGCGCTCGAACTCGGTGGTGCGGTCGACCTCGCCGGTGAGCAGGACGGAGCCGTCGAGCAGCAGCGACGGGACCCGGCGCTCGATCACCTCGTACCCCTCGGCGGCCAGCGCCGAGCGGCTGAGCGTCGGCAATTCGTCGGGCTCGCGGCCGGGCAGCGCGAGGCGGCGCCGGGTCCAGATCAGCGGGTGCACGACCATCGGCAGGGAGCGCACGCCCTTTCTTCCGGCGAGCCCCGCGAGCCCGCCGGCGTGGTCGAAGTGACCGTGACTCAGCACGACGCTGTGCAGCCCGCCGAGGTCGACGCCGAGCCGCTCGGCGTTGGTCACCAGCGCCGTCGGGGACAGGCCGGTGTCGAACAGCAGGGTCGTGCTCGTCGAACCCCGCCGCACGGTCACCAGCGCGCCGAAGCCGTGCTCGGCGACGAGCCCGACGTGCGTGGACCCGCCCTCGAACTGCGGCGCGGCGGCGCTTCCCGCGGCGAAGCTGCGACGGTCCATCCGCTCGTTGGAGTCGGTCAGCAGGGCGTCGAAGGAGTTGTCGACGAGCGTGGTGATCTCGACCGAGTCCACCGGTGCGAGGGCGATCGGATCGACCGCCGCGCCCGTCGCCTCCCGCGGAGTGACCGCTGCGATCGTCGCCGGATCGCCACTGGCCTGGCACATGCGCGTTCTCCCGTCGCCGAACGCCATCTTCCCGCGCCCGGGTGGGACGAAAGCTAGGCGTGCACCTGCAGGGTGAAAAGCCGGTCCTTGCCGGAGCGCCACACGTGCCCGGTGAAGGTCTGGCCGCGGTCGTTGACGGGGGCCTGGGTGTCTCCGGGGCCGAGGTAGTGCTCGCGCACGTCGTCCCAGAAGTCCCGGGCCTCGGGCTCGGTGACCCAGCGAAGCAGCCCGTCGGGACGGATCACGCCGACGGGGCGGATGGAGCCGAAGTGGCTGTCCGCGGTGTGGTCGTCGGCGTGGGAGACGTCGCGAAACCACTCGCGACCGAGGTGGTCCCACAGGCGGTCGCCGCTGACGAGGCTGCACACTCCCAACATGGGACCATCGTCGGGCGCGCGGGCGAGGGTCGTCCAGACTCGGTGGGCGGCTACCCGGCGGTACGCGTGTGGTCTTGCGCACCCGCCGCCGAGCGGGAGTGCCGCACCTGCGCGATGTAGGCCGCCATGAGGTCCCGGTCCTTCACCCCCGGGGAGCTCTCGACGCCGCTGGAGACGTCGACGCCGAACGGGGCGAGGGACTCGATCACCTGCCCGACGTTGGCGGCGTCCAGGCCACCGGCGACGAGCAGCTTCCCCGGCACGTCGGCGAGCCAGTCGGGGAAGTCCTGGAAGACGCCGCTGCCGGTGCTCGCGTCGTAGACGAACCACTCGAACGCGACCTGCGGGGGAGGCGGATCCTTGGACGCGAACGCCAGGTTCGGCAGCGGGACGGGCTCGTAGATCTGGACGACGTCGAAGGCGTCGGCGACCTGCTCGGCCTGCGCCCAGCTCAGCGCCACGACGAACGACGGGATCCGGCCGCGGGCGTGCGCCGCCAACTCCCGCGCCCGCTCCGGCGGGCAGTACCGGGGACTCTTCGGCGCCAGCACGACCCCGATGGCGTCGTACCCGAGCTCGATCGCCCAGTCGATCTGCTCTTCGGTGCGCAGCCCGCAGACCTTGGCGAAGGTCCGGTGCGTAGGTTCCTGGCCGTCGGTCACCGCCCGATCGTGCCGGCGGGTGGGCGGAGGTCCCGCGGGGGTGGCGCCCAGTCGACGTCGGCGGAGAGGTAGAGAGGCAACGGGTGGGGCGCAGCGGCCGCGGAAAGTCGCCTCGGTTCTTGCTTCTCTACCTCTGCGTCGACGCAGGACGGCACCGCCGATAAGTCGTCGAGCACGGCGAGTCGGCAGTGCACCTGGACCACGAGCATTCGGTCGTCGCCGGAGCGCCACACGTGCCCGCCGAAGGTCTCGCCCTCGGCGTTCGCCTCCGCGACGTCGGACCCGGGGACCTCCCAGTGGTCCCCGATGCGGTCCCAGAGCGTCGCCAACTCGGCGGGCTCCACCCAGCGGAGTACGCCGTCGAACCCGTGGACGCCGGCGGGCCGAGTTCGGCCGCAGAAGCTCCTGGCGGTACCGCAGTCGGCCCACTGCGTCCGCCGGCAGGTCCACTCCCGACCGCTGCGATCCCACAGCCGGTTCTCGTGGACGATGTTCACGAGTCCGCCGGGCATGACGACATCGTGCGGCTCCGTCCCGGCGACCGGCAACCGTCCCAGGTCGGTTGCGACGTAGCGGGCGGGGCGGTCAGCCGCGGTCCGGTCCGCAGAATGCCGGACACGATCCGGTGACGGCCGATGGGGTGGGGTCGACACGGTCGAACCCAGCATCGACCTTTGAGCTGTGGCCCCCTACTCGCCCGCCGACCTCGCGCGAAGCCGGCTGCGGGCGCGCCGCTTCGCGGTCGGGTGCGGGCTGCTGGCGCTGGTCTGTTCAGTCGTGTGGTTCCGCGAGCGGACGGCGCGCGACGACGCGAACTCGAGCTACGTGTGCCGGTTTCCCGAGGGCTATGTCCCGGGCGTCTCGCCGCCCACCAGCGAGTGCGCGACGTTCGCCGCCGGTGCCGCGGAGTGGACCTCCGGGATTCTGGCCGCCGTTTTCGGTCTCGCGGCCGTCTCCGCACTCGCCCACCTGGCGCGACTGCGAAGCGAGGTTCCCCTGGTCTGGCCGCCGCGCTGACGGCGGCGAAGGGTTCGCAGGTCGAACGCAACGACAAGGGCCCCGCCCGGCGAACCGGGGGACTCTGAGCTGCGCAACCACGCTGCACGTCCGAAGGGATTCGACCGAATGGACGCGATGTTCCGCGAGCTCGGAATCGGCCGCCGATCGAGATCGGCCAGGAGATCGCCGGACGCTCGATGCAACCCGACCGACGAGCCGGAAGTCCTACACTCGCCGTGTGAGCCCATTTCGCGAGGAGCTTGCCCGGCTGGTCCAAGAACTTCCCGAGGACCAGGTTCCGGCCGTGCTGGCCGACGTCAAGCGACGACTCGAACCCGAAGCGGACGGCGAATGGCCACCGGCGTGGTTCGGCGTGATGTCCTCCGGGCGCCACGACACCGCGCGGCGGGTGGACGAGATTCTCGCGGAGGGCTTCGGCAGTTCCTAGTGATCGTCGTCGACACCGGGCCGCTGGTTGCCGCGGCCGACACCGACGACGACGATCACCGCGCCTGCGTCGACCTGTTCACCGGGCTGCGCCTGGCCGGGCGTCCTCTCGTCGTCTCGCCGTTCGTCGTCGCCGAGACGACCTACATGCTCGGCCGCTTTGGGGGATCCGCGGCCGAGGCGGCATTCGTGCGCTCCCTGCGGGCCGGCGATCTCGTCCTGGCCGAGATCCTTCCCGGGGACCTCGACCGCATGGCCGAAATCCTGGACGAGACGCCGACCTGCATCTCGGCGCGACCGATGCGTCGGTGATCGCGCTCGCCGAGCGCCTGCGCGTCGGCGACGTCGCGACGCTGGACCACCGGCACTTCACCGTCGTCCGCCCTCGGCACCTGAAGGCGTTCACCCTCCTGCCCTGAGGCGCGCTGCCGGAGACCGGGGGGAGTTGCGGAATTGGCACGGCGCGCCGGACCAGGCTCGTTGCCCGACCTTGCCGACGTTGGTTGATCGGGAACGCCGTTTCCACACCCGTTGCTGCATTCTTCGCCGCCGGCGGTCCGCGAAAAACCGAGAACCCCAGGTCGCAACGCTCTGACCTGGGGTTCTGTGCTGCGCGCCCGAAGGGATTCGAACCCCTAACCTTCTGATCCGTAGTCCCGAGCACGGGGTTCGTCGCGGTCCGTCAAAGTACATTTCCGCAGGTCAGGGCGTCGTCGGATCCTGGCGAACGTCGGCGGACGCACGCGCGTTGCTACATGCGTTGCTACATCCTGGCCGCCAAGGGCGCCGCCGCTTCCTTATCAGGCCGGTTCGGCATGAGCGCTCGATTAGCGGCAAGCGGTGACGGCGTCCGGCCCGGTCCGAGATCGGGGCCAGATGGCCCGGGACGTTGCCGTCACGGTTGCCGTCACCTCGACCGCCAAGCGACATGCGCCGACCTTGACCCGCTTTCCAAATCAGTCCAGGCCTGCTCGAGACCGTTCGCTTCCGGCGCCGGACCCCCAAGGTCCTGGCCGTCGGTGAACCGCGTACTCGATCTGCATATCGCCACGACGCCCGCTGTCCCGCGGCAGGGACGTTTCCGGATCGCGGCGGCGGACTGGTCCCACGGGCCGGACGGCCACGCGTGATCCCTTCGACCTGACAGATCGTCAGGCGTGCCCGGCGACCGACCGTCC
This sequence comes from Sporichthyaceae bacterium, assembly GCA_052389435.1. GTDB lineage: Bacteria > Actinomycetota > Actinomycetes > Sporichthyales > Sporichthyaceae > JBQTKD01. The sequence goes on along the minus strand of JBQTIB010000157.1, from coordinate 4,919 downwards.
TACGGGAGCCGGTGCGTGTGTCGAAAGCAGTGCGAACCCCGACCAGCCGGTGCAGTTAAGCCACCGAGCGGTGGAAGCCAGCGGCTTCCACCCCTCGGGCGACGTAGTCCGTTCTGCGTGCCCCGCCTGTGGCTCAGCGGATCTCGGCCGAGGGTTGGGCACTCGATTCCGGCGCGCTCATAGGGAGCCGACCCTCGTCCGTGTCGGCCGGGATGTTCTCCGAGCCCGGCGTGGTCGTGCGCCATGGCGCCTTGGAGTCGTACTTCGTCTTCAGATCGCTCGTGACGGTGCGGGAGGCGACCTTGTTCTTGTTCAGCTTGCCGGAGACCCCGCGCATCGTGACCGAGCTGTCCGCGCCGACCACGCCCTGCCCGATGGACTCGTATCCAGGCCCGTAGCCGCCGAGCGCGGGGTCGTAGACCAGGAAGACCACGAGTTTGTCGCCCTTGGCCGGCAGTTCGGACTTGGCCGGGAAGGCGCCCTCGTTCAAAGACACCTTGGTGTCCGAGTTCGCGCTCAGAAGCTGCGTAGCGACGGGGATCGTGTCCCCGACCTTCAGTGTCTTGGGGACGTCAGGTCGCTGCCCGACGATCTCTTCGACAGTGGCCTGGGAGACCCAGTAGGTCAGGTAGTCCGCGTCGCGCATCTGGTGAGCGACGGGCGCCGAGGTGATCTGGACCTTGGCGAGGTATTCGCTGGCCTGAGCAAGTTCGTTCGGTGAGTCGAAGCTCGCCGCGGACAGGGACACATCCACCGTGCCCCCAGACGAGCATCCGGCTAGGGCCAGGGCAAGGAAGCCCACGGACGCGCACAGCGCGATCGATCTCTTCTGCATGGTCCTCTCCATCATCAGTAGTGGGCGTCCGTGGCGCCGGCGGCGTCGTCGTCGGTGGGGTTTGCCCACCCACACAGGTCGTACTTGCCGACCGGGTCCGAGTGCATGAGCCCCGCGTTGCCGACAGTCTGGTTGCAACCACCGGTGTCGTTGTGGGCCAAGCCGTAGGCGTGGCCGAGCTCGTGAACCGCGACCCCGACCTGCCGCGCCTGCGTCTTCGGGTAGGAGGTGGCAGTCGTGTTCCACCTGAACCGCGGATCCTGGCTGTAGTGGTTGTCGCCACTGTCGCACCAGGTCGTCATGTCCGCGTAGGTTCTCGCGCCGAGCGAGACCCAATCGACGTAGAGGTCCTGCTTGGTGGAGGCGTAGCTGACGATGGTGAACGACGGGGTCATCTTGTTGTTCCAGTCGGAGGCGGCGTACTCGGTCCGCAGCCTCTCCGTGGCGTTGTACGCACTTCCGCTCGTCTTGAACGAGATGCCCAGCCCGTCATTGTCGTTGTCCGGGTCGAAGCGGCAGCCGCCGCCCTTGAGAACGTAGGCCTCTGCAGCGGCCGGAACGCACAGCACACCTGCCGCGGCACTCACGGCGAGCGCGCCGTGAAGAACTCTTCGCCGCAGTCTCGTTGCAGCGCGGGCGGAAGCTCGTCGGCTCAAAGTGTCTCCCCCGAATGGATCATGAGATCTCGTGCGCTCGCACTTGGGCTACGCGAGATCCTCGATGTGGACCGGACGTCACTAGGACGCGGGAGACCTCGCAGAGGTTCGGCACTTTCGGCTAGGTCCGGATCATCCGTTCGGCCATTTCGTGAGTGCGGCACGTGGCACGTGCCCGACGAAGGCCGCCTAGGCATCCGGATAACGGAATCCGGACCGCTAAACTCGCCCGGCAGAGATCCGTATTTTTGTCGTGCTTAATGGATAGGCTGGCGCCACGAAATCGCGTAGGCCAGTCGCCACATCTCCGATCCCATGCGCCAAATCCAGGGAGCACAGATTCGCAGATCCGCAATATCTTTACCCGCCATCTGAGTAATCTGCTGCCGAATGGCCACCGGGTTGGATCCCGTGAAGAAATTTCCCGTATCGAGACAGCGCGACATAAGTTCGGAAAGATTCGATTCGCGAAAAAGGCCAGGCACGGTTACTGACGAGACCAGGTCGTTTACAAGTACGCAAGCGCCACCGGGTTGGGCCAGCGCCATCATCAGCGCGAGGTGCTGCCCGCGAAGCGCGACTATGTCTTCGAGCACAACCTCCCTGGGCGACCCGACTGGACAGATGAGGTCGAGAATCATCTGGCTTAAGATTGCTGCCGAGAACACCACCGCAGGACCATCGAGATGCAGGTCCCCGCCGGTGTTCGATAGCGCAAGGTTCTTACCGCCGTACAGGTGGACGCGGGAGCGCTCAACATGCTGGCGACTTAATCCACTTTCCATCGCCTGACCATCGACGTCCAGCAGATGAATAGACGCAAACTTTCCAATCAAGAAATTCAGGTCGACATCATTGCAGTTGCCCGCACCCATCACAATCAAATGTGGGACCGAAGAACGCGCGCCGCACGTGCGCGCCGCATTCTCGAGCAACGCACAAACCTTTTGGCGGTGGCCCTCGTAAAGCTCCCAGTTGTCCGCCGTCGACGTATTGTTCAGGCGAATGCGCTCAAGCGCGAGAATACTTGCGTCTTCACCGTCAAGGTGGGTCGGCTCAGTCAACCTTTCACTCCTCCATCGCAGTCCACACCTGAGGTTATGGGGCTCTTCGCAGATGAGGGTGTAGATCGGGTTGGCGCGTCGGTCCCCGGAGACAGGTCGAGGTCTCCCGAGGATGGAAGTTCTCACGCCACCATCCGGAAGACCTCGACATGCCCGACGCTACTGCAGCGGCCGAGTTCGGCTGCCCAGATCTGACCGCCTTCTGCCGTCTGGACGAGCTGGGTCTCGTCGTCACCGGCCAGCGCCTCGAACCCGGCCGGGCGGTGCTGGCCTGTCGCGTGGCCGAGCCCGACGACTGGTGCCGCCGCTGCGGTGTCCACGGCGCACCGCGCGACACCGTCCAACGACGTCTGGCGCACGAACCGTTCGGGTGGCGGCCAACCACGCTGGTGATCACGGTGCGCCGCTACCGCTGTCCCGGCTGCGGTCACGTGTGGCGTCAGGACACCGGCAGGGCCGCGGAACCGAGAGCAAAATTGTCCCGTCGCGGACTGCGCTGGGCCCTGGAATCCATCGTGGTCGCGCATCTGACGGTCGCTCGGATCGCCGAAGGTCTCGGCGTCTCCTGGAACACGGCGAACGACGCGGTCCTGGCCGAGGGCAGACGGGTGCTTATCGAGGACCCGGCCCGCTTCGACGGCGTCAAGGTGATCGGGGTCGACGAACACGTCTGGCGCCACACTCGTCACGGGGACAAGTACGTCACCGTGGTCATCGACCTCACCGCCGTGCGGGACGGCACCGGCCCGGCTCGCCTGCTGGACATGGTCGAGGGCCGGTCGAAGAAGGCCTTCACCGACTGGCTCGCCGAGCGCCCGCAGGACTGGCGCGACGCGGTCGAGGTGGTCGCGATGGACGGATTCAGCGGGTTCAAGACCGCCACGTCCGAGGAGTTGCCCGACGCGGTCGCGGTGCTCGACCCATTCCACGTCGTGCGCTTGGCCGGCGACGCCCTGGACCGGTGCCGTCGGCGTGTTCAGCAGGACCTGCACGGCCACCGTGGCCGAGCCCGCGAACCGCTCTACTCCGCGCGCCGCACTCTGCACACCGGACTGGATCTGCTGACAGAGAAACAGAAGAAACGACTGGAGACGCTGTTCGCCGACGACCGGCACGTCGAAGTCGAGGCTACGTGGAACATCTACCAACACGCGATCGCCGCCTACCGCGACCCCAACCGCGGCAAGGGCCGCAAGCGGATGGCGAAGCTGATCGAGGACCTCGGCAGCGGTGTTCCGAAGGCGCTGGTCGAGATCGCGATCCTCGGCCGGACGCTGAGGAAACGCGCCGCGGACGTGCTGGCCTACTTCGACCGGCCCGGCACCAGCAACGGCCCCACCGAGGCGATCAACGGCAGGCTCGAGCACCTGCGCGGCTCCGCGCTCGCTTCCGGAACCTGACCAACTACATCGCCCGGTGCCTGCTGGAAGCGGGCGGATTCAGACCGCGGCTACACCCTGCTTTGTGAAGAGCCGGTTATGGGTCCTGCGGGGGCCGCGCCGTTGAGAACGGCAAGGACCTCCGACTTGCGGTAGCGCCGTTGCCCACCGATGGTGCGTATGCAGTCAGACGACCGGGATTGATCCACTTGGTCACCGGCTTACGGGATCACGTTCGCGGGGGTTACCCGGTCGTCAGCCACCGCGCGGTCATGGCCGCCTCGCGCAGCGGCGCTAGGACGGGCGGCTCGCTAGAGGCGGCGCCGGCGGCGCCACGCGCGGTTCCAATGCCGCAACCCGCGTGCGGGCAGTGTCCTGCTCGGTCCATCCCGCGTTCGTTCTTCGCGGATCTCGGCGAGGCATTCGGCCTGCCTCTGCGCGTCGGCCTGCTGGCCGGGGTAGCGCTCCGCGGCCGGCGTCGCGGCCTCCCGCGCGGCGGCGGGACCGACACGGCCCGGCCCGGCCCAGCGATCTCGACCCACCGCGCCCGGGCCGTGTCGGTATCGCCCGTGACGAGGTGCACGGTGTTCGCGGTGCGCCCGCGGGTCATCCCCACGTGGGCCGCCGCCGTCGCCCGACAGTCCCGAATCGGGCGAGGCGCGAGGACGAGTTCCCGTCGTCGTACGGCGGTAACGGTCGAGACACTGCCGTTGTCGACGCCTTAGGCCGCGGTCGTTGCGGCCGGTGACCACCGTGTCTCCCGTGCCGATCCGCGACCCGGCGCCGGTAGTCGCGACGGTCGCGTCCTGGACCAGCCCGGCTGCCACGAGCCGCTCGCGCATCGAAGAACGCCAACGATCACTGACCCGTGAATAACGATGAGTGGGCAGGCGGCAGCGTCCGGGCGCAGCCCGGACCCGTTCTTGGGTCCGTTGCCCCGGCGCGTCCGGGGAAGGTCAGGCGCTCTGGTCGAGGGTGACGGTGT
>JBQTIB010000156.1:0-15609 GCA_052389435.1 Sporichthyaceae bacterium | reverse complement strand
CACCTACGGAGTGCCTTCCGCTCAAGGGTCTTGTGACGTCGCAATCCCAAGAATCCCCTGCGCGGACAGGCACTTCCGTCTTCTACACGCCGGACTCAACCCCCGCCACGTGAAAGCGCGAGGCTAGGCCGGGGTGGGCGCGTTCAGACGTGCGCGGACGAAGGCAGTGGCCAGCCACGGCGGAACCGCCGGGGCGGAGCCGGGGTCGAAGGGGTCGGCGAGGTCTCGGCCGTACCGGTGCGCGACGGCGTCGGTGGAGTCCTCGGCGACCGTCCAGCCCCGGCCGCCGAGCCACTGCGGCGGGCTGTAGTCCCCGCCGGTCTGCAGGATCGCGTCCAGCGCCATCCCGGACCGGTCCGCAAGCCGACGCAGGGCCAGTTCGCCGTCCTTGTCCAGCGGCAGCAGTCGGTCCGCCGCGAGAGCACTGCCCAGTGCCGAGGCCTGGTGCACGCGCCGCACGAGCGCCTCCTGCGCGGCGGGGGCCAGGTAGGCGAGCAGCCCTTCGGCGACCCACACGGTGGGCTGTTGCTCGTCGAACCCGGCCGCGCGCAGGCCGGCGAGCCAGTCCTCGCGAAGGTCGGTGGCGACGGTCGTCCGCGAGCAGGCCGGTACAACCTCGGCGTCGGCGAGGACTCGGTTCTTGAACTCGAGCACGCGGTCCCGGTCCACCTCGAAAATCCGGGTGCCGTACGGCCAGGGCAGACGGAAGGCGCGGGTGTCCAGGCCCGCGCCCAGGAGCACCACCTGGCGCAGGCCGGCGTCGGCGGCGTCGAGCAGAAAGTCGTCGTAGAACCGGCTTCTGACGCCGATGTAGCGCGAGCCGTGCAGAAACAGCGCGTCGCGGTCGGACACCGTGGACCCGTCGGCCGGCCACGCGGTCGGGAACGCCACCGGGGACGTCGCCGCCGCTGCGAACAGCACCGCGAGCGGGTCGTCGATCAGCCCGTCGAGCATCGAGGACTCCACCGTGCGGGCCGCCGCGAGGCCCAGCGCGGTCAGCCCCGGGCCACTCGCAACGTCCCACCCCATATCCGTCGCCATGCCCGGCATGATGCACACGTTTCCTGGAAAATCGCCGACACCGCGGCCGCCCGCCGCAGAAGATCACGCCGACACCGGTGACGGCACGTCAGGTGTGGACGACTGGCCAGCGCCGACGGTGTTCGCGCCCTTCGACTCGTCCCGGTTGTTCAGTGCCTGGCGTGCGCGGCCTCCCAGGCGCCGTAGCCGCCGAGCAGGTCGGACACGTCCGCGAACCCGTTGGCCTCCAGCAGGCTCGCCGCGGCGATCGAGCGGTACCCACCGGCGCAGTGCACGAGAACGGGACGGTCCGGATCCAGTTGGCCCAGACTCTCCCGCAGGCCGGTGAGCGGGAGGTTGACGGCGCCGGGCACAGACCCCGCCGCGTGCTCGCCCGGGCCCCGGACGTCGACGATCTGAAGCGCCGCGGCTCCGGCGATCGCGCCGGCGGCCTGGGCGGCGGTGAGCCGACTGGAGACCACGAGCAGATCCGGGCGCAGCGCGGTCTGCTCCACCTCGACCCAGCCGACCACCTCGTCGATCCCCACGCGCGCCAGGCGCGTGCGCGCCTGCTCGCACTCCTCGGCGGTGCCGACGAGCACCACGGGCTGGCCGGGGCGGTGAGTGGCGGCGGCGTACTCGGCGAAACGCCCGCCGAGGCCCACGTTCACCGCGCCCCGCAGGTGGCCGGCGCCGAAGGCCTGGTCGTCGCGCAGGTCGAGCAGCAGGGCCCCGGAGCCTCGGCGCGCCACCGCGTCTTCGGCCGTCAGGAGCTCGAGCCCCGCGGCGGAGTCGAAGGAGGCCCGCGCGGACCTGTTGGTGCGCACCTCCTCGGCGAAGTACGCCGGCGGAGCGCCGAGGCCGTCGGTCACCGCCGCAACGAACGCGTCCTCGTCCATCGGCGCGAGGGCGTAGTTGGTCCGACGCTGCTCGCCGAGGGTGGAGACCGTGTCGGCCGCGAGGGCCTTGCCGCAGGCGCTGCCGGCGCCGTGCCCGGGATAGACGAGCACCTCGTCGGGCAGGGGAAGAATCTCGGTCCGCAGCGATCGGTACAGGTCCCGGGCCATCTCCTCGGCGGTCCGGCCCGCCGCGCCGAGCAGGTCGGGCCGGCCGACGTCGCCGAGAAAGAGCGTGTCGCCGGTGAGAACCGCGTGCGGTGCCGCGTCCCGGCCGTGTTCGAAGACCGCCAGGGTGATCGACTCGGGCGTGTGGCCCGGCGTCGCGAGCACCTCGACGACCACGCCGGTCTCGGGGTCCCCCAACGCGATCCGTTCGCCCGCGGACAGCCGACGCAGCGGGAAGTCGACCGGGGCACGCTCGCCCATCGCGATCCGCGCGCCGGTGGCCTCGGCCAGTTCGAAGTGACCGGGAACGAAGTCGGCGTGGACGTGGGTGAGCACGACCAGGTCGATCGACAGGCCCTGCGCGGCGGCCGCGTCGAGGTACTGCGCGACGTCGCGCCGCGGATCGACCACCATTGCGCGGCGGGTGACCGGGTCGGCGACGAGGTAGGACGCCTGGGACAGACACGACAGGTAGTACTGCTCGAGGATCACGATCGACTCCGTCCACGACGAATGTGCGTACATTTAATGTACGCACATTCGACCTCCACGGCAAGTCGCCGGTTCCGCCTCCGGGAGTTCCGCCGACCTAGCTCCGCCAGGCGTACTCGACCTCGGGTCGTCCGCTGCGGCCGTAGCGGTTGCGGCGCTCCAGCACGCCACCGGCGGCGAGGTGCTCGAGGTAGCGCCGCACCGTGACACGGGAGGCGCCGGTCCGCTCGGCGACCTCGAGCGCGGAGAGTGGACCGTCGGCGGCGCGTACGCACGAGGTCACCAGCGCCAGCGTCTCCGCGCTCAGGCCCTTGGCCGGCCCGGCCGAGGCGTCCGTACGGAGCCGGCCGAAGATCTGGTCGACGTCCTGCTGCGCCACGCGCTCGTCGCTGGCGTGCAACTGTTCGAGGTAGGCCGCGTACTGCTCGAGCTTGGCCCGGAAGGAGGCGAAGGTGAACGGCTTGAGCAGGTAGAGCACCACGCCGCTGGAGACCGCCTCCCGCACCACCGCGAGGTCGCGCGCCGCAGTCACGGCGAGGACGTCGCAGCGGTGTCCCTCCGCCCGGATGCGGCGCAGCAGTTCCAGGCCGTGCAGGTCGGGCAGGTTCATGTCGAGGAGCACGAGGTCCACCGCCGCCGTACGCAGCACGCGCACGGCCTCGGCGCCGGACCGTGCCGTCCCGGCCACCTCGAAGCCGGGAACCCTTTGTACGTAGGCGGTGTGGGCCGCGGCGGCGATCTCCTCGTCCTCGACCACGAGGACCCGCACGGCGCTCACTGCGGAATCCGGACACGGAAGCGGGCGCCGCCGAGATCGGCCTCGTGCACCGTGACCGCGCCACCGTGACGGTGCGTCACCTGCGCGACGAGGGCGAGGCCCAGGCCTCGGCCGAGCCCGCCGGCGTCGCCCTTGGTCGACCAGCCCCGCGCGAAGGCGTCGGCCGCGGCCTCGGCGGGCAACCCCGGTCCGGAGTCGTCGACGTCGAGCTCCAGGCCCTCCTCGTCGGCGAGCAGCCGCACCCGGACGGTGCGGACGGCACTCGTCGCGACCGCGTCGATCGCGTTGTCCAGCAGGTTGCCGAGCACGGTCACCAGCTCCGCCGCGGAGATGGGCAGCCCGTCCACCCGCGAGTCCGGGTCCAGGACGAGGTCGACGCCGCGGTGCGCCGCCTGCGCCGTCTTGCCGAGCAGAAGCGCGGAGACCACGGGCTCCTCGCCGACGCCCTGAAGCCGGTCGGCGAGCGCCTGCGCCGTGTGCAGTTCCCCGACGGCGAACTCGACGGCGTCCGCCGGCCGCCCGAGTTCGATGAGGGAGACCACGGTGTGCAGGCGGTTGGCGGACTCGTGGTTCTGCGTGCGCAGCGTTTCGGCGAGGCCCCGCACCGAGTCCAGTTCGCTGGTCACGGCCTGGAGTTCGGAGTGGTCGCGGAAGGTGACCACCGAACCGAGCAGGCGTCCGGCCCACCGCGCAGGGGCCTGGTTGACCACCAGCACGCGCTCTCCCGCGAGGTGCACCTCGTCGGGCTCGACCTCGCCGGCCACCAGCCGGGCCGCCAGGGAGGGGGCCAGGCCGAGCTCGGCCGGGGTGCGGTCCCGGTAGCCCGCGGGCAGGTCCAGCAGTCGGATCGCCTCGTCGTTGGCCAACTGCACCCGGCCGTCGACGTCCAGGACGAGCAGTCCCTCCCGCACCGCGTGCAGCACGGCGTCGTAGTACTCGTACATCCGGGTGATCTCGAGTTCGCCGAGGCCGTGGGTCTGGCGGCGCAGTCGCCGGCTCAACAGCCCAGCGCCGCCCGCCCCCGTGGCCAGCAGCGCCGACGCCACGCACGCCAGCACGAGCAGCCTGGTCCGCAGCGCGTCGGAAACCCGGTCGACGGTGATGCCCACCGAGACCAGCGCCACCACGCGCCCGTCGTCGAGGACGGGCACGACCGAACGGATCGACGGGCCGAGAGTGCCGCGGAAGGTCTGCACGAACGGTACGCCCGCGGGCGCAGTGCCCAGGTCGCCGACGAAGGGCTGCCCGAGCCGCGCCGGATCGGGATGCGACCAGCGGGTGCGGTCCGGGGCCATCGCCACCACGAAGTCCGCGCCGGTCTCCACGCGCACCCGCTCGGCGAAGGGCTGCACGATGCGCGCCGGATCGCGTTCGCGCGCCGCCGCGACCAGGGTGGGCGAGGCCGCCACCGCCCGGCCCACGTCCAGGACCGTTTCGCGGGCCTGGGCCACCTGCACGCGCCGGGCGTCGTAGACGGCGAGGGCCGCCCCGACGACGACCACGAGCAGCACGAGGGCCACCTGCAGCAGGAAGACCTGGCGCGCCACGCTGCGCGGCCGTCGTCGCGGGGTCGCCACAACTGCGCAGTCTCCTCCTCCGCGGGGTCTCGGGACAGTCCGCGACCACAACGACCACAACGGTGACGCGCGTCACGCCCGGCCGGAGCATTGCCGCACTGGACAACGCCGGCCCTCAACGCGGAGGTACCCCGATGCACAGCACGACCGCTCCCCCGACCGCTGCGCCCCGGCGCGATCGCACCCACTTCCTCTACGTCGCGGTCGTGGCCGCCGTCGTCCTCGGCGTCGTCGTGGGCTTCGCGGCCCCCGGCTTCGCCGCGGAGTTGAAGCCGATCGGCACCGCGTTCGTCAACCTGATCAAGATGATGATCTCGCCGATCATCTTCTGCACCATCGTGCTCGGCGTCGGCTCGGTCGCGAGCGCGGCCCGCGTCGGCCGGGTCGGCGGGCTCGCGATGGCCTACTTCCTCGCGATGTCGACCTTCGCCCTCGCGATCGGCCTCGCGGTCGGCAACCTGCTGCACCCCGGGTCGGGTCTGGACGTCGCCGCGGCCTCCGGCGCCGCGATCCCGGCGGCCGAGCACGCCTCGACGACGGACTTCCTGCTCGGGATCATCCCGACCTCGCTGGTCTCCTCGCTCACCTCCGGCTCTGTCCTGCAGACCCTCCTCGTCGCGTTGGTCGTCGGCTTCGCCGTGCAGGCGATGGGCCCGGCGGGCAAGCCGGTGCTCGCGGCCGTCGAACTCGTCCAGAAGGTCGTGTTCCGCATCCTGGCCATGATCATGTGGCTGGCGCCGGTCGGCGCCTTCGCCGCGATCGCGGCCGTCGTCGGCGCCACCGGCCTCGACGCGCTCAAGGGCCTCGCGGTGATCATGCTCGGCTTCTACGCGACCTGCGCCGTGTTCGTCTTCGCGGTCCTCGGCCTCGTGCTGCGCCTGGCGACCGGGATCAACATCTTCTCCCTGCTGCGCTACCTCGGCCGGGAGTTCCTGCTGATCCTGTCGACCTCCTCCTCCGAGTCGGCCCTGCCGCGTCTGATCGCCAAGATGGAGCACGCCGGCGTGGACCGGGGCACGGTCGGCGTGGTCGTGCCGACCGGCTACTCCTTCAACCTCGACGGCACCGCGATCTACCTGACGATGTCCTCGCTGTTCATCGCCTCGGCGCTCGGCAGCCCGCTGAGCATCGGCGAGCAGATCTCCCTGCTGGTGTTCATGATGATCGCGTCCAAGGGCGCCGCCGGCGTGACCGGCGCCGGCCTCGCGACGCTGGCCGGCGGCCTGGCCAGCCACCGCCCCGACCTGGTGGACGGGGTCGGCCTGATCGTCGGCATCGACCGCTTCATGTCCGAGGCCCGGGCCCTGACCAACTTCGCCGGCAACGCCGTCGCCACGGTCGTCGTCGGCGCCTGGACCGGTGGCCTGGACCGCGAACAGGCGCGGCGCGTCCTGTCCGGCCAGGACCCGTTCGACGAGACGAGCATGGTCGCGGACCACCACGGCGCCGACCTTCCCAAGCCCGCCGGCCCGGTCGAACTCCCGATCGCCGAGCCTGCGCGCGTGCCGGTCTCGGTCTAGGGCCGGGCCCCCCACCGGTCCGAAACGCCGCAGACGGTCTCGCCGGCCACCCGGCGCGGACCGGCTGCGGCGTCGTCCGACCGCTGGGCGGGGCTGCACCGCCTGCGGGGACTGCAGGCCCCCCGGAGGCGCTGCGAGTGCTCCGGCCGCCGGCGGGAAGGTCCATGCCATGGGCACACCGCAGCACCGCCACGAGTCCGCGGACGCCGGCGAACTGGCCACCGCGATCGCGGACCGGGCCGGCGCACTCGAGGCGAAGGTCGCCGTCGCCGAATCGTTGACGGGGGGTCAGTTGTGTTCGGCGCTGGCGGCGGCTCCGGAGGCGTCGACGTGGTTCCGCGGGGGTGTGGTGGCCTACAACTCCGAGGTCAAGCACCGGCTGCTCAACGTCCCGCCCGGTCCGGTCGTCTGCGCGGCCGCGGCGAGCGCGATGGCCGAGGGCGTCCTGGCGACGCACCGCGCGACCTACGCGGTTGCGCTGACCGGTGTGGGCGGCCCGGATCCGCAGGACGGCCGCCCGCCCGGCACCGTGTACGTCGCCGTCGCCGGACCCGCCGGGACGACCGTCGAGGAGCTTCGGCTCCCGGGCGATCCGGAACAGGTCTGCCGCCTGGCGGTTCGCAGTGCGCTGCAGGCGCTGCACGGCGCGCTCGGCTAGGCCGCGCCCCAGGGCAGCATCTGAGCGAGCCTGGCCTCGTTGCCCGCCACGGGCACGATCTCCAGGTTCCCGGTGGACCGGTCGACGAGGTAGGCGGTCTCCTCGGGCGGCAGCGGAGCCTGCGGCGGTTCGGTCTCCGGCCCGGCGGGCGCCGATCCCGCGAGAACCCGCCAGTGCGTTGCGTCCTTGAAGCCCCGATCCGCGATCTGCAGCGTCCCGTTGCCGGAGGTCCACCGGTCGAGCAGGTACTCGCGCACGATGCGGCGCGCGTCGGAGAAGTCCACCGCGCCCATCAGTGCGACACCGTCGAACGCGCGCGCTCCCAGCAGGTCATCGGCTCATGCTAGGGACACCTCGCCGCGAGCGGCCACGGGACGCAGAGTTCGCGGACGACGAGCTGCGCTCCGCGCAGGTCGATCGCCTCGCCGCTGTCCTGCCACACGCCGAGCTCGAGCTGCGCCGTGCACGAGAGGCCGAAAATCGAGTTGCCGCGCAGAAGCTGACGGCCGCCGTTCAGCGAGATCAGCACGTCGGCGTCGATCGCCTCGCTGTGCAGCGGCTCGTGGTCGGAGACCATCGTGTGGCTGAAGCGGGTTCCGCCGCGAACGGTCGGGTCCCATTCCACCGTCATGAGCACCTCGTACCAGCCCACCGTCCGAAACGCGACCCGTCCGTCGCGGCATTGGACGTGATCGGACCCCGTGTTGCGGCGGACGAGCGAGACGGTCGTCATCGAACGGTCTGCCACCGTCGTCGCCTCGCCGATCCCGAACGCCGTCTCCACCACGAGCTCTCGGCCGGTCACGCCGCCCTCCATTCCACGGCACCCCCCGGAGCAGCATGCCGCGCGGGCGATGCGAGCTGCTTCGAGCGATGCGTACTACGCCGGGCGCTACCCCGAATCGCCCGGCTCGAAAACGGTTCGTGTGACCGCGGAAAGCCGGGGAAGGCGGGCCCCATGACCGACTTCGGCTATTTCCTGTCCGGCGAGGAACTCGACCCTCGCACCCTCGTCGCCACCGCGCAGTCCGCGGAGCGTGCCGGCTTCGACCGCCTGTGGATCAGCGACCACTTCCATCCCTGGACGCGCGCGCAGGGGGAGAGCGCCTTCGTGTGGTCGGTTCTCGGCGGGATCGCGGCCACGACCTCGCTGCGGCTGACCACCGCGGTCACCTGCCCGACCTTCCGCATCCACCCGGCGATCCTCGCGCAGGCGACCGCCACCATGACGTGCCTGGCGCCCGGCCGGTTCGCCTTCGGCGTCGGCTCCGGCGAAGCGCTGAACGAGCACATCCTCGGCGACGCGTGGCCCGCCGTCGGCGAACGCCTCGAACGGCTCGAGGAAGCCATCGAGCTCATTCGCGAACTGTGGACGGGCAAGGTCGTCAGCCACCGGGGCCAGTACTACACGGTGGCGGACGCCCGCATCTTCAGCCTGCCGGAGCAGCCCCCGCCGATCCTGGTGTCCGGTTTCGGTCCGGAGGCGATCGAGCTCGCGGCCCGAGCCGGCGACGGCTGGGTGACCGTCGGCCCGGACGCCGAGGGCATGAAGACCTATCGTTCCGCCGGCGGCAAGGGCCTGACCCAGGGCGGGTTGAAGTTCTGCTGGGCCGAGTCCGAGGACGAGGCGGCCAGAATCGCGCACAGCCGCTGGGGTTTCGAGGGCGTCGGCGGGCAACTCCCCCAGGACGCGCCGATGTGGATGGGCTTCGAGGCGATCGGCGAACTGTCCAGCCCCGACGAGGTCAAGAAGAAGGTGCCGTGCGGACCCGACGCCGAACGGGTCGCGGACGCGATCCGGGAGTACGTCGACGTCGGCTTCGACGAGGTCTACCTCTCCCAGATGGGGCCGGACCAGGCCGGTGCGCTCCGTTTCCTGACCGACGAGGTCCTCCCGCTTTTGTAGGGGCCCGCGCAGCGACCGACGATCGACGATCGACGAACCGGGAGGATCGCATGGCAGGCACGAAGGACCGAGACCGGCTCCGCCGAGAGTTCGCCAAGGCGGTCAACATGTCGGCCGGGACCCTGCGGAAGTGGTTGGACAGCGAGAAGTCGCAGTCCGTCGGCGCCGTGGGCGGCAAGCCCAAGAAGTCGCGCAGCGGCGGGGAGTCGGTCGGGCACAGGTCCGGCCGCAGGATCGTCGAGCTCCTCACAGCGAAAAAAGGCGACTTGGACAAGGACGACTACGCGCACATGCGCAAGGTCGTGGGGTACGTGAAGCGGCACCGCAGGCAGCGCCCCTCCGGGGACGTCGAAACCTCCCGGTGGCGCTACTCGCTGATGAACTGGGGCCACGACCCGCTGAAGAAGTAGCTACGGCCGATGCCTCGACCGGTACGGGATTCGATTCCCCCGGCGCGGAGACGAGGTCAGGGTCGCAGCGAGCGGAACCATTCGGCGTAGGGCGAATTCTTCGCCAGGTGCCGGTTCCAGTCGGGTGCGCCGTCGGTCCACCAGACCGGGCCCCGCTCCCCCAGGCTCCGCTTGGCTCGGTCGACCCGCTCGGCCGCCGCCGCCCGCGCCGCGTCGTCGCCGGCATGCAGCGCCGCCTTCTTCGCGCGGCGCGCATCCATCAGTTCCCGCACGAGTTCTTCTCTCTCGGCGGCGGACAGGGCCGGGTTCGCACACCGCCACAGCCGGCCGCGCACCACGAGGTAGCGACCGTCCGGCGTCGTCGGCGGCTCGGCGTCGCGGGGCGGACTCACCGCCGCGGCGAGCCGTCGTTCCGGGCGAACATCGGCGGGAGGTAGCGCAGCATGAGCGAGGACCACACGACGTGGGTCAGCACGCTGCCGCGGACTCCGGCGCCCGCCGCGCGGTTCGCGGCGAACACCGGCCCCATGACCGCCGAGGCGAACACCAACGCCGGGTTGCCGCTGGCGCAGGTCACGAGGGTGTACGCGGCCGTGGTCGCCCTGACCGGCGCGGCGGGGGCGAGGTCGTAGAGGACGCCGCGGAAGAAGCACTCCTCGGCGGCGCCGGTGGTCAGCGCCAGCGCGAGAACGGCGCGGCTGGAGCCCACCCGTTCGTGGCGCAGCACTTCGGCGATCGCCGTGCGGGCGAAGGGAATCCGGCGGGTGAGCCGAGCGCCGGCGTAGAAGACGCCGAACGCCCCGACGCCCAACGCGGCCGCGCGCGCGCCGGACCGGGCCGCCGATCGGGCGGTGCGGTGCCGGGGGGTGCAGTGCCGGGCGGTGCGGTGCCGGGCGGTGCGGTGCCGGGCGGTGCGGTGGGCGGCGGGTTGCGACGGATGCGGTGTGCCCGCTCCCGCCCAGCGGGCGCCGGCGAGCCAGGTTCCGGCCAGGGCGGCTCCGGCCAGGTAGAACCGCGGACCCGCCGAGTCCGCGGCCAGCGATTCACGCAGGAGGACGGCGCCGAGCGCGGTCACCGCGGCGGCGCGGCGTCTAGGCGCTGCCACGTTCATCCGCCAGGGCCTCCTCGAGCATTTCGTCGAAGGACATGACCTCCCCCGCGAGCACGGCGTCGATCGGATACTGATCGACGATCACGTCGTTGCCGAGGCTGTGCAGCAGGTTGAGCGCCAACTGCGGGTCGACGTCGGTGAACACCGACACGCCCCACTTGGTCAGCGTGTCCGGCAGCGACGGCAGCGAGATCTGCCGGCGGTGGACGTCGAGGTGCTCGGCGGTCCGGCGCAGCATCTGAGCGTACGTCAGAACCTCCGAGCCGCCGATCTCCAGAATTCGCCCGCGGGCGGCGGGCAGGTCCAGGACGCCGACGAGGTAGGCGACGGCGTCGCGCGCCGAGATCGGCTGCACCCGCGTGGACGCCGCCTGCGGCGGGATCACCAGGACCGGCAGGTGCGCGACCACCTGCCGCAGCAGTTCGAAGCTGGCGCTGCCCGCTCCGATCACGAGCGCGGCGCGCAGGACGGTCAACGGGACGCCGCCCCGGGCCAGGCACCCTTCGACCTCGCGGCGGCTGGCGAGGTGGTCGGACAGGTCGTCGCCCTCGCGCCCGAGCCCGCCGAGGTAGACGATCTGCCGCACCCCGTTCGCTGCGCAGGCGCGGCCGAACCGTTCTGCGCGCGCTCCGTCCAGTTCCGGACCACTGCGGTGTTCCAGGCCGTGCACGAGGTAGTAGGCGGCCTCGCAGCCGGCAAGCGCGGCTCGCAGCGAGCCCTCGTCGTCGACGTCGCCGGCGACCGGCTTCCCCGGCCCGGTGTAGGCGTCGGGGTCCCGGGTCATCGCGACGACGTCGTGACCGAGTTCGACCAGCGGTCCCGCGACGCGCGATCCGACGAACCCGCTGGCCCCCGACACCAACACCCGCACGTGACCCCCCGCTGTCCTCGGACGCCTGCCGCGCCCGGCCGCAGTAGACGAGCGGTCGAGCATTCACTCCCCTGTTCGGAGCCGAGCATGCGGCCGACGGCTCGCGAACCGGTCGCAGTGCGCCGGCCGGCGGCGGATAGCTTTGTCGCATGCGATCGCGGCGGTGGCTCTTCGCCGACCAGCTCGGGCCGCACTTCCTCGACGCCGCCGACCAACCGGTGCTGCTCGTGGAGTCCAGGGCGGTGTTCCGGCGGCGCCGGTTCCACCGACAGAAGGCGCACCTGGTGCTGTCCGCGCTGCGCCACCGCGCCGCCGAACTCGGCGGGCAGGCGGTGTTCGCGCAGACCGAGACCTACGGCGAGGCCCTGCGTGCGCTCGGCGAGCCGGTGACGGTGTGTCACCCGACGTCGTGGGCGGCGTTGCGGTTCGTCACCGGACACGCGGACGTGACCGTGCTTCCGGCGCGTGGATTCGCCTCCGGCGCGCAGGAGTTCGCCGAGTTCGCGGCGGGCCGGCGCCGGCTGCTGATGGAGGACTTCTACCGCGGCACCCGGCGCCGTCTGGACGTACTGATGGACGGCGGGGAACCGGCCGGCGGCCGGTGGAACTACGACCACGACAACCGCGAACGGCCGCCGCGCAACGCGCGCACCCTCGGGCTGCCGGAGCCCTACCTCCCCGAGGAGGACGAGATCGACGCGCAGGTCCGCCGGGACCTGGACTCCTGGGCGGCGGCCGGCGACGTCGCGTTCGTCGGCCGGGACGGGCCGCGCCGCTTCCCCGTCACGGCGGCGGAGGCCAAGCGGGCGCTGGAGCACTTCGTCGCCCACCGGCTCGCGAGCTTCGGCCCGCACGAGGACGCGATGCTCGCCGGGGACGCGACGATGAGCCACAGCCTGCTGTCGGTGCCGCTGAACCTGGGCCTGCTCGAGCCGATCGAGGTTGCGCACGCCGCCGAGGACGCCTACCGGGCGGGACGGGCTCCGCTGGCCTCCGTCGAGGGCTTCGTCCGTCAGGTGATCGGCTGGCGGGACTACATGTGGCACACCTACTGGCACCTCGGCGAAGACCACCGCCGCAGCAACGCGCTGAACGCCCGCGAACCGGTCCCGGACTGGCTGTGGGACCTGGACGCCGACGCGGTCCAGGCCCGCTGTCTGCGGACCGTGCTCGCGCAGGTGCGCGACACCGGGTGGACCCATCACATCCCGCGGCTGATGGTGCTGGGCAACTGGGCGCTGCAGCGCGGCATCGATCCCGCGCAGTTGGCCGCGTGGTTCCACCACTCCTTCCTCGACGGCTACGACTGGGTGATGGCCACCAACGTCGTCGGCATGAGCCAGCACGCCGACGGCGGGCGGATCACCACCAAGCCGTACGCCGCGGGCGGGGCCTACATCAACCGGATGAGCGACTTCTGCGGCGCCTGCGCCTACCGGCCCACCCAGCGCACCGGCGAGGACGCGTGCCCGTTCACCGCCGGGTACTGGGAGTTCCTCGCCCGCAACGAGGACCGCCTCGCGGAGAACGCCCGTATGCGCCAGCCGCTGCAGGGCCTGCGGCGCCTCGCCGATCTCGACGAGCTTCGCGAGCAGGTCCGCCGGGCGGGCACCGCTCCCCCGTAGGGCCCGTGCCGGGCTCAGTCCAGCGCGATGCCTGCGTCGGGTTCGACGACGCGGAAGGTGAAGGACTCCTCGAGGTAGAGGGTGACGGTTTCGGCGTCGTGGGCGACGTAGCCGACGGACAGGTCCTGGCCGACGTCGAACACGAAGTCCCCGCCGCGCCGGCTCAGCAGGATCGCGCCCTCCACGCCGAAGGCGGGAAGCACGTCGCCGTCGAGCACCTGGCGGAGGTGGTCGAGCAGCGGACGGCCGCCGGGCTCGGTCGTCTCCACGACGCGCCGATAGGCGTCGGGGCCGACGACGAGGGCGAACGGACCTTCGATGCCCGCCTGCCGCAGCGCGTTCACTCCGAGCGCGACCTTGTGCGGATACTCCAGTTCGCTCAGGCCGAGCGGGATCGGGTCGTGGGAGCTGGCGGCGCCGACGCCTTCGATGCCGGCGGCCGGCCACCCGTGCAGGATCGCGGTGTTCTCCCACTCCGCGACCTGCGAGGCCGCTCGGTCCAGGTCGGCGAACTCCAGGTCCCTTGCGCCGCGGGCCGCGTCGTCGAGTTCGGCGCGGGCGACGGTGAACGGCACGCGCAGTTCGACGACCGGCAGGAGTTCGCGCACGCGGACGCGGGCGTCCTTGGTCATCGACGGATCCACGGTGCGGGCGCGGCCGAGCGAGGTGGCGGAGTACTCCCATCCGTGCGGGCCGGACCAGTCGACCAGACGACGGGCGACCAGCCGGTTGGTCAGCCGGGACGTGGCCTCGGAGTCGACGAGTTCCCAGGCCTTGTCGGCGACGGGAGCGAAGGCGCGCAGCAGATGGTCGGTCATGTCCAGTCCCTTGCTAGGAGTGCAGGCTGCCGATGCCGAGGGAGCCGTCCCTGGGCGCGGGGGTGTGCGCCTCGACGTAGTCCTGCGGGTCCGTGTTCGAAACGTCGAGGTCCGCTCCGCCGGCGTGGCGCCGTTTGAAGGCGAGGAAGCGCTGCCCGAGTTCGGTGCGCAGCGGCAGGTCGGCGTGCCGGCGGAAGTCGGCGAGGGCCTCGTCCTCCTCCTCGCCCATGTGCTCGGTGTTCGCGGCACGGGCCCGGCCGACCGACGCCCACCAGGCGGCGGAGCCGACTTCGTGGCGTGAGGCGTCCTCGACGGCGTCGCGGATCTCGTTGTGGTCCCCGACGGCGTCCAGCGTCTCCTCCGGCGCCTCGTCCCCGCCGCGGCGCAGCAGATGCGGGTAGAAGACCTCCTCCTCGGCCGCGGCGTGCACGTCGAGCAACGAGGCCAGCGGAGCCCAGGCGCGCCGGAGTTCCTCGGCTGCGCCGCCCACCTGGAGGTCGTCGAGAGCCGCGAAGGCGCGCCTGAAACGGTCGTGATCGTCGAGGATCAGCCGCGTGATGTCGATGTCCGGGTCGGTCTCCACGGTCGATCGCTACCCGCCGCACGCCGCTCGATGCACGCGTGCGTCCCGGAATCGTTGCGCCGTTCGGCGCGGGCGTCACACCTGGTCGGGCACCGCCGCAGGCAGGGCCGCGAGATGCGTGCGGGAGGGCAGGACCACCGGGAGTTGCCCCGGACGGGAGGGTTCCCGGCCGCCGTTGGCGACGACCACGGCCAGGTACGGCAGCAGCAGTGCGCCCGCGAAAAGCGTCCACCGGACCGCACCGGTGGTGACGATCGCCCCGAGGAAGCACAGGGTGCGAATGCCCATGGTGAGTGCGTAGCGCCGGAAGCGGTTGCCGACGTCCTCGGTGAGACTCTGCCGAGCGGTCGAGACTTCGTAGACCGTGACGGCCGGCTTCCTACTCATCGTGGACGCGCCTTTCGCTGCACAGCACGGGTGGGGTTCAGCGCGACGAAACGAGGACCACGCTGAGGAGGCAGCCGCTCAGGATCAGCCCGACCGGCAGCAGCCAGAGGCCGAACACGGGGCGCCTGCGGGGCGCAACCGGCGGGCCCGCCGGTGTGGACCAGGCCCGGCCGAACTGGCGGTAGAACTCGGGGTCGCTGGTCCACATCTCGGACTCGATGGCGTTCAACGCCCGGCGTTCGGCGTCGCACCGGCGCTTCATCGCCGACCGCTTTCGATCTCGTCGCGCTGGTCGCTGCCGTGGTCGCCGCCGACCTGCTCGTGCTGGTCGGCGCCGTGGCCGTGGCCGTGTCCGGCGGTGAGTTCGGCGTACTCCTCGGGCGTGGGGACCGGGAGGGCGTCGGCGTACCAGAAGTTGGACAGGCGCTGGCGGAGCCTGGCGGCCCGGTGTCCGGGAGCGGGGATGCCGTCGGCGTCGGTCGCGGGACCGGCCTGCAGGACTGCGTAGTTCGCCCGGGACATGAGCACGAACCGTTCCTCGGCGGAGATGGGTTCGTGGACCTCGATGAACTCACCCGAGGGCAGGCGTTTGATGATTCCGGTCTCCCGCCCGTGCAGGACCTTGTTCAGGTCCTTGCGCTGCAGGCCCAGACACCACCGCTTGGTCAGGATGAACACCAGCGGCGGGACCACGAACAGCGCGACCTGGGAGATCCGGGTGATCGTGTTGATCGGAATGTTCAGGGTGTAGCCGATGATGTCGTTGCCGCCGTTGAGGAACAGGATCAG
>JBQTIB010000155.1:0-16970 GCA_052389435.1 Sporichthyaceae bacterium | reverse complement strand
TTCGCCCCCCACGCCCCCCAAGGGCTTGAAGTGCGATAGGCGAAGTGCGATAGGCGAAGTGCGATAGGCGACGTGCGACAGGCGTTCCGCTCAATAGATGCGGCCCTAGGGGGCCGGATCTGTTGAGCGGTGGGGCTTCGCCCCAACTGTGAGGCGAAGCCGACCTGTGCGAAGCCGAACTGGGCGAAGCCGAACTGTGCGAGGCCGAACTGTGCGAGGCCGAACTGTGAGGCGAAGCCGAACTGCGCGAACTGTGCGAAGCGAACTCGAGGAATCGAGGAAGTCATGGAGACAGTGGTCGGATTTGTTGTGGGGTTCCTCGTCGGCAGCAGGGAGGGCAAGGAGGGCGTGGCCAAGATTGTCGAATCGTGGGGCGCGATCCGGGAGTCCGCCCAGGTGAAGAACCTGATCGGCACCGCGCTCGGTTTGGCCCTACCCGTCGCTCGGGACCTGACCAAGGCCATCCGAGCCTGACGCAGCGTCAGTCTGGGCCCGCCCGGTCCGGACGGAGGTCGTCACGTCTACTTCGACTCGCACCCGCAACGCCGGTCGCGCGCGCCGCCGGCAGTGCCTCCACGTCCGCGGGCTGGTCCAGGGCGTGGGTTTCCGGCCGTTTGTCTACGCCCTCGCCGCCGAACTCGCCCTGACCGGCTCGGTCGTCAACACCGGCGACGGCGTCGAGATCGAGGTCGAGGGCAGCGCAGCCGCCCTCGCGGAGTTCGCCCGGCGACTGCTGGTCGACGCCCCGCCGCTGGCACGGGTGGAAGGGCTGGACTTCGTCGAGGTGACTCCGCGAGGCGGCACCGGTTTCGTCATCGGGGCCTCCGCGGCCGGGGCGGGGCGGACGCTCGTCTCCCCGGACGTGGCGACCTGCGCGGACTGCCTCGCCGAACTCCTCGACCCCGCCGATCGGCGCTATCGGCATCCGTTCATCAGCTGCACGAACTGCGGTCCCCGGTTCACGGTGATCGTGGAGCTGCCCTACGACCGGCCCGCGACCACGATGGCGGACCTTCCCCTGTGCTCGGCGTGCACAGCCGAGTACGTGGACCCAGGCGACCGTCGCTTCCACGCGCAGACGGTGGCGTGCCGGGACTGCGGCCCGATTCTGACGCTGCATCGGCCGGGGCTGCCGGACCTCGCGGGCGACGCCGCACTGGCCGCGACGCGCGCGCTGCTCGGTGCCGGCGCCGTCGTCGCGGTCAAGGGCCTCGGCGGGTACCACCTCGCCTGCAACGCGGCCGACGAGCACGCGGTGGCGACGCTGCGCGCGCGCAAGAACCGCGGAGACAAGCCGTTTGCGGTGATGGTCGTCGACCCCGAGGTCGCGGGGAGCCTCGCCGAGTTGACCGCGGCCGAAGCCGCCCTGCTCGCCGACCCGCGCCGCCCCGTCGTGGTGGCGACCCGTCGCCCCGGCGCGGCGCTCGCGGCGGCGGTGGCCCCGGGGCACCCCGACGTGGGCCTGATGCTCCCGTACACCCCGGTGCACCGCCTGCTGTTCGGGCTGCCCGACGACCCGCCCGGTCCCCTCGCGCTCGTGATGACCAGCGGCAACCTCGCCGGCGAACCCATCGTCGTGGACGATGCGACGGCCCGCGACCGTCTCGCGTGCCTCGCCGACGCGTGGCTCGCCAACGATCGGCCCATTCACGTGCCGTGCGACGACTCGGTGGTCCGCGTCGCCGACGGCGTCGAACTCCCGGTGCGCCGCTCCCGCGGCTACGCGCCCCTGCCGTTGGCCCTGCCGCATCCCGTGCGTCCGGCCCTCGCCGTGGGCGGAGACCTGAAGAACGCCTTCTGCCTGGGCACCGGCCGCTACGCGTGGATGTCCGCGCACGTCGGCGACATGGACGACCTGGCGACCCTCCAGGCGTTCGCCAAGGCCACCGGGCACCTCGCCGCGCTCACCGGCGTCGAACCCGAACTGCTCGTCGTCGACGCGCACCCCGGCTACCGCAGCAGTCGGTGGGCCCGGCAGGCGTGCCGCGGGCGGCCCGTCGTCGCCGTCCAGCACCACCACGCGCACATCGCCGCCGCGATGGCCGACAACGGCTGGGACGGCGGCACCGTCCTCGGGTTCGCCTTCGACGGCACCGGCTACGGCGAGGACGGCGCCGTCTGGGGCGGAGAGATCCTGCTGGCCGACTACGACCGTTTCGAGCGCATCGGACACCTCGCCTACGCGCCGCTGCCCGGCGGCGACGCCGGGGTCCGCAACCCGCGCCGCATGGCACTGTCCCACCTGCGCGCGGCCGGCCTCGACTGGCACCCCGGGCTCCCCGCGGTCGCCGCCTGCACCGAGGTCGAACTGTCTCTGTTGGCCCGTCAGTTCGACACCGGGCTGGCCTGCGTGCCGACCTCGAGCATGGGCCGACTGTTCGACGCCATGTCTTCGCTGGCCGGGGTCTGCCACCGCGTGGCGTACGAGGCCGAGGCCGCCATGCGCTTCGAGGGTCTGGCCCGCGCCGGAATGTCGACGGCCGGCCCCGGCTACCGGTTCGGGATCCTCGACGGACCCCCGCTGCGTCTGGACCCGGGACCGGTCTTCGCCGCAGCCGTCGACGACGTGCTCGCCGGCACGCCGGCGACCGTCGTCGCCGCGCGGTTCCATCGCGCGGTGATCGAGGCGGTGGCAGGCGTCGCGGACCGCGTCCGCGCCGCCGGCGGACCGGACGTCGTGGCGCTGTCCGGGGGAGTCTTCCTCAACGTGCTGCTCACCGTCGGCTGCGCGCAGCGCCTGCGCGAGCAGGGCTTCCGAGTGCTGCGCCACCGCGCGGTGCCGCCCAGCGACGCGGGGCTCGCGCTCGGTCAGCTCGCCGTCGCGGCCCGCGTCCCGCCGTAGCCGCCCGGTCGGGTCCGAGCCTGGAGATCGTCCACCGCAACAGCTCAGGAGAACGCCATGTGTCTGGCAGTGCCCGGAAAGGTGATCCGGATCTGGCCGGTGGCCGATCAAGTCATGGCCGAGGTCGACTTCGGCGGCGTGCTGAAGGAGGTGTGCCTGGACTTCGTGCCCGACCTGCGGGTCGGGGAGTACACGATCGTCCACGTCGGGTTCGCGCTGCAGCGGCTCGACGAGGCCTCGGCGTTGGCGACCCTCGCAATCTTCGAGCAGATGGGCGAACTGGAGGCAGAGTTCGGCGACGCATGGGCACGCGCGGCCGAAGAGGCAGCAGCGGGAGAGGAGCGGTCCGGATGAGGTACCTCGCCGAGTTCAACGACCCCGCCCTGGCCAAGGGCCTGGTCGAGGAGATCAAGGCCACCGCGACCCGCCGGTGGTCGCTGATGGAGGTGTGCGGCGGCCAGACCCACTCGATCATTCGCCACGGCATCGACCAGCTGATTGCCGACGAGGTCGAACTGATCCACGGCCCCGGGTGCCCGGTCTGCGTGACCCCGCTGGAACTGATCGACAAGGCGTTGGAGATCGCCGCCCGGCCGGGGGTGATCTTCTGCTCCTTCGGGGACATGCTGCGCGTCCCCGGCTCCACCCGCGACCTGTTCCGCGTCAAGAGCGAGGGCGGGGACGTGCGGGTCGTCTACTCCCCGCTCGACGCGCTGCGCATCGCCGAGGACAACCCCGACCGGGAGGTCGTGTTCTTCGGCATCGGGTTCGAGACCACCGCCCCGCCGAACGCGATGGCCGTCGCCCAGGCGGCGCGGCGGAACCTGCGCAACTTCAGCATGCTGGTCTCCCACGTGCTGGTTCCCCCGGCCATCGAGGCGATCATGTCCGCCCCGAACTGTCGGGTGCAGGCCTTCCTCGCCGCCGGGCACGTGTGCACGGTGATGGGCATCGGGCAGTACCCGGCGCTGGTGGAGCGGTACAGGGTGCCGATCGTGGTCACCGGGTTCGAACCGCTGGACATCCTCGAAGGAATCCGACGCGCCGTCAGGCAACTGGAGCGGGGCGTCGCGGAGCTGGAGAACGCCTACGGTCGCGCGGTCCAGGACGACGGCAACGCCGCCGCACAGGCGTTGCTGGCCGACGTGTTCGCCACCACTGACCGCGGATGGCGGGGGATCGGCACGATCCCGGACAGCGGCTGGCGGCTGGCGGAGAAGTACCGGGCGTTCGACGCGGAATACCGATTCGACGTGTCGGAGCTGAAGGTGGCGGAGTCGGCGCTCTGCCGCAGCGGCGAAGTGCTCCAGGGCTTCATCAAGCCGCACGAGTGCGAGGCCTTCGGAAAGGAGTGCACCCCGCGCAATCCGCTCGGAGCGACGATGGTGTCCAGCGAGGGCGCCTGCGCCGCCTACTACCTCTACCGCAGGCTGACGCCACGTCAGGCCGAGATGCGGGAGGTCGGCAATGTCGGTCGGTAACGCCACCGTCGACCCGGCGGTCTGGTCGTGCCCCCTGCCGCTGCGCGACAGCCCGACCGTGCTCATGGGACACGGGGGCGGCGGGCAACTGTCCGCCGAACTCGTCGAGCACCTCTTCGTGCCCGCCTTCGGGGGCGAGGGCGCGCCGTTGGCGGACTCGGCGGTGGTTGTCCTCGGCGGCGCCCGAATCGCCTTCTCCACCGACAGCTACGTCGTGCGCCCGCTGTTCTTCCCCGGCGGAAGCATCGGCGATCTCGCCGTGAACGGCACCATCAACGACCTTGCGTGCAGCGGCGCGATCCCGGCGTACCTGTCCTGCGGCTTCGTCCTGGAGGAGGGCACCGAGATCGCGCTGGTCGGGCAGGTCGCCCAGGCCATGGGGGCGGCCGCCCGGGCCGCCGGCGTGCGCGTCGTCACCGGCGACACCAAGGTCGTTGACGCCGGCCACGGCGACCAGATCTACGTGAACACCGCCGGCATCGGCCTGGTACCGGACGGTGTCGACATTCGTCCGGACCGGGCCGCGCCGGGAGACGTCGTCATCGTCAGCGGCGCCGTCGGGCCGCACGGCATCGCGATCATGAGCGTCCGAGAGGGCCTGGCGTTCGGCACCGAGATCGTGAGCGACACTGCGCCGTTGCACGGCCTGGTCGCGGCCATGCTCGAGGTCACCCTCGACCTGCACGTCCTGCGGGATCCCACCCGCGGCGGACTCGCGACCTCGCTCAACGAGATCGCGGCGGCCGCGCAGGTCGGCGTCCGACTGCAGGAGTCGGCGATCCCGATCCCCGGGGACGTCGCCAACGCGTGTTCGCTCCTGGGGCTGGACCCCCTGCAGGTCGCGAACGAGGGCAAGCTCGTCGCGATCGTCGCGCCGGAGCACGCCGAGGCGGTGCTGGCCGCCATGCGGGCGCACCCGCTGGGGCGAGGAGCGGCGATCGTCGGGGAGTGCGTCGAGGATCACCCGGGAATGGTCGTGGCCCGGACGACCTTCGGCGCCACGCGCGTAGTGGACATGCCGCTGGGGGAGCAGCTTCCGCGGATCTGCTGAGCCGGGCGGCGGACGTCCGACCGGGTAGAGTTCACCGTGGACCACGCCATTCGACGAGCAGCACGGTGGCATCGTCGTGCAGTGTCCCGTTCTGCTGCTCCAGCACGGCCTGGGTCAGCCGACGGGTGACCTCCTCGGGTGGCCTGCCGTCTTGTGTCTCGCGCGCCCACAGATCGGCCAGCCGCTCCTCGCCCAGGCCCTCGTCGCCGGGGCTGCCTTCGACGACGCCGTCGGTGAACATCAGCAGGCTGTCGCCCGGCTGGAGGGCCTCCGAGTGCACGGCCGCGGCGGCACCGCGAATGCCGAAGGGCACGGCTCGAGGGCAGGTCAACTCGCCCACCACGCGTTGCCCGCGCATCAGCAGAGGCCGCGGATGTCCGGCGCAGGTCCACTCCAGTCGGCCGGTGGGCAGATGCAGTCGCAGCAACAGGCCGGTGACGAAGCCCCGGCCCTCGCAGTGCGCTGCGACGGCCGCGTCGACCGCGTCCGCCACCTCGGCCAGGTCCAGACCGCTGCGGCGGCCGTGCCGAAACGCCCCGACGGCCACGGTCGTCATCAACGTCGCAGGCAGGTCGTGACCCATGCCGTCGAACAGCGCCGCATGCAGCCAGTCTCCGTTGAGAGCATGGTCGAAGGCGTCCCCGGCGACCTCGTAGGCGGGCTCCAGCATTCCGCTGCTCACCACCGACGGGCCGCGTAACGTGATGGCGGGCAGCAGATCCCACTGCATGCCCGCGGCCACGGACATCGGCCGGCCGCGGCGGCGCAGGTGGAACATGTCGGTGTAGCGCGCAGCGCCCGCCACCAGCAGCCCGACGAACCGGCCCACCTCCGCCGCGCGAAGCAGCGCGTGCGGATCGGCGCTGGGGAGCGTCATGGCGAGCACCCCAATGCGTTCGGCGTGCTCGACCACCGGAACCCAGACGCGCGTGCCGGCGTCCCGTTCCGCGGTCACGGGCGCGCCGGTGCGAAAGCACCGCCCGGCCATCGTCGTGGCGATGTCCTGCTCCTGGACGGCGCCGTCTTCGGCCACCCAGTCCTGTTCGTGCCAGGCCTCGGCCATGAGCAGTGGCTGCAGGACCAGTTGGGCGAAGTCGGCGAGGTAGATCGCCACCTGCGAACCGCCCATGGGAGCGATCACGGTGTCGAGCAGTCCGGTCAACTCGCCGGGGGCCGTGCGTCCGAAGGAGTTGATCGCCCGGGCGTAGTCCGGAACTCCGGCCTGCGAGTGATCGTCCACGGCTTCGCCCTCGTCCCTGCCGTGCCTGCCCGGCCAGATCGGCGGGCGTGCGGCACCACGATAACCGCGGCGGCATTGCAAAGGAGTTGTCGGATCGACCGAGATCGACCGAGATCGACCGAGATCGCCCGGGCGCCGTGCAGCACCTCTCGGCCGTCCCCGTAAACTTTCCCGACAAAGCTGATCCACTTGGAAGGACGACCCGGCACGTGGGGCACGAAGTCCACTCCCTGCACCACGCCGCCGACCCCGCCGACCTGGCGATCGCGGCGCAGCTGGCCGCCTTCGCGGGCGATCGGCTCCTCGAGGTCCGCCGAACCTGGACCGGCGACCTCCGCGGTCTGGGCAGGGCTGGGGACGCGGCCGCGCAGGACGTGCTCGCCTCCGGCCTGGCGTCCGTTCGGCCGGGCGACGCGGTCCTGTCCGAGGAGGCCGGCGACGATCCGGCGCGGCTGAAGGCCGATCGGGTCTGGATCGTCGACCCACTCGACGGAACCCGCGAGTACTCCGAAGGGCGCGAGGACTGGGCCGTGCACGTCGCGCTCTGGGAGCGCTTCGCCGGCGACCTGACCGTCGGCGCCGTCGCGCTGCCCGGCCGCGGTATCGTGCTCACCTCCGACGGCGAGCCCGCCCCGCCACGCCGAGACGGCGGGTGGCGCATCGCGGTCAGCCGGACCCGCCCGCCGGAGTCGGCGCAGCGCGCCGCGCGGGAGTTGAGTGCGACCCTCGTGCCGATGGGGTCGGCGGGTGCGAAGGCGGCGGCGGTCGTTCTCGGCGAGGTCGACGCCTACGTCCACGAAGGCGGCCAGTACCAGTGGGACTCCGCGGCGCCGGTCGCCGTCGCCCGGGCGTCGGGAATCTTCACGAGCCGACTCAACGGAGACCCGCTGCGCTACAACGAGCCCGACCCGTACCTGCCGGACCTGATCGTCGTCCGACCCGAACTCGCACCGCAGCTGCTCGCCGCGGTTCAGGGAGTATGTGATGAATAGTCAGATAGCTCCGCACGACTACCAGCTCTCGCAGCTGCGCGTGCTGGAGTCCGAGGCCGTCCACATCGTGCGCGAGGTCGCCGCGGAGATGGAACGGCCGTGTCTGCTGTTCTCCGGGGGCAAGGATTCCGCGGTCATGCTGCACGTCGCGGCGAAGGCCTTCGCGCCCGCGCCGATTCCGTTCCCGGTCATGCACGTGGACACCGGGCACAACTTTCCCGAGGTGATCGCCTTCCGCGACGCGGAGGTCGAACGTCTCGGCGTGCAGTTGATCGTCGCCTCGGTCCCCGAGGCCATCGAACGGGGAGAGGTACGCGAGGAACCCAACGGCTCCCGCAACCGGATCCAGACGCCGGTGCTGCTCGCGGCCTGCGAGCAGCACCGCTTCACCGCGCTGTTCGGCGGCGCTCGCCGCGACGAGGAGCGGGCGCGGGCGAAGGAACGGATCTTCTCCTTCCGCGACGACTTCGGGCAGTGGGACCCGAAGAACCAGCGCCCCGAACTGTGGAGCCTCTACAACGGCCGCATTCACGCCGGCGAGTCGATCCGGGTCTTCCCGCTGTCGAACTGGACCGAGTTGGACATCTGGCACTACATCGAGGCGGAGAAGGTTGCGCTGCCGCCGATCTACTACGCCCACCAGCGCGAGGTCTTCCTGCGCGACGGGATGCTGATGGCGAACAACGAGTTCTGCCGCCCCCGCGAGGGCGAGGAGACCTATGTGGAAACCGTTCGCTACCGCACCGTCGGAGACGCCACCCTGACCGCGGCGGTGCGCTCCGACGCCGTCACCGTCGAGCAGATCATCGACGAGGTCGCCGCGACCCGGCAGACCGAACGCGGCGCCACCCGCGGCGACGACCGCGCCACCGAGGCCGCCATGGAAGACCGCAAGAAGGAGGGCTACTTCTAATGGATCTCCTGCGGTTCGCCACCGCCGGCTCCGTGGACGACGGCAAGTCCACGCTCATCGGCCGCCTGCTCTACGACACCAAGTCCATCTTCGAAGACCAGCTCGAGCACGTCGAGAAGGTCAGTCGGGACAAGGGCCGGGAGTACACCGACCTCGCGCTGCTCACCGACGGTCTGCGGGCCGAGCGCGAGCAGGGCATCACGATCGACGTCGCGTACCGGTACTTCGCCACGCCCAAGCGAAAGTTCATCATCGCCGACACCCCGGGACACATTCAGTACACCCGGAACATGGTCACCGGCGCCTCGACCGCCGACCTCGCGATCATCCTGGTCGACGCCCGGCACGGCCTCGTGGAGCAGTCCCGGCGGCACGCCTTCCTCGCTTCGCTGCTGCAGGTGCCGCACATCGTGGTCGCGATCAACAAGATGGACCTCGTCGACTGGGACCGGGGCGTCTACGACCGGATCCACGACGAGTTCACCGCGTTCGCCGCGCGGCTTCGCATCCCGGACCTCGTCACGATCCCGATCTCCGCGCTCAACGGCGACAACGTCGTCGAGCGGTCCGCGGCCTCGCCCTGGTACGCGGGTTCCTCCCTGCTGCACCACCTCGAACACGTACACGTGGCCAGCGACCGCAACCTCATCGACGTCCGCTTCCCGGTGCAGTACGTGATTCGGCCGCAGACCAAGGAGCACCACGACTACCGCGGCTACGCCGGCCAGGTCGCTGGTGGCGTGCTGAAGCCGGGGGACACCGTCACGGTCCTGCCGTCGGGCTTCTCCACCACCATCGAGGCGATCGACTCCCTCGACGGACCGGTCCAGGAGGCCTTCTCGCCGATGTCCGTCGTCGTGCGCCTGGCGGACAACCTCGACGTCTCGCGCGGGGACATGATCTGCCGGCCGAAGAACATGCCGACGGTGACCCAGGACCTCGACGCCATGGTCTGTTGGATGGCGACCGAGCCGCTGCGCGCCGGCGCGAAGCTGGCGATCAAGCACACCACTCGCTCGGCGCGAGTACTGGTCAAGGACCTGCAGTACCGTCTCGACGTGAACACGCTGCACCGCGACGAGACCACCGGCGAACTCGGGCTGAACGACATCGGCCGCGTTCGGCTGCGGACGACCGCGCCGCTGTTCGTCGACGACTACCGCCGCAATCGGGCCACCGGCGGCTTCATCCTCATCGACGAGACCACGAACGTGACCGTCGGCGCCGGAATGATCACCGATACGCATTGAGGTTGTGATGGCGCGTCAGCTCGCTCGACTCGTGGTGGGTACCGCCGCCGCGGGCGGTGCCGCGGTGGCGCTGCGTCGTTCCGGCGGTTCGCTCGCGCGCGTGCGCGGGACGACGCGGTGGGCGGTCAACCACGGGCCGGCCCGGTTGGGCATGGCCGCTGCCGCCAGGGCGGGCGACCCCATGGCGAAGCTCGTGACCGATCCGGCGGTGCGCGCCGATCCGTTCGCCTACTACGCAGAGCTCCGCGCGGCGGCGCCGGTCGTGCACGGACGATTCGCGTCCGTGACGGCGCGTCACGACGTGATCTCCGACGTGCTGCGCGACCCGGAGTGGCGCTCCGGATTTCCGATCGAGGCGATGCCCGCGCCGCTGCGCGGCCTGGCGAACTGGGCCCTGGACCCGCAGGTGGGCAGCCCGCTCGATCCGCCGAGCATGCTCGTCAGCAACGGGGCCGAACACGAGGCCTACCGCAGGCTTGCAACGAAGGCGTTCACCGCGCGGGCGATCGCGGGCCTGCGCGCGCACGTGGAGGAGCTCACCGAAGAACTCCTCGACGACGCCGCGCGGCGGTTCGCCCGCGGGGAGAGCGTCGACGCCGTCACCGAGCTCGCCGACGTCCTCCCGGTGCTGGTGATCGCCGACATCCTCGGCGTGCCGCTCGACATGCGTCCGCGCTTCCGGGCCTGGGCGACCGTCGCGGCTCCGTCGGCGGACCTCGGGGTCCCGTTCGGCACCTACCGCGCGAGCGAGCGCGCCCTGCGCGAACTCAGCGAGTGGATGCTCGGTCACCTCGTGGCGCTGCGCCGCGAGCCCGACGGCAACCTCTTCAGCCGGATGGTCGCGGCCGCGGACACCGAGCCGCGCAACGGGGTCCCGGTCACCGACGCAGGGCTCGTCCTCAACGCCAACCTGCTGCTGCTCGCCGGTTTCGAGACGACGGTCAACCTCATCGGCAACGGCATCGACCTGCTGCTTCGTCACCCCGACCAGCTCGCGATTCTGCGCGCCGAACCCGAGCTGTGGCCGATCGCCGTCGAGGAGATCCTGCGTTTCGCCGCGCCGGTGCAGAACACCTTCCGCTACCGCCTGACCGACGGCGAGGTCCACGGCACGAAGGTCGGGCGCGGCACGTTCCTGGCACTGCTGCTCGCCGGCGCCAACCGCGACCCGTCGGTCTTCGAGAATCCGGACGTCTTCGACGTACGCCGCGCCAACGCCCGCGAGCACGTGGGGTTCGGCCTCGGCGCGCACTTCTGCGTGGGTGCCGCGCTCGCCCGGATGGAGGGCGAGGTGGTGCTGCGGCGCCTGTTCGAGCGCTTCGAGGACCTGGCCGTCGCGGGGACTCCCGAACGGCGGGCCACCCGCCTGTTCTACGGGTGGGCCCATCTGCCCGTGAGGGCAGGCGTGCGGCACAGCGGCTGAGCCCCAATTTGGTTGTTTCGACTATGGCGTGCGCCACACCGAGGCGGGTTGACTGACCGCCATGGCCCTCGACTCCGGCGCACTCGACGCCCTCCTCGCCAACGCCGTCTCCGCCGGGGCAGCCCCCGGCTTCTCCCTCGTGGTCGCCGACCGCGACGGGATCCTCTACTCGGGCACCGCCGGCTCGCTGCGCGACGGCGGTCCGGCGGTCGACGCCGACACGATCTATCGGTACGCCTCCTGCACCAAGGCGCTGACCACGATCTCCGCGCTGCAATTGGTGGAGCGCGGCGTGCTGTCCCTCGACGACGAGGTCGCCGCCCACCTGCCGGAGTTCGGCAAGCTCCAGGTCCTCGACGGCTTCGTGGGCGACGAGCCGATCCTGCGCGCCCCCAGTCGTCCGCCGCTGATCCGCGAGCTGATGACCCACACCGCGGGCTGCAGCTACTTCTTCTCCAACCTCGACATCGTGCGCTTCCACGCCGCCACCGGCGTGCCGAACGTGCTCTCCGGGGACAAGGCGGCGCTCACCGACGTCCCGCTCGCCCACGATCCGGGCACCGTTTGGGAGTACGGCACCAACACCGACTGGCTCGGGCTGGTCGTCGAACGGCTCACCGGGCAGGACCTCGGCGCCTACTTCGCCGAGCACATCCTCGGCCCGCTCGCCATGGCCGAGGTGAGCTTCGCTCCCTCCGACGCGCAGCGCTCGCGGGCCATGCCGGTGCACGCCCGCACGCCCGACGGCGGTCTGGTCGAAACCCCGGTGGACCTTCCGCCGACGCCGGACTGGTGGGCCGGCGGGCACGGGCTGTTCGGCACCGCGGGCGCCTACGCCCGGCTGATCCGGGCCCTGCTGCGGGGCGGCGAGCTCGACGGCGCGCGAATCCTGACCGACGCGAGCGTCGAGCTCATGTTCACCGACCAACTGCGCGGCGTCCCCATGCCGGTCGAGGGCATCAAGTCCTCGGTGCCGGAGCTCGTCAACGACGTCCCGCCGTTCCCGCTGCCCGAGACCTGGGGCCTCGGCCTGCATCTCGGGCAGGCCGACGTGCCCGGCGCGCGCCGCGCCGGCTCGGGGGACTGGGCCGGGATTTTCAACTGCTACTACTGGATCGACCGCACCACCGGCATCGGCGCGATCCTGCTGACCCAGGTGCTGCCGTTCTTCGACGCCGGCGTCGTCGGCACCCTCATGCAGGTCGAAGGCACCGTCTATGCACAGCTGGGCGTCGCCTAACCCACACTGGCGCTCCTCGACGCCAAGGCTTACGTTGTAAGTCTTGGCGTCGAGGCGTGCGGAGGCAGCCGTGGGACGGGCACTGAAGGCCGGAATCGGCGCGAGCGTCCTCGGCGCCGCATACCTCGCGCGCAGGTCCGCGCCGACGACCGTTCCCGCGTCGCGATCGCTGGCCCGCTGGCTGGTGAACCACGCGCCCGTCCGCGTCGGCTTCAAGCTCGCGGCCAAGAGCGGCGATCCGCTGGCGCGGATGGTCTCCGACCCCGACCTGCGCGCCAACCCGCATCCGTTCTACGACGAGCTGCGATCCGCTCCGCTGGTAGGCGGGAAGCTCGCGGCCGTGACGACCCGTCACTCCGTCGTCTCCGAGATCCTGCGCGACCCGACCTCGATGTCCGGCATGCCGTACGAGGTGGCGCCCGCGCCGATGCGCCTGCTGCTGAAGTGGGGCGAGGACGAAACGCTGGCGAACCCGATGGACCGGCCGAGCATGATCCTGCTCAACGGACCGCAGCACCTGGTCTATCGCCGCCTCGCGATGAAGGCGTTTACGCCGCGGGCCATCGAGGCTCTGCGGACGCACGTCGAACGGATCGCGGACGACCTGCTCGATGCCATGCAGGTGAAGGCATCGCGCGGTGGGGCCGTCGACGTCGTGAGCGACTACGCCGACGTCCTGCCGGTGCTGGTGATCGCCGACATCCTCGGCGTGCCGATCGAGATGCGGCCGCAGTTCCGCGACTGGGCAACGCAGATGGTGTTCGCGGCGGACATGGGCGTCTCCTTCCGCGACGCACGCTACGCAGAGCGGGCCACGCGGGAACTCGGCGACTGGCTCCTGGGACACCTGCAGGCCCTGCGGGAGAATCCCGGCGACAACCTGCTCAGCACGATGGTCGCCGCTGCCGATCGGGAACGTCGCGACGGCGTCGTCGTGGACGAACGCGGGCTCGCCGCCAACTCGGGCCTGCTGCTTCTCGCGGGGTTCGAGACCACGGTCAACCTCGTCGGCAACGGCGTGGATCTGATCCTCCGTCACCCCGAGCAGTTGGCAAGGCTGCAGGCCCAACCGGAGCTGTGGTCCAACGCCGTCGAGGAGGTGCTGCGCTACGCTTCGCCGCTGCAGAACTCCTTCCGCTACCGCGCGACGGACTCCGAACTGCACGGCGTGCCCCTGCGCAAGGGCCAGTACCTGGTGCTGGCCCTCGCGGGCGCCAACCGCGACCCGGAGGTCTTCGAGAACCCGCACGCCTTCGACGTCGCCCGCTCCAACGCGAAGGACCACCTGGCCTTCGCGGTGGGTGCGCACTTCTGCCTGGGGGCCGCGCTCGCCCGCATGGAGGGCGAAATCGCCCTGCGCAAGCTGTTCGAACGCTTCCCGCACCTGGCCGCGCGAGGGGAGGGCCGGCGCCGGCCGACCCGGCTGCTCTACGGGTTCGCGGAACTCCCGGTGAACCTCGGGCCCACACGCGAGGCGGAGGCGCTCGCGGGGGTGTGACCCGGCCAGGGGAATGAGGCCGGGGACGTGGGGTAGTCCGAGCGGGACTCACCTCTGCGGAGGCGCGCGCGAGTAGCCGTGTCCTCGCCCCGACCGGAAGGCAGTCCCATGACCCGATCCCTGCGCACGCTCGCCGTGGCGGCCGCCGTCGGCGCACCGCTGCTCTTCGCCGGTCCGGCCATGGCCGACACCGCTCTCGAGCCCGCGGCCGCCGCCACCGCGTCCCCGAGCCCCAGCAGTTCGTCGTCGAGTACCCCGGGGATGGACATGTCCACCTCGACGGCGGTCACGACCTCCTCGCCCACTGCCTCCGCGTCGCCGTCCTCGTCGGCGTCGCCGTCCAGCAGTTCCGCCGAATCCGCGGACGCCCAGGTCTCCGAGACTCCCTCGGGCGGCGCGGACACCGGTTCCGGTGCCACGCAGGACTCCGCGTCGACGAACGCGCTGGCTGCGGGCGGACTGCTGCTCGCCGTCGCCGCCGGTGCCACCGTGTACGCGATGCGTCGTCGTTCGAACGCCTGAGCCTCCGTGCCACGCCGCCCGGATCGCCGCCGAGCCGCCGCCCTCGTGGTGGCGGCCGGCTGCGCGTTCGCGGGCGTCGGGCTGGTGTCCACCGCCCTCGCCGACCAGGTCGAGGCGCCGCACCGGGCACCGCCGGTCGCCGTTCCCTCGGCCGTCGTGCCCTCGAGCCCCTCGGTGCAAGCCCTGCCGCCCTCGCCGCCGATTGCGGTGTCCGTGCCGAGCATCGGCGTCGGCGCGGTCGTCGGCGAACTGGGCCGCAACGCCGACGGCACCGTCGAGGTGCCCACCGAACCCACGGCCGTCGGGTGGTACCGGCACTCGCCGACGCCCGGATCCCTGGGCCCAGCAGTGCTTCTGGGCCACGTCGACGACGACCGCACCGGGCCTGCGATCTTCTTCCGGCTCTCCGAACTGCAGCCGGGACAGGTCGTGCACGTGACCCGCGCCGACGGCCGCACCGCGGTGTTCACGGTCGACGATGTCCGCGAGGTACCCAAGGACCCGTTTCCGACCACGGACGTGTACGGCAACACCGACCACTCCGCGCTGCGCCTGATCACCTGCGCGAACTGGGACCACGACGCCGGGGACTACCGCGGAAACACCGTCGCCTTCGCCCACCTGACAGGGGTCCTGTAACCGCCGCGACTTCCACGTCGGCGTGCCGCTTCACGCGTCGGGGTGCCGCTTCACGCGTCCGCCGTCACGTTTTCTGGCGCGTGAGGCGAGACTGCGGCGCGTGAAGCGGCCGGGTGCTGCGGCGGACGGCTACGGGTGGCGAGTGGTCGCGCGATCCATGGCCTTGAGGACTCGTCGCACGATGGCCTCGGCGGGGCCCATCAGGTCCGCCCAGGTGAGCCGGACGACCTCGTAGCCGGCTTCCCACAGTCGGTCCTCGCGACGCTTCTCCGCCCACAGCACTTCGGGGTCGTCGTACTTCTTGCGGCCGTCGACCTCCACCACGACCCACCTGGCAAAGAGGAAGTCGACGTACCCGATGGTCGAGCCCGCGGCGTCGCGAATCTCCACTTGCGTTCGGGGGAGCGGGAGGCCCTGCTCCGCGAAGATGGCGCGGGCGAGCGCTTCGGCCACCGATTGCGTGGTGCCGTCGATCAATTCGACGACGCGTCGTGCCTTCCGGACGAACGGCCAACCGCGACAGTCGCCGACGATCGTGCGGAGTTCGTCGTTGTTCGCGAGCCCGTAACGGAGCGCGGACTCGCCCGCGACCACTGCCTCCCGGAAGCTGTGGTGCCGGGCGATGTCGACGACGGCCCGAGCCGGGGTCGTCGTCGGCAGGCCGTTCGGAGAGATCGTGAGGTGGTGGGCGGGCAGCGTGGCAGGCCAGACGTGCAACCCGGGATAGCTTCGAACGCTCTGCGACGACGGCGGCTGGATCAGCCACACGGAGTTCAGATCGGGCTGCTCCAGCCAGTCGAGATCCCAGACGACGGCGGCGGTTCGGTGTGCGAGCGCTGCATCGTTGCCCTTGATCGCGAGCAACGCGGCCGCCGCCGCGTCGAGATGGCGTTGGCGTGCCCCTTCGCCGAGTGGGCCGGAGAGGTAGATGCCTCGTCGGAGCCCAGCCATCTCTTGGCGGGTGTGCAGGCGGCGCAGTTCTGCGCGGGTATAGCCGAGGGCGAAAGCCTTCTTGGCGGTGACGAGACCACTGCTCGTCGCGATGTATTCGTGGTGTGCGTCCATGCCGAGAACCCTGGAGACGCGGCGCCCTCCTGGCCGGCCTCAGTTCCAAATCTGTGGACAACCGGCCGCTTTGCCGGGTGTGGACAAGCACGTTCGCGCTGGTCAGAGCGCTTCACCCGCCGGAGTATCTCTCCACTCGGTCTACGCCACGTCACCAAGCGAGTGAAGCCGCACCCGAGCGAGTGAAGCCAACCTCCCACCACCAACCGGAGCCTGCCCGCGGCCTGCCCGCGGCCTGCCCGCGGCCTGCCCGCGGTGGGCCGCTTTGCTCGTGGAGGTGCCGCTTCACTCGCCGAGGGATGGGTCGGCGGACGCGTGAAGCGAGACGGCGACGAGTGAAGCGGTGGCCGGTGGAGAGGCGGAGGAGACGGGTATGCAGTCTCGCATAGTATGTGGCATGGCGATCTACGCGCTCAACCTGTTCGACCTGGCCGACAACGCCGACTACCTCGCGTACTCGAAGCGTTCCCCCGCCGCCGTCGGGAAGTACGGCGGGAAGGTCGTGGCGCTCGGGCACCACGGGGCCGAGATCGTCCCCGGCGGGACGTCGCCGCGGAACGCGATCGTGCTCGTCGAATGGCCGTCGCTCGAGGCGCTCGCCGGCTATCGCGAGGACCCGGACAACGCGGATCTGCATCCGCTCCGCGAGGGCGGCACCCTGAACTACCTGTGGTGGAGCTTCGACAAGCTAGACGACCTCCGCCCCCTCCTGAAGCCCTAACCCCGTCCAGAAGGCCGCTTCACTCGCGGGCGTCTCGCTTCACTCGTCGAGCGGCCGATCCTCGGGCGGGTGAAGCGTTACCGGGGCGAGTGA
>JBQTIB010000154.1:0-2302 GCA_052389435.1 Sporichthyaceae bacterium | reverse complement strand
GGAATGCCACATCCCGAGCATGCCCAGGCGCATCGGCGCGGCGCGCCCCGCGAGCGCCGCGCCCCCGACGGCCGCGGCCCCCTGGGCGACGAATTCCCGGCGGGTGATCGGCTCCATGGACGGCCTCCTCGCCTACGGCTTTCCGAGGATCATGCGGACGAAGCGGAGGAGCGGGTCGTAGTAGCGGTCCACCACGCGCTCCTTGAGCGGGATGATGCCGTTGTCGGTGATCTTGATGTGCTCGGGGCAGACCTCGGTGCAGCACTTGGTGATGTTGCACATGCCGAGGCCGTGCTTCTCCTGCGCGAGCTTCTGTCGGTCGTTGGTGTCCAGCGGGTGCATGTCGAGCTCCGCGAGGCGGATGAAGAACCGGGGGCCGGAGAAGGCCTCCTTGTTCTCCTCGTGGTCGCGGATGACGTGGCAGACGTTCTGACACATCCAGCATTCGATGCACTTGCGGAACTCCTGGCCGCGGTCGACGTCGACCTGCGCCATCCGGTACTTGCCGTCCGGGTCGCGTGGCCCGGGCGCGAACGCCGGGATCTGCTGCGCCTTCTTGTAGTTGAAGCTGACGTCGGTCGCGAGGTCCCGAATCACCGGGAAGGTGCGCAGCGGCGTGACCACCACCTCTTCGCCCGGCGGAAGCGCGGACATGCGCGTCATGCACATCAGCCGCGGGCGGCCGTTGATCTCCGCGGAGCAGGAGCCGCACTTGCCGGCCTTGCAGTTCCAGCGGACCGCCATGTCGTTGGCCTGCTCGGCCTGGATGCGGAAGATGATGTCGAGGACGACCTCGCCCTCGTTCACCTCGACCGAGTAGTCCTTGAGCTCGCCGCCCGAGGAGTCCCCGCGCCACACCTTGAACTGCGCGGTGTAGCTGTTCGCCTTGTCGACGCCCGGCTGGAACGCCTTGGGATTGTTCGAAGGAATCGTCGCTGTCACTTCTTGTCCCCTTCGAAGAGTTCCTTCAGCTCGTCGGGCATGACGGCCAGCGCCTGGTGCTTGAACGAGACCGTGCCGTCCTTCTCGGACAGGACGATGTTCTTCGTGCCCCACTCGGGAACGGCAACCGGATAGTCGTTGCGGGTGTGCCCGCCGCGGCTCTCCTTGCGTTCGATCGCGGCGACCGCGACCATCTCCGAGCACAGCAGCATGTTCTTCATGTCCAGGGCGAGGTGCCAGCCCGGGTTGAACTGCCGGTTGCCGGTCACCGTGATGTTCTTCGCGCGCTCCTTGAAGCCCTGGAGCTTGTCGAGCGCCGTCTGCATCTCGTCCGCGTCGCGGATGATGCCGACGAGCTCGTTCATCGTGGCCTGCAGTTCGGCGTGCAGCGCATACGGGTTCTCCCCGTCCTCGCGATCGAACGGCGCGGTGGCCTCGGCCGCCGCAACCTCGATCTGCCCGTCGGCGATCTTCGGCGACGCGGTCTTGGCGAACTCCGCCGCGTACCGGCCGGCCCGCTCGCCGAAGACGAGGAGGTCGCCCAGGGAGTTTCCGCCGAGGCGGTTGGAGCCGTGCATGCCGCCGCCGACCTCGCCCGCGGCGTAGAGCCCGGTGACGACCGAGGCCTGCGTATCCGCGTCGACCTCGACCCCGCCCATGATGTAGTGGCAGGTCGGGCCGACCTCCATGGGCTCCTTGGTGATGTCGACGTCCGCCAGTTCCTTGAACTGGTGGTACATCGACGGCAGCCGCTTGTTGATGTACTCCGGCGTGCGCCGCGAGGCGATGTCCAGGAACGCCCCGCCCGCGGGTGAGCCACGGCCGGCCTTCACCTCGGCGTTGATCGCGCGGGCGACCTCGTCGCGGGGGAGCAGCTCCGGCGGGCGGCGGTTGTTCTTCTTGTCCTCGTACCACCGGTCCGCTTCGGCTTCGGTGTCCGCGGTGTCGGCTTTGAAGAACTCCGGGATGTAGTCGAACATGAAGCGCTTGCCGTCTTTGTTCTTCAGGATCCCGCCGTCGCCGCGCACGGACTCGGTGACGTGGATGCCGCGCACCGACGGGGGCCAGACCATGCCCGTCGGGTGTAACTGGATGAACTCCATGTTCAGCAGGGTTGCGCCGGCGCGGGCCGCGAGGGCGTGGCCGTCGCCGGAGTACTCCCAGGAGTTCGAGGTGACCTTGAAGCTCTTGCCGATGCCACCGGTGGCGAGGATGACCGCGGGCGCCTCGAAGGTGACGAAGCGTCCGGTCTCGCGCCAGTAGCCGAAGGCGCCCGCGATCGCGCCGCGGTTGGTGCCGTGCGCCGTTTCGCCGGTGCCGTCGGTGAGCAGGCGGGTGATCGTGCACTCCATGTACACGT
>JBQTIB010000153.1:0-8233 GCA_052389435.1 Sporichthyaceae bacterium | reverse complement strand
GGGGTGTCGTCCACCGCCTGTTTCCTCGGGGGGGGCTGCGCCCCCGGCCGCGGGCCGCCGCAGTTTTCCCCTGGGCGGGGAAGGGAATTCGTCGGCGGCGCCGGCGCGCCGATAGATTCCCTGCATGCACGATGCAAGGGAACTCGTAGACCTCGGCGACGAGGCCGTCCGTCGCTTGGCTCGGCGTGGCTACACGCTCGATCTCGCCTCGCTGAGCGATCTGCTCGCTGCGCGCAACGCCGCCATTCGCAGCGGCGACGAGCTGCGTGCGGAGACCAAGCGGATCGCGGCGGAGGTGGGCCGGGCCGCCAAGGCCGGCGGCGACGTCGAGGGACTCAAGGAGACCGCGCGCGAACTCAAGGACCGCGTCAAGGCCGCCGAGGACGACGCGGAACGGCTCGCGGGCGAGCTGCGCGAGCTGCTGCTGGGCATCCCGAACTTCCCGTCCGACGTCGTCCCGGACGGCAGGTCCGAGGCCGAAGCCGTCGAGGTCCGTCGCTGGGGCACGCCGCCCACGTTCGACTTCGAACCCCGGGACCACGTCGACGTCGGCGAGGGTCTGGGCATCCTGGACTTCGCTCGCGCCACCAAGCTCTCGGGTCCGCGCTTCTCGGTGGCCCGCGGCGCCGGAGCGGCCCTCGAGCGGGCCCTCGCGTCGTTCTTCCTGGACCTGCACACGCGCCGGCACGGGTACGTCGAGTATTCGGTGCCGAACCTGGTCAACCGGGCGACGATGACCGGCACCGGTCAACTCCCGAAGTTCGCCGAGGACCTCTTCGCGACGTCGGCTGGGGATCGGGAGCTCTTCCTCATTCCGACGGCCGAGGTGCCGCTGACCAATCTGCACGCGGACGAGATCCTCGAGGCCAAAGACCTTCCGTACGCCTACACCGCGCACACCCCCTGCTACCGCTCCGAGGCCGGCTCCTACGGCCGGGACACCCGCGGCATCCTGCGCCTGCACCAGTTCGCCAAGGTGGAGCTGGTGCGCATTGCGACCGCCGAGAACTCCGCGGACGAACTCGAGCTCATGGTGTCGCACGCGGAGGCGTGCCTGATCGAACTCGGCCTGGCGCACCGCACGATCAGGCTCGCCGCAGGGGACATGGGCTTCTCGGCCCAGCAGACCTACGACATCGAAGTCTGGCTGCCGAGCCAGCAGACGTATCGGGAAATCTCCTCGTGCTCGGACTGCGGGCAGTTCCAGGCCCGCCGGGCCGGGATCCGCACGCGCGAGGGCGGCGGAGCCAAGCCCGTCCCGGCGGCTACCCTGAACGGCTCAGGGCTGCCCATCGGACGCACGATGGCCGCGATCCTGGAGCAGTACCAGCAGGCCGACGGCTCGGTCGCCGTGCCGGACGCGCTGGTGCCGTACCTCGGAGTGAAATCGCTGCAGCGGCCATAGTGAGGGGTGACCGGTGCCGGACTACGCCCCGGAACTGATTGCCGGCGGCTTTGCGATCGAGGTCGCCGACGCCGAACTCCTCCACGGCCACCTCAACCTCGCCGACCTCGCGCACACGCTCGTCCTGCTCCGCGAGGACGTCGTTCCCGCAGAGGCGGGGCGCCGACTGCTCGGGGCGCTGCTGGCCGCCCAGGACGTGCCCGTCGCGGAGTTCGGCTACGACCCGGTCCACGGCGAGCTCTACAACTGCCGCGAAGAGTGGCTGGCCGAGCGCATCGGCACCGACGGCGGTTGGCTGAACGCCGGGCGGCCCCGTCGGGAGGCCGTGCGACTGGCGCTGCGACTGCGGCTGCGGCGGGACGTGCTCGCCGCCGTCGAAGCCGCCGCTGCACTGGCCGAGGCGATCGCCGACCAGTCCGCGAGGCATGCCGAAACGTGGATGGCCGAGCAGACCTACCTGCAGCACGCCCAGCCCTCGACCTTCGGGCACTACCTGCTGAGCTTCGGCTACGCCGTGCTCCGCGACCTGCGGCGCCTCGAGGACGGCTTCGCCTGGGTCAACCGCAGCCCCGGGGGCGCGGGCGGGGTGAACGGCAGCGCGCTGACCGGGGACCGCGGCGTGGTCGCGGCGATGCTCGGGTTCGACGACGTCATCGAGCACACCCGCGACGCCATGTGGCAGACCGACGGGCTGATCGCGTTGCTGTCCGCGGCCAGCAGCCTCGGCGTCACGGCCGGCAAGCTCGCCGAAGACCTCGAGATCTGGGCCTCCGACGAGTTCGACTGGGTGCGCCTGGCCGACGGTCACAGCCGGGGCAGCGTGCTGATGCCGCAGAAGCGCAACCCGTACGCGTTGACCATGATCCGCGGCGAGGCGGGCGTGCTGATCGGCCGGCTGACCGGCATGCTCGCGGTCACCAAGAGCCCCTCGGCGCGCAGCGACAACCTGATCTTCGCCTACGGCGAGGTGCCGCGGGCCCTCGACCTGTCGGTACGTCAGATTCGGCTGATGGCCGGCGTGGTCGCCGGGCTCGAGGTCAACTCCGAGCGCATGTGGACCGCGCTGGAGAACAGCTTCACCCAGGCCGCGGACCTGGCCGAGTTCCTGATGACGGCGCGGGGGGTGGACTACCGCAGCGCCCACCGGATCGTCGGCGCGGTCGTGCGGGCCGCCGGCGCGCAGCGACTGCGGGGCGTCGACGTCACCCCGGAGATGCTCGCCGTGGCCGCGAAGGAACTGGGCGTCGAACTGGACCTCGCCGATCTCGACCTGGCGACGGCGCTGGATCCCAAGGCGATCGTCTCCACCCGAGTCACTCGGGGCGGGGCGGCGCCGGACTCGGTGCGCGAGATGGCCACGGAGGTACGTCGCGCGGCGCGGGGTGCGGCTGCGGCCGCGCTGGAGCGATCCCGCGCGTTGGACGCCGTCGAGACTGCGCTCGTGGACGAGGCGCGGGACGCGGCGGGCGAGTAGCCCGCCGCCCCCACGGCGCTACTCGGTGACGTAGAGCTCCGGCCGACGGGCGGCCGGGATGCGAGCGCTGCGTCGCGCGAAGTTCGCCTCCTGGGCGGCCTTGTGCTCGGTGCAGAACCAGACGGTGGCCCGGTAGAGCGGGGTGTTCACGACGATCTGGTGCGGGGCAGGAGCGCCGCACTGTGGCTCGGAGTTCGATGTGAACCAGGAACAGGTGTGCATGGGGACTCCTCTCGCTGCGTCGTCGGCGAAGGGTGTGCCGGATGCAGTGGTGGGTTGCTCAGCAGGGGTGGGCGTTGTGTTCACACCGCTGAGACGCACGCATACCCGTTGTCGGTTGCAGCCCAGAGGTAAATCGGTAGATCGGGTGGGTAGGGGATCCTCCGTTCGGACAGGTCGCGGATGTCCGCCTTGTCCGTCGACGGTGGATGTCCGTCAGTGGTGGAAGAGCGTCGGGGCTCCGCCGGTCACCAGGAAGACCACCGGCCCGGCGGGCTTGGCGCGTTCGAGCGAGGCCAACATCGAGGCCATGGCCCGTGCCGCGAACACCGGATCGAGGAAAACGCCCTCGGTTTGGGCGACGAGCCGGGTGGCCTCGTCGGCGGCGAGGGACGGCTTGCCGTACTCGGCGACGGCCAGCGCGCTGCCGTCGACGATCGGATCCCTCGTCGGCGCGGGGGCGTGGATCAACTCGGTCGCGGCGGTGGCGATCTCGCGGATGCGGGGGACGCACTCCTGCACCGGCCGGCTGACGCTGACCCCGTGGATCTCGTAGCACGGCTCGAGCCAGGCGGCGCCGGCCTCGAGACCGGCCTGGGTACCGCACGAGCCGGTGGCCAGCCACAGCTGACTGGGCGTCAGTCGATGGTCGCGGAGCTGGGCCGTCAACTCCAGGGTCGCTGCCACGTACCCGAGCGCGCCCACCGGGCTGGCTCCTCCCCGGCCGAGCAGGTAGGGCACGCGGCCCTCCTCGCGCACCCGGGCGGCGATCTTCTCGATGTTCTCCTCCACCGACGCCCGATCGGGGCTGCCGGTGAACTCCACCCGTGCCCCGGCCATCGCGGCCAGGTGCAGGTTCCCGACGAGCGGGACCGGATCTCCGTAGATCACGAGAATCGCGTCGAGGCCGCGGGTTCGTGCGGCCAGGGCGGCGAGCATGACCCAGTTGGAGTT
Source organism: Sporichthyaceae bacterium (assembly GCA_052389435.1). Taxonomy (GTDB): domain Bacteria; phylum Actinomycetota; class Actinomycetes; order Sporichthyales; family Sporichthyaceae; genus JBQTKD01. The sequence continues at coordinate 4,181 of JBQTIB010000153.1, read as the reverse complement.
CGGGCCACCGCCGGTGATCAGGGTGTCCGCGCCGCGGTCGACGGCCGAACCGATGACGAACTCCAAGGTGCGGACCTTGTTGCCGCCCAGGCCCAGACCGGTGAGGTCGTCGCGTTTGAACCAGACCTCGGCGCCGACCGCGCGCGACAGGCGGCTCGCCAGGTGCAGCGGAGTTGGGAGAACGGCCAGGCGCGCGCGGGGCTGGGAGACGAACCCGGCCCAGGCGGGGGAGTCCGGATTCATCGAACGGTCCTCATCGGCTCGCCTCGCAACGGGCCAGGACTCGATCGACGAACACCTGCGAGCTGCCGAGGGCCTTCGTCGGGTCCGTCGCCGCCTGGATCTGATCCTGCGTCAGCAGGCCTTTCTCGGCGACGATTTCGGTCAGGTCGACGCCTCGGTCCAGGCCCGCCATCGCCGCGGCGTAGATCTGTTCGTGGGCGGCGTGCTTGCCGATGCGATCGGACAGGGCGCGCATGAGCGGTTCGGAGAGCAGGTAGCCGCGGCGTGCCTCGAGATTGGCGAGCATCCGGGCGCCGTCGACCTGCAGGCCCTCGAGCAGGCGCACCGAGAACGTCAGCGCCGCGCCGGTGAGCTGACACGCCTCGGGAACCGCGAGCCACTCGGCCTTCCAACTGCGCCCGTCGCGTTCGTGCAGGGCGATGAGGCCCTCCATGGTGGAGGCCGCGTCGACGCGGACCCGCCGGGCGAGGGTGTCGAGGTGTTCGGCGATCTCGGGGTTGCGCTTGTGCGGCATGGTGATGCTGCCGACGGTGCCGGGGGTGAACGGTTCGGCGACCTCGCCGATCTCCGGGCGGGAGAGTTCGAAGATCTCGTTGCCGATCTTGCCGAGGGTTCCGGCCACCATGGCCAACAGGTTGGTGAACTCCGCGACGCGGTCCCGGGCGGTGATCCACGGGATGGTGGGCGCGGTCAGGCCGGTGTGCTCGGCGAACGCGTCGAGCAGCGCGGGAGCGTGGGAGCCCCAGAACTCCATGGTGCCGAGGGCTCCGCCGAGCTGGACGACGTCGAGGCGCGGGGCGGCCTGCTCGATGCGTTCGAGGTGGCGCAGCAGCTCGTCGGTCCACACGGCGGCCTTGAAGCCGAAGGTGATCGGCAGGCCCGGCTGGCCGTGGGTGCGGCCGCACATCACGGTGTCGCGGTGCGTCCGCGCCAGGGCCGCCCCGGCGTCGATGCACCGGCGCAGGTCTCGGCGCACCACGCCGAGGACGAGTTTCATGGTCTGCGCGGTCGCGGTGTCGGTGACGTCCTGCACGGTGGCGCCGTAGTACACCCACTGCTGCGCCGCCTCGGGCAGGACCCGACGCAGCTCCTGGATCAGGCCGAGCGTGGAGTGGCCCGTGGCCCTGGTTCCCTCGGCAACCCGGGCGAGGTCGAGGCGGTCGACGTCGGCGTGCTCGGCGATGGTGGCGGCGACGCCGGCGGGAAGCAGACCGACCTCCTCCTGCGCGGAGGCGAGCGCGACGAGCACGTCGAGCCAGCTCTGCGTGCGGCCGCGGTCGTCGAACAGCTCGTGCAGTTCGGGGGTGGTCCAGAGGTGCCCGAACAGTTGGGAATCCGAGAGGTGCGAACTCATGCGGATACCTCGTTCCTCGGCATCCGCACGAGGCACGATGCGCTCTGCTTGCCGATTCGCTCGCTGCGCTCGCTCATAGGAGCGGCGGTCCCTCTTCGCCGAGGAGCAGGCGGCGCAGCCCGAGGCGGATCTCGTCGAGGTTCGCCCCCCACGGCACCACGACGGACCGGTCGTCGACCTCGAGGCCCCGTTCGAGCATGCAGCACTTGATCAGGGCGAAGTCGCCGCTCGCGAGGTAGTCGGCGTCCTTGCCCAGGCGGGCCTTGGGACACAGGTCGACCTGCGGGGGCTCGTCGCCGTAGAAGTGACGGTGGAACTGCATCGAGCGCTCGCACCCGATCATCAGCCAGGCCTTGCGGTCCGCCGGGCGCGTGTCGAGGACCTCCCCCGTCGCGCCCGCGGGCGCGGAACCCGACCCGCGGCAGGGCAGCAGGTAGGTGTGGGCGGGGTTGGCGTCGACGAGGTCGGAGACCTGGACGGCGTCGAGGATCAACTCGATCGGCGGCAGGTCCTCGTCGAACTCGATCACCTGGGTGGCCTGTGCGAACAGCTTCGGCGGATACGGGGGAACGACCTCGGTCACGCGGATCGGGATCGGCTGGGGCCGGTAGATGAAGTTGACGTGGGAGAACATCCCGACGACGACCGTGGCGAGCTTGCCGGGAACCGCGGCCTTGGCGAGGGCGGTGGCGTTGCCGACGTCGACGCTCGGGTCTTCGACGTAGGCGATGTCCTCCCCCGCGGCCAGCAGGATCGCGTCGGTCACCGGGGCGAACAGCGGCTCGAAGTCGTCCTTGGCCACCTGGAGCAACGCGGTGTCCTCGCCGTTGCGCAGGACGAGGAACTCGGTGCGCCGGTAGACCTCGCGGCCGTCGAGGAACGCCAGCATCGCGCTCTCCGTCAGCGGGATGTCGACTTCCTGCATCGACAGGCCGCGGTACGGGTGCGAGCGCGTGTTGGGAGGCGGCAGGGCGAGCCGATGTGCGAGCACCTGTCGACCGTACGCGGTTCGTTGGCCTGGGGCTTTGTCCACTTCGGACAAGTCTTGGCGCGGTTCGTAGCGCGCTTTCCAGCATTTCCGCCTATTCGGCGACGCGCTCCAGCATCCGGCGGGCGCGATCGACGACCGGCTTGTCGACCATCTTGCCGTCGAGGGTGGTCACCGCGCCGCCGCCGGCGGCCTCCACGACGCGCTTGGCCCAGACGATCTCGTCCTCGGTGGGGCGGAAGGTGGTGTGGACGACCTCGAGCTGCGCCGGGTGGATGCACATCTTCGCGGTGAAGCCGAGGCTCGCGCCGTGCCGGGAGTCGCTCGTCAGCCGCGCCTCGTCCTTGACGTCGACGGTGACGCCGTCGATGGGGCCGCCGACGCCCGCGGCGCCGCTCGCGAGCACGAGGTGGGAACGGGCGGCGAGGAACGCCTGGTGGTCGTTGGGGTCCACGCCGAGCTGCGCGGACAGGTCGATGGAGCCGAACGCGGCGCGGACGACGCCGGGGACGGACAGGATCGCGTGGGCGTTCAGGACGCCGGCGGCGGTCTCGATGAGCGGGACGACGCCGGCGCCGGTGGCCGCGGCGACGTCCGCGACCTGCTGCGCGGTCTCGGCCTTGGGCAGCATCACGACGTGGCCGGCGACGGCCTTGAGGTCGTCGGCGTACCAGGGGGTGCCGGGCGGGTTGATGCGGACAACCACCCCACTGCCCCCGTTGCCGCCCTCGAGCCACTCGACGACGTGCTTGCGCGCCTCGGGCTTGTCCTCGGGCGCGACGGCGTCCTCGAGGTCCAGGATGATCGCGCCCGCACCTGCTCCGGCGGCCTTGGCGAACCGGTCGGGCCGGTGGCCGGGGACGAAGAGCAGGCTGGTGATCGAGGCGAGGTCGGCCATGGTCGGGGGGCTCCATCGAGGCTAAGTACGGGCTGTCGCTCTGTCGTACCACGGCTGTTGCCGGCGCTTGGGCGCTCGATGGGCTATGCCACAGGTGACCGCGCGCACGTAGGCTCGTCCTCGACGAGGGAGGTCACCGATGCCACAGCCCGAGGGTGCCGAACTGGAGGCCATCCGTTCGCGACGCGACTCTCTGCGCGCGGAGTTTCTGCTGGCGGACCGCCCGGTGCCGCCGACCCGCGGCGTGCACCACCTGGCGCTGATCTGTCGCGACGTCGAGGCGACCATTCGCTTCTACCAGGACTTCCTCGGCTTCCCGTTGGTCGAACTCGTCGAGAACCGGGACTACAAGGGCTCCTCGCATTTCTTCTTCGACGTCGGCAACCGCACCCTGCTCGGCTTCTTCGACTTCCCGGGCCACGACCACCCGGAGTTCTCCGAGACGATCGGCGCCGTCCAGCACCTGGCGCTGTCCGTCTCGGCCGACAACTTCGCCCGCATGAAGGCCAAGCTCGACGAGGCCGGAATCGACTACCTGGGCCCCGACCGAGGCGTGGAGGACAGCCTCTACTTCCGCGACCCCAACGGCGTAGGCCTGGAGTTCTACTGCGAGGCCCTGGGCATCTTCGAAGGCGAAACCCTCCTCCCCTAACCTCCCCGGGCCCCCCGCCCCCCGGCCCCCCGCCCCCCGCCCCCCG
>JBQTIB010000152.1:0-1974 GCA_052389435.1 Sporichthyaceae bacterium | reverse complement strand
CAACGTTTTCAAGCAGTGGCGAGGATTGGCCACCCGCTACGACAAGCTCGCACTCACCTACCGCGGTGGCGTCGTCCTGCGAGCCATCACCATCTGGCTACTCGAATAAGGAGACACGCCCTAGGCGCGGGTCGAGCACTGGCTCCGCCGTCTCGAGCGACAGCCTAAGGTGAGCCTCCATAGCATTCGTTGCTATACTCGGGTCATGGCTGATCGTGGCGACCTGCTGCGTGAGGTGATGCTCGAGACGAGCACCACCCAGTCGGAGCTGTCGCGGATCAGCGGAGTCCGCCAGCCCAGCATCAGCCAGTTCCTTTCCGGCAAGGTCGAGCTGAGCGACGACCAACTCGACCGGCTCCTGTCCTGCATGGGCTACCGACTCGAAGTCGTGCGGCGGCCGGTGCAGCCGCGATTGACCCGCTCCGAACGTCGGTCGTGGGAGCTGCACCGCCGGCTCTCGTCCCATGTGGACAGTTCCACCCTCGAGCAGTGGCGTCCCACGATCGAAGGCAACCTGAAACGCCTGCGCGACAGGGTGGTCGGTCAGCCCCACCTCCGGAATCTCGAGCACTGGACGTCGCTCGTCCAGCAGGGCGAGGTCCTCCGACTTCAGCGGGTGTTGACGGGTCTCGATCGCGACTCCATCGAGATGCGCGAGGTCTCCCCGATGGGCGGGCTGCTCTCCGTGGACGAACGCGCCGAGGTTCTGGCGAAGACCCGCTGATGCGCCGCGACCAGTTGGAGCACGCCATTCGCACGGCCTGTCAGGTCATCCCCGCCAGCCCATGAGCAACAGACGTGGCCGCTGCGCAACCGAGAGAAAACTTCAGCCCAAGAGGTTCAGAAGGTGGCCTGCACAGGCAAATCTGACCATCCAACAGTTTTCGAGGCGACCGGGCGGGGCAGTCGCTAGGCCGCTGACGGCAGGTGGCCGGGGGCCGTACGTCACCCGTGAACTTCGGTCTGACGCCGACTCACATCCACCGGCACACCGTGCAGTCCGGCACGGACGCGAAGCGGCCCTGAGCTAGTCCCAAGCCGAGTCGAGGTCGAGATGTCGTTGCAGCTCCATGGCGTCGTGGAGCACCCGGCCGATCACGACCACTTCGTCGTCCAGGCGATAGACCAGAAAGTGACGCGGGCGACGGACGACACCGCCGGCCGATCGATCGCGGCTGCGCCGCAGGTGCCAGGAGTACACGCCGTCGCCGAGTTCGGCCTGAGGCGTGCCCCCGAGCCCGCCGCGGTCGGTCGCGACGTGACGAAGCGCCGCGACGATGAGGGCCTCGTAGCGCAGCCTGGCTTCCGTTCCGAACTCCTCTTGGGACCAGGCGAGGATGCCCGCGATGTCCGACTGAGCGGCATGCGTGATCCGGTAACGCCTCATCCCCCGGACGGGCGCGCGCCGAGGCGGGCGACGAATCCGGCCAGGTCCTCGTCGGCTACGTCGTCGAAGCGACCTGCCTCGACGTCCGCCCAACCCAACTCGGCCGCAGACTGCAGGGCCCGAAGTTTGGCGGCGTCCTCGTTCTCCTGCCGCTCCACAAGGCGCAGCCCGGCGCGAAGCACCTCGCTGGCGTTCTGGTACCGACCAGAGCGAACAAGCTCTTCGACCAAAGCGTGCTGCTGGTCGCTGAGAACGACGTTGCGCGTAGCCACGTCCACCCCTCCCGCTCCCGGCACCGGGCCCACAATCCACTGCCGTTGGCAGATTATGCCATGCCCGCTCAAGGAGCGCTTTGGGAAGGAAGCGAACGGCCCCCAACCTGCGATTCCGCAGGTCAAGGGCCGTTTCTTTTTCTGGCGCGAGGGGGGACTTGAACCCCCTCGCGCCGCGGCTCTGACCTGCGGCTTTGTCGTTGTCGCTGGTCAGCGCAATCGTACCGACCGTAGGTGAACTCACGCGGACTCGCCTGGCCGCCCGTTGTGTTCCCCGCGGGGCACACAACGGCAGGCGGCCGGCCCGCCGGTCTC
>JBQTIB010000151.1:0-30498 GCA_052389435.1 Sporichthyaceae bacterium | reverse complement strand
AGGTCTCCCACAGGGTTAACCTGGTAAGGCCCCCAGCTAGACGACTGGGTTGATAGGCCGGATGTGGAAGCACGGTAACGTGTGCAGCTGACCGGTACTAATAGGCCGAGGACTTGACCACTCACTCTCTTTCTAGAGCAATCTAGAAATCGTGAATTTATGCTACGCGTCCACTGTGCGGTTCCCGAGATACGGTCGGTTGCCTGCGCTCTCTCGAGTGCGCACGGCTATATCTCAATAGAGTTTCGGCGGTCATAGCGAAGGGGAAACGCCCAGCTCCATTCCGAACCTGGAAGCTAAGCCCTTCAGCGCCGATGGTACTGCACTGGTTACGGTGTGGGAGAGTAGGACGCCGCCGGACATTCTTTCAATAAGGGCCACCCCGGTAGGGGTGGCCCTTATTTCTTTTCGAATGTCTTACGAGGAGTGGTCGAACATGGAATCTCGGGATCGACGCGACGACGGCCGGGGCAATGGCCGTTCGACGGGTTCTGGAGGTTCCGCGGCCGGCGGAGCTCCTCGGGAGCAACGGCCAAACGATGGATACGCACGCAAGGGTGCGCCCAGCGGGCCTGCGGGAAGCCGGTCTGGGGGAGCGCCCAATCGCTCTGCCGGTGCATCCGGCGGTGGCTTGGCGGGTGGAAACCGCGATCGCCGAACCGAGCCAAATGACCGCAGGGACAGTTCTTCCGCCGGCGACCGGCGACCTGATTCCCAGAACTCCAGCGGTTCCCGCGACTTCCGCGGTGGATCCGGTAGCGGGCGTCGCTCAGACAGCGGGGGCGGCTTCTCCGGGCCGAGTCGGGATTCCGGCGGCGGCGGTGGGTACTCGCGTCCGAACGCCGGTGGCGGCGGTGGGTCTACCCGTCCCAGTGGTGGAGACCAGGACAGTCGTCCGCCGCATGGCGACGGCGGCGGCTACTCGCGTCCGAATACTGGCGGCGGTGGTGGTGGGTACTCGCGTCCGAACACCGGCGGCGGCGGCGGTGGTGGGTACTCGCGCCCCAGCGGTGGAGACCGGGACGCTCGTCCGCCGCGTCGCGACGGCGGTGGTTACACGCGTCCGAACACCGGCGGCGGCGGCGGGTACTCGCGCCCCAGCGGTGGGGACCGGGACGCTCGTCCGCCGCGTGGCGACGGCGGTGGTTACACGCGTCCGAACACCGGCGGCGGCGGCGGTGGTGGGTATCCGCGCCCCAGCGGTGGGGACCGGGACGCTCGGCCGCCGCGTGGCGACGGCGGTGGTTACACGCGTCCGAACACCGGTGGCGGCGGTGGTGGTGGGTACTCGCGCCCCAGCGGCGGAGACCGGGACAGTCGTCCGCCGCGTCGCGACGGTCGAGGGCCCGGCGGCCCCGGTCGGGATTCTGGGAGCGGCGGTTACACCCGTCCCAGCGCAGGCGAAGGGGGCAGTCGTCCGCCGCGTCGCGACGGTGGCGGATCTAGTGGTCAGCGTCGGGAGTCCGGTTCGGGTGGCGGGGGCTATTCGCGCCCTGGCGGCGGCGATGCTCGTCCGCCGCGCCGCGAGGGCGCCGGTGGCGGGTTCGAGGGTCCCCGCCGCGATGCCGATCGCGGTCCGCGTAGCGATGGGTTCGGGGATCGACGAGAGCGTCGTCCCGAACCGGAACGGGTGGTCGGCCCTGCCGTCGACGCGGACGTCACGGGCAACGAGTTGGACCGGAGCGTGGTGCGCGAGTTGAGCACGTTGCGCGCCGAGGCTGCGGAGCAGGCGGGTCGGCACCTTGTGATGGCCGCGCGGCTGATGGGCGAGGACCCGGAACTTGCCTACGAGCATGCGATGGCTGCCCGTCGCTGCGGCCCCCGGGTGGGCATCATCCGCGAGGCGGTCGGAATCGCGGCGTACAACGCGGAGAAGTGGACCGAGGCGCTCGCCGAACTGAGGGCGGCACGCCGCATCTCCGGCGGCGTAGAGCACTGGCCGATGATGGCCGACTGCGAGCGGGCGCTCGGACGCCCCGAGCGCGCGTTGGCCATGGCGGCGGCGCCCGAGGCGGCCGAGCTGGACCGGGCCGGTCGGGTGGAGCTGCGGATCGTCGTTGCGGGCGCCCGAGCGGACATGGGGCAACTCGACGCGGCCGTGGTCACGTTGCAGACCGCGGATCTTCAGGGTCCCGAGGGTGCGCAATGGGTCGCTCGACTGCGGTGCGCGTACGCCGCCGCGCTCGAGGCCGTCGGGCGCGACGACGAGGCTCGTACGTGGTACGAGCGGGCAGCCGCCTCCGACCCCGAGGGGGAGACGGGCGCCGGCGACCGCCTCGCCGAACTCGACGGCATCGTGTTCTACGACGACGACGACAAAGACGACGAGGACGACGAGGACGAGGACGACTCGGGCGCGAGGGGCGACGGGGCCGCTCGGGACCGCGAGGTCGCGAGGGGTGAGGGGACCGACGGAGACCGCGAGGACGTCAGGGACGCGGCGCGGGAGTCCGAAGGTCGTGCCGAGCGGATTCGGGACCTGCGCGAGGGGGCCACTGCGGTGGTTGCCGAGCCTGCGGATCTCGAGGACGACAACAGCCACGGCGAGGTGGACGAGCCGGAGACGGTCGAGGCCATCGGCGGCGAGGCGAAGTTCGCGGGCAAGGTCGGCGGCGAGGCGAAGTTCGCGGGCAAGGCGGGTAGCGAGGCGAGGTTCGCGGGCACGGCCGACGGTGAGGCGGTGGGCGCGGGCACGGCCGGTGGCGAGGCGAAGTCCGCGGGCACGGCCGACGGGGCGGCGGAGGCCGTGGTCGCCGCGGGCGGAAAGGCGGACACCGTCGACGCCACCCGCCTCGAGGAGACGGGCAGCGGGGCAGGCAACGCCCGCAGGGCGGCCGAGGGGGCCAACGCCGCCCGGGTGGCGGCCGTTGAGGATGCCCGCGGCGCGGGTGGCGAGGCCGACTCGGGGGGAGCCGCCGGCGGGCAGGGCCCAACCGAAACGGCGCCGCTGCGCCGACCCGCTGTGACCGCGCAGCTGTTTCTGGAGCCGCCGGTCGGTGCGCAGTTGGAGTTCGACGACGCAGACGAGGACGAGCTCGATGAGTGATGCCCTACGGCGGGGATGCGCTCCCGCGCCGGCGCACGCCTACGATGCGGCGCTGCTCGACCTCGACGGTGTGCTGTACGTCGGGTTGGGCGCCGTCGCGCACGCTGCGGAGTCGCTCGAGGTAGCCCGAGCTGGGGGTATGCGGCTGGCCTTCGTCACGAACAACGCGGCGCGTACTCCGCAGACCGTCGCCGCGCATCTGAGCGAACTGGGGATTCCGGCCAAGCCCGACGAGGTGGCGACCTCGGCACAGGCTGCGGTGCGACTGGTGGCCGAGTTGGTGGCGCCGGGGTCGGCAGTGTTGGTCGTCGGCGGCGACGGCCTGCGGGAGGCGTTGCTCGAACGTGGCCTGCGTCCGGTGAGCTCGGCCGACGACGACCCCGCCGCCGTCGTGCAGGGCTATCACCCGACGGTGGGCTGGCCGATTCTCGCCGAGGGCGCCTACGCCGTGGCCCGCGGCATTCCCTGGATCGCGAGCAACACCGACCGGACCGTCCCCACCCCGCGCGGGATCGCGCCCGGCAACGGAACCCTCGTGGAGGTGGTGCGCATGGCGACCGGCCGCGACCCCGTCGTTGCCGGCAAGCCCGAACTGGCCCTGCACCGCGAATCGGCGGAGCGCGTCGACGCCCGGCGTCCCCTGGTCGTGGGGGACAGGTTGGACACCGACGTCCTAGGCGCGAATCGAGCGGGCGTCGACAGCCTCCTGGTGCTGACCGGCGTCCACGGACCCGCCGACCTGTTGGCGGCCGCGCCAGACCTACGGCCCACCCTGCTGGCCGAGGACCTGCGCGGACTGTTGGTCGAGCACGCGGCCGTCGAGGTCGACGACCTCGGCGTCGCGGCCCTCGGGGGCTGGCGGGCCGGCGCCGAGGACGGTCGGTTGTGGCTCGACGGCGCCGGAACGCGAGTCGACGCCGTGCGGGTCGCCTGCACGGTCGTCTGGGCGACGGGCGCGGTCGTCGACACCTCGGTCCTGGAGCGATTGGGGCACGCGCACTCGCAGTAGGAGCGTGGGCCGGGTGAAAGACTGGGCGACATGACGGCGGTGGCGGGGCGGGCGGAATCGCTGCGCGACCTCGGTGTAGCCGCCGTCGTCTTCGGGTGGATCACCCTCATCCTGTTCGGCGACGAGTCCGGTCCGATCGGCGAGCAACGGCTGTACGGCATCGCCACCTGGGCGCTGCTGCTAGCCCTGCTGCGCCGGGAGACTCCGCTCGTTCGCGCGCAGGTGGCGATCGTCGTCGCGTTCGCGACCGCCGTCGAATACACCTTCTCTCCGCTGCTCGAGGTGTACGTCTACCGGCTCGAGAACGTCCCGTCCTACGTGCCGCCCGGCCACGGGCTGGTCTACCTCTGCGCCCTGGCGATCGGCCGCACCTGCTGGGTGCATCGGTACCGCGTGCCGTTGGTCTGGGCGACCGTTGCGGTCGGCGGAACGTGGTCGCTGTACGCACTGCTGCAGCCGCGGCACGACGTGCTCGGCGCCTTCTGGTTCCTGTGCCTGCTGGGCTTCCTGGCGTGGGGACGCTCGCGGACGCTCTACGTCGGAGCGTTCCTGATCGTCGGCTATCTCGAGATCCTCGGCACGCACCTGGCGACCTGGACCTGGCAGACCCACGACCCGACGGGGATCGTCAGCATCGGCAATCCACCGAGCGGAGCGGCGGGCGGGTACGGCTGGTTCGACCTCGCCGCCATCCTCGGGGCGCCGGCTCTGCTGCGGCTGTTCGGTCGGCTGCGCGGTCGTCCGGTGGAGCCGTCGGCACCGGAACCCGCGCTCAGGTAGTCCCTCGGGCTCGATCGCCTGGTGCGAGCTGCCCCAGCGCGACGTCGTGGAGCAGGCCGTTGCTGGCGAACGCGCTGCCCCCGGCCGGGCCGGGGCGCCCCGACAGGTCGGTGAAGCGTCCGCCCGCCTCCGCGACGATCAGGGCGAGGGGCGCGAGATCGTGCAGCGCCACCTCCGGTTCGCAGGCGAGGTCCACCGTGCCCTCGGCGACCATCACGTAGGACCAGAAGTCGCCGTAGGCGCGAGTGCGCCAACAGGCTTCGGTGAGGCCCACGAACGAGGAGAGCACGCCACGCTCGGCCCAGCCGGACAGGCTGGAGTAGGACAGCGAAGCGTCCGAGAGGGTGGCGACGGCCGACACCCTGCAGGGTCGCGGGTCGCCGGCGCCGTCGTAGCACCAGGCGCCCCCGCCCGCGGAGGCCCACCAGCGGCGGTGCAGTGCCGGCGCGGAGACCACTCCGACGATCACCTCCTCGCCGTCCATCAGCGCGATCAGGCTTGCCCACACCGGGACGCCGCGAACGAAGTTCTTGGTCCCGTCGATCGGATCGATCACCCAGCGCCGACTGCTCGATCCGGTGTCGGCGAACTCCTCGCCGTGGATGGCGTCGTCGGGGCGGGCCTTGGCGAGCAGTTCGCGCAACCGGGACTCCACGTCGCGGTCCGCGTCGGACACGGGCGTCAGGTCCGGCTTGGTCTCCACCCGCAGGTCGATCGCCCGGAAGCGCGCGGTGGTGATGGCGTCCGCCGCATCGGCGAGGTCGTGGGCCAAAGCCAGATCGTCGGTCACGGGCCACACCCTAGAGGCCCGGATGTTCGTGCCTGTCAGCCGCAGTGGCTCCACAAACCGGACATTTCGGGCGCTGCAGCAGCCATTGCGGATGACGTGCGCACATGGTCCCTTGACACCGGGTGGGGTGGGACACGCCCGAATGGGTGGGGTGTGTTTCGTGGGGGAAAGGCGGCTGGGTCGATTCGGTGAAACCTCGACCGGCCAGGCGCGCTGTGGCGCAAGCCGCGTGGGATGCGTGCTCGAATGGGAGGAGTCCCATCTGCCCGCCGGCTAGGAGCACCAGTGTTCGACAAGTTCATGGGCCTTCCCCTGCACGTCTTGGTCCTGCACTTCGCGGTCGTGCTGCTGCCGCTCAGCGCCACGGTGACCGCCGCCGTCTTCCTGCGCCCGGAGTGGCGGCAGAAGTTCGCCGGTCCCGCCGTGATCCTGAACCTCGGGATGCTCGTGCTGACCTTCGTCACCGTGCAGTCCGGGGAGGCGCTCAAGGACAAGCTCAACCCGGACAACTCCCCGAAGGGCCCGCCGAGCAACGACCACGAGGAGTACGCCCAGGTCCTGTTGTGGATCATGGTGGCGCTCGCCGTCGCCGCGGCCGTCGCCTGGTTCGCGGGCCGCACGGAGGGGATGCTGCCCGCCGCGGCCATGGGGCTCGCGCTCGTGGTCGGCGGGCTGGCCGTTGCCGCGGCAGCGATGACCGTGGTCACCGGACACACCGGCTCCGATGCGAAGTGGGGCTACCTCTACGAGGAGTAGCGGTCCGTCAGGTTTCGGTTTCGGGATCGGGTACGGCACCGACGTTCAGCAGCCGACGCAGCGAGTCCAGGCGTGCCGGCTGCGCGCGACCGGCGGCCACCCACGCGTCGAGGGCGCAGTCGGCGCCTTGGTGGCGGCACCCGCGTGGGCACTGCTCGGCGCCCTCTGCGAGGTCGTGGAATCCGGAGAGCACCGAGTCCGGGCGAACGTGGGCCAGCCCGAAGCTCCGCACGCCGGGGGTGTCGATCACCCAGCCCCCGCCCGGCAGGGCCAGGGCGATGGCTGAGCTCGACGTGTGGCGCCCACGTCCGGTGACGACGTTCACCCCGCCCGTTGCGCGATCGGTGCCGGGGACCAGGGTGTTGACCAGCGTCGACTTTCCGACCCCGGAGTGTCCGACGAACACGCTGACCCGATCGGCCAGTTCGGCTCGCAGTTCGGCCGGTTCCACGCCCCGACGGGTCGTCACGTGGGCGACGCCCAACGGGGCGTAGGCAGCCAGCAGCGGCGTCGGATCGGACAGGTCGGACTTGGTCAGGCACAGCAGCGGACGCAGCCCCGCGTCGTAGGCCGCGACCAGGCAGCGGTCGATCATGCGGGGCCGTGGCTCGGGTTCGGCGAGCGCCGTCACGATCACCAGCTGGTCTGCGTTGGCGACGAGCACGCGCTCCGCCGGATCGTCGTCGTCGGCCGTGCGGCGCAGCACGGAGGTGCGCTCGGCCACCCGAATCACGCGGGCGAGGGTGTCCGGGGCGCCGGACACGTCGCCGACCAGGTCGACGCGATCGCCGACCACCAGGCCGCGACGGCCGAGTTCGCGGGCCTTGACCGCCGTCACCTGGACGTCGGAATCGGCGAGTTGGACGGTGACCCGGCCGCGGTCGACGGCCACGATCTGACCCGGCGTCGCGTCCGCGTGTGCCGGACGCAGGCTGCTGCGCGGACGAGATCCCTTCCCGGGCCGGATGCGTACGTCGTCCTCGTCCAGCCGAGTGTTGGATCGTCCGCGCCCGGTCAGTCGGTCCGCCCCAACATCCGATTCCAGGAACCGACGAAGTCCGGCAGCGTCTTGGCCGTCGTCGCGACGTTCTCGACCACGATGCCGGGGACCACGAGGCCGAGCAGCGCGCCGGTCGTGGCCATCCGGTGGTCGTGGTAGGTCCGGAACACGCCGCCGTGCAGCGGCTTCGGCTCGATCCGCAGGCCGTCGCGAATCTCGGTGACGACGGCGCCGAGACTGTTCAACTCGGTGGCGAGTGCCGCCAGGCGGTCGGTCTCGTGGCCCCGCATGTGCCCGATGCCGCGCAGGGTCGACGGCGAGTCGGCAACGGCTGCGATTCCGGCGAGAGTCGGAGCGAGTTCGCTGACCTCGCGCAGGTCGGCGTCGATCCCGTGGACCTTGCCGCGGCCGCGGACGACCAGGCCGCCCCTGCCCACCCGGCACTCCGCGCCCATGCGCGAGAGCAGATCCCGCAGCTTCGCTCCCGGCTGCGTGGTGGATTCCGGCCAGGCCGGCATCGACACCTCGCCGGAGGTGATGAGCGCGGCCGCCAGGTACGGCGCGGCGTTCGACAGATCGGGTTCGACGTCGAGATCGCGAGCGCGGACCGGGCCCGGGGTCACCCGCCAGCGCTGCGGGCTCTCGTCCTCCACGAGCACGCCCGCGTCCCGAAGCATCGCGATCGTCATCCGGATGTGGGGCAGCGACGGCACCGGTTCGCCGACGTGGTCGACCGAAATGCCCCTGTCGAACGACGGCGCCGCCAGCAGCAGTCCGCTGACGAACTGCGAGGAGGCGGAGGCGTCGATCTGGACCTGGCCGCCGCGCAGCGAGCCCCGGCCGGTGAGCGTGAACGGAAGGCCGACGGTGCCGTCGATGTCCGCCCCCAACGCCCGCAGCGCTCCGAGGACCGGGCCCATCGGCCGTTCGCGGGCACGGGGGTCGCCGTCGAAGTAGATCTCGCCGTCGGCGAGCGCGGCGATCGGCGGGACGAAGCGCATGACCGTGCCCGCCAGCCCGCAGTCGATGCGGGCCGGGCCGCGCAACGGCTTGGGACGCACCAGCCAACGCTCGCTTCCGTTGCCGGCGACCACGTCGACCTCGACGCCGAGCGCGCGCAGCGCCGCCAGCATCAGGTCGGTGTCGCGCGAGCGCAGCGGACCGCGAATCTCGCTGGGCCCGTCGGCCAGCGCCGCGAGCAGCAGGGCACGATTGGTGATCGACTTGGACCCGGGCACCGACACCACGGCCGTCACGGGAGACTCGGCCAGCGGCGCCGCCCAGAGGTCGGAGTCCACGGTCACGACCACGAGCCTAGGCCGGCACGCCTCGGGGGTGGTCGGCAGGAGTGAGGGCGATGGACGCGCAACTCGAGGTCGAGACGCCGGTGGGACCGGCACGGATCGAACGGTCCGCGGTCGCCGGGAGTCGCCGCGGCCGCGGCGTCCTCGTGCTCGGCCACGGCGCGGGCGGGGGGGTGGAGGCCCGCGACCTCGTCGCACTGGCCGAGGCGTTGCCCAACGACGGCGTGACCGTGCTGCGGGTGACCCAGCCCTGGCGGCTGGCAGGCAGGAAGGTCGCCGCTGCGCCCCGCACCCTGGACGTGGCCTGGACCGCGGCGCTGGCCGCCGCTCGGGACGCCGGCTGGATCGACGGCCCCCTGGTCGTCGGGGGCCGCTCGGCGGGGGCACGGGTCGCCTGCCGGACCGCGCTGGCCACGGGCGCGGTCGGCGCCCTCGCGCTGGCCTTCCCGCTTCACCCGCCGGGTCGGCCGGAGAAGAGCCGCGCCGGTGAGTTGGCCGACTCGGGGGTGCCGACGCTGGTGGTGCAGGGCGAACGCGATCCGTTCGGCGGACCGGCCGAGTTCCCGGCCGGCACGCTCCTGGCTCCGGTGCCCTTCGCCGACCACGGCTTCAAGGTCCCGGCCCGAGCGCCGATCGGTCAGGCGGAGGCCCTCGATCTGCTGGTCGTCGGCGTGCGGACGTGGTGGGCACAGGCGGTGGGGGAATGACGGGGACGCCACCGAGGTTCCAGTCCACGAAGCCGCGCCGACCGTGCGCGGCACCCGAAATCGGAGTTGGAGGAGTTCGGTGACCGCGCTTGCGTGCCCTCCTCGTCCCACGAAAGTCCCCCTGGCCCCAGCCCCCGAGCGTCGGCGGGGGCCTTCTCCCCTAGGCTCGTCCTCGATGACCACCGCAGAGAGCGCACAGGCTCGGGCCGATCGGTTCGAGCGCGACGCGTTGCCCTTCCTCGACCAGCTCTACGCGGCCGCGATGCGCATGACGCGCAACCCGTCGGACGCCGAGGACCTGGTCCAGGAGACCTTCGCCAAGGCCTTCTCCGCCTTCCACCAGTTTCAGGAAGGCACGAACCTGAAGGCGTGGCTGTACCGCATCCTCACCAACACCTTCATCAACTCCTACCGGAAGAAGCAGCGGGAACCTCAGCCTGCGGCCTCCGAGGAGGTCGAGGACTGGCAGCTCGCTCGCGCCGAGTCGCACACCTCCAGCGGTCTGAAGTCCGCCGAGGTCGAGGCGCTCGAGCACCTGCCGGACAGCGACGTGAAGGCCGCTCTGGCCGAACTGCCCGAGGACTTCCGGATCGCGGTGTACCTGGCGGACGTCGAGGGTTTCGCCTACAAGGAGATCGCCGAGATCATGGGCACCCCCCTGGGAACGGTCATGTCCCGGTTGCACCGCGGGCGACGCCAACTGCGGACGTTGCTCACCGACTACGCCGCCGACCGCGGGCTGATCCGTGTCGGCGTCGAGGGCGGTGGCGCATCGTGAGCGACCACCTGCCGTACTTCACCTCCTGTGCCGACGTGCTCGCGAAGGTCTACGAGTTCCTCGACAACGAACTCGCGGCTGCGGACTGCGGAAAGATCCAGGAGCACCTCGACGAGTGCGGGCCCTGTCTCAAGGAGTTCGGACTCGACCGCATGGTCAAGGACGTCGTCAAGCGAGGGTGCGGTTGCGAGCCCCTGCCGGAGGACCTGCGCTCCAAGGTCATGACGCGGGTCCGCGAGGTGCAGGTCCAGATCGCCATCGTCGAGGAGAGCGACGTCCCCTAGAACCCGGCGGGGTTCGCCTTAAGCACTGCGGGCGCCGCGCGGCATCTCTGCCGCGGGCGCCCGTTCTCCGTGCCGGAACTCGCTAGGAGTTCGGACGACGGCCGTGGTTCGCCTTCGAGTTCTTACGCCCCTTGCGGCGGCGCGCCTTCCTGCCCATCTCGTGCTCCCGTCGTGCGGGCACCGCTACCCGGTGCGACTGCGGCGCCCATCGTCCCATGCCCACGCGGCGCTCGACGCCACGGGGCGCCCTCGCCACGGTCTGTCGCTCCGAAACTTCTGTGATTGGTGGTGTTAGTGTGAACTGTGAGGCGATCCGGACGGGTCGCCTCAGTCGGTGGGGGTGACCGCGAAATGCGTATTGCACTGGTGGCGGCGGTCGTGCAGGCCGCGGCCTGTGCCGCGACCGCGGTCTGGGCGACGCGCGCCTCCCGTCGTTCCGAGCGGGGTGCACGCGAGCAGACGCTGCGCGCCCTGTCCGCGGCCGTCGAGGCGAAGGACCCCTACACCCGCGCGCACTCCGAGCGCGTGGCCCACGCGGCGACGATGATCGCCCGCGAGCTCGGCCGCGGGCCGCGCCGCATCGAGCAGGTCCGGTACGCGGGCCTGCTGCACGATCTCGGCAAGCTGGCCGTGCCCACCGCGGTTCTGCGCAAGGACCGTGGCCTCACCGCGGGCGAGCAGTCCTCCGTCGCCCGGCACCCCGGGTGCGGTGCGGACCTGATTGCCGACGTCGACTTTCTCGGCCCGGCGCGCGACGGCATCCGCCACCACCACGAGCGCATGGACGGCGGCGGATATCCGATCGGGCTCTCCGGCGAGGAGATCCCCGAGATCGCCCGCATCGTGGCCATCGCCGACGCCTTCGACGCCATGACCTCCGACCGTCCCTATCGGGCCGGTCGACCGATTGCCGAAGCGGTCGCGGAACTGCGCCGCCGCCCCGACCAGTTCGACCAGACGCTCGTGGAGGCCTTCGTGACCGCTCTCCGCCGCGAGGGCTGGCCGCCCCCCGGGACCGACGCGGACCGGCCGCCCGCGGCCGCAACGAGTCTCGAGCCGACGCCTGCCCCCTCCTTCACCCTGCCCTCGCCCCGAGGTCCCCGGTGACCCCCGGCTACGGCGTGCCGCTGCGCGCCATTCCCGCCGTCGCCCTACTCATGGGGACCACCGCCGTGTCGATCGCCGTCGCCGGCCGGCTCGGGCTGCTGGCCTGTGTGCCGCTACTGGCCCTGCTGCCGGCGATCGTCCGCGTTCGTGCCGTTCGCGCGACGCGACGCCAGACCGTTGCCTGCCTGTCCAGAGTCGCCGAACTCGGCGGCCAGGCGAGCTCCGGGCACGCGATCCGCGTGAGCGAGCTGGCAGGCCGCCTGGCCCGCCAACTCGATCTGACGGACACTCAGATCGTAGAGCTCGAGCGTGCCGCGCTGCTGCACGACGTCGGCCAGCTCGCGCTGTCGGCGCCCGTCCACGGGGGACACACCGCGCTGTTGGACGCGGAGCAGGCGCGGCACATCGCCCAGGTCGGAGCGGGGATGATCCGAGCCACCGGCGGGATGGATCGCGTCGCCGATCTCGTCGAGGCCCAGGCAGAGCCCTTCCGCGGTGCGGCGATCGTCGCCGAGCAGTCGCTGGGCGCCCGCATCCTCAAGGTGGCGAACGCCTACGACGACCTCGTCGGCGCCGTCCCGTCGCCGGGCTCGCCGACTGCGGCACTCTGGCGGCTGCGCCGCGCCGGCGAAGCGGAGTACGACCCGCAGGTGCTCGACGCCCTCGCCCGACTCGTCGGCGCGACTCCCGCGCAGCGCTCGGGCCGGTGACCTCGAGCCGGTGAACGGGACCGGAGCGGAGAAGAACCCGTCGGCACGTTCGCGACGCGCGTTCCTGCGCGCCGGAGGGATCGGAGTCGCCGTCGGGGCCGCCGGCGTCGGCGGCGCTGCCACGATGCGCTTCGGGGACGTGGCGGCCGCTCGCGAACGCGCGCTGGGCGCGACCTACGCGGAGCGGTCGAGGGCCAGCAGCCTGACCGTGCTGTGGCGCGCCGACACCGACCGCAAGGCGATGGCGTTGACCTTCGACGACGGTCCGGGCGAGAAGCTGACCCCGAGACTGCTCGACCTGCTGCGCGAGGCCAAGGTGCGCGCGACCTTCCTGCTCGTGGGTTCGCGAGCGGTCGCGCTGCCCGACCTCGTGCGTCGACAGGTCCGCGACGGCCACGAACTCGGCAACCACTCCTGGTCGCACGCGGATCTGAGCCTGCTGGACTTTCACGACCTGCGCCGCGACCTCGAACGCACCGACGACGCCCTCGGCGATCTGACGGGGCGTCGGCCGGCGGTGATTAGGCCGCCGTACGGGCGCGTGAACGGGGCGCTGCTCCAGCACGCGGCGATCGCCGGGCAGCAGGTGCTGCTCTGGGACGTCCGACTGCGCGAGGGCGATCTGGACGCCGCCGGCAACGCCGCGTGGGTGGCCGAGAACCTGCGGCCCGGCACGATCGTGCTGGCCCACGACGAGGGCTCGGCCAACCGCCGGGTCGGCATCGACGCGGTGCCGGGAATCCTGAAGGCCGCGCGAGAACGCGGGTATGAATTCCTGACCGCCAGTGAGATGGCGGAGTTGGACCGAGCGGGACGTCAGGGCGCCGGCGGGCTCTGAACTCGACCGTCGCGGGCGGCCAGGGCGACCAGCACGATCGAGCAGGTCCAGCCCAGGGGAGCCACGGCGGCCGGCGCCCCGGCGTTGGTCACCTTCTCGGGGAACGCCTCGAAGGAGGTGCGGTGGGCCACCAGCCAGTCGTACCAGCGACGGAAGCCGGCCTCGTCGCCCGCGCCCGCGGCGGCGAGGGCGAACAGGGCGGTGGCCGGGGTGAACGTGTGGTGGCGGACCCCGCGCATGTTGCCGGGGCGCAGGCCGCCGGAGGGCATCAGCAGTTCCTCCGCGACCCGGACGGCCCTCGGGTAGGTCCGCTCGCCCGCCGGAACGGCGAGCGGGGAGGTCAGAAAGGCGATGGCGCTGTCCGGACCCGCGCCCGCGCTGGGGTAGCGCCGATAGCCGGTGGAGCCGAACTCCCGGACGATCGCCCGATCGAGGCGGCGGGCCGCCTCGGTCCAGCGTCGCGCCTGCGACTGCTCGCCGAGTTCGTTCGCGAGTTCCACCGAGGCCCGCAGGCCGAGGAGCAGTGGCGCCGCGGTGCCGAGGGTGTGGCGGCTCTCGCGCTGTTCGGTGTAGTCGGCGGACGCGCGCGGCAGTCCGCCGGGCCGCAGAGACGCGGCGGCGGCGTTCGCGGCCGCCGCGACCATGGGCCACAGGCCGCGCAGATCCGCCTGCGCGCCGCCGGCCCTCCACCACAGCCACGCCGCCCAGGGCAGCCACCCCACGGCGTCGAGTTGGCGGGCACGGCCGTCCCGGACCGGTGAGCCGTCGGAGCGGTAGCGCGCCGCCCAGGTTCCGTCGCGGTCTTGAACACCGGCGAAGAAGCGCAGTACCCGCAGCGCGTCCGCGCCGTGGCCGGTGACGGCGAACGCGGCGGCGTGCCAGGCGGCGTCGCGCGGCCAGGCGTAGTTCCACGGGCCGAAGGGATTGGCGACGGAGGCGCCGTTGGGCTCGGTGAGCAGCGCGAGGTCCAACAGGGCGCGGCGGGCGACGGCTCGCTCGGCGGTCGTGCGCCCGGGCACCTCGCCGGCGCGCAGCCAGGTCCGTGCCCAGGAGATGCCGCGGGGGTCGGCCGGGTCGCGGCGAGCCGACCAACTGTCGACCAGCCACGCCGACGCCGCCGCGCCGCTGCTTTCGAGCACGCTGCTGTTCGGGACGTACCGGCCCGCCGTGGTCGCCGGCAGGACCCGGCGGGCGAATGCGACGGGATCGGCGCTGCCGCTGAGTCCGGCGCTGAGCAGGCGCTGCTCGGCGGGTGCGGCCGCCTCGCCCTCGACGGCGGTGAAGCCGGCGATCGCGACCGCCGCCGCGACGAACATCGGGACGGCGAACGAGCGCCGAGCGCTACGTTCGCGGCGAGGCATCGTCGACGTTCGCGGTTGCTTCGAGGTCCGCCGCGGGCGAGCGACCGCACTGCGGCCCCCCGCCCGGCAGCCGCCACCTGTTGCGGGCGACGCCGCGGTAGACGCCGAAGGCGAGCCAGCGGAACGGCGGGACGCGCAGCAGGAACCCCACCAGCGCCCACAGGCCACCGCAGTCGAGGAGGAGTTTGGCGATCGCCTGGGCGCCGCCGAAGACCCGGCCGTCCGGCGCGACCCAGAGCACCTCGTAGCGGGCGCGTTCGCGGCTGATGCCCAGCGCGGCGAGATCGGTGCGCTGCCAGGGCTGGTATCGGGCCCGGCTCGGAAGGCGGCGAGAGGCGAAGCGAATGCAGCGATTGCAGAAGCCGCAGTCGCTTTCGAAAATCAGCAGCGCTCGAGGCTGCGGTTCGTCGGTGCCCATCGCTTCATCATGACCTACGAGCCGGCGGCAGGCGCCCGGCTGCACCCTGGCCGGTGCCCGGCGCGAGCGAGGACAGCAGCGCCGGGTCGAGTTCGCGGCGGTGGCGGCGGGCGTAGCCGAAGACGAACAGGCCCAGGCCCGCCGCGGTGGCGACGTCGCCGAGGCTGACGACCTCCGACCGCACCGGAGTGGGAACGGCGATCCGCTCGCCCAGCCACCGCAGGTCCGTGCCGTCGCCGGCGAACTCGCGACGGCGGTCTGCGTCGAGCGCCGCCGCGGCGGGGTCGAGGCCCGCACGGACGACGGCCTTCTGCTCCACCGGCATCGCCCCGTTCGCGAGGACCACCGCGGCGTTGAGGCCGACGCCGGCGCAGGCCAGCACGACGCCCGGCACGCAACGGTTGACCAGCGCGAAGCGTCCGAGCAGCAGTGCCGCCACGGCGAGCAGGACGGGGTAGGCGCCGGGGACGCGTTCGCCGAGCAGTGGCTCGCCGACCAACAGGAGGCAGGCCGCGGACAGCACGCCGAGAGCACGCAGGCGGGGTCGATGACCCGGTCGGCTCGGCACTGCCACGGCCGGCACCAGCGCCAGCGCGACCACCAGCAACGTCAGCCCCATGCGGCTAGTGTCGCAACGCGCGGCCCGCGAACGCGGTAACCACGCTGGTCACTCCAGTCACAGAGAGGTTCCGATGTCGTCGGCCGGGAACTCCACGAACGCCCACGCGGTGCGAGCGGAACTCGTCGGCACGGTGTGCGAGGTGCTGGTCGCGCCGGGGGCCCGGGTGCGAGCGGACGAGGCGCTGGTGGTCCTCGACTCCATGAAGATGGAGATTCCCGTGCAGGCGCCGATGGCCGCGACCGTGCTGCGGATGGACGTGGCCGTCGGCGACGTCGTCTCTGCAGGGGACGTGCTGGCCGTCCTCGTGCCGGACTAGCGCGGGGAGCCGTGCTCGCTGCAGCGGGCGGTCCAGGAGTCCGGAGTCACCTGCACGACCATGCGCCGACGGCATCGCGAGCAGTATCGCGGCGGCTCGAGATCGCGGGCGCGGAAGCACTCGGTGTGGTCGCCCGCGGCGAGTTCGTCGCCACACCGATCGCAGTACCGGGCGGCGGTCGGGTCGGCAGTTTCGGCATCGAGCACGCTGCGTAGGGTACCGAGCGAGTGCGACGAGCGAGGGACCAACGAGAGCCCGAGCGAGATCCACGCCGCACGAACGGACCCCAGCTAGCGAGCCAGAGGCCATGACGAATCCCGACACCACCTTCGAGATGTTGCTGCCGCGGCCGGTGGAGGCCGTCTGGCTCACCTTCCGCGACCCGGAACTCGTCAAGCGCTGGTACGGCTGGGAGTTCGACGGTCTGGAGGAGGAGGTCAAGGCCTTTTTCGTCGACGGTGCGGTCGTCGACCGCGACGCGGGAACCATCCACATCGGTGGACACCTGTTCACCTTCACCCCGCAGGACTCGAACACGCACGTGCGGGTCGAACGCAGGCAGCCCGCCTTCGGCGCAGGTTCCGAGGCGGACTGGACCCAGGACTACGACGACATCGAAGAGGGCTGGATCTCCTTCCTCCAGCAGTGCCGCTTCCACCTCGCGCGTCACCCGCAGGAGCGACGCCGCACGATCCACCGAGCCGGCGCGGCGCGCAGCGCGATCCCGATGCCGCTCGGCGACCTGCTCGGTCTGTCCGACGCGTTCCGCACCCCCGCCGGGGAGCCGTACGTGAGCGACGCGGGACCGGGGGACCACCTCGAAGGCGAGGTCTGGTACCGCACCGGGCTGCAGTTGGGCGTGACCGTGGACGCCTGGGGCGACGGCCTGCTCATCCTGAGCCACTCGCCGTCGGCCAAGGAGCCGTTCTCGCTGGTCAGCCTCACGCTCACGACCTACGGCATGGCCGACGAAGCCTTCGCCGACCTCGAGCGCCGCTGGACGAAGTGGTTCGACGCCCGCTTCGAGGAGAGCTAAAAACCTACGTGCCCCACAGCTGGCTCGCTGTGGGGCACGGTCGTTCCGCTATCGGGTTGACCGCTACGGAACGCGGATCTTGAGGGAGCCCGCGATCTGGCCCCCGGTCAGGCCGCACGCCTTGAAGACGTAGTTCAACTGGTACTCGCCGGCCTTCTCGTACTTCTTGCGCAGCTCGTAGGTGTCCTTCACCGCGCGCAGCACGTTCTCCTCGCCGGACTTGGCGCACCGGTTGCCGGAGGCCGCGCGGTAGGTGGTGCCGTCGCCCCATTCGAGGGACTCGTCGAGGCCGATGGTCCGGTCGGCGGGGTCCTTCGCGGCGACGAGCTTGTCGTCGGAACCGTAGGGCAGGTACACGGCGCCGTCGAAGTTCAGCTTGAGCAGCAGGTCGCGGTTGCGGCGCTGGTAGGTCAGCGCGATGCGCAGTTCGGGTGCCGCGTTCGGGTTCAGCGTCGGGGCGGTGCTCGGTGCCGCCGACGGTGCCGCGGACGGCGCCTCGGTCACGACGGCGCTCGCGCCGCTGGGCAGCGACAGGACGATGGTGCCGAACGGCGCACCCGGGTCGATCGCCGCGACTGCGGTGGCCCCGCCCCCGCCGAGGACTCCGGTGGCCGCGAGGGCCGTGACCGCGGCGACCGCCGTGCCGACGACGAGGCTGCGGCGCAGGTCCCCACGCTGGACGGCGGCGGCTCGCAGGTTCGCCGGCGACACCGCCTGCGGTGCGTTGCCGGTGCCCAACTGCGTACGACTGCGATTCCGCATGGTGCTGCCCCCCATTTGCGTCCGCGGACGCCACGTGCGTCCCGGCTTTCACTCCTGCCCCAGATTTCTAACACGCAAGCAGGGCGAAGCAGCGGACGCGCGCCGACTCGAAGGGCGAGTCGCCGGACTAGATCGTTTCGCCGATGGCCTTGATCGGCATGGAGAGCTCGGTGAGCAGGGCGAGGTCCTCGGACGGGTCGCGGCCGAGCGTGGTGAGGTAGTTGCCGACGATCATCGCGTTGATGCCGCCGAGCAGGCCGTCGCGGGTCCCGAGGTCCCCGAGGGTGATCTCGCGGCCGCCGGCGAAGCGCAGGATCGTCTTGGGCAGGGCCAGGCGGAACGCCGCGATCGCGCGCAGGGCGTCGTTGGTCGAGAGCGGCTCGGCCTGCCCGAACGGGGTGCCCGGGCGCGGGTTGAAGAAGTTCAACGGAACCTCGTCGGGCTCCAGGCTCGCGAGCTGCGCGGCGAACTCGGCGCGCTGCTCCAGGCTCTCGCCCATGCCGACGATGCCGCCGCAGCAGACCTCCATGCCCGCCGTGCGGACCATCGCCAGGGTGTCCCAGCGCTCCTCCCAGGTGTGGGTGGTGACCACGTTCGGGAAGTAGGAGCGGGCGGTCTCCAGGTTGTGGTTGTACCGGTGCACGCCCATCGCGGCGAGTTCGTCGACCTGCTCCTGGGTGAGCATGCCGAGGGAGGCGGCGACCTGGATGTCGACGGCCTCCCTGATGGCCTTCACCCCGTCGCGCATCTGGGACATGAGCCGGGCGTCCGGGCCGCGGACGGCCGCCACGATGCAGAACTCGGTCGCCCCGGTCGCGGCCGTCGCCTTGGCCGCCTCGACCAGGGCCGGGATGTCGAGCCAGACCGAACGCACGGGAGAGGTGAACTGACCGGACTGGGAGCAGAAGTGGCAGTCCTCGGGGCAGCCGCCGGTCTTGAGCGAGACGATGCCCTCGACCTCGACCTCCGGGCCGCACCAGCGCATGCGCACCTCGTGGGCGATCGCGAGGGCGTCGGGCACGAACTCCTCGGGCAGGTTCAGGACCGCGAGGACGTCGGCCTCCTCGAGCCCGACGCCGCGGCCCAGGACCTGCTCGCGAGCGCGCGCGAGCACGTCCGGAAGGTCGCTGCGGTCGGTGGGGGCATCGGCGAGGGTCGTCACCAGCGCGCTCCTAGAGTCATCGGGGACGGTGCGTGCGCACAAACTCCGCCGCATCGAACGAACCGCCCAAGCTTGGCGCAAGACCCGCCCGGGCCGCCGTGACGAAGCTCGCCCGGCCGAACGCACCGATGTTATCAGGCATTAACCCCAGGAGGGGGCGGGCGGCCAGGGAGGTCAGGTCCTCGAGGTTGCACAGGCACGCGAGATCGGGTCTGGCAGGCCACGATCCGACGACGAGCCCGGACAGCTGCAGGCCGCGGTGGGCGATCGCCTCGAGGGTGAGTGCCGTCGCGTTGAGGGTGCCCAGGCCCGGTTCGACGACCACGAGAAGCGGAGCGTCGAGGATCCGCGCGAGGTCGGCGAGCGTGGCGCCGCCGCTGTCGTAGCGGACGAGCAGGCCCCCCGCGCCTTCGACCAGCACCAGCTGCTGTAGGTCGGCGAGGTCCCTGATGCGGGCGGCGGCCTCGTCGAGGTCGACCTCCGGCAGGCCGCGGTGACGAGCTGCGGCCTCGGGCGAGAGCGGGTCGGGGTAGCGCGCGAACTCGTACAGCTGCCTTGCTCCGGACAGCGCGCCGATCTGCGCGAGGTCGGCGGGTTCCTCGGGCGCAGCGCCGGTCTGCGCCACCTTGACCACCGCGACCGGCGCCTCTCGCTCGACGGCGAGGGCGGCCAGAGCCGCGGTCACGACGGTCTTGCCGACCCCGGTACCGGTACCGGTGACGATCACGATGCTCAAGCGGACGCCTCGTTCGTCACCCGGAGCTCGAGCCTCGGCGCGCAGCGACCCGCTGGTCGCCCGGTCCGCTCGCTCATGCCGGAGAGAGCTTCGCCACGGCCCGCAGGGCGACTGCGGCGCGTTCGAGATCGGTGTCGGTCAGGTCCGCGCGTGCGGTCAGACGCAGCCGGGAGAGGCCGTCCGGCACCGACGGCGGCCGGAAGCAGCCGACGCGGACGCCCGCGTCCAGGCACGCGGCGGCGGCGGCCACGGCGGCCTCGGGCGCGCCGATGCGGACGCCGCAGACCGCGCCCTGCGGCGGGGTGGCCTCGAGTCCCGCAGCCCGGGCGATGCCGTGCAGATCGGCGGCGCGCTCCCGGACGCGCCAGGCCAGCGTCGGGTCGTTGCGCAGCAGTCGCAACGCCTCCAGTCCGGCCGCCGCGCAGACGGGGGACAGGCCGGTGTCGAAGATGAAACTGCGCGCGGTGTCGACGACGTGGTCGATCACCGCGCGGGGTCCGAGCACGAGCCCGCCCTGACTGCCGAGCGACTTGGACAGCACCCCGGTCAGCACGAGGTCGGGGGCGCCGGCCAGATCGGCCGCGTAGACCCCGCCGCGCCCGCCGGGACCGATCACGCCGATCGAATGCGCCTCGTCGACGAGGACGCCCGCTCCGTGCCGGCGCGCGACCTCGACGAGTTCGGCGATCGGCGCGAGGTCGCCGTCGACGGAGAACACCCCGTCGGTGACGACGAGCGCGCGCTCCTCGGAGCGAGCGGCCAGGAGGCGTTCCACCTCGGCGACGTCCCGGTGCGCGTAGACCGCCACCGCGGCGCGCGAGAGCCGGCACGCGTCGATCAGGGAGGCGTGGTTCGCGGCGTCGGACACGATCAGCGTGCCGGGACCGGCCAGGGCGGTGACCGCCCCGAGATTGGCCAGGTACCCGGAGGAGAAGACCAGCGCGGCCTCGGCGCCGACGAGGCCCGCGGCCTCGACCTCCAGTTCGGCGTGGACCGTCGTCGACCCGGTGACCAGGCGGGAGCCGGTGGACCCGGCGCCCCACTCCTTGGCCGCCGCCGCGGCCGCCTCGCGCACCCGGGCATCGCGGGCCAAGCCGAGGTAGTCGTTGCCCGCAAGGTCGAGCACGGTCTCCTCCGAGCGCCGCGGACGCACCCGACGCCGCAGGCCGGCCGCCTCCCGCCGCTCGGCGTGCGCGTGCACCCAGTCGAAGGGGCCGGTCATCAGGAGGCCGCCCGGAACGGACCGCTGGTGCGCAGGGCGCCCTGCAGCAGACCGAGCAACTCCACCCTGACCGACGGCGCCTCCCCGTCCCGCGGGCCCAGAAGCAGCAGCAGATGCAGCGCCCGGAGGAAGGCGATCGTGTTCGACGTCTGAGCCGGGATCGGCTCCCCGTGCAGGCCGGTGCCGACCCAGCTCGCGGCCAGCCGGCTCACCCACAGGTCGAGCAGCGCGACGTCGACCACGTCGCGCTGGAGCAGCGACACGACGGCAGAGGCGAAGGCGTCCTCCTCGCGGCCGCCGAAGAGCTCGCCGGTGGGCGCGAGCAGCCGGTCCGCGACGATGTCCAGCAGCACCATCAGGCCGCCCTCGTCGAGGTGTGGAGAGGCCGCCAGCGCCGCCACCAGGTCCGCGCCGTGCCGCAGGGCCTGCGCCCGCCCGGCGCCCGGGACGTGGCCGCGCAGGTCCTGCTCGGCGACCAGCCACGACAGCCCGTGGTCGCCCCAGGCGAGCACGGTCTCGCGCGGGACCCGCGGCGAGGCCACGTCCCTGGCGAGTACGTGCGCGAGCGAGGCCGCCGAGAACGATCGGCGCAGTACCGAGTACCCCTCCCGCTCGCCGAGGCCGGGCCGCAGGCCCTCGGTCAGGCCGTCGCCGAGAGCGGGCAGCAGGTCGTCGTAGATCCCGCGCACGATCCACGTCCGCAGGACGGTGGCGGCGAGTTCGTCGCGCAGATGCGGGTCGGTCGCGCCGAGAAGCTCGACCAGTTCGACCGTCATGTCGTCGAGCCGGCGCTGCGTGGGGACCGCGTAGTCGTGCGCGGCGACCCGTTCCCAGAAGCCGGGGTCGACGGGCGCCTGGGCGCGCGCGCCCGGCTCCAGTTCGCCCACGTTGCCTCCCGCCCCAGCACCGGCGACCCATTGTGACTGCCGCGGCTGTCGGCGCCCAACTCCGCTCCGCTTCCCGCCAGTCTGCGGCACCGCCGGCGACGCCGGGCCGTTCGACGCCGACCGGCGAGGTCGTAGTCTCACGGCCGTGGCGTCGGTGAACGAACTTCTGCGGTCGGCCACCGACCTCGGTCCGCGCGACCAGGAATGGCTGCGCGTTCTCGTCGCCGACTGGCAGCTGTTGGCCGACCTGTCCTTCTCCGACCTCGTGCTGTGGGTGCCGGTCACCGGCAGCCCGGAGTACCTGGCCGTGGCCCAACTGCGGCCGACCACCGGCCCGACGGCCTTCCAGGACGACGTGGTCGGCACCCGGCTGGCTCGCGGCGCGGTGCCCACCCTCGACACGGCGTTGGACACCGCGTCCATCGTCCGCGGCGGCGACGCGCAGTGGCGGCTCGAGGTGGCCGCGCGGTCGGAGGCCATTCCCGTGTGTCGCGGCGGGCGGGTGCTCGGCGTAATCGCCCGTACCACCAGCCTGGTCTCGGTCCGCACGCCGTCTCGCCTGGAACTCACCTACCTCGGCTGTGCGGCGGAACTGGCCCGGATGATCGCCACCGGCCTGTTTCCGCACCCGAGCGTCGGCGGGCAGGTCGAGGCGGCGTTCGGCGACGGCTCGCCGCGCGTCGGCGACGGGCTCATCCGGCTCGACGCCAACGGCCTCGTCGACTACGCGAGCCCGAACGCGCTCTCGGCCTACCGGCGACTCGGGCTGGCCACCGACCTCGTCGGCACCCATCTCGGCACGATCACCGCGGGCCTGGCCCCGGGTGCCGGGCCGGTGGAGGAGGCCGTCGCCGTGGTTGCGGGAGGCCGGGTACCGCGCGCGATCCAGATCGAGGCCCGCGCGGCCGTGGTCCGGCTCCGCTCGATCCCCCTCGTCGACACCGAGCACCACCTCGGCGCGCTGGTCCTGCTGCGGGACGTCACCGAGCTACGGCGGCGCGAGCAGGAGCTCATGACCAAGGACGCGACGATCCGAGAGATCCACCACCGGGTCAAGAACAACCTGCAGGCGGTCGCCGCGCTGCTGCGCATGCAGGCCCGTCGCCTCGATGAGCCGAGCGGCCGCGCGGCGCTCCAGGAGGCCGAGCGGCGGGTCGGGTCCATCGCGATCGTCCACGACACCCTGGCCACCTCCGACGACGAGAGCGTCGTGTTCGACCTCATCGTCGATCGGGTGCTCGAGATGGTCACCGACGTCTCCGGCGCCGTGCTGGTTACCCCCGATCGGGTGGGTCGCTTCGGCGCCCTGCCCGGCCGGGTCGCGGGACCGCTGGCCATGGTGCTGACCGAGCTGATCCAGAACGCCCTCGAACACGGGCTGACGCCGACCTCCCGCCTGCTGCGGGTCGGCGCGGAGCACGTCGACGGCGAACTGCTGGTCGAGGTCTGCGACGACGGCCGGGGACTGCCGCCGGGGTTCGACGCGCGCAGCTCCGGGAGCCTGGGGCTGCGCATCGTGCGCACGCTGGTCACCGGCGAGCTCGGCGGACGGATGGACATGGGGGAGCGTCCCGGTGGCGGGACGCGCGTCGCGCTGGCGATTCCGCTGTAGAAAGCTGAAAGCCCCGAGCCTCCCGTAGGCGGGGAGGACCGGGGCTCTCGGTTGCTTGTGCCTAGAGGACGCGAGCCCGGGCACGGGCGGTACGACGCTTGAGCGCGCGGCGCTCGTCCTCACTCAGTCCACCCCACACGCCCGCGTCCTGGCCGGACTCGAGAGCCCACTGCAGGCAGACGTCCATGACGTCGCAGCGGCGGCAGACCGCGCGAGCCTCCTCGATCTGAAGGAGGGCCGGGCCGGTGTTGCCGATGGGGAAGAACAATTCGGGATCTTCGTCCCGACAGACTGCGCGGTGACGCCAGTCCATGGTGGAGCTCCTTGATGGCGTGGGGCGGTAGGGCGCCCCGGGGGCGAACATGCGGGCGGGCGGCGCTGGGTGGTGCTTTCTCCGACGCTACCTCGTGCAAGTGAACGCGTTCACGAGGTATTCCGCGTCCTTGCGGCGACGTCGAAGGGTGTGAGTTCGGGCACGGGTTCGGCCGTAGGAAGCCGACCCGCCGGCAACTCTGTACTACCGAGTAGCGAGACACAAGGGGAGTGTGGATAAAAACCCCCGCCACCGTGGGGCACCTCATACGACATCGCCCCGGGCGGGCGGAACAGCCCGAAGATCGCGAATGGGCAATACAAAGGTAAACGAAAGGCAATGTCCCGCGGATTCTGTACTCTCGCCCGGTGTCCGTGACTCAGCCGAACGACGGGGCGACCTCGAGTCGCGCACGCATCGTCGCCGCTCTCGTTACCGCGGCTCAGGCCCTGACGCTGCTCGGACTGAGCGTGTTCTCGATTCTCGAGACGATCGACGGTCGCGCGGACGACGCCTTCTCGGCCTACCTTCTCGGCGGCTTGGGCCTGCTGACCGGCGGGGGACTCGGCTGGATCGCCTGGTCGCTGTGGCGCGGCGCGCGGTGGGCGCGATCGCCGTCGCTGGTGTGGCAGTTGGTGATGCTGCCGGTCGGCTACGAGACCCTGGACACCCGACAGTGGATCGGCTTTGCGCTCCTGGTCTCGGCCGCCGCGGCTCTCGTGTCGCTGCTGGCGATCGAACGCGACGACCCGGACGTGTGATCACTCGTCGACGAGCAGGTCCGCCCGCAATTTCGCCAGGGTCCGCGCCAACAGGCGCGACACGTGCATCTGCGAAATGCCGATTTCAGAGGCAATCTGGGATTGCGTCATGTTGCCAAAGAAGCGCAGGAGAAGAATGCGCTTCTCTCGAGGAGAAAGCTGTTCCAAAAGGGGCTTGAGGGACTCCCGGTACTCCACTCCCGCGAGTGCCTCGTCCTCCGAGCCCAACTGGTCGACGACCGCCGGACCTTCGTCGTCGGTCTGGTCGGTCGCGTCCAGGGACAGGGTGCTGTAGGCGTTGGCCGACTCCAGGCCCTCGAGCACCTCCTCTTCGGACAGGCCGAGGTTCTCCGCGAGTTCGGCGACGGTGGGCGCCCGACCCAGCTTCTGGGAAAGCTCCGCGCGGGAGGAGGTCAGCGTGACCCGCAGTTCCTGCAGGCGGCGCGGCACCCGCACCGCCCACCCGCGGTCTCGGAAGTGGCGCTTGATCTCCCCCACGATCGTCGGAGTGGCGTAGGTGGAGAACTCCACGCCGCGCTCGGTGTCGAACCGGTCGATCGACTTGATCAACCCGATCGTCGCGACCTGGACCAGATCGTCCAGGGGCTCGCCGCGGTTGCGGAAACGTCGAGCGAGGTGCTCGACCAGCGGCAGGTGCAGTTCGACCAGTCGGTCGCGCAGTCCCGCGCGCTCCGGATCGTCCGGCGCCATGGACCCGAGCACGGTGAGTAGATCGCGCGCCTGCTCGCGTGCCAACGCGAGACGGTCGCTCCGATCTTCGGCAGGGTCCGGGCCACCCATCCCGGACGGGGCCGTCACGCCATCGCCTCCCCGACTGTCGTGCAGTCCTTGCGTAGACGAATGGTCAGAACGTTGTCGTCGGCGACCTCGGTGTCCACCGCGTCCGCGAGGGCGGTCAGGACCGTCCAGGCGAAGGTGTCGCGCCGCGGCGGCGTGCCGTCGCGGGTCGGAGCGCTGACGATCACCGTCATGCCCTCGCCGTGGACCTCGAACCGGCACGTCAACTGCGAGTCGAGCACGGCCTTGGCCAGCAGCAGGGCGCACGCCTCGTCTACGGCGATGCGCATGTCCTCGATCTCGTCGAGGGTGAAGTTCAGACGTGCGGCGAGCGAGGCCGTCGTCGTGCGGAGAACGGAGAGAAACGCCCCGTCGGAGGGAAGTCGGACTTCCACGAAGTCCTCGACCGGCCCCGCGGCGGACCCGGGCACCGCCCCTGCCTGGGTCACCGAAACGCCTCCCCTGTCGACTGCCCGTCGCGCTTGTGCCGGGCCCGACGTCACTACCCGCTGCAACGGGCGCCCAAACTGCCGGATCGAGCGATCCTCCGGGACCCTATCCCCGCCACTTATGGGGGAGTGGGAGCGGTCGGCTGGCTCCTGCGCGGCATCGTGCGTGAGTAGGGTCGGAGCATGTTCGCCGTCAGCGCCGCGCGCTTCTCCCCCGACGACCCGCTGTCCGCTCTCGAGCTCGGCGAACGGCCCGAGCCGATCGCGAAGGACGGGTGGGTGACCGTCGAGGTGAAGGCGGCCTCGCTCAACCACCACGACCTCTGGTCCCTGCGTGGCGTGGGCCTGGCCGAGAAGCAACTGCCGATGATTCTCGGCTGCGACGCCGCCGGTCTCGACCCGGACGGCAACGAGGTCATCGTGCACGCGTTGATCGGCGACCCGGACTACCGCGGCGACGAGACCATGGACCCGGGCCGATCCCTGCTCTCCGAGCGTCACCAGGGCACCTTCGCCGAGCAGTTGGTCGTGCCGCGGCGCAACCTCGTTCCCAAGCCCGCGGGGCTGTCGTTCGAAGAGGCGGCGTGCCTGCCGACGGCGTACCTGACGGCGTATCGGATGCTGTTCCAGCGCTCCGGCCTGCAGCCCGGCGGGACCGTCTTGGTCCAGGGCGCCGGCGGCGGCGTGGCCACCGCCCTCATCGCCCTCGGGCACGCGGCCGGTTTCCGGGTCTGGGTGACCAGCCGGGAGGAAGGGAAGCGGGCCAAGGCCCTCGAGCTCGGCGCGGACGCCGCCTTCGAATCCGGCGCCCGGCTGCCCGACCGGGTCGACGCGGTCATGGAAACCGTCGGTCAGGCGACGTGGGCGCACTCGATGAAGTCGCTCAAGCCCGGCGGCACCGTCGTCATCTCGGGCGCCACCAGCGGCAACGCCCCGCCCGCCGAGCTGACCCGGCTGTTCTTCCTGCAGCTCTCGGTCGTCGGCTCGACGATGGGCACCCGCGACGAGCTCGAACGCCTTGCGGTGTTCATGGCCGGGTCCGGCGTCAAACCGCTGATCGACACCGTCCTGCCGATGCGCGAGGCGAAGGAGGGCTTTGCCAAGATGGAGCGCGGCGAGCTCTTCGGCAAGGTCGTTTTCACGCTCTGATGTTCGGGCCGGTACTGGCCGCGCTGACCTGTCCGGTCTGCGGCGTCGATCTGCACGCCGCCGCGTCCGGGCTGCGCTGCTCCGCGGGGCACGCCTTCGACGCCGCCCGGCAGGGGTATGTGAACCTGCTCGCCGGCCTCGGCCGGGCCGGTCTGGGCGCCGACGACGCGGACGCCGTCGCCGCCCGGGTCGAGTTTCTGACCGCCGGTCACTTTTCGCCGGTGGCCGAGGGGCTGGCGAAGGCGGGGGTCGACCTCTGGCCGGGGGCCGGCTTGGTTCTCGACGCGGGCGCCGGCCCGGGCTACTACCTCGCCGCGGTGCTCGACGCCCTGTCGGAGGCGCACGGGTTGGCGATCGACTCCTCGACGGCGGCGCTGCGTCGCGCCGCCAAGGTGCACCCGCGAGCGTGCGCGATCGGTTGGGACCTGCGCGAACCGCTTCCGTTGCACGCCGGCAGCGCCGGTCTCGTGCTCAACGTGTTCGCTCCACGCAACGCGCAGGAGTACGCGCGGGTGCTGCGCTCCGACGGCAGTCTGCTCGTGGTCACCCCCGCGGCGGACCACCTGGCCGAGGCGATCTCTCCGCTCGGACTGATTCGGATCGACGCCGACAAGGCGGCTCGTCTGGCGGCGAGCCTGGAGCCGTGGTTCGCACCGATCGGCGCCGAGGCGGTGCGCTACCGGCTGACGCTGAACCGCGCCGGCGTGCGGACGCTCGTGCTCATGGGCCCGAACGCCCACCACGTCTTTCCGCTCGAACTGGAGCGGCGTCTGGCCGAGTTGCCCGACCCGATCGAGGTGACCGTCGCCGTGCAGATCGCCCGCTACCGGCCCCTGAGCGCGGTGGCCTAGTTTCCGGGCGCGGCGTTAGCTCTGGCCCGGGCCCTGGAAGTCCACGACGGCGGTCACCGCGTCGAGGTTCAGCGGGCCGTACAGGTGCGGGAACATCTCGCCCTGCTCGGGAACGGTCTCGTAGCGCAGGGGGGCCTTGAGGCGTTCCGCGGCGATGGTCAGCATCACCAGACCGCGAACCCCCGGGTAGTGACGCTCCGCCGTGGCCAATACCTGATTGGGGGCCGAGAGGTGAACGAAGCCCTCCTTGGCCAGGGACGGCGGCTCGTAGACGCCCGCCTCCTGAGCGGCGGCCCACTCCTCCTGGGTCGTCAGGTGCATCAGCACGGGGCGGCGTCCGTCCTCGCTTCGCGTGCCTGCCGGCCGGGACGGGCGACAGCGCAAGCGAAGCCTAAGTGGTGCCCCCGGGGGGTTCGCCGGCAGACACGTCACACCCATAGGTGGGAACTCTCGGGGTGCCTCGAGACGTCGGCCACGCGTGCTTCGGAGGGGGAGGGCGAGCAAGAGCCCGCCGCCCCGGGCAGGGCGGCGGGCTCTCGGTCCGGGTGCGGCTACGCGTCGGTGCGAGTCAGGCGCCAGAAGGCGACGTAGCCGATCGCGGCGACCGCGGTCAGCATCACCGCGAAGCCCGCCCACGGGCCGAGCATGTCCGGCGTCTGCACGGTCGCGGTGATCTGCGAGCCGGCGATGGTCGGCCAGTACATGGTCAACGGCTCGCGCAGGCTCTCCGGCAGGGCCTGAACCACTCCCGGCAGAACGAAGAGCATCGCGACCAGAGCGGTCACCGCGCCCGCGGTGCTGCGCAGCAGGGCGCCGAGCGCCATGCCGAGCAGCGCGACCGCGGCGAAGTACAGGCCGACGCCGGCCACCGCGCGGAGCACGCCCGCATCCGACAGGCTCGCCGTCGGGGCCTTGCCCGAGATCAGGGCCTGACCGATCAGGAACGACCCGAAGGCCATGACCATGCCGACCGCGAGCGCCACCGTGCCCACGACGATCGCCTTGGCTCCGAGCAGTCGGCCGCGGCGGGGAACCGCCTGCAGGCTCGTCCGGATGGAGCGGGTCGCGTACTCGGAGGTGACCACCAGCGTGCCCAGCACGGCGATCGCGAGTTGGGCGAAGACGCCGCCGAAGGTGGAGATCGCGGTCGGGTCCCAGTTCTCGGTCGAGCCGCCGCTGTTCGCATAGTCGTTCGCGGCCAGCGCGCTGACCAGCGCGGACAGCCCGATGCCGACGGCCAGCGCGACCAGGATGGTCCAGACGCTGGAGCGGACGCTGCGCAGCTTGGTCCACTCGGCGCGGACGGCGTCGAAGAATCCGGGGGGGCCGGACGCGACCGGCACCCGCGCGGGGAGGGTCTGGGTGGTCATGCCGCACTTCCTGCCGTGTACTCGACGCTGTCGTGGGTCAGTTCCATGAACGCCTCTTCCAGGGAGGCGCGGTGCGGAGTCAGTTCGTGCAGGGCGATCCCGGCCGCGGCCGCGGTTTCGCCGATGGCGATCGCGTCCAGGCCGACGATGCGCAGGGCGCCGTCGGGCTCGCCGATCACCGAGGCTCCCGCATGGATCAGACGGGGCGTCAGTTCCGCGAAGCGCGGGGTACGGACGGTCACCCAGCGGCCCGAGCTCGTCTCGACGAACTGCGAGATGGGCTCGTCGCGCAGGAGTTTGCCGCGGCCGATGACGACGACGTGGTCGGCGGTGTGCGCCATCTCGTTCATGAGGTGGCTGGACACGAGGACCGTGCGGCCCTCGGCCGCGAGCGCGCGCATGAAGCGGCGGATCCAGACGATGCCCTCGGGGTCGAGGCCGTTGACCGGCTCGTCGAGCATGACCACGCCCGGGTCGCCGAGCATCGCGGCGGCGATGCCGAGACGCTGGCTCATGCCCAGGGAGAACCCACCGACCTTGCGACCGGCGGCCTCGGACAGGCCGACCATGCCGAGCACCTCCTCGACGCGCTTGGCTCCGATGCGGTTGCTCTGCGCCAGGGCGAGCAGGTGGTTGCGGGCGGAGCGCTTGGGGTGCACCGCGCCCGGGTCGATGAGCGCGCCGATCTCGCGCAGCGGCGCGGGCAGGTCCCGGTAGGCCTTGCCGCCCACCGTCACGGTTCCGGCGGTCGGGTTGTCCAGGCCGAGGATCATGCGCATGGTCGTGGTCTTGCCCGAGCCGTTGGGCCCGAGGAAGCCGGTGACGACGCCGGGACGCACGTCGAAGGTCAGGCCCTCGACGGCGGTCTTGGCGCCGTAGCGCTTGGTCAGGCCGCGTACCTCGATCGAGCCGCCGCGCACGTGCGCGGCGGCGATCTGCGGGCCGCTCAGCGGCTGGCGCGGGATCGTCCCGTCGCCGCCGAGTTGTCCAGACATGTGGTTCCCCCCGAAGTCCATCCCGCCGATCAGGCGGTCGGGATCAACATTCGTGGAGGGAACGGACTATTCGTATCGGTCGGCCGTACAGCGTAAGGGGGCCGATCGGTCGGTCTCGAATGGGCCGAACGGACTACCTAGGCGTGCGGGCGATCCGAGTGCCCGAGTTCCCGGTCGGGCGCGATCACGTCGCGGACCCGTCGCTTGAGCTCGGCGGCCTCGGGAAAGCCGCCGTCGACCCTGCGGTCCCAGACCGTCGTCGTGCCGACCCGTACCTGGAATACACCGCCCGTGCCGGGCTGCAGCGCGACCTCGCCGAGGTCGCTGGAGAACGTGGACAGCAACTCGCTGCCCAGCCAGGAGGCGCGCAGCAGCCACTGGCACTGCGTGCAGTACTCGACCTCGACCCGGGGCTGGCGCATCGGCCAATCCTGGCAGTGTCGGCTAGGAGCGCGCGATGAAGTCCCGCACCACCGGGTAGATCTCCGACTCCCAGCGGCGGCCGCTGAAGACCCCGTAGTGGCCGACGCCCTCCTGTAGGTGGTGGGCGCGCCGCTTGGCCGGGATGC
>JBQTIB010000150.1:0-23770 GCA_052389435.1 Sporichthyaceae bacterium | reverse complement strand
GGGGGGGGGGCTGGGTGGGCGGGGGGGGGGCGGGGCGCGGGCGCCCCCCCCCCCCCCCCCCCCCCCGACTGTGCCATACTGAATGTGGTTGTTCGGCACGTCACACCCGCCGTTCGACCCGACGACGTCCTCACTGGACTGCTCCGCGTCGCGGATCTGACGCCGCCGCACCCTCCTCGGGTGACCCGGCTGGCGCAAGGTCCGCTCGACGAGGCAACCGGTGCGGTGCACGACCCGCTGACTCCGGATCGTTCCGGCTGACGGACCGATCCGAGGTCGACAGGCCCGCATAGGCATGGCGACGCCCGTTCGCCGTTCCGATTCGCCGTCGGCTCCACTGCTGGCCGCCGCTCCCCGCCGCTCGCGCGACGCCGGAGCGGCACGAAAAAGTTTCCGGTCTGTGCGGCTCGCGCCCTGCTGACCGGGCTACAGACATCCTTCGCGGGGCGGCGAGTTCATCGCCTCGCGGACCAAGCGCAGGTTCCCGCGCGGCGCTGCCCAGGCAGCGCCCGGGGGCCGGAACGGCAGACGCCACCCATGCTCGACGACGAGCCGCAGAACCCCACCACCACAGAATCCACACCGGCGCCGCGGCGTCGGCGCGCGGCCGGCCGGCCCGCCGGTCCGCCCGTGGAGGCCGCCGCGCTCGACGCTCCCGAGGCCGCGGCCCCCGAGGTCAAGGCGTCGGCGAAGGCTCCGGCCAAGGCCCAGGACAAGGCCGTCGCCAAGGACCAGGCCGAGGCCGGGGCCGAGCCGGACGGACCGGCTCGCAGCCGGACCCGCAAGCGCCCCGCGAAGAAGGCCGCGGCCCCGCCGGTCGAGGAAGCCGTCGCCGAGGACCCCGCTGCCGAGGCCCCCGCCGCGGACGCTCCCGCCGCGGACGCTCCCGCCGCGGAGGCTGCCCCGGCTCGCACCCGGACCCGCAAGCGTCCCGCCAAGAAGGCCGAGCCGGAGCCCGAGGCGGAAGCCGCCGAAGAGACCGAGGAAACCGAGGAGGAGGCCGACGAGGCCGCCCCCGCACGCCTCGCCGCCCCGGCGGTGCTCTTCCAGGCACCCGACCCGGAGCCCGCTCCCAGCACGCGTCGTCGCCGCGTCGCCGGCCGCCCCGCCGGCGAGCCCGGTGCCGAGGAGGCCGCCACTCCCGCGGTGGAAACCGAGGCCGACGAGCCGACGAGCGCGACGCAGTCCAGCGCCAACCGCCGGCGTCGAGGCCGCGGGCGCGGGCCCGGCGCCGAACACCCGGTCGACGAGATCGACGAGAAGATCGAAGCCCTCAACGAGGCAGGCGACGCCGGAACGTTCGAAGACGGCGCCGACGCCGACGACGACGAGGACGGCGAGGGCGGCGAGGCCGCCGCCGCGCGGCGCCGTCGTCGCCGCCGCAGCGGTCGCGGTCGCCGTGGCCGTTCGGGCCGCCCCGAAGGCGAAGGCGGAGACGACGACGAGCCCGGCGAGGCCGAGGCGGGCCCGGAGAACGCCGAGGCCTCCGACGCCGACGGCGAGGACTCCGACGCCGCAGGTTCCCGTCGGCGCCGGCGGCGGCGGCGGCGCGGAGACGACGCCGACGCCTCCTCCCCGGACGACCCGGCGCAGACCGTCACCCGTGTTCGCACCACCCGCGAACGCGGCGGCGGCGACAGCAACGAGGTCACCGCGGTTCGCGGCTCCACCCGCCTGGAGGCCAAGAAGCAGCGCCGTCGCGAGGGCCGCGAGGCCGGTCGCCGGCGGGTCCCGATCCTGTCCGAGGCCGAGTTCCTCGCCCGCCGCGAAGCCGTAGACCGGGTGATGATCGTCCGGGAGAACGCCGAGCGGACCCAGATCGCCGTGCTCGAAGACGGGGTGCTCGTCGAGCACTACGTCAACAAGCGCGAGTCCTCCTCGCTGATGGGCGACGTGTTCCTCGGGCGGGTGCAGAACGTGCTTCCGTCGATGGAGGCCGCGTTCATCGACATCGGCAAGGGCCGCAACGCCGTCCTGTACGCCGGCGAGGTCAACTTCGACGGCCTCGAGGGCCAGCCCAAGCGCATCGAACACGCCCTGAAGTCCGGCCAGTCGGTCCTGGTGCAGGTCACCAAGGACCCGATGGGCCACAAGGGCGCCCGTCTGACCAGCCAGGTCTCGCTGCCCGGCCGGTACCTGGTGTACGTGCCCGATTCGTCGATGACCGGCATCAGCCGCAAGCTTCCGGACACCGAGCGCACCCGGCTGAAGAACATCCTGCGCCAGGTCGTCCCCGAGAACGCGGGCGTCATCGTGCGCACCGCCGCCGAGGGCGCCTCGGAGGACGAACTGCGGCGCGACGTCGAACGCCTCGCCGCCCAGTGGGAGAAGATCGCGGCCAAGGCCAAGACGGCCAGCGCCCCGGCGCTGCTGCTCGGCGAGCCGGACCTGACCACCCGCGTCGTGCGCGACGTGTTCAACGAAGACTTCACCTCGCTCGTCGTCGCGGGGGAGACCGCCTACGCGGAGATCTCCGAATACCTCGAAGCCGTCGCCCCCGACCTCGCCCCGCGCCTGTCGCGGTGGAGCGAGAACAAGGACGTGTTCGCCGCCCACCGCGTCGACGAGCAGATCCTCAAGGCGCTGGACCGCAAGGTCTGGCTGCCCTCCGGCGGCTCGCTGGTCATCGACCGCACCGAGGCCATGACGGTTGTCGACGTCAACACCGGCAAGTTCACCGGCTCCGGGGGCAACCTCGAGGAGACCGTCACCAAGAACAACCTCGAGGCCGCCGAGGAGATCGTCCGCCAGCTGCGGCTGCGCGACATCGGCGGAATCATCGTCGTCGACTTCATCGACATGGTCCTGGAGAACAACCGCGAACTCGTGCTGCGCCGCCTCGTGGAGTGCCTGGGCCGGGATCGCACCAAGCACCAGGTCGCCGAGGTGACCTCGCTCGGTCTAGTCCAGATGACCCGCAAGCGCATCGGGCAGGGCCTGCTCGAGGCGTTCTCGACCACGTGCGAGCACTGCCACGGCCGCGGCCACCACGTGCGGACCGACGACTCCGAACGGCAGTCGCGGCCCAAGCCGACTCCGGTACCGCCCGCCAACGGCGCAGCCAAGGCCGCGCCGGGCGAGGCCGAGGCCGAGCCGAACGGCGAGGACGCTCCGGCGAAGAGCCGCTCCGGCCGGCGTCGGCGCGGGCGCGGCGGCGGCGGCGATCCCGCGGCGGTGGCGGTGGAAGAAGACGCTCCCGTCGAGCAGGAACCGGTGGTCGCACCGTCGGAGGACGAGCCCGCCGAGGAGGTGTCGGAGGACGTCGCCGACGTCGCCGGGGTGCCGGTTTGAGCCGAGGGGCTCCAGCCCTGTAATCTGACCCGTCGGCGCTTCGGCGTCGGGTTTGACCATGTGCTCGAACGTGGAGCACGCCATGTCCGTAGCTGAGGAAATGAGAAGTGCCGTGTACGCGATCGTGAAGTCCGGCGGCCGTCAGGAGAAGGTCGCCCAGGGCGACGTCTTCGAGCTCGACCGCGTCGACGGCAAGCCCGGCTCGACCCTTACGCTCCCCGCCGTCCTCCTGGTCGACGGCGCGACGGTCACCACCGACCTCGCCGCGCTCGCCAAGGTGAAGGTCACGGCCGAGGTCGTCGAGCACACCAAGGGCCCGAAGATCGAGATGATTCACTACAAGAACAAGTCGGGCCACCGTGTCCGGCAGGGTCACCGCTCGAAGCTGACCCGCGTCAAGATCACCTCCATCGAGAAGTAGGACGCACTAGCGGCGCACCTCGCCGCCGCGCGTTCGAATCACCGCCGTCGAGAAGTAGGACACAGACACATGGCACACAAAAAGGGCGCATCCTCGACCCGCAACGGTCGCGACTCGAATGCGCAGCGTCTGGGCGTCAAGCGCTTCGGCGGTCAGCTCGTCAACGCGGGCGAGATCATCGTCCGTCAGCGTGGCACCCACTTCCACCCGGGCGACAACGTCGGCCGCGGTGGGGACGACACGCTGTTCGCGCTTGCCGCGGGCGCCGTGGAGTTCGGTTCGCGTCGCGGTCGCCGCGTCGTGAACATCGTCGCCGCGGAGTAGTTGCTTCGCTTCGCTCGTAGACGAGCGCGGTCGGCGCGTAAGGCGCCTCCCGCGCTCGCTGCGCTTTTGTTGCGGCGCTTCGCGCCGCGAGCGGGCCAGTAGAAATGACACTGCGCCGCCCGCACCCCCCAAACCCGGTCAGTGTGGTGTTTCGTAGATGACGACGTTCGTGGACCGCGTGGTCCTGCACGCCGAGGCCGGCAACGGCGGAGACGGCTGTGCCTCGATCCACCGCGAAAAGTTCCGCCCGCTCGCGGGCCCCGACGGCGGCAACGGCGGCCGCGGCGGCGACGTGATTCTCGTCGTCGACGAGGGCGCCACCACGCTGCTCGACTACCACCACACTCCCCACCGCAAGGCGGCCTCCGGGCGGCCCGGGCAGGGCAACAACCGCTTCGGCGCCGATGGCGGCGACATCGTGCTGGCCGTTCCCAACGGCACCCTGGTGACCACGCCCGACGGGAAGCTCATCGTCGACATGGTCGGCGCGGGCGCCCGGTACACCCTCGCCAAGGGCGGGCACGGCGGGCTCGGCAACGCCGCGCTGGCCTCGACCAAGCGCAAGGCGCCCGGCTTCGCGCTGCTCGGCGAGCCCGGCGAGGTCGCCTCGGTCGTGCTGGAGCTCAAGTCCGTCGCCGACGTCGCGCTCGTGGGGTACCCGAGCGCCGGGAAGTCCTCGCTGATCGCGGCGATCTCCGCGGCGCGCCCGAAGATTGCGGACTACCCGTTCACCACGCTCGTGCCGAATCTGGGCGTGGTGCAGGCGGGGGAGACCCGGTTCACCGTCGCCGACGTGCCCGGACTGATCCCCGGGGCGAGCGGCGGCAAGGGCCTGGGCCTGGAGTTCCTGCGCCACGTCGAGCGCTGCACGGTGCTGGTCCACGTACTGGACTGCGCGACCCTGGAGACCGATCGGGACCCGATCAGCGACCTAGACGTCATCGAGGCCGAACTCGCCGCGTACGGCGGCCTCGCGGACCGGCCGCGCCTGGTGGCGCTGAACAAGTGCGACGTTCCAGAGGGCGCCGACCTCGCCGACATGGTCACCGAACAGCTCGAAGCCCGTGGCCTGCGCGTTTTTCACGTCAGCGCCGTCTCGCACGCGGGGCTGAAGGCGTTCGGGTACGCGATGGCCGAACTCGTGACGGCCGCGCGCGCCGCCGCGCCGCCGCTGGAGGCCGCGCCGATCGTGCTGCGCCCGACCGCGGTCGCGGACACGGGCTTCACGGTCACGCAGGTCGAGCTCTACGGCGAGCCCGCCTACCTCGTGCGCGGGGAGAAGCCCCGCCGCTGGGTGCGCCAGACCAACTTCTCCAACCCGGAGGCCGTCGGGTACCTCGCCGACCGCCTCGCTCGCCTCGGCGTGGAGACCGAACTGTTCAAGCTCGGCGCGAAGGAGGGGGACACCGTCGTCATCGGCGGCCACTCCCTCGAGGACCCCGACGCGGTCGTCTTCGACTGGGAGCCCACCGTCAGCGCCGGCGCGGAGGTCCTGCACGGCCGCCGCGGAACGGACCTGCGCCTGGAGGGCCGGTGACCCTCCGCACTCGCTCGGCGCTTCCGGCTACGGGACGTCGTCCCGTAGTCGACGGGCCGCGGGCGACGGGG
Organism: Sporichthyaceae bacterium; assembly: GCA_052389435.1. Lineage (GTDB taxonomy): Bacteria > Actinomycetota > Actinomycetes > Sporichthyales > Sporichthyaceae > JBQTKD01. The sequence goes on along the minus strand of JBQTIB010000150.1, from coordinate 18,126 downwards.
CCCGCATGACGACGCTGCGTGACGAGGTGCTCGCGGCGCGGCGGGTGGTGGTCAAGGTCGGGTCCTCGTCGCTGACCACGGCCGGGGGCGGGCTCGACGGGGCACGGGTGGACGCGCTCGTCGACACCCTCGCCAAGGCCCGCGCGGCCGGGCGCGAGATCGTGCTCGTGTCCTCCGGCGCCATCGCCGCCGGGCTCGCGCCGCTCGGACTCGCGCGGCGCCCCCGGGACCTCGCGACTCAGCAGGCGGCGGCCAGCGTCGGGCAGGGCCGGCTGATCGCCCAGTACACGCAGTCGTTCCAGAGGTACGATCTGACGGTTGGTCAAGTCCTTTTGACCCTCGACGACGTCATTCGGCGCGCGCACTACCGCAACGCCCAGCGGACGCTGTACCGGCTGCTCGAGATGGGCATGCTGCCCGTCGTCAACGAGAACGACACGGTCGCCACCGACGAGATCCGGTTCGGCGACAACGACCGCCTCGCGGCCCTGGTCGCGCATCTGGTGCACGCCGACCTGCTCGTGCTGCTCTCCGACGTCGACGCCCTCTACGACGGAGACCCGAGCAGGGGCGACGCCAATCGGATCTCGGTTGTCAACGGTCCGGAGGACCTCGCCCACGTGACCCTCGGGCGGCCGGGCGCGGCCGGGGTCGGCACGGGGGGCATGGGAACCAAGGTCGAGGCCGCCCGGATCGCGACGACCGCGGGCGTGCCGGTCGTGCTGACCGCCGCGACCCAGGCCGAGGCCGCGCTCGCCGGGCAGGAGGTCGGGACGTTGTTTCGGCCCACCGGCGCCCGCGTGCCCACCCGGCTGCTGTGGCTGGCGCACGCCGCGAGCTCCCGCGGAGCCCTGCACCTGGACGCGGGCGCGGTGGCTGCCGTCGTCGCGCGGCGCAAGTCCCTGCTTCCCGCAGGCGTGACCGGTGTGACGGGCACCTTCGTCGCCGGTGATCCGGTGGACCTGTTGGACGAAACAGGCCACGCGGTGGCCCGCGGGCTGGTCAACTTTGACGCAACGGAACTGCCGGGGCTGCTGGGACGCTCGACACGAGAGCTCGCAGCGGAACTGGGCCCCGCCTACGAGCGGGAGGTCGTCCACCGGGACGACTTGGTGCTGTTGCGCGAAGAGAGGTGACTGGCGTGGGCTCAGCCGGCGATGGCCGCAGCCGGTTCGGCACCGCAGACGAAGACGCTCGCCTCTGGCACGTCACCGTCACCGTCGCGGGCGAGCCGGAGGCCCCGGAGGACGTGCGCGCCGGGCTCGAGCAGCTCTCCGTCGAGCACCCGTTTCTCATGTCCGGCCGCTACGCCGCCGACCGCGCCGAGGTGCGGTACTGGGAAGAGGCCGAGGACGTGCACGCGGCCCTGTCCATGGCCGAGAAGCTGTGGGGCGAACACCGCGAGTCGGCGGGCCTGCCCCGCTGGAACGTGGTCGGCCTCGAGGTCGTGGACCGGGACACGCACCGTCGCCGCGGCGACTCCGCACCGCTCCTGAGCCCCGGCGTCCGCCCCTTCTGACCCCGTCGCGGGGTCCGACCTCTGGTGTCCGAGCCCTAGCGTCCGGTAGGCCCGGCGTGGTCGGACGCAGCGGCCGTGGCGTGGGCCGCGCAGCCGTGGTGCGAGCACGCCCGGGGCGCAGCTCGGTTCGGGGGTCGTCGAGGGCGGATCCCCGCGACTGTCGGGCTACCCTGAGCGGGCGATGACGTACCTGGACCACGCGGCGACCACGCCGATCCTCCCCGCAGCGGTGGCCGCGATGACCGAGGTGCTCGGTCGCGTGGGCAACCCCTCCTCGTTGCACGGGCCCGGCCGGGCCGCGCGGCGGGTCGTCGAGGAGTCTCGGGAGACGCTCGCGGCGATTCTCGGGGCACGGCCGGGAGAGATCGTCTTCACCTCCGGCGGCACCGAGTCGGACAACATCGCGCTCAAGGGCCTGTTCTGGGCCCGCCGATCGGCCGACGCGCGGCGTCGCCGCATCCTGATCAGCGCCGTCGAGCACCACGCGGTGTTGGACCCGGCCCAGTGGCTCGCGGCCACGCAGGGCGGCGAGCTGGAGATTCTTCCGGTCGATTCGCACGGTCGGCTCGATCCGGAGACGCTGCGCGCGGCCATCGCCCGCGACCCCGCGTCCGTCGCCCTCGTCTCGGTCATGTGGGCCAACAACGAAGTCGGGACGCTGCAGCCGGTCGTCGAGTTGGCGGAGATCGCCCGCTCCTTCGACGTTCCCTTCCACTCCGACGCCGTCCAGGCGTTCGGATCGGTAGAGGTCGACTTCGCGGCCTCCGGCGCGGAGGCGGTCTCGGTCACCGGCCACAAGATCGGCGGCCCCGTCGGGGTCGGTGCGCTCGTGCTCGCCCGCGGTCTGACGCCCATCCCGCTGCTCCACGGCGGCGGGCAGGAACGCGAGGTCCACTCCGGCACCCTCAACGCGCCCGGAATCGTCGGGTTTGCCGCCGCGGCTGCTGTTGCGGGGACGGACCGGACGGCGCGCTCGGCCCGCATCGCCCGGCTGCGCGACGCGCTCGTCGAGGGCGTGCTCGCCGCCGTCCCGGACGCCCGCTACAACGGGGACCCCGTGCACCGCCTGCCGGGCAACGCCCACTTCTCCTTTCCGGGCTGCGAGGGGGACTCGCTGCTGATGCTCCTCGACGCCCGCGGCATCGCCTGCTCCACCGGTTCGGCCTGCTCCGCCGGAGTGGCCCGGCCCAGCCACGTGCTGTTGGCGATGGGCTCGGCGGAGGAGACGGCACGCAGTTCGCTGCGGCTCTCGCTCGGCCACACCTCCACCGAGGAGGACGTGTCGACCTTCCTCGAGGCGCTGCCCGCCGTCGTCGAACGGGCTCGACGTGCGGGTGCAGTCGCGGCCGGTCGCCGATGAGCGAGCGCGACGAGCGAGGGACGAGTGAGAAGCCCGAGCGATCGACGACACTGAGAGTCCTCGCCGCCATGTCCGGCGGGGTCGACTCCGCCGTGGCCGCCGCCCGGGCCGTCGACGCCGGACACGACGTCGTCGGCGTGCATCTGGCGCTCAGTCAGAATCAGGCGCAGTTCCGTACGGGCTCGCGCGGCTGCTGTTCCGCCGAGGACGCCCGGGACGCGCGCCGATCCGCCGACGTCCTCGGAATTCCCTTCTACGTCTGGGATCTCGCCGAGGAGTTCAAGGCCGAGGTCGTCGACGACTTCGTCGCCGAGTACGCCGCCGGTCGCACCCCGAACCCGTGCCTGCGCTGCAACGAGTCCATCAAGTTCGCCGCCGTGCTGGACCGTGCGCTGGCGCTCGGCTTCGACGCCGTCTGCACCGGGCACTACGCACGCCTACTCGACGGCCCCGCCGGGCGCGAACTGCACCGGGCGGTGGACCCGGACAAGGACCAGTCCTACGTCCTGGCCGTCCTCGACGCCGAGCAGGTCGCCCACGCGCTGTTCCCGCTGGGGGACTCGTCCAAGACCGAAGTGCGCGCGCAGGCCGAGGCCCGCGGGCTGGCGGTGGCGACCAAGCCGGACAGCCACGACATCTGCTTCATCGCCGACGGCGACACCGCCGGCTTCCTCAGGCAGCGGTTGGGGGACCGGCCCGGCGAGATCCGGGACGTCGACGGCACCGTGCTCGGCACCCACACCGGCAGCTACGGGTTCACCGTGGGACAGCGCAAGGGCCTGCGCATCGGCACTCCCGCCGCGGACGGCAAGCCCCGCTACGTCCTCGACATCGAACCGGTGTCCGGCACCGTGCTGGTCGGACCCGCGGAGGGGCTGGAGGTCCGCGAACTGCGGGCCGACCGTCCCCGCTGGTGCGCTCCGCCGCCCACCGCGCCCTTCGTCGCCGCCGTCCAGATCCGCGCCCACGGCGAAGCCGCCCCGGCTCTCGTGGAGCCCGTCGGCGAGGAACTCCTCGTCCGCTTCGACGATCCCGTCCGCGGCGTCGCCCCCGGCCAGGCCGCCGCGTTCTACGTCGGTACCCGGGTCCTCGGCTCCGCCACCATCGTCGCCACCGCCTAGCCCGGACGTCCGCGCAACCGGGCGCGCCACGGCTCACCCTTCGCCGGACGCCACGAAACGCCGGGCCGGTTGGCGCGAGTGGATAGCTTGGGGGCATGCCTCCCGCCCTCGCACCGACGCTGCCGCCCGCCACCGCCACGGGCATCGGGTCGCTGCCGGGGACGGCCGCGCGGGAGGCGGCGGCGCTGCCGCTGCAGATGCTGCCGCACCTGGCCTACCTCCCCGAACTGCCCGCCCGCGGGCCCGGCGCGGACATGGTCGGCCGGGCCGTGGGCGTGCTCACCGAACTGCACGCGGCGGTGACGCCCAGCGGGTGGCGCTTCGCCGAGCACGCCGGGCGGGACAGCAGCCGCGCGGCGGGGTATCTGGACGAGGACCTCGACGCGATCGAGGAACGCGGCCAGGACTACGCCGGCGCGTTCAAGATCTCGGTCGCGGGTCCGTGGACCATCGCCGCCATGGTCGAGTTGCGCCACGGCGACAAGGCGCTGTCCGATCGGGGGGCGTGCCGCGACATCGCCGGCGCGCTGGCCGACGGGTTGCGCAGCCTCGTCGCCGAGACCCGCAAGCGGCTGCCGCGCGTCGAGACCGTCGTCGTTCAGCTCGACGAGCCGGCTCTGGTGGACGCGCTGCGCGGGGGAGTGCGCACCGCCAGCGGGTTCGGCAGGCTCGCCGCGATCGAGGAGCACGTCGTGGAGGCGGCGCTGGCCCTGGTCGTGCGGGAGTGTGCGGCCGTGGGCGCGTCGGTCCTCGTGCACTCGTGCGCGGCCGACACCCCGGTGGCGCTGCTGCACCGGGCCGGCGTCGCGGGCATCTCGCTCGACCTGGCCCATCGCATCGAGGAGGACGACCTCGGGGCGTTCGTCGAGGACGGCGGCATCCTGCTCGCGGGCGTGGTGCCGTCGGTCGACGCCGCCCTGCCCGCCGCCGCGGTGGCCGCAGATCCGGTCCGGGCCCTGTGGCGCCGGCTCGGGCTGCCCGTCAAGACCCTCGCCGACGTGGTGGTCACCCCCACCTGCGGCATGGCCGGCGCCTCGCCCCAACACGCCAAGGCGGCAACGACCCGGTGCATCGAGGCGGCGGACCACCTCGCCGAGATCGCGCAGAGTGACTGAGCGTCAGACCACTCCCGCGTCCCGCAGCCATCCCCAGAGCTCGTCCGGGCCGACGACCCGCACCCCAAGCTTCTCGGCCTTGTCGGTCTTGGCCGCCCCGACGTTCGCTCCCGCAAGCAGGAAGTCCGTGGTCGAGGAGACCGAGGACGAGGCGGTCGCCCCGGCCTGTTCGACGAGGCGCGTCAGATCGGGCCGGCTGATCTTCGCGCCGGTGACGCCGTGGGTGAAGGCTCCGGTGACCACCACCGTCGCGCCCTTGAGCGGGGTGTCCTTTGCGGCCGCGACGTCGATCGGGCGGTCCTCGGGCAGCACGTCGAGCACGACGCCGAGCTCGCGCAGGGCGGCGAGTTCGGCGACGATCGCGTCTCGCCGGAAGAACGACACGATCGACTCGGCGACCTTCTGGCCGATGTCCCGGATGGCCGTGAGCTCGGCGACGTCGGCTGCCGCGATCTGCTCGATGCGCTCGTACCCCGCGAGGCACAGCCGTTTGGCGGTGCCGTCCGAGGCCATCGGGATCGCGAGCCCGATCAGCGCGCGCCGCAGCCCGAGGCCCTTGGACCGGTCGATCGCGGCGATCATGTTGGCGGCGGACACCTCGCCCATCCGCTCGTGCGAGCGCAGGTCCTCGAGGGTCAGGCGGTAGAAGTCGGCGCGCGTGGCCAGCACGCCGTGCTCGGCGAGCTTTTCGATCCAGACGTCTCCCACGCCGTCCATGTCCGCGGCCGGGCGCGAGGCCCAGTGCATGAGCCGGCGGGTGTTCTGCGCGGGGCACTGCAGGTTGATGCACCACCGCTCCTCCCCGGTGCCGCGGACCTCGAGTTCCACACCGCAGGAGGGGCAGACGGCAGGCGGCTCGACGACCGTTTCCGAACCGTCGCGATCGGCGAGGATCGGGCGGTCGACGAACGGGATCACGTCCCCGCGGCGGACGACGGTGACGGTGTCGCCGACGCGCAGGTCCCGCTCGCGAATCAACCGCGGATTGTGCAGCGTGACGTTCTCGACGGTCACCCCGCCGACGAACACCGGGGCGACCTTCGCGCGCGGTGCGATCCGGCCCACCTTGCCCACCTGCCACTCGACGCCGAGCAGCTTGGTGGTGCGTTCCTCGGGCGGGTACTTGAAGGCGATGGCCCCGCGCGGCTCGGCGGAGTTGTATCCGGCCGCGTCGAAGGCGGCCGGGTCGTGCAGGCGGACGACGGCCCCGTCGATGTCGTGATCGAGGCCGTCGCGCCGGGCGCTGATCGCCTCGATCGCCTCGAGCACTGCGTCGGCGTCCGCGCACACGATGCTCGCCGCGGGCTCGATGGTGCCGCCGACCTCGGCCAGCTCGAGCCCGACGCCGTCGCGATCGGCTCCGAACGCGAAGAACTGCAGCACCCGTCCGCTGGCGGCGGCGGCCTTGAAGTCCTTCTGCATGATCGTGCCGGCGGCGCCGTTGCGCGGGTTGGTCAGCGGCTTGTCCGGGTGGGTGTCGTTGTAGGCCTGCCAGGTCGACCGCAGCATGACCGCCTCGCCGCGCACCTCGATCCGCCCGGGCGCCTCGATCCGGCCGGGCAGCCCGGGGACCACGTAGGCCACCTTCTCGGTGACCAGTTCGCCTTCGGTGCCGGTCCCGCGGGTGGCGACGTAGTCCAGGACGCCGTCTCGATACACGACCGAGAGCGACATGCCGTCGAGCTTTTCCGAGACCCGGAACCGCTGGCCGGGGAAGCGGCCGCAGAACGTGCGGATCGCGTCCACCGTGTTCGCCTTGGCCAGCGACAGCATCGGCCGGGCGTGGCGAATCGTCGGCCCGACCAGTTGCGCGGGCGCGTTGACCTTGCCGAGCGGACTGTCCGCGGGCTCCAGGTTCGGGTACCGCTCGACGAGGCCGGCCAGTTCGTCCTTGAGCGCGTCGAAGTCCGCGTCGGGCAGCGGCGACTCGCCGGCGCCGTAGTAGAAATCGTTCAGCCGCCGGACCTCGGCGACGAGTTCGGCGATGCGGGCGCGGACCGCGGCTTCGGACGGCTCGGGCTGATCTGTCACAGCGGGGACGCTACCGCCCGCCTCCGACAGAACCGGAGCACGGAGGCGCTGCGCCTCGAGCGGATCGAACGGCGGTCGGACCGGTGCGATCCACGCACGGGGTGGCGGCTGCTTCGCGATCTCGCTACGTTCCGTCGATGACCACGCCGAGCGAGTCGGGCGGTTCCGAGGGCGGCTCCGGCGGCCCGGTCCAGGGCTGGGGCTGGGCTCCCCAGCCGCCGCCGCCGTCGGGATGGGGCGCGCCGCCCGACGGCCGGCCCCCGCAGTGGTACCCGCCGCCCCCCGGGCAACCGCCCGGCCAGTGGTATCCGCACGGCTACGGGTATCCCCCGGCGCCCTGGGACCCGCCGCCTCCGCCCCAGCGCAACGGGATGGCGACCGCCGCGTTCGTCCTCGCGGTGTTCGCCGTGATCCCGGTCAGCGTCCCGCTGGCCGTCGTCGGGCTGAAGCGATCGAAGCGGACCCGGTCGGGTCGGGGCCTGTCGATCGCCGCGCTCGCGATCTCCGCGGCGTGGGCGGTGCTCGTCGCGGGCGCCGTGACGCTCGCAGTGCTCTTCGCAAACTCCACCAGCGCCGCGGACCTCGAGGCGGGCGACTGCCTCGCGCGGATCCCGAGCGACGAGCGGGTCAGGTTCCTGGACACCGTTCCGTGCGAGCAGGCCCACGCCGGCGAGGTCTACGCGGTGCTGGAGATGCCGGCGGGCGAATTTCCCGGCGACGCGGCGGTCGTCGCGTTCAGCCGACGGTGCGGACCGGCGTTGCAGGAGTACGCCGCCGCGGCCGCGACGGACCGCTCCGTCGAGATCTACACCCTCTACCCGACGAGCCTGAACTGGCGCCTCGGCGACCGTTCGGTCACCTGCATCGCCGCTACGACCTTCCCGCGGACCGGTTCGCTGAAGGACTTCCGTCCCGGCTCCTCCGGGGGCGGGGTGTTCGGCGAGGCGTGAGCCCGGCCGCCCGGTTCGTGGCACGCTGATCGGCGGGGCGTCGGAGCGGAGACGGGTACATGGAGTTTGTCGGGGCACTCGCGGCCGCCGCGGTCCTCTCGATCGGGCAGGCGTCGCCGGTCCTGGTGTCGTCGGCGCAACCCTGGGGCGAGGCGAACCGGGCGGTGTGCGCGCTGACCCTGAGCGCGAAGTTCGACCCGGGCCTGACGCTCGCGGCGCCCAACCGTGCCGCCTACGTCGCGAAGGGGGCAATCGCCTGCGTCGGCCTGATCGCCGGCACCGAAGGAACCGTCCTTGCCGGGGAGTACCGGTCCGAGGGCGTCTACCGGGGAGACTGCCTCTTCGGTCGGGGCGAGGAGACCTTCACCGCGGTCTTCGTCGACGGCGACGGGACCCGGCGCACGGTCGTCGGCGCCCACCGGTTCGAAAACGTCACGCCGCTCGCGTCGGCCACCGGCGATCGTTCGGGAGCGCTGCTGCACTTCCTGTTCACCGGCGGGGACTGCCAACGCCGCTCGGCCACGTCGGCCGTCGTCGTCGGGGAACTGTTCGTCCCGCAGATCTAGATCCCGAAACGGATGGCGCGCGCGAGGGTCACCAGGTGGCCCAGGCGCGCAAGCTCGGAGTCGAGGAACTCCGGGCCGCCGCGGCGGCCGACGACGACCACCTGTTCCGGGTTGCCGATCGTGGCTCCGGCGAGCGAGGTTTCGCCCCAGGTCGGCGCCCACGCCTCCGCGTCCGGCAACCGTCGGGCGCGGGTGATCGGCAGCCACGGCGCGCTGACGTCGGTCAGCTCCTCGGGGGCGGCGGGGCTGCGGTGGCGCAGCTGCATCTCCCCGTCCGGGGCGCGTTCCATGATCAACGCCCAGTCCGCACGGAAGACGTCGGCGGCCATGTCGACGAGGATGGCGTCGGCGCGCGCCGGCTCCTCGGTCATCGCCTCGACGGCCTGCAGGTCGCGCAGCAGTCCACCGCGGTGGGGGTAGAAGCGCACGAACTCGACCGCGGCGCCCTCCACGGAGTTGACGGCGCTGACCAGGGCGTCGGGCATCCGCCCGTGCGGCAGGTCGACGAGGATGTCGTCGACGACCGTTCCGTCGCCGCGGTGCTCGATGACGTCGACGCCGACGATGTCCGCCTCGGCCTTGCCGAGCGCCGTGGCGAGGGCGCCGAGCGAACCGGGTCGATCGGCGAGGACCACTCGCAGCAGATGCACAGTCCCATCATGCTCCTGCGCGGTTTCCGCGAGGTGTCCACCGCGCCCGAACGCGACGGGCGAGACCCGCACGGTCGACAACTAAGCTGACGCGGTCCGTCGACACCGCACCGCGCGCGAGGAGCTCTTCCCAGATGGCCATCACCCGCGAGGAGGTCGCGCATCTGGCGCGGCTGGCCCGCCTCGACCTCGGCGAGGAAGAACTCGACCGCATGGCGGGTCAACTCGACGCCATCCTCGGCGCGGTTGCGCAGGTCGCCGAACTCGCGACCGACGACGTTCCGCCGACCTCGCACGCAGTGCCGCTGGTGAACGTGTTCCGCGCCGACGAGGTGCGTCCGGGTCTGACGCCTGCGGCCGCCCTGTCCGGTGCCCCCGCCGCCGAGGAGGACCGCTTCCGAGTACCGCGGATTCTGGGGGAGGAGCCGTAGTGGCCTCGGAGCTGACTCGGTTGGACGCCGCGGCCACCGCGGCCGCCGTCGCCTCGGGCGCCGCGAGCGCCGTCGAGGTGACGCAGGCTCACCTGGACCGCATCGCCAAGACCGACGACGTTCTGCACTCCTTCCTGCACGTCGACGCGGAGGGTGCGCTGGCCGCCGCCGCCGCCGTCGACGCGAAGCGCGCCTCGGGAGCTCCGCTCGGTCCGCTCGCCGGCGTTCCCCTCGCGCTCAAGGACGTGCTGACGCAGAACGGCATTCCGACGACCTGCGGATCGAAGATCCTCGAGGGCTGGCGTCCGCCCTACGACTCGACCGTGGTCGCGCGGCTCCGCGCCGCCGACGTGGTCATCCTCGGCAAGACCAACATGGACGAGTTCGCGATGGGCTCGTCGTGTGAGAACTCCGCCTACGGTCCGACGCGCAACCCGTGGGACGTCGAGCGGGTCCCCGGCGGTTCGTCGGGCGGTTCGGCCTCGGCCGTTGCGGGGTACCAGGCGCCGCTGTCGATCGGCACCGACACCGGCGGCTCGATCCGCCAACCCGCGGCGCTGTGCGGCATCGTCGGCGCGAAGCCAACCTACGGCGGGGTTTCTCGCTACGGCCTGGTCGCGTTCTCCTCCTCGTTGGACCAGGCCGGACCCTTCGCCCGCACCGTCCTCGACGCGGCCCTGCTGCACGAGGCGATCGCCGGGCACGACCCGCTGGACTCCACGTCGATCGACGCCCCGGTCCCGCCCGTCGTCGAGGCCGCGCGCACCGGCGACGTCGCCGGGATGCGGATCGGCGTCGTGCGCGAACTCGGGGGAGACGGGTACCAGGGCGGGGTAGCGGCCGGCTTCGCCGCGACCGTCGAGCTGCTGCGGTCCTTGGGCGCCGAGGTCGTCGAGGTGTCCTGCCCGCACTTCCAGTACGCCCTGTCGGCGTACTACCTGATCGCGCCGAGCGAGTGCTCGTCCAACCTCGCCCGCTTCGACGCGATGCGCTACGGCCTACGGGTCGGCGACGACGGCGAGGCCGGCGTCGAGGAGGTCATGTCGCGCACCCGCGCCGCCGGCTTCGGGCCCGAGGTCAAGCGCCGGATCCTGCTCGGCACCTACGCGCTCTCGGCGGGGTACTACGACGCGTACTACGGCGCCGCGCAGAAGGTCCGCACGCTCATCATCCGCGACTTCGCCGCTGCATTCGCAGTGGCCGACGTGCTGATCTCGCCGACCACGCCGACCACGGCGTGGAGGCTCGGGGAGAAGGTGAACGACCCGCTTGCCATGTACCGCGGGGACCTGTGCACGCTGCCGTCTTCGCTGGCCGGCACGCCGTCGATGTCCATTCCGATCGGCCTCGCGGCGGAGGACGACCTGCCGATCGGGCTGCAGATCATGGCGCCGGCGCTGGCCGACGACCGGATGTACCGCGCCGCCGGAGCCGTCGAGCGCGCGCTGCGCGAGCGCACCGGGTCGCTGCTGATCGAAGGGATTCCGGCACTGTGAGCATCGCCCTGGTGCCCTACGACGAGGCCCTCGCCGCCTACGACCCGGTGATCGGGCTCGAGGTCCACGTCGAACTCGGCACGAACTCCAAAATGTTCTGCGGGTGCCCGACGGCCTTCGGCGCCCCGCCGAACACCCAGGTCTGCCCGACGTGCCTGGGGCTGCCGGGCTCGCTGCCGGTGGCGAACGCGAAGGCGATCGAGTCGATCGTCCGGCTCGGTCTTGCACTGAACTGTTCGATCGCGTCCTGGTGCCGCTTCGCGCGCAAGAACTACTTCTACCCGGACATGCCCAAGGACTTTCAGATCAGTCAGTACGACGAGCCGATCTGCTTCGAGGGCTACCTCGACGTCGAGGTCGAGGGAAAGACGATCCGCATCGAGATCGAGCGGGTACACCTGGAGGAGGACACGGGCAAGAGCTCGCACGTCGGCGGCGCGACCGGACGTATTCACGGTGCGTCACATTCCCTCGTGGACTACAACCGGGCGGGCATTCCGCTCGTCGAGGTCGTCACCAAGCCGGTGACCGGGACCGGCGCGCTGGCGCCGGAGGTCGCGAAGGCCTACGTCGCGGAACTGCGCGACATCTGCCGCACCCTCGGCATCTCCGACGTGCGGATGGAGGAGGGCTCGCTGCGCTGCGACGTGAACCTGTCCCTCGCGCCGCCGGGTGCTCCGTGGGGCACCCGTTCGGAGACCAAGAACGTGAACTCGCTGCGCTCGGTCGAGCGGGCGGTGCGCCACGAGATCACCCGCCAGGCCGCGGTACTCAACGCCGGCGAGCGAGTGGTGCAGGAGACGCGGCACTTCCAGGAGGACAGCGGCACCACGGTGTCCGGCCGATCGAAGGAGACCGCCGAGGACTACCGGTACTTTCCCGAGCCCGACCTGGTGCCGATCGCCCCGGACGCCGCGTGGATCTCCGAACTCCGAGCGGCGCTGCCGGAACTGCCGATGGCCCGGCGCAGGCGATTGCAGGCGGAGTGGAACCTGACCGAACTGGACCTCCAGGCGCTGCTCAGCGCCGGGGCCGTGGAGTCGGTGGAGGCGACCGTCGCGCTCGGGGTATCCCCGGACGCGGCGCGCAAGTGGTGGCTCGGCGAGATCGCCCGCGCCGCCAACAACGCCGGCGTCGAGGTCGGCGACCTGCCGATCTCCGCCCGCGACGTCTACGACGTGGTGAACCTCGTCGAGGCCGGCTCGTTGAACGACAAACTGGCCCGCCAGGTGATCGAGGGCGTACTCGCGGGAGAGGGCCGGCCCGAGGAGATCGTGGCGGCTCGCGGGCTGGCCGTCGTCTCCGACACCGGCGCCCTGACCGCGGCGGTGGACGAGGCCATCGCGGAGAACGCCGCCGTCGCCGAGAAGATCCGCGGCGGCAAGGTCGCCGCCGTCGGCGCCCTCGTCGGCGCGGTCATGAAGAGCACCCGTGGCCAGGCCGACGCCGCCGCCGTGAAGGCCCTCATCCTCGAGCGCCTAGGCGTTGTGGAGTAGTTGGTCAACAGCCATTGCGCACGTCATCCGCAATGGCTGTAAATCTGGGCGATTCGTCCGGTTTGTGGAGCCATTGCGGATGACATGCGCTGTGGTTCTTGCACTTCCTCAGAAGCGGGTGTAGCCGCTCTCCTTCAGCGTGGTTTGGTCCAGAATCGCCACGCCTCGGCCGTCGAGCAGGGCAAGGCGCCCGCCCGGGAGCGGCATGGTCTTCAGCGCGGACAGGCCGCCCTGCAGGTGGGAGTCCCAGGCCGCGACCCGGGTGAGGGTGCCGTCCTTGGCCACCCGCACCGACACCAGGCCGGGGCCGTAGGGCAGTTCGCCCTGCTCGCCGCGCGGGAGGCAACGCCCGGTCTGCTTGCAGTAGTAGACCGGCGCGTTCATCGGGAACACCGCGAGGCGCTCCTGCGGCAGGTACACGAAACCGCGCGGGTCCTGTTCGATCGGCGAACTCGACTGCTCGCCGAGTTCGAGGGAATCCGAACGGCGCGGGTCGGTGACGTCGAGGATGTCGAAGGAGGAGACCTGCAGGCCGGTGATGCGCCCGACGTCGGTGGCGTCCTGGCCGACGCCGAGCAGGCGACGATCGCCGATCGGGTGCAGGTAGGCGGAGTACCCGGGGATCTTCAGTTCGCCCCGCACCCGCGGCGCCGTGGGCTGCGACAGGTCGACGAGGTAGAGCGGGTCGGTCTGACGGAAGGTCACGATCGCCGCCAGATCGTCGAACCACCGCACGGCGCGGACCGTCTCGGTCAGGCCCATTCCGTCGACGCGGCCGACCTCGTCCAGTCGTTTGCCCTCGGTGTCGAGAACGCGGACCCCGGTCTGGGATCCGCCTCCGCCGCGCCCGTTCCAGGGTGCGTCGGTGGTGGTCACGACGCGCAGGAGGCCGTCGCGCTCGGACATCGCCCAGCGGCCGTAGACGAAGCCGTCGATCTCGCCGCTGGCCAGGTACCGGGCCTTCGCGCCGGTGACGTCGAAGGCGTGGATCGCCGTCAGGGTGCCGCTGCGTCGCGTCGCGACGACGTCGCCCTCGACCGCAGGCTCGCGCCACGAACCGCCCCACCCGCCGAGGGTGGTGGCCACGAACAGCTTGTCCACCGAGGCGTACACCAGATCGCCTGAGGCCACGACGGCGGTGGCCGCGAGATCCTGCAGGCCGCTGCCCGAACGGGTGTCGATGCTCAGCACCGTCAGCAGGTCCGCGCCGGAATCCCGTACCGGGTGGCGGATGTCGGTGCACTCCAGCAGCGGCTTCTCCTGCACCGTGCGGGCGTCGTGGTCGACGATCCGCCGGGTCGGGATCCAGTCCGCCGCCTTGGCGTCGCGCACGATCTTCCGGTTCGCCTCCGAGGCCTCGGGGGACCCCATCCGGTCCCCGTCGCGCCACACGCCGGGCTGGGTGAAGTTCAGCCGTGGCGTCGTCGAGAGCACCACGCGGACGACGCCGTCGGACATGCGCGCGGAGAGGTAGCGGGCCCCGATCTCCTCGCTGCCGGTCAGCTTCGGCCGGTCCGGGTCGGAGATGTCGACGAAGCTCAGCGAGGTCCCCACGGGCTGTGCGTACGGCTTGCGGCCGGCGTCGTTCGCCCCGGGGGAGACCACCAGGACCTTGGTGCCTTCGAGCAGCAGCTCGCTCGGTCGCAGGCCCCGTAGGTCGACGCTGCCCCGCGGACGCGGAGTCCCACCGGAGACGTCGACGACCTGCAGCGCTCCGCGCACGACCGTGACGAGGTACCGGCCGTCGGTCTTGGCGAGGTCGGCCTCGTCGACGCCCTGCTCCTGCACGTTCGTGCCCGTCGCACTGGTGCCGACGGCGCGGTCCGGGCTCGCCTCGGACTTCGACGTCGTACGCGCCGTCGCCGGCGCGGCCTCGCGGACGGGGGTCGCCGCTTCGCTGGACCCGGCAGCGGCGGTATCGGCCTTCTCGGCGGCGGGCGCCGCCGCCTTCGCGGCGGGTGCGGCCGCGGCGGCCTTGGCGGCTACGTCGGCGGCGGGTGCCGCGGCGACGTCGGTCGCCGCCTCGGCTGCGGCGGCCTCGGGAGCCGCGGCGGCGGGCATGCCGGGTGCCCGGTCGGGAACCGGCATGGACTGCACCTCGGACTCGCCGGCAAGGGGGGTTCCGCCTCTCGCGGTCGCGCCGGCGTCGAACATCGGGCGGATGCTCTCGTCGATCCCGTAGGCCCCGATTCGAGGCAGCGTCAGATCGCGCATGCGGTTCTCGAAGGCGATGCAGTCGTCGAAGGCGGGGAGGTCCTCCGCGGCCGCGGCGGTCGACTGGCCCGTCGGGTTCAGCAGAATCGCCGCGGTGACCGCGGCGACGGTGCCGAGTGCGATGCCGGTCAGGGGCACCGGCCGCAGGACGCGCAGTCGCCTCTTTGCCGGGGCGTTCTCGGGAGCGTTCATGGGGGACCACCTCGGGACAGGCGGGGCAGCGCCTCACTGCCCGTTGCCACCAGGACGGAGCAATCGGGCGAAACGTTCGCCGCCGGTCCAACTTTTGCGTCGGCGGCGGGTTTCCAGCGCTTCGGCGAGCGCGAGATCCCACGGCGGAGGGTCGGTGCGGGCACGCAGCGCCGCGAGGAGAGCGTCGCCGTCGAACGATGTCGGACGGCCCCGGACTCCGCGCGGGGGCGGCGACTCCGGGGTAGCCGCTCGGGAACCGCATCCGGCGACGCCGAAGTCGAGGGACCGGGCCGCGGGAACCGTGCACGAGTCCTGGAGCGGCAGGGCCCGCGGAATCGTTCGAGTCGATCGACTTCGACCGTCTGCGCGCCCGTCCCGCTGCTCGGGACAGGCGCGACAGGCTGCCGAAGACGGCGTTACCGTGCCTGGGGCTGGGAGGAGATGCGCACCGACCCGACCTGCTTCAGCCCGTCGGGGTCGAGAAGGAAGACGCTGGTCGCGGTGATCGCCGCGAGGCGCTTCCCGACCGGGACGACCCGCAGGATCGTCGAGTCTCCGACGAACTTGCCGGCTCGGGTCAGGCTGCCGTCGGCGCCGACCAGCACGCCGATCGCGGCGGGCACGGAGATCTCGCCGACGAAGCCTTCGCCGTTCGGGCCGCCGGCCGCGCACTGTGCGTTCGCCGGGCAGGACACCTTCTGGTTGACCCAGGCCGGGATCACCGCGAGGCGCCGACCGGTCAGGTAGGTGAAGGCACGCGAGTCGTGCTCGACCTGCGTGTAGCCCCTGCCCAGGCCGAGCCTGTCGGTCCGCGTCGGCTTCGCGAGGTTGGCGACGTCGAACTGCTGGGCGAGCAGGCCGGTGATCCGGCCCTCGGAGTCCGCGTCCTGCCCGATGCCGAGCAGCCCTCCGTTGCCCGTCGGATGCAGGTAGGCGGAGTAGCCCGGAATCTTCAGCTCGCCGCGCACCCGCGGCTTGGCGGGCTTGGACAGGTCGACCATGTACAGCGGGTCGGTCTGACGGAACGTCACGATCGCCGCGACGTCGCCGAACCAGCGGATGCCGCGGATCCGCTCGGTCTTGCCGAGCCCGGCGACCTGGCCGACCCTGCGCAGGCCGTCGCGGGTCTCCTCGAGCACGGTGACCCGGCTTTCGCTGACCTCGCCGTCCTGCGGCGGAGCCCACGGCTCGCCCGTCGTGGTGGCGACGCGCAGGTAGCCCTCGTGCTCGGAGAAGGCCCACCGGCCGAGCACGTAGCCGGGGACGTTGCCGGAGCCGAGGTAGTCGGAGAAGCGGCGCGTGGTGGCGTCGAAGGCGTGGACTGCGGTCACCCGCTGGTCCCGCGCCTGCTTGCGCGGCGCGCCGCCCCACGGGCGGTTCCAGCCGAAGCCGCCCTCGGTGGTCGCGACGTAGAGGCGCTTGGTGGAGGCGTAGACGACGTCGCCGTTGGCGACGATGCCGACGCCCTCGCCCACGTCGAGCAGGCGCGCGCCCTTGGCGGTGTCCAGGTTCAGCACGTTGACCATGCCCAGCCCGGACGGTCGCGCCGGACGACGGATCGAAGTGCACTCCAGGAGCGGGGTCGCCGACACGACCCTGCCAGCGGCGTCGAGAATCTGACGCTGCGGCAGAAACGCTTCCGTCCTCGCCGTGCGTACGGTGCGCCGATTGCGGGCCTCGGCCACGGCGTCCGCCTCGTTCTCCCCGCGCGGCGCGAAGCGGATCCGGGGCTGCGAGCCGAACACCAGGCGCACGACGCCGTCGGACAGGCGCGCCGAGACGTAGGTGCCGGTCACCCGCGCGCTGCGCAGAACCTTCAGCGACGAGCCCGAGGTGTCCACGAGGGTCAGCGCGACCAGCGAGTTGCCGCCGTAGTAGTCCGGTGCGCCGAGGCGATCGGCCCCGGCGGGCGCACGCTTGCCCTGCGGGGAATCCGGTTCTGCCTGCTCGTAGGCGCTGCCGACCACCAACGCGCGCCTTCCGGGTAGCACGAACAGTTCGGTCGGGTACTGGCCCTCGCCGAAGCCGAGCGTGTCCAGCAGCTTGGGCTTGGTGCCCGAGGTCGACACCATCGCCAGCCTGCCCTCGGCAAGGGTGAGCAGCCGAGAGCCGTCGACCTTGGCCACGTCGGGTTCGTCGACGCCGCGCTCCTGCACGTTCGTGCCCGTCGAGTTGTTGCCGAGGGCCTCCTGCGGCGCGGCCGAACGCTCGGCAGCGGGTGCGGACCCGGCGTCCGCCGAGGGCGCGACGGGCGCGCCCTTGTAGAGGACCGGCCCGCCGCCCATCCCGTAGGCACCGACCTCATTCTCGGCCTCGGCGCGCATGTACTTCGTGAACTCCTCGCAGCTCCCAAACGCGGAAAGGTCCGCCGCCGCCACAGCGGCGACGGACCCGTCCACACCCAGCGGGGAGAACCCGAAGGTGACGGCGAGCGCAACAGCACCGATGACGAGTCGGGTCGGCCGGCCGCCCCCCGTTGGGATGTGGCCGATCGACGGCGTCCGGCCGGCTCGAAAGCCTGCCGGCGGTGTCCCTACTGTCGCTCCCGTACCGGTGGTCCGATGCGTGCCGGAACTCGTGGCTGCCGCTCGAGCTCCGACATTGAGCCCACCGTGCTCGCCCGCCGTCCCCTCCCCGGCGGGATCGCCGTGGCCGAAGGTGTCCTCGTTCTGGTCGTAACCGGACATGAGTTCACCCTCGCTCGTTCCACGGTCGATGCCAGCTTCGACGTCGATCGTCCCGATTCGGTTCCACCGATATCGGCCGAATGGCCAGAAATTTCTCGGCCGTTCGGATGAACCGCGGCTGCGAGCCGGGGCGTCCGCCCCAACGAGGCCCCGGGACCACGGTCCTTGGGGGGACTAGAGCGTGTCCCGCGGATCATCTGACGGGGTCCCGTAGCCAGATCCGGATCGAGGCGACGTCGATCGTTCCGCGGAAGACGAAGTCGCGCTTGTCGTAGCGGGTGGCGACGGCGCGGTGGCC
>JBQTIB010000149.1:0-5501 GCA_052389435.1 Sporichthyaceae bacterium | reverse complement strand
CACCCGCAGACGACACTCGACCTGCGGCTACCTCAGCCCCATGGCCTACGAGAACACCTTCACGGCATCTACGCTTTCCGTGGCTGCATAACCGAATCGCGTGTCCAAAATCGGGGGCCAAGGCCCGACGTAGTGGCCACTGTCTCGAATTCTCACGTACTGCTGATCGCATTCGTGCGAGGTGCCGTCCACGGCGTCGTCGCACCACGTCATGCCGTCTAGGTTCGACGGAATGCTCTGATTGCTTTCCTGGTAGATGATGTCCGTCTCGGTGCCGCCCGAGTAGGACGGAGAAGTCGTATTGGACACGCTCAGACCTGTATCGGAAGTCTCGTAGTCGGTGTCCATCACGTTGACGATGACGTTGAAGTCGGAGGTCTCCAGCTCGAACGATGGGCCGGTCCGGTCGGCGAACCATGTCAGGGTGTTGTTGTCGGTCCGGCACACTGGACCATCGGCACTCGCTACGTCGTTGATGCAGGTGGGAGCGTAGACGGCCGTAGGAACCAAGTTTTGGAAGTCGTAGTGCGTGGCGTGGGCGGGACTGGCCAACGGCACGGCGACGACTAGGGCGCTCAGTCCTGCAATCACTTTTGTCCGGCCCCAGGACGATTTCTCCAAATGTCCACCGCTGAGATGCGACTGCGTCTCGTTGTCTTGTCTCATCAGCACTCCATCCCGAACGTGTTGGTTCACACAGGACGGTGGAGTCGAGGTTTTGGTTCGCAGTCCGCCAAAGTTTTCCCTGTAAGTTTTTTCAGTGTGTCCGGTGGGGCGATTAGGTACGATTTGAATCGAGACAACTAGGGCTTTACGGATACATAGAAACGAGGCGGCGAAGGCCGCCGCGGGCGTTCTGCTCGTCGCTCGAGTTCCGGTCGTCATCGTCGTGCGGCGACGTATTGGGCGTAGGTGGCCGCCGAGGCGATGCGTTCGCCGCCAGCCGCCTGGCCAACAACCCGTTGACCGAGGGGGAGAAGTTGCGCATGGCCCTGGAGGCCGTGCGGCGCGCGACCCCGGCGCCACCACCGACGAGCTCCTGAAGCAGGTCGACCCCAGGTTCACCGCGGCCCTGCTGCGTGATCTTGGCACTGCCACCTTCGAACTGGACTTCTCTGTCATCGGCCCACCACCCACCCTCCTCGTCGTGCCACCCGGCAGCGCGCCTGCGCTCACTGCCTCTCCGTCGCCTGCCCATCGCAGTGGACATGTCTCAGCGTCACCCGCCCGAACGAGCCCCGGTTGAGCGGCGCGAGCACGGCACCCACGCCGGCTAACAGAGTCGCTGACGGCACCGATGATTCGGCCCGTCGGACACTCGGCCGAGGTTCGCGCACTTCCTACGCGGTGAAAGCGCTAGGGCCGATTCGGACCAAAATGTCGGTGGCGGCGGTTAGCCTCCGCGCAGGTTGGCGCGTCCGGCGCCGGCAACGCCAGAAGGAGGCTCCGCGGCATGGACGTCACGGCAGCGGATCTGCGCAGCTTCACCACCCAGGGCGCCCAGGACAATGCGAAGGCGACCTACGGCGCGGTCAAGGCCGCACTGGACGGGTCCGCCGATCTGCGCGCCCTCGACTGGGAGGTGTTCCTGCAGGGCTCCTACGCCAACCACACCAACACCCGCGGAGACAGCGACGTCGACGTCGTGGTGATGCTGACCAGCACCTTCGTGCCGGACATCCGCAGGCTCTCGCCACCCCAGGTGGCCTCCTACAACGACCGGCGGATTCCGGGCACCACGACCCAGGCCGAGTTTCGTCGGCGAGTCCAGGCCGCGTTGGTCGACTACTTCGGGTCCGAGCGCGTGAGTTCCAAGGACAAGTGCCTGCGGGTGGCGAAGAAGCAGGGCTACGTGGACGCCGACGTCGTCCCATGCATGCAGCACCGGCTCTACACCGACCATCCGCCCACGGGCCAGCCCGCGTGGATCGAGGGCATCAGCATCCAGCCGCTGTCCGGCGCCGAGATCGTGAACTATCCGAAAGAGCACCTGAGCAAGGGGCAGGACAAAAACGCGGCGTGCTCCGGGAACTACAAACCGACCGTGCGCCAGGTGAAGCGCCTGCGCCGCCGCGCGGTCGACGGAGGCCTGCTGACCAAACGGGCCGCTCCCGGCTACCTGCTGGAGTGCCTGGTCTCCAACGTCCCGAACGCCTACCTCGGCGCGGACGAGGTGCAGCGCGTCCGCGACGCCATCGGCTGGCTCGGCGGGCACGCGGTGGAGGATCTGCGACGCGCCATCTGGTCGGGCGACCGCATCCACCGACTGTTCGTCGACGACCCTGGCGGGCACGACCCGGCGAACGCCCGCCACGTCCTGCAGGTGCTTTCGGCGATGCTGTAGGACGTGCACGTATACAGCTCCGACGACAACCGCGGGCGCACCCAGGCGGTGCTCGCCCTCCTGGCCGTTCTCCTCGCCATCGGCGCCGACGCGGCGGTCAGTCCGCTCGATTCCGTGCCGGGATGGCTCGTCGGTGCGCCGACCGTGGCCGCCGCCTACGGCCTGCTCCATCGCCTCGTCGACACCAGAGCGTGGCGCTGGCGCTGGATCCGGGCCCTCGGGCTGGTCGACACCCCATGCATCGAAGGCGTCTACGAAGGCCAGCTCGTGTCGTCCTACCAAAACACGACGATCGACATCCGGCTGCAGATCGAACAGCGCTGGACAGGGATCGGCGTCAGGTTGGAAGTGCTCAACCGTGCGACCTCCACGTCCCGCTCCATCGCGGCCGCGGTCTCCCGGGCCGGACACCACGACGCACGCCTGACCTACACCTACAAGAACGAGATCCGACCCGGAGTCGCCGACCCCGACATGGGCGACCACGACGGCACCGCGGACCTTGTCATCGACCCGCGCTCGGGTGCAGTCTCGGGACGCTACTTCAACGCTCGCGGACGCAGCGGAACCATGACACTCACCGCCGTCTAGCGAACGCTCTTCGCCGCCGATAATGGACGTTATGTCAGTTTAACTGCTGCGGATCGCATCTGCCGCTGAATTCGCATCCCCCTAACCGACCGGCTGCTGTCCGTCTCGGTCGCCACGGGAGTTCGTACGTCAGACCTGCGACGACGTCGCCGTGTCCCTGCGATGCGAGTTGTCGTGAAGCGGCCGGCATGGATGCCGTTGCGGCTCGGGTCGTCGACGGGTGTGAACCGACTGACCTGCGGGCTTGCGCGCCCTGTGCATAAGACGCGAAAATCTCGCATGCGATGCGAGGTGCGCGGCGTCTGCTACGTCCGCCACGGCAAGGCGATGCGCGGGTCGCCGCCGAAGCGGCGAGGCGTCTTGACGGTCTGGGACTGGAGCGCGGAGGTCGTCGAGGAGTGGATCGGTGAGGTCCGCTGCCACTTTTCCAACGCTGCAGGTCCGGCTCTGTTCCCATCCGAGCGAGCTGACCGGGTCGGTCTCAGCGGGTTGAACCGCACCTTCGCCGCCTACCGCCGGGCGTTGGATCTGGACCCCGCGTTGGACTTCCACTCGCTGCGTCGCTCCTACGTGACCCACCTCGTCGAGGAGGGCTTCGACGCGCTGTTCGTGCAGCAGCAGGTCGGCCACGAACACGCCTCCACGACCTCCCTTTACACCTTCGTGTCGGCCGACTACCGCACACGAACGCTGCGCGCCTCGCTGGACCGCACCCTGCAGCGAGCACTCGACTCTGGAAAGGACGACTGATGCAACGTCAGATCTCCTATCGCTGGCTGCTGCGCGACGTCATGGCCGATCACGGCATGTTCGCCACCACGGCCCTGAGTCCCCTGTTGAGCGAGCGCGGGATCGACCTGTCCCCCTCCCAGATCCACCGCCTGGTCACCGGCACGCCGGAACGTCTGTCGCTGACGGTGCTCGCCGCTCTCTGCGACATCTTCGAGTGCACCCCCGCGGATCTGGTACAGACCAGCGCGCACACCGTCGCCACCCGCAAGGCGGCCGGGGCAGGCGGTGGCGGCAAAGTCGTCGACCTCGCCGCGACCGGCAGGCCGAAGCGGGCCCGGCTGCGCTCGGACGACTCGTGAGCGACACGATTTGCGCCCGGTGCATCCGACCCGTCCCGCGACGTGGCGTCGTCTGGCCGGAGGGATTCGTCTGCCGGCGCTGCTACCAGCAGGCCACCCGCCGCCGCGGCCGATGTCCGTCGTGCGGCCGGGAGCGACTGTTGCCCGGCCTGCTCGACGCGACGCCCGTTTGTTCGGACTGCGCGCGCCTCGGCTGTGAGTTCGCCTGCACTCGCTGCGGCGAAGAGGACGAGCCACACCGCAAGGGCCTCTGCGCTCGCTGCTGTCTCAGCGACGACCTGACCTTCATGCTCACCGGCCCGGACGGCTGCATCGCGGAAGCTGTGCGTCCCGTCGTCGCGGCGCTCGTCGCCCAGAACCATCCACGAAGCGCGATGATCTGGCTGCGCAATCCCGAGGTCCTCCGGCTCTTGGGCGCACTGGCCGACGGCAGCCTGCCCGCGACCCACGAGGCGTTGGACGCCGAACCGCCCAGTCGCACCCTCACCCACCTGCGCGACCTTCTCGTCCACCACGGCGTGCTGCCCCCGCGCGACCGCACCCTGCTGCTGTTCGAGAACTGGCTGCAGACCTTCCTCGCCGACCGCTCCCCCTCCCAGCGCGTCCTGCTCGCCGGATTCGCCAACTGGCACCACCTACGGGCGATGCGTCCACTCGCCGAACGACAGGCGCTCAAGCCCGGCCGCGCCGCCACTGCACGCCAAGAACTCACGCTGGCGACCCAACTGCTCGAGCACCTCGACGGCCTCGGCGTCGCACCCGCCGAGCTCGCGCAGAAACACCTCGACGCCTGGCTCGCCCCGGGCCCCAGCACCCGCTACACCGCTCGAACCTTCGTCCACTGGGCCATGGCCAACGGCCACATGCAACGCATCGAGTTCCCCCGCCGGCAGGCTGCGACCACCCCCGTCACCGCAGAGGACGAACAACTCCGCCTGCTCCAACGCTGCCTGACCGGCCAAGGCGCCGCCTCGACGAGAACCCGGCTTGCCGCCGTCCTCGTCCTGCTCTTCGCCCAACCGGTCACTCGCATCTGCCGACTGCGCCTCGACGACATCCTCGTCGACGGCGATCGCATTGCAGTGAGACTCGGCAGAACGCCCGCCGAGTTGCCCGAAGCGTTGCACCCACTCGTGCTCTGCCACCTCGCCGACACAGGCAACGTCCACACAGCCGCGAATGCCGACAGTCCTTGGCTTTTCCCCGGCGGGCGCGCCGGCCAGCCGATGACCGCCAACGCCATGATGATTGAACTACGCCGAGCGGGTCTCGAACTGCGCAGCGCACGCAACGCCGCGATGCGCTCGATCAGCCTTGACCTGCCGGCCGCCATCGCCGCAGATGTTTTGGGGCTCTTCCGACCTGCGGTGGGGGTGAGCGACTCGCGGTAGCGGCCTGAGCCCGGGAACGGGACGAGGCCTTCCAAGATCAGGAGCGACCAAGCAACCTGACTCCGGAAGGCCTCGACAGTGGCC
>JBQTIB010000148.1:0-16448 GCA_052389435.1 Sporichthyaceae bacterium | reverse complement strand
TGCCACGAACCTGCGGAGCGGTCAGCACGTTGCCGAGCGCCATGCCGTGCATGTTGATCGAGCCGAGCTTGATCGAGTCCTTGGTGATGCCGATGTCGGTGGCGCCACCCTTCTGCTCCGCGATCTTCTCGTTCTCGGCCTGCTCCGCAGCGGACTCGACGGCCTTGACCTTGGTGAGCGCCTCGCCGGAGCCCTTGGCGGCCTTGGAGTTGTCGGTGTACTTCGTCGCGCCCTTGCCGGTCGCGGTCGCCGTGGACGACTTCGCGGAAGGCGCCTTGGCGCTCTTGGCGCTCGAGCTCTTCGCGGCGCCGCTCGACGGCGCGGCCGCCTCGGAACCCGAAGCCTTCGGGGCTGCGGCGGAGGGAGCTGCCGCCTTGGTCTTCGAGGACGACGCAGCGTCGCCGGACGAGGCCTTTCCGGGAGCGGCGGCGGCGGGAGCGTCGGCCGCAGCCGGCGCGTCGGCCGATGCGGCGGGCGCGTCGGGGACCTGCTGCGCCACCGGGGATTCGCTGCCCCCACTGCCGCAGGCAGCTAGGACCAGGGCCGCAGAGGCGACCACTGGCACGATCTTGACGGCGTTCTTCTTACAGCGTCGCACCTTAAATACTCCTCAATTGAGGGAACCCGAGCCGGGACGACTGCGGGGCACGGAATCACGCGGGACCGGTGAGCAATCCTGCGTTGGCCGCGCGTTCGGGCCACACCGAAACGGCGGCCTGCCGGGCGAGGGACTTCGATCTCCGAGGTTGCCCCTAAGCAGAGCCTCGATCTCGCCGCAATTCGAAGGTACCCGCCTCAGAACTGAAGAAGACCTAAGAAGCCGGGGGTATGAGTTCCCCGTCCGGGGGGCCAGTGCGTCGCCGTACGAAGCGATTCTTTGCCTGCGAGCCCGCATACCCGCTGATCAACGCACCCCCAACCAGTGGGGGTAGTCGATCGACGGAAACCCCCGCCGAAATTGTTTACTTGGAGGACCATAAGAAGACGGCAATTCGTGTTTCCAACCCACGTGAAGCGAAGGCACAGTCCATATTCCAGAACTTTCCAGTTCAATTTCATGAAAGCCCGCCGTTTCCGCCCGAGGCGTCGGGCGGTCCATTCGATTCGAGTCGAATCCCGCGCCCCGTCGAGGCCCGAGCGACGTCGCGACCGCTGCGACGGCGACCCACGGGGCGGCCCAACGAGTGCGTCGGCGGCCGTCGACGATTCGCCGAGGGCGCGGCCCTTGACTAGCGTGCCCGACAGCGCAGCTCCACGACGGAAGGCGACATCGGTGGCGGACACCCTGAAGGCGGCCCTGCTCGACGGCGCGAGGCGCCCCGCGGTGATCGCCGACCTCGGCGCGCTGGTGGACAGCGAGGTCTCGGCCAAGAGCGGCGTGTCCGGCGCGGTGACGAAGACCGGATACGCCGGAGTGAAGAAGTTCAAGCCGGGTTTCCTCGCCCACGCGATCGGCTCGCTGCTGCCGGGCTTCGTCGACGCCCTGGAGCCGCTGTGGGCCGAGCATCGCGCCGGCGGCGGCGGCGACTTCGGCGCGTTCCTGGCAACGCACTCCGACCGGGCCGCCGACGCACTCGTCGGGGTCACCGACGCCCGGGCGAAGGCCTCGGACAAGGAGAGCCTGCGCAAGATGTACGACCGGCTCCGCCCGAACGCGAAGAAGAACGTCCGCGAGGCTCTGCCTCGACTCGGCCGCGTCATCGACAAGCACGCCGCCGGCTGACGCGGTGAACTGGCGCGAGATCGGACGGCGGCTGCTCGGAGGCAGGGCGATCCCCCGCGGTACTGCCCCGTCGCGGCCCACGACGGTGCCCACCGATCGACAGGCCGGGCGCCGCGTGCACTACTCGCCGAACCTCGACGGCGCGGCCGATCCGGGCGAGATCGTCTGGGTGTGGGTGCCCTACGAAGAGGACGCGAGCCGAGGCAAGGACCGGCCCCTGCTGGTGGTCGGCCGCGACGGCGAGGACCTTCTCGGGCTGATGCTGTCGAGCAACACCGACCGGGAGGGCCAGCGGCACTGGCTTGCGCTCGGCGCCGGGACCTGGGACGGCCGGCAGCGCCCTTCCTGGGTACGACTCGACCGCGTGCTCGAAGTCGCCGAGCATGGAATCCGCCGCGAGGGTGCGATCTTGGACCGCGAGCGCTTCGACCTAGTCGCCGCCGAACTGCGCCGGGCCTACGGCTGGCGCTGAGCTTGGGGCCCACTGCCCCACCGCCGGCATCCGAGCAATCGTGGGCCCAGGACCACGGTTGCTCGGAGGCGCAGAGCGCGCGCCGGTCCGTGCGGTGCTACTCGCCGATGTCCTCGAGCCAGATCTCCGGCTTCGCCGCGATGAAGGCGGTCATGAGGGCCGCGCACTCGGCCGAGTCGAGGTCGATGGTCTCCACGCCGCACTCGTTCAGCCACTCCACCCCGCCGGGGAAGGTTCTGGACTCTCCGATCACGACCGTCGGGATGCCGAACTGGCGAACCAGGCCACTGCAGTACCAGCACGGCGCCAGCGTGGTCACCATGATCGTGTCGCGGTAGCTGCGCTGACGGCCGGCGTTGCGGAAGGCGTCGGTCTCCCCGTGCACCGACGGGTCGCCGTGCTGCACGCGCCGGTTGCGTCCCCGGCCGAGCAGGCGACCGTCGCGGTGGAACAGCGCGGCCCCGATCGGGCACCCGCCCTCCTCGAAGCCGAGCCGGGCTTCCTCCAACGCGATGGGAAGCAACCCCTTCGCCTGCTCGATGCTCAGCGCCATCGCCAACCCCCTTTCAGCCCACTGTCAGGGATCCGACGGGGCTGCGCAACAGTTCGGGACGACGGAATCCCCAGGAGCGCCAGTCGGCATCGTGATCTGACGACCAGTCAGACCTGCGGCGGCCCCGTCAAGAGCTCCGTAGAGCGAAGGGCCGGACTCAGGTCGGCCGGGTGGACGCCGCCGAGTCGATCCGATAGCCGGTGTTGCCGGGCCACTCGGCCGTCAGCGCAAAGCGATCGCCTCGCACGAGGCTCTCGCGGAGCTCGATGGGGCGACCGCGCAGGCATCCGGTGCGCGTGACGGCGAGCAGAGCGACGCCGGTCCTGATCTGGAGCATCTTCCGGGTTGGGGCGTCGGCGACGACCGCCCGGATCTCCTCCCGGCCACCGGTGAGCCGGATGCCGGTGAGCCTGGACAGCTCGCCGTAGAGGCTGGCGTGCTCGAACTCGCCGTCCAACAGCGGCTCGCCGACCTCGCGCGGAAGCCAGCTGCGGTCCAGCGCCAACGGCTCGTCGCCCGCGAGGCGCAGCCGCTCCAGGAAAACCAGGTCCGCGGCGGCGTCGAGCTGCAACGCCGCGGCCGCGGCGGGGTCGCGGCGAACGTCGAGGGCCAGCACGGTGCTTCGCTGCTCTACGCCCGTGGCCTCGACGGATCGGAACAGGGAGTAGAGCGCACCGAGCGGCTGTTCGATGGAGGCGTGGCCCAACGAACTGGTCCGGCCACGGCCCGACTCCACGACGCCGGCCATGCGCATGCGACGGAGCGCCTCGCGCACCGTGTGCCGGCTCACCGCGTACTGCTCGGCGAGCTCGTGCTCGCCCGGAACGCCGTCGTCGAACGCGCCCGCGGCCAGCCGGCGCTGCAGATCCGCCTCGAGCTGCGCCCAGAGCGGACGCTCCGAGGAGCGAACGAGCGCGCGTGGCTTGGTTCCCGCCATGACCACCTCGCTCCGCCTCGCCCGGCCCGACAACCGGGGCCAATGCTATCGACTAACTCCGCTTCGCCAGGGCGATCTCGCCTTGGACCTATTGTACGTACAATTCGTCGGAGGCTGGCGGCGACGCTTCGGGCGGGTCGGCGACGGAGCAGCCTTCGGCCGGAGGACACTGGGCGCGAACGCCCGGGGCGGGGAGGAGGTGGCGGAATGCGGGAACCCGAGGACGCGCGCAACGCGGAGGAGGCCGACCCCGACTATCGGTTCACTCTCGCCAACGAGCGCACCTTCCTGGCCTGGATCAGAACGAGTCTCGGCCTGCTGGCCGGCGCCGTGGCGTTGATCCACGTCGTTCCGCGCGACCAGGTGACCGAGGTGCAACGCGGCATCGGCCTGGCACTGACGGCCTTGGCACTGCTGCTCGCCGTGTCCGCGGTGCGTCGCTGGCGCATCGTGCAGGGACACATGCGGCGTGGAGCGGACCTGCCCGCCAACCGAGATCCGATCTACCTGAGCCTGGCAGTGGCAGCGATCGCCGTGGCGATCGGCGTGCTGCTCGTCTGGTTCCGCGACCAGATCTGACCGCGGTGGAACGGCCCGAAGCAATCGCCTCTTCCGAACCGCACGCCCGAACCCGTCGCCGCCACCTCGCCGGCCTGCCGGGAGAGCGCACGCTGCTGGCGTGGGACCGGACCGCACTCGCCCTGCTGGCCAATGCCGCACTGCTCACGGTGCGCGACGCCGGGGGAACGCACCCGTTGCGCCTGGCCACCGCGATCCTGGCGGCCCTGCTCGCCGTGATGTGCGGCGTGCTCGCGCGCACCCGCGCCCGCACCCTTGCCCACCCCGCCGGCCGCGACAGGTTGGCTGCGCCGACCGCCGCGATCTACCTGCTCGCGGGCGGTGTCGCGGCGATCGCGACCCTGGAACTGATCGCGATCGCCCAGACCTGAGCAGGCGTCAGCCACGTCGGTCCGCACTCGAGGGCGGGGCGGGTCGCACCGGGCCGTCTTGCCAGACTTCAAATGTACGTACATGATTGAGGTGTCCGACCTCCGCACTCGAGGTCGTCGAGAACCCGCCTCCGAAGGGATTTCCCATGACTGCGACCGTCCCCGACCACGGCGCCCACGCGAAGATCGAGGCCGCGGAGGTGCGACGGATCCTGGAGGCCGGGCGACCCGGACGCCTGCTCGACGTGCGCACCCCCGGCGAGTTCGCCGCCGGGCACATCGAGGGCTCGGTCAACATCCCCCTGGACCAACTCGGCGCCGTCGCCCACAGACTGGCCGGGCCCGATCCGTTGATCGTCGTCTGCCAGTCGGGCCGCCGCGCCGTGCTGGCGTGCAAGACCCTCGCCGACGCAGGCGCCGTCGGGACCGTTCTGGTCGACGGCATGATCGCGTGGACGGCGAGCGGCGGCCCCAGTCGCACGCTGTCCGGCAAGTGGTCGCTGGAGCGCCAGGTTCGCTTCGTCGCCGGTCTGATCGTGTTCGCCAGCATCGCCGCAAGCGTGTTCTGGGAGCCCGCCCGCTACCTCGCCGGCATGGTCGGCGCGGGACTGGTTTTCGCCGCCGTCAGCAACACCTGCGCCATGGGTCTGCTCCTGGCCAAACTCCCCTACAACCGCGGCAGTTCGTGTGGCATCGACTCCGCCGTCGCCAGCCTGCGGAACTGAGCCGCCCCCGGGCGAGCAGGTGACCGCACACGACGGCGGGCCGGGTGGCGGCGGCACCGTCTCCGCGCGCGGCGGCCCGCCGTTCGCCCGGTGGGCGCGGGGATACCGGCGGGAGAACCTGCGTCCCGACGTCGTCGCCGGCCTGACCGTCGGCGTTCTGCTCATCCCGCAGGCGATGGCCTACGCGGCACTGGCCGGCATGCCGCCGCAGGCGGGCCTGTACGCGGCGATCGTCTCGCTGCCGGTGTACGCACTGCTCGGCACGAGCAACTTCATCTCGGTGGCCCCGGTCGCGATCGACTCCCTGCTCGTCGCCGCCACGATCGGCCCCATCGCCGACGGCGACGTCGGCGTCTACGTCGCGGGCGCCGGACTGTTGGCCGTTCTCACCGGCCTGCTGCAGTTGGCCTTCGGCGCCCTGCGCCTCGGCGCCCTGGTCAACCTGCTCTCCGCGCCGGTGATCGCCGGATTCACCGCCGGGGCGGCGCTCACCATCGCCGCGAGCCAGACGAAGGACCTGCTGCGGCTCGACCTGTCCGGTGCGCCGACGACCTTCCTCGACGTGACCCGCAGGGTCGTGCCCGCTCTCAACACCGCGCACGCCCTGACCGCCGTCCTCGCCGCCGCGGCACTGGTCGCGCTGGTCCTGCTGCGCCGCAGTGCCCCGAAGGTGCCCGGCGCGCTGATCGTCGTCGCGCTGGCGACCGTCGCCGTCGCCGCGCTCGACCTGGACGCGGACGGCGTGCGGACCCTCGGTCACGTCCCGGCCGGCCTGCCCGCACCGCGTCTGCCGTCGACCGACCTCGATCTGGTGACCACCCTGCTCCCCGCCGCCCTCACCCTCGCGGTGATCTCCTACGTGGAAAGCATCGGCACCGCGAAGACCTTCGCCGCCCGGGCTCGCCAGCGGGTCCACCCGGACACCGAGTTGGCCGCCGTCGGCGCGTCCAACGTCGCAGCCGGCCTGTTCGGCGGCCTGTGCGTGGCGGGCGGCTTCTCCCGCGGGGCCGTCAACGTCCGGGCCGGTGCCCGCACCCAACTCTCCGGCCTCGTCGCCACCGGCGTGCTGATGGTCGCCGTCACCGTCGGCACTCCGCTGTTCGTCGACCTGCCCCGGGCCGTGCTCGCCGCGACGATCCTGCTCGCCGTCGTGTCCCTGGTGGACCTGCCCACCGCCCGGCGCATGCTGCGCATGCGTCGCTCCGACGGCCTCGCGTGGGCCGTCGCCTTCGTCGCGACCCTCGTGTTCGGCGTGGCGCTGGGGCTTGGCATCGGCGTGGCCTTCGCGTTGGTCGTGTTCCTCGCGCGCACCTCGCGGCCCAACCTGGTCGAGGTGGGCCGGGTCAGCGGCACCGCGCACTACCGCCACGTCGACCGGTGGGAGACCCACGTCGATGCGCGCATAGCCCTGCTGCGCCTGGACGGGCCGCTGTTCTTCGCCGACGCCGCCTTCGTCGAATCCCGCGTCCACGAAGTCGTCAGCGCTCGTCCCGCGCTGCGCCACGTCGTCCTGGACGCCAGCGCGATCGGCGACATCGACGCGACCGGAGCCGACCTGATCCTGGCCCTGGACCGCGCCCTCGCCGAAGGCGGGGTCGCCCTGCACCTGGCGACGGTCCGAGGCCCGGTCCGCGACGTCCTCGCGGCGGCGGGCCTGTGGGAGCCGATGGTGGCGGCCGGGCGCATCCACGCGACGATCTGCGACGCCGTCCGCACCGCGGTGGGCCCCGTTTCGCCACTCCTCGTCGCGGGCGCGGACGAGGTTGCCCCGCACGCACCGGTGTAAAGGATCAGCCGTCCGCGTGGCCGTCGATTCGGTTGCGCCCGCAGAGTTTCTGACCGTCACTCACCTGATTGGACTCGGCACACGGTTTGGCGCCGGCACACCTGGCCAGAATGAACTGGGTGAACAAACACGCTCCCCTCGCCGTCGTCGCCTCGATGTCGTTCGCGGTCGGCGGGTGCGGCGGCGCCGGGTCCACGGAGGAAGGCGAACGCGGCGGCAATCCGGCTCCCTCACCCGCCGCCGTTACCGAAACGGCCGTCGGAAAATCCGAGACCCCGCGGGCGAGCCCGGAAGGCGAAGAGGCGACCCGCGACCTCAGCCAGGTCGAAAGTTGCCTGGAAAATCCCGACGTCACCCGAATCTCGACGCGGGAATCCCCCGACGACGAGCCCACCGTGCGAGTCGACACCGTCCTCGGCCGCCCCGGCCCGAACACGGCGTCTGCCGTGGATCGCATTCGGGGCGCCATCTTCCGGTGCCTCGACGAACGAACCCGCGCCTGGCGGGTCCAGGTCCGGGCCGCAACCGGCGAGATCATCGGCAGCGTGCGATTCGAACTCGGACCGAACTGACGAAGATCGTCGGGATCAGGCGGTCCCGACGATCTCTTCAGGGCGCCGATGGACGATCCGTGGCCCATAGGAATGGGCGACGTCCTGAAGCAGACCGTCCAGTCCGTTGGCCTCGCCGGGGCTGAACTTTCGGGCCCACGTCGTATGGACCAGCCAACTGACGCCGGGTCAGCCGCCGACACCGACGGGATTCAGCGGAGCGCCGTCGCCGCGGTCGGGGAGATCGCCGCGAGTCGTCGGAGCCCGGGGAACAGCGGGCTGCGGCGGCAGAATGCCGTCCAGGTCGGAGTCCTGAGCCCGATGGGCGGCCACGACTGCCCGTCGGAGGGTCTCCCGATCCGCCGCGCTCCTTCTCGAACCGACGCGCACGACGAACCCGTCCTCGGCCCGCGCGTACTCGTGCGCGTCCGGGGTGAAGCGGTAGAGCAGGTCGCCGTCGGCTTCGCAGGAGACGGCACCGGCGACGCCCTCGACGACCGGATTCGCGCACTCGGACACGCCGCGGTCCACGGCGAGTCGGAAGATCGCTCCGTCTCGAGAGGAGTAGTGCGAGCTGAATCCGTCGTTTCCGTAGACGCCCACGGACTGCCTGGCAACGGCGTAGCCGGCGACCTCGGTGACGTAGACCAGCTCCGCCGCAGGCGACCCGACGCCCTCGAGCCGACGATCCACCTCAGCCCGATCCAGCGGAGGCGCGGACCCGCACGCACCCAGCGCGGCGACCAGCACGACGAGCGGAGCGGCCGTCGCACTCCCGAACAGTCGATGGCGATTCACCCCCACAGCGTGCCTCGGCACGACCGCGAGGCGAATCGTCCAGACGGCGCGATCGCGGTGGTACGTACGAAGGAGTGACCGTGAAGGCGGGCGCTCAGCCGTTGCGTTTCTGGATGTTCGCCCACTCGTCCTTCAGGCCCACGGTGCGGTGGAAGGTGGCGGGCGCGTCGAGGTCGGCGGCGAAGTAGCCCAGCCGCTCGAACTGAACGACCTCGCCGGGCTTGACCTCGGCCAGCACGGGCTCGGCCTTCGCCCCGACGATCGTGCGGCGCGAGGCCGGGTTCACGGTCGGTTCGGTGCCGTCGCTGCCGGGCTTGGCGTCGGCGAACAGTCGCTCGTAGAGGTGTACGTCGACGTCGACGGCGTGCGCGGCGCTGACCCAGTGCATGGTGGCCTTGACCTTGCGGCCGTCCGGCGCGGCGCCGCCCTTGGTCTCCGGGTCGTAGGTGCAGTGCACCTCCGTGGGGTTCCCGTCGGCGCCCGTGACGACGTCGGTGGCGGTGACGAAGTACCCGCCGCGCAGGCGGACCTCGCGGCCGGGCGCGAGGCGGAAGTACTTCGGCGGCGGCTCGAGCTTGAAGTCGTCCTGCTCGATCCAGAGTTCGCCGCTGAACGGCACGCTGCGCACGCCGGCCGACGGGTCCTCCGGGTTCTCGGTCAGCTCGACGTGCTCGACGTGCCCTTCGGGCCAGTTCGTGATCACGAGCTTGAGCGGTTCGAGCACCGTCATCCGGCGCAGTGCGTTGGCGTTGTGGTGGGTGCGGACGAAGGACTCGAGGAACTCGATCTCGGTGACGCCGTTGGTCTTGGAGACCCCGAGCGTCCCGACGAACTCCCGGATCGCCGCAGCCGGGTAGCCCCGGCGCCGCATGCCCTGCAGCGTCGGCATGCGGGCGTCGTCCCAGCCGTCGACGGTGCCGTCCTCGACGAGCGCGCGCAGGTGCCGCTTGGACATGACGGTGTGCGTCAGGCCGAGGCGGGCGAACTCGGTCTGCTCGGGCCGCTCCCGCGGCAGGTCGAGGTGGTCGAGGCACCAGTCGTAGAGCGGGCGGTGGTCGGTGAACTCGAGCGTGCAGATCGAGTGGGTGACGCCCTCGATCGCGTCGGACTGCCCGTGCGCCCAGTCGTAGGTCGGGTAGACGATCCAGTCCGTCCCGGTGCGGACGTGCGGGACCCGGCGGATCCGGTAGAGCACCGGGTCGCGCAGGGACATGACGGAAGACTGCATGTCGATCTTCGCGCGCAGGACCCGCGAGCCGTCGGCGAACTCCCCGTCGCGCATGCCGCGCAGCAGCGCGAGGTTCTCCTCGGGCGCGCGGTTGCGGAACGGCGACTCGATGCCGGGCTTGCCGAACCCGCCGCGCTGCGCGCGGATGGTGTCGCCGTCCTGGTCGTCGACGTAGGCCAGCCCCTTGTTCACCAGCACCTCGGCCCAGTCGTAGATCTGGGCGAAGTAGTCGGAGGCGTAGAAGACGTTCGCCGGGGTGAACCCGAGCCAGGCGACGTCGGCGAGTATCGCCTCGACGAACTCGTGGTCCTCCGCCTCGGGGTTGGTGTCGTCGAAGCGCAGGTTGCAGATCCCGCCGAACTCCGCCGCAAGCCCGAAGTTGATGCAGATGCTCTTGGCGTGCCCGATGTGCAGGTAGCCGTTGGGCTCCGGTGGGAAGCGCGTCTGCACCCGGCCGCCGTACTTCCCGCTCGCAAGGTCGCGGCGGATCAGGTCGCGGATGAAGTGCGTGCTCATGTCCGCTCGCAAGCTCGCGGAATCGCTCGGCGCGGAGCCTGCTTCGGTATCGGGGTTCACCCGGTCATGTTTTCAGGTCCGGCGGATTCATCGTGCAACGGGCGGCCGAAGCCGCACGCAACCGCCGGTCGCGGGACCACAGTCGGTCACCCGACGTGGGCAGAATGGCCGCGAGCAGGTGGACGTCGACCCAGCCCAGGCCCCGGCCGTGCAGTTGCCCGCCCGTCGACGAGCGCCGACACCTCCCCGTCCGGCGCGAGGGCGCCTGGGAGGGGCGCCCGGCAGATCGACCACGCCGGTTCGATCCCGCAGGCTCCCGAGCGGCCTCGCCGCGTCGCGGGACTGGCTCTTGCTCGCCTACGGAGACCCCCGTGTTGGACGCCGGCCGTTCGGACGAGCCAGGTCCAACCGCAGGTACGAATCCGCCACCTCGTTCGCGGCGTCGAAACGGCGACCAGGAAATCGCACCGTCCATCGCCACTCACGGGAGAGAGCATGACCACCGGCGACCAGTTCGCAGCACCTGTCTACAGCCCCGACGGGCGTTACCTCTGGCAGCACAACCAGTGGGTGCCGGTCCCGCACGCCGCGCCGCCGATGTCCGGCGGACAACCGCCCTACGGTTCCGTCGCTCAGGCCCAGCCGGGGTGGGGCGCCGCTCCCCTGCAGTCCTACGTCGTGCCGATCACGCCGAAGAGCACCGCCGTCGCAATCCTGCTGTCCTTCCTTTGGCCCGGCGCCGGCCACCTTTACGTCGGTGCCGACTACCCGGGAGGCAGCAACAACACGGCGATCGCCTTCATGGTGGTCAGCGGCGTCTGCTTCCTGCTGTCGCTGACGATCATCGGGTTGGTCGTCAGCTTCCCGGTGTGGCTCGGCACGGCGATCTACACGATGATCAACTCGAACCGGTGCGCCCAGGCGTGGAACCTGTCCCGAGGCCTTTCCGCGAACAGCTGACGCAGTCTCGAGTGTCACCGCCCCCGGCGGCATGCGGGCCCGGCACCCCGCGGGTCGCCCCGGGGCGTCGCATTCTCCCGGCGGTCCCGGCGAAGGCGACTCCCGCCGACTCGCGAGAGCGACGGGCGCGTCGACGCCGCGCGGGACACGCCGGGCCCACGGTCGCGGGATCGGCCGGCAGCATCGTCCGATGACCGCACAGCCGATGCTCTTTCCTGCGCGTGGCAGCGTCTGGCGCACGGAGGCTGCCGAGCTTCTCCTGTTGTTTCTGGACGTCACCGCTGAGCGGGTCGTCGTCGGGATGGCTCAATTGCCGGACAACGACGTGCCCGGTCCGATGCTGGAACTGTGGGACGGCCACGGAATGCGCCTGGACGACGACCTCGGGACCGCCTACGAGTTCGCCGGCGCACGCCATCTCGACCACCAGGTGACCGAGACCTACTTTCGCCCCGGACCGCCGCCGGAGGCAGGCAGGCTGGCCCTTCGAATCCAGATCGCCGGAGCGGAGCCCAGCGAGGTCGACGTCGACCTGACTGCCGGGACCTGGTTCGGGTACCTCGGCAGAACGAAACGGCTGGATGCCCCGCGATTCGTCTCCGTGGTCGCGCTGCTGGCCGACCTGTCCGACGGACCGGCGATCCTCACCGGGCTGATTCTTCATCCCACCTGGACGACGGCGAGAGTTCATCGGCCCGGGCCGCGATCTTCCGAACCGGCCCTGCCCGGTGAGCCCGGGTGGCAGCCAACGCGTCGCGTCCCGCGGCTCTTCATCGCCGACGACCACGGCGGGAGCTGCGGCGAGGAGACGACTGGCACGGGCGGAGGCCGTTGGGAGTCCAGCCGCGACGTCTACCTCGGCGCCGAGTTCGGTGTGCATGCCGACGCCGAAGCGCTCGCCATCCGCCTCAAGCCACCGGGCGGGGAGCCTGGGCCCGAACTGGCGGTGCGCATCCGCTGAGGCCGCGAGCGAGGTCACCCGCGAAGGCGGCTGGAGCCATCCCGTTGGGGACTGGATCGGGAAAAGGGAGCCCGGCCCGTGCTGTCCTGCTCGAAGGCCTCGCAGCCGTCGTGCTCGAACCGCAGCAGTCCGTCGAACTGCGAGGACGCCCCGGAACAGGCTCCCCAGTCGGCGCCCAACGGGTCGTTCAGCGGGATGTAGAACGCGCAGCCGCCGCACTGCTGCCAGTACCAGGACTCCTGGTAGTCCGGCGAGCCCGGAGACCGGTGCAGGCCGACCTTCGCGATCCATCGCCTGTGGACGTCGTTCATCGCATCAGGATGGGGTGTTGGGCATTGGGCCGCGACTCCATTCCCCGGATTTCGTTTGGCTCCTGGGCTCATTCTGCCGAGTCGACGACCTGGACCTGGGTCTGCCCGCCGAGGGGCTCCAGACCGGCTACGCGTCCACCGAAGACGACCTCGGGCAGGCCGATCGCGTCGACTAGGGCCATGAGGTAGCGGGTCGCGTCGTCGTTGGGCTCGACCTCGGGTGGCCACGGGCCGGTCTCCTGGAAGACCTGCATGGCGCTGGCGCGGAATTCCTGCTCGTGCACCAGAACGAAGTCCTCTCGAACCTGCACGCTCATCCGGGTGCCTTCCGGCACGTCTTCGTAGTCCCAATCGTCGACGACGTCGTCGTCGATTGAGATCCGGAAGGAACCCTCGCCCTCGTCCTCGTCCTCGTCGTCTCCCTCGTCGTCGTCAACGGCGAACAACGAGAGGTAGGAGACACATCGCCGGGAGAGTTGCATCTCGAACGCCTCGCCGGCCGTCCGGACCGCCTCGCGGCGTTCGGCGATGGTCCGGGCGTCATCGGTCCGCTCCGTCGAGGCGAGGACTGCCAACGCCGTGGTTAGGTCCGCAAGCCGTGCGGCAAGTTCGGGATCGTCCGCCATCATTCCTCCGTGCTCAGTGCCGTGGCCGAGGGCAGGATCGCATGCAACAACCGGGCTCGGCGGGCTGTACCGCGCACAAGTGTCATTCCGTGAGCACCAAGACGCGGTAATGGCCCGCGGTCACGGCTAGCGGCCGTCGGTTGTCAGGGAGGTTGACGGCGGTGGGGGCCGGCCGGACCGTTCGGGTGCCGTCGCCCAGCTGTCCGTGGGAATTGCTCCCCCAGCAGTACACCTGGCCGTCAGCGGAGATGGCAACGGCCGAGGCCAGCCGGCCGGACACCGCAGTGAACCGCACCCCGGTCGGGGTGCGCAACGGCTGCGGAATCCTGACCTGATGAGCAGTCACGTCCCCGTCGCCGAGGACGCCGTCGTACCCGTAACCCCATCCGTACAACCGACCGTCCGAACCGATCGCCAGGCTCGACCCGAGCAGTGCCGCGACTTGGACGGGATAGACCCCGGGCGGGAACCGGATCGGGGTCGGGCGGTGTCGGTCGCGGGTGTCGCCGGTGCCCAGACCGCCGTCGTGGTTGGCACCCCACGCGTAGAGGCGACGGTCGGACCCGATGGCCAGGCTGTGGATCGAGCCCGCGGACACCGCCACCGGGTGCACGCCGGGGGCCAGCCCGATCTCCACCGGAGTGGTGTGCCAGGTT
Source organism: Sporichthyaceae bacterium (assembly GCA_052389435.1). Lineage (GTDB taxonomy): Bacteria > Actinomycetota > Actinomycetes > Sporichthyales > Sporichthyaceae > JBQTKD01. The sequence continues at coordinate 2,695 of JBQTIB010000148.1, read as the reverse complement.
CTGGTCCCGTCGCCGAGCTGGCCGTACCGGTTGAAGCCCCAGGCGTAGAGCCGCCGGTCGGTGGTGATCACCAGGTTGTGCGCAGCGGCTGACATCTCGGCGACCCCGACCCCGGGCGGAAGCGCCACGGGTTCGAGCCGGATGGTGCGCCAACCCTCGCGAGTCGTACCGAGTTGGCCGGCGTCGTTGCCGCCCAACGCCCAGAGCCGGCCGTCCGATCCGCGCATCAGGGTGTGCGCGTCGCCCGCGGCCACCTCCACGGGATAGACGCCACGGGGCAGGTCAACGGTGACGGGCCGGCGAGCGTTGGTCTCGCTCCGGTCGCCGAGCTGGCCCCACCGGTTCGCGCCCCAGGCATAGAGCTTGCGGTCGGTCCCGATCGCGACGGCGTGCGCCATGCCACTGGCGACGGCCGTGACCCGAACGCCGTAGGGAAAGGCGACGTCGACGGGGGCCGTGAGGCCCTGCGGCTGAGGATCGTCGCCGTAGGACCCCACATCGGCCGTCCCCCAGGTCAACAGATTGGTTGCCTCGTAAGGTGTCGCCGCTCCGCCGCCGTGCCCGAGCAGGACCAGCGCGAGACCGAGCAGCACCGGCAACGCCCGTGGCCACCTCTTCGTCCACTCCGTCCACCGTGTGATCACGGTCGACCCAGCGGCACTCGGTGACGGACCGTCAGCGCAGGGGTGAGAACCAGAGCCTCCGTGGTGGTGACGACGAGGACGTCCTTGCCGATGGCGAACACCTCGCGCACCTCGTCGTCGAGGCCCATGCGGCCGAGGGTTGCGACCGTGCGATCGCGCGCCACCGACAACGAGAGCAGCACCGGTCCCGGGGTACAGCCGCGCGCCGCACGGCAGGCCCGTTCGGCCACCACGACGACCTTGTCGGGTCCGACGAGGTAACGGGCGAAACGTCCGGTCACCACGACGTCGTCGGCGATCCGGCCGATCGGTCCACTGTGCACCCGGTGGAAGTACGGGACCGCGTAGTCGAGACGTCCACCGTCGTTGCGCGCGAACAGCACGCTCGCGATGAGTGCGCCCTGTGCGTCGCTGCGCAACGCCAGCACCTCCGCCCGCGCGTACGAGGGCGTGGCCGCGGGGCGCGTCTTCAGGTTCGGCAGCATGACGATCTGTTGGGCGCCGGCGGAGGTGAGCAGGGGTGACCCGGCGCCGACACCGGCGGGCGCCGCTTCGTCCAGGCGGTAGGTCGCGCTGTTCCCGTCCGGCGTCCGCACCGTGACGATCGTCTCCCAACCGAACGGGGTCAACGCGGCGGCACCAGTGAGGGCCGTCGCGTCGAGCGCGAGGCTGCGGCGGGTCGAGGTGTAGTCGGCGGCCACCTCGGTGACCCGATGTTCAACGGCGCCGGCGAGGTCGCGCCGAGTGAGCACCCACGCCGAACGGCCGGTGAACGCAACCGCGGTGGCCTCGCCGGGCAGTCCGCCGCTGTCCGCCCGCTGCAGCGGAGAACAACACGACCCGTCGGACGCTTGAGCCAGGGCGACCTGGTCGAGCTGAGTGGACGTCAGGTCGCCGGGACGGCGCGTCGCGAGGACAGCGAAGTACTCATCGACGGGCTCGACGTGCGTCCCGTGACCGAGCACCGCGGATCCGCGCCCGCTCGCCAGCAGACCGTCCCCGTCACCGGCGAAGGAGGCGACCGTGAACAGGCCCGCCCCGGAATCGGCGTCCGGCAGCCACACCGCTCCGCAGTCGACCAGGGGCCTTCCGGTGAGCGTCGCGCCGTTCGGGTCGCGGACCTCGATCCGCGGCAGCAGATCGGCCGCGGTCGCGGTGCGATCGAGCGTCCAGTCGAACGGGCGGGGCGTCCCGCCGTCGCGACCGCGCAGGCCGGCCGGTCGGCCTGCCAGGGCGACACGCACCACGCCCTGTGGCTCCAGCCAGGCAGGCCCGAGTGCGCCGGTGAGCACTGCGCTCTGTCGCAGGACCGGCCGCATGGGGTCGCTGGTGTCGACCAGCAGCAGCATGGCGTCGGGCAGGGCGCCGGATGCGCTGCCGAGCACCAGGACGCGGTGGTTCGGCAGCACGAGCATCCCCGAACCGCCGCGCAGGCCGTCCAGTCGCAGCGTCGCGCGGCGGCGCCCGCTGCGGTCGGCCAGGTCGATCACCTCGAGCAGGTCCGGGCGGCGCAGTCGCACCAGGCGGTTGCCGTCCACACCGACCGACCGAGCCGGAACGACGATGTCCGTGCGCGAGGGGCCCGCGATGCCCGTCGCGTCGAACATCGGGTCGGTCGGGGTCGGGCCGGAGCTCGCTCGCACCTGCGCAGCGGCCGCCTCCAGGACGCGGGGCCGCACGGCCGCGACGAGCTCCTCGCAGTTGCGGTAGCCGTATCCGGCGGACGCGGGATACGGGTCGTCGGGCGAATTGGTCAGCGTCCCGAGGCCGGCCGCGAGCAGACCGACTGCCGCGATACGGCCGGACCACACCTCGCTCTGGCGCATCGCACCATGATGAAGTCCCTGCGGCCGCGGCACACCGAAACGACTCAGTCGTCCCGATGGACAGCCTCATGGCCACAAACCTGCGGATGCGAGCATCGCCCTCTCTGCCAACCTGAGTTGAGGCACCCGTTCCCCGAAAATCATTGACCCGAGGGCGGGGATGGAGACTCCCCGAATCGTGAAGACTTCGAACTCGGCCACGGACGGTTCCGTGGCGATGACCGA
>JBQTIB010000147.1:0-8335 GCA_052389435.1 Sporichthyaceae bacterium | reverse complement strand
GAGCGCCCGTCCGTGGGGCTCCCTTGGGCGCTTGCGGCCGCCGCCGCACCACGCACCCGCCCGGGGGGTTTGGTTCGGGTCCGGTGGGTGCGCATCTGCCCCCCACCGACCGGACCCTAACTCTGTCGTAGGCGGCCTCCGCCCGCCTGGCTCGTTCGCTGCCGCGGTGTCAAGAGCCAAAAGCGCACGTCATCCGCGATGGTTGTTGGCGCGCCCGTTTTGTCCGGTTTGTGGAGCCATTTCGGCTGACACTCGAGCGGGTCGGCTTCACCCGCCGCGCACCGACTCGAGCAGCCCGCGACTAGATTCGCGCCATGGCCTCCTCTTCGCTCGATCTCAGCAACTACGCCAAGGTCGTCTCGGTCGACACCGGACTCACGATCGTCTCGACGCTCCGCGCGGACGGGACCATTCAGTCCTCGCTCGTGAACTCCGGGGTGATCGCGCACCCGATCACCGGCGAGCAGGTCGTCGCCTACGTCGCGCGCGGCGGAACCAAGAAGCTCGAGTTTCTCCGCGAGCGGCCGCGCACCACGCTTGCGGTGCGCGGCGGTTGGGAGTGGTCGGCCGTCGAGGGCGACGCCCAACTGATCGGCCCGGACGACCCGTGCGACGGGATCGACGCGGAAGCCCTCCGCGTGCTGCTGCGGAACATCTTCACCGCGGCCGGCGGCACCCACGACGACTGGGACACCTACGACCGGGTCATGGCCGAGGAACGCCGCACCGCCGTGCTGGTGGCGCCGGTGCGCGCCTATCCCGCGTCGCGCATGAGCTGAGCCATGCACCTGATCGACCTGAGCCACCCGATCCGACCGGGCATGCCGGTGTGGCCCGGGGACCCGCAGGTCGAGTTCCACACGGTCGCGACGACGTCCCGCGACGGCTTCAACCTGCTCGCCCTGCACCTCGGGACCCAGTCCGGGACGCACGTCGACGCCCCCTTCCACGTGGACGACGCCCTGCCGAGCCTGCACGAACTGCCGCTCGAGCGCTTCGTCGGACGAGCCCTCGTCGCGGACCTGCGCGGACTGCCCGACCGTGCGCCGATCGGACCCGACCTGCTCGCCTCCACGCTGGCGACCGCGAAGTCCGGAGACGTGCTGCTGCTGTGCACCGGATGGTCCCGCCACTGGGGAACGGACCGCTACGCCGCCCACCCGTGGCTGCACCCCGACGCCGCCCGCGCCGCGGTCGCGACGGGGATTCGAACCGTCGGAATCGACGCCCCCAGCGTCGACACCGCCGACCCGGCACTCCCGACCCACCACGTGCTCGCTGCGGCGCACTGCGTGATCGCCGAAAATCTCCGCGATCTCGAGCGAATGCTCGGGCGTGTCAGCCGAAACGGCTCCACGAACCCGGACGAACCGGGCACGCCGACAGCCATTGCGGATGACGTGCGCAATGGTCCCTTGACAGCGTGGCGGGTGTGGTTGCTGCCGCTGGCGCTCGAGGGAGCCGACGGGTCTCCCGTGCGGGCCGTCGCACAGCGCGACTAACCCGCGCGGCAACGCAACTTTCGAACCGGGAGTGTTCAGAATGCTCGGGTGTCACTGGAGAGAGTCGCCGGACGGCTGACGAGGCGCGATCGCGGCGACGGCGCGGCCGCGCGGCCCGTCAGCCTCGGGATCGCGCGCCTCGGGCCGGGCTGGCGAGTCCTGCACGAGGTCTCGGTCGGCGAGGACTACCCCGCGATCTCCCACCTGGTGATCGGACCGATCGGCGTGTTCTCGCTGCTCGTCCGGCGCCACCCGGTGTGGCGCAGGCAACTGGTCCCGGAGCGGGTCCTGATCAACATCGCCGGAGACGACTTCTCGGTCGACGGCAGGTCGATGCCCTACATTCCACAGGCACGGGTTCAGGCGTGGCGGGCGGCCCAGGCGCTTTCCCGCGCTACCGGCGAGGCCATTCACGTTCGCCCGGCCGTGGTTGTCGCCGGCTGCGAGGAAATCACCTTCCACACCGTGCCCGGACGCGTCGACGTTCTCGCTCGCCGCCACGTGGAACGCTGGCTTTCTGCATTCTCGGGCGAAGCCTCCGTTGCAGTGCCGCACATCTATTCCGCCGCCCGGCGGCCGGAGGTCTGGAAATCTCGCTGAATCCCAAACGCCGGGCCGGCCCAAAGGGCCGACCCGGCGTCGATACGCCTTTGGAAACTAGGCGCGCGGGATGAACAGGTCGACCTTGGTGGTCCGGTCCTTGGCGACGCCGGTGGACAGAACACCCTGGCCGTTGAACACCTTGTAGAAGGTGTGGCCGTCACGCTTGAAGCGCGCCTGGATGATGACGTTCTGCTGCGACGGAATGCGCAGCGAGAAGCCGATCTGGTAGCTGCCCGGCAGCACGCGGGCCCAGTCGGTGCACTCGTCGAAGGAACCGGCCAGGTCGTCGGTCCGCAGCGAGGGGCCGTCGGCGTAGACGTCGAACATGTAGCCCGAGTGGTTGCAGATGACGATCTCGCCGCGGGGCGGCGGAGCGGCCTTGACGACCTTGACCTTGTGGTGCTTCTCGGGCTTGTCGCCGGCGGAGACGGCGTTGGCGCCGGTCGCGGGCAGAAGGACGGTTGCGGCGGTCGCAGCGGCGAAGACCACTGCACCAGCGCGGGTGACGTTGCGCATGGGTGTGCTCACTTTCGTTACGGATAACCAACGTTGGATTGTTCGATTCGTGCGCAGCCGACCAAATGGATCGCAACTGGCCGACGACGACGAACACGCGTAAAGGCCGGGTCGTCAGTTCGCCCCAGACGCGAGCTTCGGTATTTCCCTTTGGCGTACCGAGAGCTCGCAGGCGAACACGACAACTAGATTCCGAGTTCCCCTCCCCTAGATCCGGTTTCTCTACCCCACGAATCGGCCGGTGAGGCCGTTCGTGCGTCTGTGTGAACCTCTCGGTTCCTGCCCATTACGCCAACGAGTCGGTGTCCAGCAGCTCGGAGGACGCCAATCCCTCGAGCACACGCCAATGTTGCGGACCGAACCCGTTCTCCAACGAAGTGCCACTGCGCCCGGACGGGACAGACGTTCCCGTCCGATATGCGCCGTGTGTCCCTTTCGGGCACATGGCAATCGTGCGCGACCGCACCCCAACGGCACATCTCGATCTTCGTCAAGACATGACCACGTTTCGCAGTCTCTCGATCACTTTTCGTAGTCGTAACCCCAAAACGGCCACCGCCGCCGGGGTAGCCCGACGGCGGTTGCCTTGCTCCGTGCGTCCTCGCGATTCGCTGCTCGGCGGCCTCCCGGGCCGCCGTGCGGCAACCTAGGCGCGCGGGATGAACAGGTCGACGCGGGTCGTCTTGCCGTCCGCCACGACGCCCGACAGGACGCCCTGGCCGTTGAAGACCTTGTAGTAGGTGTGGCCGGCCCGCTTGAAGCGCGCCTGGATGATGACGTTCTGCTGCGACGGAATGCGCAGCGAGAAGCCGATCTGGTAGCTGCCGGGCTTCAGCGGCGCCCAGTCGGTGCACTCGTCGAAGGAGCCCGCGAGGTCGTCGGTCCGGGCCTCGGGGCCGTCGGCGTACACGTCGAACATGTAGCCGCTGTGGTTGCAGATGACCAGGTCGCCGGCCGGGTCCTTCTCGGCGGCGACGGCACCGGCGCCCGGCAGGACGGCCGCAATGGCGGAAGCCGCGAGCAGAACGGCAGCGCGCTTGGTGGTGGAGGACATCGTGTCTCTCGCTCTCATCCGAATCTGTGGAGGTTTCCTCTGGCAGAGTTTCAGCACCGAACGAGGATTTTTCGTTGCTGGGTAATGTGTAAAGCCACAGCAATACAGGCGTCAAGCAAACAATCCATTAGGTCACCCGGACAGCTCACCGGGCGTGAAGAATGCATCGAGGGATCCACATAAAAGACACATCGCCGGGCCGCCCAATAGGGCGACCCGGCGAGGAGTTGGAGCCGGCGGAACCTAGGCGCGCGGGATGAACAGGTCCACGCGGGTGGTGCGGTCCTTGGCAACGGAGGTCGAGACGACGCCCTGGCCGTTGAAGACCTTGTAGAAGACGTGGCCGTCACGCTTGAAGCGCGCCTGGATGATCACGTTCTGCTGCGACGGAACGCGCAGCGAGAAGCCGATCTGGTAGCTGCCAGGCAGAACGCGGTACCAGTCGGTGCACTCGTCGAAGGAGCCGGCGAGGTCGTCGCTGCGGAGCGAGGGGCCGTCGGCGTACACGTCGAACATGTAGCCCGAGTGGTTGCAGATGACAATCTCGCCACGCGGGGTCGAGCTGGCGGTGGCGGCTGCGGCGGGCAGCACGGCGGTGGCAGCGGCGGCCGCAACGACAACCGCACCGGCGCGGGACATCTTGCGCATGGAAAACTCTCTTCCTCTGATATTCGACGCACCTGGTCGAAATTCGGTTATCGAAAGGCCCCCCATGGAAGTTCCCTTGCGAGATTCTTCCGGGCCGGTGTTCGCTTGCTACGTAGTTTGTAAAGGAACGGCAAGTCCGCCGTCAATGTGACTACGGGCATGACAGTAGCCGGTGAATTACACGCAGTTACAGATGACAATTGTCATCACTGCAGGTAGATGCCGATTCTTGGCCTCAGCCAGGATTGCGCAGAACCAAAATCGCGATGTCGTCGCGGGGTGCATCGGGCGAGAACCTCACCACTTCGGCCCTGACCCGCGCCGCCACGGTCGCCGCCGGATGGTCGACGAGGCCGCGGAGCAAATGCCGCAAACGACGCGTTCCGAACTGTTCCGGGCCCAGGCGCCGTTCGGTCACGCCGTCGGTGAAGAACACCAGGGAGTCTCCGGGTGCCAGTCGCACCCGCGTCTCGGAGACCTCGAACTCCGGCAGTAGGCCGACGGCGCTCCCGCATTCCCCCACCGCCGTGGTGGTCCCGTCGGCGCGCAGCACGATCGGTTGGTCGTGCCCGGCCAGGCACAGCGTCGCGTCCAGGACGTGCTGCCCCTCGACCCCAGAGCGGGTGACCACTGCCGCGGCGACCGTCGCATACCGATCCGTTTCGGCGGCCAGCAGGGTCCGGTGCACCGCGGCGAGAGTCCGCGCGAGCGAGCGGTGTTCGGGTGCCAGCGCCCGGATGACGTTGCGGACCAGGCCGGTGACCGCGGCGGCCTGCGTTCCCTTGCCGCAGACGTCGCCGATGGAGACCAGCCAGCGGTTGCGGCGCAGCGCGACGACGTCGTAGAAGTCGCCGCCCACCTCGATGCCGGAACCGGTCGGCACGTACTCGGCCCCGAACTCCACGCCCGGCGCCACCGGAAGTTCCGCGGGCAGCAGCGCCCGCTGCAGGTCGGCGGCGATGCGCTGCCGCTCGGCGAGGGCGTAGGCGTTGTCCAGGGCGAGGCAGGCTCGGCGGGCGACGTCGGAAAGCACCGCGATGTCCTCGCCGGTGTGGGCGCGGGGCGCGTGGCGCCCCACCGTCAACGTGCCGAGCGTTCGCCCGCGCGCCGTCAGCGGCACGGTCACGCCCTCGGCCGGCACGGGCAGCCCGACCGTGCCCCCGTTCTCGACGGCGTCCACCAGCCGCGATCGCAACTCCGGGGCGATGTCGGGTCCGAGCAGGTCGCGCAACTCCGAAAGCCGGTCCTCCTCGACGTGGGCGACGGTGGCCAGCCGAAGCCGCTCCGCCACTCGATCCGGCCCGCGGTCCGGATCGTCGAGGACGTGCACCGCGCACCAGCGGCCGAGGCGCGGAACCGCGATCTGCGGGATGAGGGCGAGGGTGAGGTTCACGTCGAGGGAGTTGGCCAGCAGTTCGCTGGTTTCGGCGAGGTAGGTGAGCCAGCCTCGGCGGCGTGCGTCGTCCGTGCGCAGTCGTTCGGCGTCCATGGCCAGCGCGATGCGCAGCCCCGACACCGAAGCGAAGTCCGCCCAGGCCGGCCCCGGTGCACGACCCGGCTCGGCGCCGAGCAGCAGGAGGGCGTGCCACGGCGGCGTCGCCGGCACCGGGACGGAGAGCACTCGGGCGGAGTCGGCGTCGCGCGGGTCGGGAGCCTCTTCCGGCGGGCCGAAACAGGCCAGCCGGGTCGGTCCCGCGGCGTCGTTGCGGTCCAGCCACACCGCGCCGTTGAACGCCCCGGTCACCTCGCACAGGCGCGCGAGCAGTTCGGCGACGAGGGTGGACAGGTCCAGCCGGGAGCGGAGCGCCTCGGGCACGTTGACCAGCCAGGACCACGCCGACGCCTGCGGACCCTCCTCGGCCAGGTCGAGCGCGGCGTCGTCGAGGATCGCGATCGGGTCGCCGAGCTCGATCCGGCCGTCCTCGAGACTGGGGCCGATGCGGAACCAGACGCTCTTGCCGCCCGGATGGTGCCGGGTGCCCCAGGTGGTCGCCAGGCGATCGACGAGAAAGAGCCCGCGGCCGTGCTCGGCGAGCGTGGCATCCTCCACGATCCCCTCGAGCGCGACGTCGACGTCGAACTCGCCCTCCTCGGACCCGGCGGAAGCCGGCGCGGGCAGCGGCGGCAGCCGAACCGGACCGGACTGCTGGTCGGAGACGGTGACGGTCACGCCGTGTTCGTCGGCGGAGACCTCCACGTCCACGGCCGTCCCGGCGTGCACGACGCCGTTCGTCGCGAGTTCGCTGACGAGCAGCAGCGCGGAGTCCAGGGCGGCCGTCTGACCGCCTGCGGCCAGCACCTCGCGGACGAGCGCGCGCGCCGCGGCGGGCGTGCGGTCGTCTGCGGGCAGCCGCAGCCGCCGGTGGGGACGGGTAGCCATCGTCACGATGGTGCGCTCTTTCCCCGGTGGAGCGCATCTACGCCCCCGAACTCGATCCGAGCCGGCCGTTGCCTGATTGATTGCTGGACATCGCGGGTAGGGAGGGCAGCAGGATCCCCCGTGTCCGCTTGAGCACTCAGGTTCGGCGGGCACGATGCAGTGTCTGACCGGCTGCGCGCCCTCGCCGGCTCGCGCGAGCGCCCCAGCAATTGCGAGGACTTGTGACGAAGACCAGCGCCCCGTCCACCGCCCAAGCGGGCGTCCACGGCAACGGTTCCAACGGCAACGGCGCCGATCCCGTCGACGCGCTGCTCCTGGAACTCATGGAGGGTCTCGGCCAGATCGCCGACGGCGAGTTCGGCTGCCGCATCCGGCGCGGAGAGGGCCGCCTCGGGGAGGTCGCGGACCGGTTCAACGAGGTCGCGCGCCAACTGGAGAACCGATCGGTGGCGATCCACAAGATCGCGCAGGTCGTCGGCCGCGAGGGTCGGATGACCGAGCGGATCTCCGAGGAGCCGTTGCGTGGCACCTGGCTGTCCAACGCCCGCGCCATCAACGACCTCATCGACGACCTCACCCGCCCGGCGATCGAGATCGCCCGCGTCATCGCCGCGGTCGCCGAGGGCGACCTGACCCAGCACCTCGACCTGGACATCGAGGACCGTCGGCTGCGCGGCGAGTTCCGCACGATCGGCCGCACCGTCAACAAGATGGTCGACCAGCTCTCCTCCTTCGCCGACGAGGTCACCCGCGTCGCCCGCGAGGTCGGCACCGAGAGCAAGCTCGGCGGTCAGGCCGACGTGCGCGGCGTGTCCGGTACCTGGCGCGACCTCACCGACTCGGTGAACACCATGGCCAGCAACCTGACCAGCCAGGTGCGCTCGATCTCCAAGACCGCCACCGCGATCGCCGAAGGCGACCTGTCCCAGACCATCACCGTGTCCGCGCGCGGCGAGGTCGCGGAACTGGCCGACACCATCAACTCCCTCACCGCGACGCTGCGGATCTTCGCCGAGCAGGTCTCGACGGTGGCCCGCGAAGTCGGCACCGAGGGCAAGCTCGGCGGTCAGGCCGAGGTGCCCGGCGTGGCCGGCACCTGGAAGCACCTGACCGACAACGTGAACCTGATGGCCTCCAACCTGACCGGCCAGGTCCGCAACATCGCCGAGGTGGCCACCGCGGTGGCCTCGGGCGATCTTTCGCAGAAGATCACCGCGCAGGCGCAGGGCGAGATCCTCGAGCTGAAGAACACCGTCAACACCATGGTCGACCAGCTCTCCTCCTTCGCCGACGAGGTCACCCGCGTCGCCCGCGAGGTCGGCACCGAAGGCCGCCTCGGCGGTCAGGCGCAGGTCACCGGCGTCTCCGGCACCTGGCGCGACCTGACGGAGAACGTGAACCACCTCGCGTCGAACCTGACCAACCAGGTCCGCAACATCGCCCAGGTGACCACCGCGGTGGCCCGGGGCGACCTCTCGCAGAAGATCACCGTCGACGCGCGCGGGGAGATCCTCGAGCTCAAGTCGACGATCAACACGATGGTCGACCAGCTCTCCTCCTTCGCCGACGAGGTCACCCGCGTCGCCCGCGAGGTCGGCACCGAGGGTGCCCTCGGCGGACAGGCTCAGGTGA
>JBQTIB010000146.1:0-55326 GCA_052389435.1 Sporichthyaceae bacterium | reverse complement strand
CCTTTCCTGCCCGCCACGGCGGGCGAGGCTCGCCGTCGAGAGAGAGCGCATCGAGGGCCGGTAAAGCCGCGCAGCGGGTTTCGCCGGGCCTTGGTGCGCATCGACCTCGACGGGGAGACCCGCCGTGGCACGCAGGACGCTGCCGGCGCCCCGCCAAGGGGCCGAGACGGCGAACGCGGATGTGCGATCCGGCCGCGACTCGGCCGCCGGACGGTTGGTGGTGTGGCGGGCTAGCGGACGGTGACGTCGTTGAGCCGGATCCCGAAGTTCCTTCCGCCGCCCTGCACGGCGGCGACGAGCAGGCCGTCGTCCTTCCGCGTCCCGGTGATCACCCAGGTGGCGGTCCCGGGCGTCGTGACGGGCACGTACCGCATCGACGGGGAGACGACGAGCCCGCCGTCGTCGCTCTCGCGGCCCATCGGGCGCAGGAACACCCCGAGGGTGCAGGGGCGCTCGCTGACGAAGGAGATCGAGTAGCTCTTCGGCTTGCCGACCTTCAACTTCAGGTTCGCCGCGGGGCGGACCTCGGTGTCCAACCGCCCGCACGACCCGCCGTCGTAGGACCCCGCGGTGACACCCTGGCCTGCCGCCGCAGGTACCGCGCTCGATCCGAGAAGTACTGCGCCTACCGCCGCTGCAACGACAACGCCGTGTCCGTTCCGCATGGGTGCTCGTCCTGTCTGTGGGGGTCGCGATCTTGCCCTCTCGGACGCGGCCCGCAACCGGACGGTTCCCGACATTCGGCATTTTCCTATCGGATGGCGGTACGTCGTGCCATCAGCCGATAGGTCGACCTATTTCTCGATCTTTCGGGGAACCGGACTGGCCCGTTCGGCGTCGAAGGATCATCCGAACGGCCCACCGCGGCCCGTTCGCAGCGGGCCACCGGCCCGCCACCCCACCCACTCTTTGCTGCCAGGAGTTCTCATGCGCACGCCCTCGACCAGCCCCCGCCGCTTCGCCCACCGGGCCGCCGCGCTCGGCCTGACCCTGCTCGTCGCGACCGGCACCGCCCTCGGGACCGCGGCATCGGCCGGCGCGACCGAGGACACCGGCAGCCCACTCGGAGTGCTCGCCCCGGTCACCCACGCCTTCTCCGACACGGAGCCGACCGCGCTGGACCAGGTCCTGAACGTCGTCGTCCCCGAGCAGGCCTCCGCCGTGATCGCCACCGCCCTCAACGCCGCCGACACCGTTGCCCGCGGCGCCGCCATGGGCCCGGACGAGTCCGACTCGACGTCCACCGGACCGGAGGACGAGGCGACCGCGATCACCACCGCACCCGTGCAGGACCCGCCCGCCAAGGCCAAGCGTCACGGCAAGGGCCACCCCAGCCGCTAGCCGTTCTGCCCAGCGCGTGTTCGTGGCGTCGAGGGGGCGCCACGACAACCACTCTCCGTTGCCAAGGAAGGCTTTTTCCGATGCTGCACGCCCTTGCCCTGCCGACTGCCGTCGAGGTCCCGAACCCGAAACCGTCCGCGCCGCCGGAGATCGCGGCCAAGATCGACCTGCTGCTCGGGTTCCTGCGCTACGGCGTGATCGCCGCCTGCGTCGCCGGCGTCTTCCTCGTCGCTGGCAAAGCCGCACTCGCGCACCGCCGCGGCGAACTCTCCGACGTCATGGGCCACCTCGGCGCCGTCGCCGCCGCCTGCGTCCTCGTCGCCTCCGGCTCCGCCCTCGTCGGCTTCCTCGCCTGACCCTCCATCACCCCGTCACTCGTCGCCACCGCCGTCGAAGACTTCGAGCAGGGAACGAGACAGTGAGCATGACCATCGGAAAGCCCCGGCCCGACGAGAACCTCGACGAGGACGCCTCGTACTGGCGCTCGCCCCGCACCGTCGCCGCAGCAGTGGTACTCGCGTGCACAGCCGCCGCCGCAACGTGGGCCGTCGCGACCGGCGGGGACGGCAGCACCGAGAAGGCGACCGCACCGACCGCCTACGACTCGGCATGCGGGCTGGCCGGGGGGTCGACCGTCACGCCCGCAGAAGCACCTGCGGTGCAGTGGCAGAACTTTGACGGCAACTGGCTCCCCACCTCGGCCACTCAGGGACCTGGCGTACGGGAAGTCGGTGGAGCCTGGTCGTGCTACGGCCGTACTCCGACTGGCGCAGTCCTTGCCGCGCTCACTATCCCCGGCGCGATGAATGTCGCGGACGACTACGCCGCCGTCGTGCGCAAGCAGACCGCTCCTGGAGTTGGGCAAGTGGCGGCGATCAAAGCTGGGCAGCCGCGCTTCACCGCAGACCAGACCGCAACGCCGCTGGGGTTCGTTTTGAACTCCTACGCCGAAGACGGCAGCGCCGCCACGGTCACGTTCTATGTGCGAGCCCGCTCGACCATGACTCTTCGGTGCTCCACCACCGTTCAGTGGTTCGGTGGGCCAACCGGTGACTGGCTCGTTCGCCTGACCTCCGATGGGAACTCCGTGTCGTCGTGCGAACGGGTGGCCGACGACTACGCGGACGTAAAGCACTTCGTGGCCTGGGGGCCGAACTCGTGACCTGCGAACCGAGCCTCCTCGGGGCAGCCGATTGCGTTGGTTCGGCAGCCAGCACTCCCCTTGATCTAGCGGGTAAGGCGCTCGGCGCCGCTGGGGAGAAGGTTGCGGGGTCGGTGGTGGAGGATTTTGCGCAGGCGTGTGCGGATGGCGCGAACTGGGCGGTGGAGCACCTGTTGACGGCCTGGTTGAAGGCGCCGGATCCGGACGTCACGGGGGCGGCTTCGCCGACGGTGTGGGTGCAGCAGCGGCTGTTGTGGCTGGTTCCGGTCGTGATGCTGGGTGCGGTGCTGGTGGCCGCGTGGCGGCTGGCGTTGACTCGCCGGGCCGAGCACGGCCGCGACCTCGCCGCCGCCCTGGTGCGGACGGTGCTGGTGTCGGTCGCCGCCGGGACGGTCCTGACCGCGCTGCTCGCCGGTGGGGACGCGTTCACCCGGTGGATCGTGGACCAGTCCAACCCGGACCTGTCCACGACCGTTGCTCTCGGCGCGGTTGGGGGTGCGTTCCCGGCGATGTTGCTGATCCTGCTCGGGATCCTGGTCATCCTCACCCAGGTGATCCAGTTCGGTTTGATGATGATCCGGAACGCGTTGATCGTCCTACTCGCCGGAGTCCTACCTATCGCGGCCGCCGCGTCGAACACCGCGACCGGCAAGCAGTGGTGGACCAAGTCCTTCGCCTGGCTATTGGCCTTCACTCTCTACAAGCCCGTCGCGGCCCTGATCTACGCCACCGCGTTCCGCATGGTGAGTAAGGACCAGCGCCCCGAGACCGTCGTCTCCGGGGTGTTTCTGATGGTCCTCGCCGTCCTCGCCCTCCCCGCCCTACTCCGGTTCCTCGTCCCCGCCACCGCGGCGATGGCCTCCGGCAACGCCGGCGCCGCCGCAGGCGCAGTAGTCGGCGGTGCCATCGCCACCGGCGCGGTTCTCGCCTCCGGCGGGCTCGGCGCCGCAGCGGGCGGCTTCGCCCGGTCGGTCCCGACCGCGATGCCGACCGGGGCCCGCGCCATGGGCGCGGGTGCCGGGGTCATGCCTGGGATGCGTGCCGCGTCGGTGATGGGTGCTGCGAAAGGCATGACAGGCAAGGGATCCGGCGGCAGGGCGAACGGGATCGTGGGAGGACAGGAATGAGCACCACTGTTGGGATCGAACGGACCTCGTACGGGAACTGGGTGCCGCTGCGCTCCCCCGGCCTGTTCGGCACCGGCCTGGCCGCCACCGTCGTCATGCTCGCCACCCCAGTCTTCGCCCTCCTCGGCCTCCTCGTCGCCGGGCCCATCGCAGCCCTGCTCGCCGCAGTAGTCGGTGGGCTCGCGTTCCTCGCGGTCGGCACCCCGGCCGGACCGGCACTCACCCGCCGGGTTGTCTTCCACCGCCACCGCGCCGTCGGCGGCACCGAGTGGCGCGCGGGGACTTTCTCGCGCAACGCCGACCCCACGGTGACCCTGCCCGGCATGGCCGGGCGCCTGCAGCTGCTCGAGCAGGCCGACGCCATGGGGGTTCCGTTCGCGGTGGTGCACGACCGCCGCCACGGCGGCCTGTGGACCCTGGTCGCCCGGTGCGACGCGGACGGGCCCGGCATGGCCGAGACCGAACAGGTCGACACCTGGGTCGCCGGCTGGGCCCGGTTCCTGGCCACCGCCGGCACCGACACCGCCCTGACCGCGGCCAAGGTGATCGTCGACACCGCCCCCGATCCCGGCACCCGCCTGGCCACCGCCGTCCGCGACACCGCCGCACCCGGCGCACCGGCCCTCGCCGTAGCGGTCATGGGCGAGTGCGCTGCCACGTACCCGGCACTCGCAGCACGGAACACGACCTGGGTGGAACTGACCTTCCGCGGCCGCGCCCTGGCCCGAAAGGGCGAGCGCGACCTGGTCCTCGCCGAACTCGCCCGCCGCGTACCGGGCGTCCTCGACGGCCTGGCCGCAGCCGGGGGCGGGTCGGTTTCGATGGCCACCGCTACCGAGATCGCCGCCACCGTTCGCAGTGCGTACGACCCGGCCGCGCACGTCGACGACGACCCGGGCGTCGAGTGGTGCGACGCCGGACCGCTCGCCGCCACCGAGCAGTGGGCCTCCTACCGGCACGACTCCGGGCTCTCGGTGTCCTGGGCGATGCACGACGCACCCCGTGCCGGAATCGAGGCCACCGCCCTCGGCCATTTGCTTGCCCCCCAGCCGGGCCTGGCCCGCAAGCGGGTCGCGATCCTGCTGCGCCCGGCTCCGCCGGACGCCTCGGCGCGGGCGGCGGAGAACGACGCCGCGACCGCGACCTTCAACGCGGGAGGCGGCACCGTCCGCGGCCGCGTCACCGCCTCCAACTCCCTACGCGTGCGGGCAACCGAACAGGCCCGCCACGAAGTCGCCACCGGCGCCGTCCTCGTGCGGTTCTCGGTCCTGGTCACCGCGACCGTGACCGATCCGGCAGACCTCGACACCGCCACCGCTGCCGTCGAGTCGGCCGCCGGGGCGGTCCCGCTGCGGCTGCGCCGTTGCGACGGTTCGCAGGCCGGCGCGTTTGCCGCGACCCTGCCCATCGGGTTCCTCCCGCACCTGCACACCCTGATCTCCGACAAGGCCCGGGAACTCCTGTGACCCCCAAAACCTCAACCCCGCAGGCGAAAGCTCCGGCGGGGCGGCGCGGGAACCTATGGGGGCCGCGTGGTTTCCGTGGTCGTGGGGGTGGGTCGTGGGCGCTACTGCCCACTCCGCCTACGTTTCGCGGGACCTCGGCGCAGGTGTGCGGGCTGTGGCCCTTCGCCGCCGCCTCCACCCGCCCGGACCTCGGCGTACCGGTCGGTGCGGACCTCGCGACGGGGGCGACGGTGTGCTGCGACCCGTTCGCCTGGTTCCAGGCCGGACTGATCTCCTCCCCGTCGATGCTGATCCTCGGCCTGCAGGGCCTGGGCAAGTCGAGCTTTGCGTGCCGGCAGATCGTCGGACTCGCGCACCGCGGCGTCGTTCCCCTGGTCGCCGGGGATCTCAAGCCGGACTACGTCAACACCATCGCCGCGCTCGGCGGGCAGGTGATCTCCCTCGGGGCCGGGCAACGGCTGAACGTTCTGGACTCGGGTGCGATGCACGCCGCCGCCGACCGCATCGGCGGGCAAGCCGGCGCGGTGCTGCACGAGCAGGCCGCAGGTCGCGCGGCGACGATGGTCGCCGCTCTCGTGCAGGTCGTGCGCCGTTCTCCCCTGTCGGACTGGGAGTCGGGCCTGTTGGCCCGCACCGTCCGCACCCTCGACACCGCCCATCGCGACCGGCGAGAAGCCGCTCCGTCGCTGCCGCAGCTCGCGGCGCTGCTGCGGAACCCGACCGGGGAGATGATCGCCTCGGTGTTGGCCGACGACGAGGCCGACTACCAACGCCTCGCCCGACCCCTGAACCGGTCGCTGTCGGCGCTGCTCGATGGGCCCCTGGGTTCGACGTTCGCGGGGCAGACCACGACCCGTATCGACCCGCACACGACCGGGGTGTGCGTGGACATCTCCGCCGCCGCGCGCCAGTCCGAGGAGTACCTCGCCGCGGTCATGCTCGCGACCTGGTCGGAGGTGTTCGCCACCGTCGAAGCTGCGAACGCCCTCGCCGACGCACAGTTGGCGCCGCAGCGGAACTTCCTCACCGTCGTCGACGAAATGTGGCGACCCATGCGCCTCGCCGGAGCCGGCCTGGTCGACAAGCTCGACGCCATCACCCGCCTCAACAGATCCGAAGGCGTCGGGCACATCTTCATCACCCACACCCTCAAGGACCTCGAATCCATGGACTCCGCCGCGGAAACCCGCAAGGCCAAGGGATTCGCCGAACGCTCCGCCATCACCGTCTGCGCCGGGCTGTCCCGCGAAGACCTCCGCGCCCTCTCCGACGTCCGACGCCTCTCCGCCGCCGAGATCGACACCGTCGCGTCCTGGTCCACCCCACCCGGCTGGCGACCCCGCCTCCTCCCCTCGGCGGACGGGTCGAAGCGGCCCGCGCCCCCACCCGGCGCCGGACGTGTGCTGATCAAGGTCGGTCAACGGCCCGGCATCGCCACCCAGGTCCTGCTCACCGCCACCGAACTCGCCCTGCACGACACCAACACCCGGTGGACGATCCCGGCCCCGGTCGCCGCGGCGGCAGTGCCCGCAGCACGCACCGAACCGGCACCCGCAGCACCCGCCCCCGGTCGGCAGCGAACCCGCCGCTCGAAGGCCACGACGCCGCGCCCTGCCGTCGCGAACGGGAACTGATGGCACGTCAGCCATCGCTCGGGAGCACCGAGCGGGACGAGGCCATCCTCCTCGGCGCGCTCGCCGCGACCCTGGTCCTCGGCGCGGTCGGCGCGTGGACCTCGCTGCGCCTGGCGGCATGGTGGCGGGACACCTCGCCCCCGCCGGCCCACCCGGCAGACTTCGCCCGCGCCGTCTTGGACGGACGCATCCACTGGGACACCGCCACCACCGGCGCCGCCGTCGTGCTCGGCGCGACCCTGCTCGCTGCCGTAGTGACGGCCAGTCGGCTGGTGGGCCGGTCCCGACCCGCCCGAGCGCGGTGCGACCACGCCGTCCGGCATCTCGCCAGAACCGTCGACCTGCGCCCGATGCGCGCCTCGGCGCGCACAGTCCAGGCCCGGCGCCTCGGCCTACCGGACACGCTCGCCGCCTCCCATCCCGGACTGCCCGTCGGGGACGCGCTGCTGCCTCCGCACGCGCGCCGCACCGCGCCGGTGTTCGCCTCCTGGGAGGACACGGCCGTGATCGTCGCCGGACCCCGCACCGGCAAGACCACCGCCTTCGCGGTCCCGATGCTGCTCGCCGCTCCCGGCGCGGCCCTGGCGACGTCGAACAAGCGCGACCTGCTCGACGCCACCGCCGTCCTACGGGCGCAGAAGGGGCGGGTGTGGGTCTTCGACCCGCAACGCATCGCAGGCGTCCACTCCGCGGCGGCGTTGTGGTGGTGGTGGGACCCGTTGACGTTTCTGACCGACCCGCACACTCAGCTCCTGAACCCGGCGCGGGCCGGGCAACTTGCGGCGCAGCTCGTCACCTCCGCGGCCCCGGCGGCCGCGCGGGCGGACGCCTACTTCGACACCGCGAAGACCGACCTGCTCACCTCGCTGCTCCTCGCCGCGGCCTGCGCCGACCGGCCGGTGACGGCGGTGTGGGCGTGGTTGTGCGACCCGACCGACGCCACCCCCGTCCGCGCCCTCACCGACGGCGGGCATCTCGCGCACGCCGAGGCCCTGCACGCCCTGGCGCACCTGCCCGACCGGCAACGCGACGGCGTCTACGGCTCGGCCCGCGCCGTCGTCGGGTTCCTCCTCGACCCGGCGACGACCGCCTGGATCACCCCGCCCCCGCCCGGGCAGGCCCGGGACCGGTTCGACCCGCACGCGTTCGCGGCGGGCTCGGACACCCTCTACCTGCTTTCCCGGGAAGGCGGCCCGGCCACCGCCCTGGTCGCCGCGCTGACCGTCGCGGTCACCGACGCCCTCGAGCAACGCGCCGCCCGCTGCCCGGGCGGGCGCCTCCCGGTCCCGTTCGCGGCGATCTTGGACGAGGCCGCCAATATTTGCCGGATCCGCGACCTCGACTCCCTCTACTCCCACTACGGCTCCCGCGGCATCTGCCTGGTGACGATCCTTCAGAACTGGGCCCAGGGCGCCGTCGCCTGGGGACCATCCGGCATGGAAAAGCTCTGGTCCGCCGCGAACGTGCGCCTCTACGCCGGCGGCGTCGACGACGCCGCCTTCCTCCGCCGCCTGTCCGACCTCATCGGCGAACACCACCGCACCCAGCACTCACGCACCCGAACCCCGCACGGGCACACCCGAACCCGCACCCTCGTCCGTGAAACCACCCTCACGACCTCCGACCTCCGCGAACTCCCCACCGGCCGCGCGGTCGCGTTCGTCTCCGGCACCCCCGCCTTCCTCCTCGCCCCACGCCCCTGGTGGACCGGCCCCCACGCCCAGGCCATCCACGACGCCACCGCCGAGGGGCCGCTCCCCCACTCCCACGCGACCGGAACCGGCCCCGAAACCGTTACCGGCATGGAGATCCCGGTCCAGGCGCGGTCGTGAACGACCTCGACGACCTCCTCGCCCCCGCCACCTCCAGTGACGAACCGACCGGCCCGGGGTCGTTCGACAACGTCCACGCCTTCGTCGAACACCTGATCGCACCCGCCTACGCCCGCGACCTCCGCGACGCAGACACCCACGCCAAGTGGTGCCCCCGCTGGCACGAACACCCCGCCGCCGCCTGGCGCCTCGACGCCCTCTGGCGCGCCTGGCAGACCCTGCCCGACGACGACCCCGACGCCCTCTGCGCCTGGTGGCTCCACCGCGCCGACCCCACCATGACCGCCCTGACCGACCCCGTTCACGGCCCCTTCACCGGCTGCGGACCAACCCGCCACCACCTACCCGCGAACCTGTGCCGGGCACAGCCCGGCCCACCTGCTGCGACTCCGTAGACCCATCGAGGCATGGCCACGCGCCAGCAGCGCTGGCGTCGGCGTGGTCGTTCTAATCGAGGACTTTTAAAGGACGGACTGGGCGCTCTGCAACGCCCCGACCAGGTCGGCGAGCAGAACGACAGTCGCAATTGTCGGCGCGGCGACCGACCAGAACTTGACGGCCACGCTCCTGGCCTTGATCCATGTCCAGACGCCGGCTCCCCACACGAGCGCGGACAAGGCGAGAAACGGTGCGATTAGCTGCATAGGTGAAGCTTCCTACCGGGGACCAACCTGCCCATCCACCGAAAAGACAGGCTTTGATCAGCCGATCGGATACACCTCCGCTGGCCCTCGCGGATCCCTGCTGGGTCTCAAGAAGCCCGGCGCACACGCCGATCTTGAGCTCGTAGCGTCGAGGACTCGAGGGCGGCAGCGTGGACAACGTGCGGATCGATGCGGATGGCGACCTCCGCTGCCCGAAGTGCGGTAGCCGGAACCTCGTTTTCCGCAGGACCGGACGCGCGAAGGCTGCCGGCATCGGCGCCGGTCTACTCACGGTGGGCTTCGGCGGTGCCGCCGCCGGCCTTGCGGCCCGAAAGCACGCCTACTGCCAGGGCTGTAAGACCTACAGCCTGACTGGCAGTCCTCAGAGGCAGGTCTCGACCCCCGCGGCAAGCCGGCCTGGGGCACGGCCGGACGAACTGCACAGGATGTATGCGGAGCAGCGGTCGACTCGATTCCCGCACACGTTTGCGGCAGCCGTGGACCCGTCCCAGTTCGACGGGGCCGTGGTCGCCGGGGAGGAACTCGTACGTCTAGCGGACCGCCTCTACGTCCGCTACGGCATGTCGAGCCGGGACCGAGGCGCTCCCAAGACCGTTGCCGTCCCCCTGGCCGCGATCAAACGCGTGCTCTGGCTCGACCGTCTATGCATGGTGCGCCTGGTGCTTTCCAGCGACGAGACCGTCAACTTGTCCTTCCCGATGAACGAGAGCGCACCGGCCAAGCGTTTCCTCTCGGACCTCTCGGCCACTCCCCAGATCACGGTCGACGTGCCGGTACCGGCGCAACGCGTTAAGCCGGCGGCGCAACGTTCGGGGCCAGAGGAGGCTTTGCAGCCCGACACCGACGTTCTCGCGACCCTCACCAGACTGAACGAACTCCGCCTGGCGGGCGCGCTCACCGACGAAGAGTTCACGCAGAAAAAGGCCGAACTGCTCGACCGCCTCTGACCGAGAAGAACATGGCGATGCCGCCTCGATCAGCCGACCGGATGCACCTCCTCGGCCTCCTGCAGATCCCTCATGGGTCTCAAGGCGCCCGCCGTCCGCGCCGATCTTGAGCTCGTAGCGTCGAGACCCGAAGGCGGCAGCGTGGACAACGTGCGGATCGATACGGACGGCGATCTCCGCTGCCCAAAGTGCGGCGGCCGGAACCTGATCTTCCGCAGGACCGGACGCGCGAAAGCCGCCGGCATCGGCGCAGGCCTACTCACCGTAGGCATCGGCGGTGCCGTAGCCGGTCTAGCGGCGCAAAAGCGCGCCTACTGCCAGGGCTGCAAGACCTACAGCTTGACCGGAAACCCGCGGAGGTCCGTAGCCCCGGTCGATAGCGTCACGCTTCCCGGAGACCTGTTCGGCAGCATGTCGGCCAGTCAGCTCGCCCGCCGGTTTCCGCATAGCTTCGCGACATCGGTGGACGCCGCGCAGTTCGAAGAAGCCGTACCCGCCGGGGAGGAACTCGTCCACGTGGGCGACCGCGTGTACGTCCGCTACGGCGAAGCGAACCGCCGACTCGGCGCCCCCGCCACGGTCGCCGTACCGTTCGGCGAGATCCAAAGCGTGCTGTGGCTTGAACGGCTGTGCATGGTCCGACTGCTGCTCTGGAGCGACGAGATCGTCAACCTGGACTTCCCGATCCGCGACCGAGAAGACGCCGAGTGGGTGCAGCGAAAGATCGCGGCCGCCCACGAACTGGCGCCGGCACGGGTACCGGCCCCACGCACCGAACTCCTTGACGACACCTCCCCGCCGGAGGTCGACGCCGACGCCGACGTGGTCGGGACCATCGCCCGGCTGAACGACCTCCGCCTGGCGGGCGCGCTCACCGACGAGGAATTCGCGCAGAAGAAGGCCGAACTGCTTGCTCGTCTCTGATCGATCCGAGCGCGGGAACGCATCTCTACGGGGTAACCGTCGAGGCGTCGGGTGAGTGCAGAATCCGGGCTGGACACTCCATCCAGCACAGAGCGTCTTCCGGATCGGCAGGGTCTGGCCAGGGACAGATCTGCTGCTCGTCGGCAACGTCGACGAGCAGCCCGTCAGGTAGGCGCAGGGTGATCAAGTCGGGCTGGAGCGCGACGACTGTCGCGACAGCCCGACAGCGCTCCCCGTCGTGGATCGACACGACGCAGCCGGAGAGAAGCTCGCGGCATCCGCAGCCGGAGATCATCGGGCCGGGTCGAAGCAGGACAACGCTCTGGGACCACGCTGCGCGGGAAGCCCAGGTATCCGGGCGGCCGACATCAGCTTGCGGGCGATCTCGTTCGCGGCATAGGGCTCGCCCTGAAAATCGAAGGTGAACAGCGCTACCCGGGCGTGGTCCGCCCAACCGATCGCGTCCTTCGTGTACCCGTTCAGCGAGAAGAAGACTGGCGCCTTCGAATCGGCCCGGGCTGCGCCGAAGAGTTTCTGCAGTGTGGGCCGCGTGGTTTTGACCATCTCCATTTTCACCTGACCCGCAGCGACCGACGAGACGACGTCGACGCCGCCATCGCGGCTTGCCTGCGTCGCCGTGGCTGGGCCCAGGCCCATCCACGTCATCCACTCCGCCGCCACCTCCTCCCCGTCCCGAGGAGTTCGGAGCAGACGCGTCGCCGGCTCCGGCGGCGCTGCAATGGCCCGCGCCGTATTACGGGTCGTCGATGCCGGCAGCGACCTCCCCTGCGACCAGGCACGGTTGCGGAACTCCGTGAAGGCGATGCCGCGGCGGACGTCGTCCGACAGACCCGGGCAGGCACCGTTCCGCTCCCTGGCGACGAACCAGATCCACTGCGCGAAAGTGAATCCACCGCTGGCCTCCGGCACGTGGAACTCGACCAACACGGTTGGTTCCCCGCGGAAGTAGAGCTTCACTACGTCGGCTGTATCGGCCCAGTCGCTTCCCAGCTGGATCACGTCGAAGTGCCCCATGCTGGTCGGTTCGGCGCAGGGGGCGATGTCGGGTCCGAACAGATGGAGCCGCTTGTCCGTCACGGCGAGATGCACGTAGCGGGGCACGCTTCCGGTCGGCCGAGCCGGTTCGTGGAGACGAACGGTCGCCACCTTCACCAGCCGCTCGTCGTCAGGCAGCCTTCGCGCGAACACCGCGTGCGCTCGGGCTGCCTCGGGCCGAACCTGCGGTTCGCAGAAGTAGTCGAGCGATCCCTCGATGACCTCGTCAACGGTCTCGACTCGCTGCCGGGCCCGGTCCAGATGGGCGACAGACGTTTTCCACTCGACCAAAGTCGACACGTCCTCGCCCGAACCAAGAAGCAAGTCGCTGAACCTGCACCCGTAGCGGACCGCAGCGACACTCACCTCGGCCGGCGTCAGCAAAGGGTCGAGTAGAACCTGCCCCATCGTCATCTCGATGTCGATCACCGCGCCGGTGTCCGCCGTCATCCGCACCATCGCAGGCAGGTCCGCGTGCCTGTCCCAGGGCAGCAGCTCGAAAGGTGAGTCTCGACCGCTACGACAATGGAGCGCGGCAACGTTGGGCCCGAAGACGTGAACCGTCTCGGCACCCGCAGCCACGATTACACGCATGGGCGAATCGAACCACCCCGTGGTATCGGTCGAACCGCCCTGCGGAATCACCCTTCCGCAACCGATCCAGCTGTTCTCGTCGAATTCTTCGAGCAACTCGCAGGTCGCGAAGTGCTCGGCCGCGAGCCCGGCGACCTCCGCCGCCTGCTCTTCAGAACCGTCCATCTCCCCATATGCGACCGAGCGGGCTACCTCCGACCAGGTATCCCCACAGGACACTCTGTCCAACTGCGTTCTCCTCGGCCGTCGCTACACACCACCGCTGCTCACAACATCGGCCACCACCCGCCGCGCCTTGACCCGACGCCACCTGTGGTCAGCGGCCGTTGGGTAGCCGGGGGTGCTCAGCTGTTCGGACGAGGCAAGAACCGTTCGAACGGCAAGGAACGGACCAGGACGAAGCGGCGTCGGATCATCAACGACCACCTCACCTTGGAGACGAAGCACCGTGCACAAGCTCGCCGCCTTCCTCACCACCGCCGGTCTTGCGTTGGCCCTGAGCGCGTGCGGCGCTGGGGCTGACATTGTCGACTCCGGAGCAAAGGCATCCGGAATCAGCGCGACGGTCAGCAGCGCACCAACCCCCACGGTCGATCCGGCCGCTCCGCTCTTCTTGACCGGCAAAAAGGGCCTCACGCCAGCGGAGCTCGACTACGGCGTGGCATGCGTAGTTTGGGGGACGTACAAGCAGGGCGTCTCCGGAACCGTCGCCAACCTCGCCGCGCTTGCGGCCTCCTCCAAACACCCCGGTCTGGTGGCAGCCGTGGACAAGATCGTCCAGGCTCCCGCTTCTGGCCGCATGGAGATGGACCGTATGTGCCAGAACGCCTCCCCCTCCTAGGAAGGCCTTCCAGTAGCCCCAACCACGTGACGCAGTTCGAGAACGAGGGATGAGATGAAGCTGCTCGCAGTCGCTTTGGCCACCGCCGGAACCCTTGCCGGGCTCTCGGCGTGCGGGAGCGGACCAACGGGGGCCGACGCCAGTGCGGGGACCGGCGCCGGCAAAAGTGTGGAGGCCGGCCAGCGGGCCGGGTACCTGTCCTGCCTGGGCAACCTCGACAACGAGGTCGACGCCTGCCACATCATCTACGTCGACGGCTGGACGTTCCGCGACGGCGACAACCTCGGGAAGGTGCGCTTCAACCCGGGCTGGACCCACACCCGCTATGAAGCCTGTATGAACAACCCGGACTCCTTCTCCCGGTCCGAGGTCCCGAACTCGTGCAAGGCCGCAGCCATCGCCAACCCCACCGCCGCGGCATTCGACAACTGACGATCTGTCAGATTGGGCTTTCGGCTAGCTAGAGCGACGCCCCTCGGCGTCGTTTCGGGCGTCTATCGGTCCGCACACTGGTCGTTGGCCCAGGTCTGATTCCACGACTGGTTCGCGTAGCAGAGGTCCCGGGCCGACGGTGGAGAGTCGTTTCGGGCGGAGTCGATTAGGCCCGCGACGCAAAGGCCCAGAAACCCGAGCACCAGTACACCGATCACGACGGCCTTCGCGGTCTGGAAGCGGTCGTCCAGCTTCCGACGACGCGGGGACATCGCAGCCCGCCGTTCCCGGCGCAACTCGCCGACGGCGGCTTGCTCGGCGCGTATGGCCTCCTGCTTCGCCCACTTCTGCTGCAACTGTGCGTGACGGCGAGCAGTCGCGGGGTCCATGCCTCACTCCTTAGCCCGATCCATGCTCCAACCCTTCATCGGCCTCAGCCGCAAAGGACTGAAGAGGCCGGGCCACGACCGCAGCACCCGCACACTCGATACGCCCGCCAATCCTCATGGAGATGACTGCCCGTCAGACATCCGGCGGTAGATCCCGGGCGTTCTTCTTGTGCAGGGCCCGCAGCGCTTTCAGGGTCGGGTAGTACGGGCTGTGCGCGTTGTGGCCGAGGTTCAGCGGAAGGCACACGGCGCGGATCATGGCCTCTTCGGGCAGCCATGGGCGGGGGTGTTCGACCCAGGCCACGCGTGCGTGCTGTTGCATCCACTCGTTGAGGACCTGTTCGCCGCGGGCGGTCCAGGTCAGACGGGTGCCGCTGCCCACCCGCCGCAGCTGGATGCCGAGCCGTTCGGTGAGGTGGCAGCCGAGCGTCAACCTCAACGTCGACCCTTCAGCGTTTCCCCGGTAGTGGTACCGGATCCGATCCCGCAGCGTCTGGGCACTCGGCCGCGCGCCGCCGGCCGGCGGCGCCTTGGGCGAGATCCCGACGTACAGCAACGCACCGTGCGAGGTGTGGACCACGCGGTCCACCGGCACGCCGTCCGGGATCTCGTCGAAGTACCACCCGTAGATCCCCGACGTTCTCGGCACCGGGGACGGGCTCGCGAGCACCTCCGCTCGCGTATAGGTCCGCGGCGGGTCGAGCAGCTCCGCGTACTCCGGCAACACTCCGTCGAAGATCGGCTCCACCGGCCCACTATGGCGCACCGGAGGAACTATCGGCCCGCGTAGAACCCGGCGAGGGGCCCGTTCGCCATGGGGGTGTCGGTCGGCGAAGGACGGCTGGACTGGGGCGTTGCTAGGTCCTCGCAGCTGATCGTTTCGAGATCCTCGGATCCGCTGGTCACGATGCGGATGGCCTGGTTCGCGACGGTGCCCTCGAAGATGTTGCGGACTGCACGGGCATTGCCGAACGTCCGGTCTCGCGTAACGCCGCTGAAGTGTTCGAGCAGGAGGTCGCCGATCCCGTCGCCGGGACGGTAGGAGGCCTCTTGGCACATCCTTGTGAAGATCTCGATCAGCTCGGCGTTGGAGTAGTCCGGGAAGTCGATGGTGGTCGGGAATCGCGACCGGAGACCGGGGTTGCTTTGGATCATCTCGGCCATCTCGTCGGGGTACCCGGCGACGATGACGACGAGGTCCTCGCGATGGTCTTCCATCAGTTTCGTGAGAGTGTCAAGCGCTTCTCGGCCGTAGTCCCCGCCGTGCTCACTCCGCGCGAGGCTGTACGCCTCGTCGATGAACAGCACTCCTCCGACCGCTCTGGACACCACCTCTGAGGTCTTGATTGCGGTCTGCCCGATGTATCCAGCGACAAGGTCGGCTCGGGCCACCTCGACGACGTGCCCGCTGGACAGCGCACCGAGCGCGGAGTAGAGCTCGCCGATCAGGCGGGCGAGTGTGGTCTTGCCCGTCCCTGGGTTGCCGACGAAGACCAGGTGCTTACTGGCGTCGAGTACCGGCAGTCCGCGCATGCGGCGACGTTCGTCGACTTCGATCACGGCGGAAAGTCGGCGCACTTCTTCTTTCACCGGGACCAAGCCGACGAGGGCGTCCAGCCTCGAAAGGATCTCGCTCGCAAGCCCTTCTCCCCTCGGACCCGCCAACCGCGGCACCGGGATGGAAGGACCCGCCGAGTCGCTCGAAGACTTCTGCGGAGGCCTCGACCTTGAGGGGCTGGGTGCGGCCTCGAAGCGAAGGCTTTCTAGAACGCGGTCGTGGAGTGTCTCGGCTTCGGCGTGCAGCTCCAGAGCGTTCCGCTGGAACTCGTGGACTCCGGTCTCGGCACCCTTGCGCAGAACTCGAAACCGCACTCCCTGGAGTCGGTCGACACCGGGCATCCAGGCGTTGCCGTGAAGGACGACCCCGTCTTCTACGGCGAGCAGGAGGCAGATCGAGGGGTCGTACGACGAGGGGCCGGAGCCCGACGCGTTGAATCCGCCGAACCAAGCCCCGTATTCAGCAATCTCGGCCTGCAGCGCAGCCGGGGAGCCTCCCAGGGCCGTGAATACGTCGAGCGACACACCCTGGAACGAATCGGCCAACACCTGCAGCAGTTCGTAAAGGAGTGCGCTGTGGTCGAGGCCGTAGGCGAGCCAGGCGAGTTGCCACACGCTCGGTGTCGTCCATGCGTGGAGCCGGGCGGCGCTGCGTTGCGCCCGGGTGAGGTCGCTGGGGTGGGGACGCGAGGCTACGACCGCGTTCATGGTCTGCACTACCTCCGCCCGCTCGATCCACTGCAGGCCCACACCCGCACAGGACATGCCGTAGAGGAACGACCATGCGTAGTCGGCCGCTGATTCACGAGCGTCGAACCGGGGATAGCCGAGAGTCGCCTGCCAAGCCTCTGCCAGTGGCGCCTCAAGCCGATCGGCGACCTGTTCGACCAGCCTCGCCGGCGACATCCCTCCAGTCGACACCCTGCTCCACGACGCCGTCATCTCCGCCTTCCGTTCGGCTACCTGGACGCAACGCATCGGCCGTCGTCGGTCGACGGCAGAAAGCATGCGTGCCCGAGAGTTTCGGTCTCCAAGGGCAGCGAGTTGAGCCCACCTGATCGTCGGGGGCCCGAAGCTCAGCGGCCGTGGTCGACGATTCGTTCGGCGGCTCGGGCGGCGGTGTTGATCTGCCCGACGGTGCGGTTGCGGACTGCGACGAGGCGCCCGAGCTGGGTGCCGGCGAGGCGGGCGGCTTCGGCGGTTTGCCCGACGGCGTGGTGGTGCCCGGCGATGAGGTCGACGCTGCGGGCCAGTTCTCGCCCGAGCTCGCCCATGGCCGGGCCGTTGCGGCCGGTGCGGGCGAGCAGCACGGTCGCGGCGGTCGCACCCGGACCCCGCTCCCCCGTCGTGGTGGCGGGGACGGCACGGGCGAGGATCCGGGCGGCGCGGGCGGTGTCGGGGTCGCGCCAGGCCGCGAGGGCGGCGGCGACGTCGCGGGAGGCGTGCGCCCACCCTGCGGTGTCTTCGTGCGGGAGGCGGGTGAGGTGTTCGTTGAACGCCCGCCACCGTTCCACGGCGACCCGTTCGGCACCGGCCGCTAACGCCCGGGTTTCGCGCCCGTCCACCTGGACGGCCGCGACGCCGGTGTGCGCGGCCCGCCACTCCGCGACCGCCGCCGCGGTACCGGTGTCGTCGGGGGTCGGCCACGTGTCGCGCAGCTTCGGGAGGGACAGGTCGCGGCCGAGTTTTCCGCCGGCGTGGAACTGCCACTCCCGCGATCCCTCGACCGGGCGTTGGGCGACCTTGTAGCCGACGACCTCGGTGGTGGAGCCGGGGGTGTAGCGAGGTTTGAGGACGATCCCTTCGGCGCGGACGCGGCGGACGAACTCCGCCTCCGACGTCGACGCCAATGCGGCCGCACGAAGGCGAGCGGCGAGTTCCCGCGGTCCGGCGATCTCGGGATCGAGCCCGGCCGCGGTCGCGCGGCGGGCCTCGGCCGGTTTCACACCCCGTTCGCTGACGCCTAGGGCGGGGCCGTCGACGGCGGTCAGGCCGTGCCTGGCTTCGAGGTTTCGGCACGCCGCCTGGGCGCGGGTGTAGTCCCGGAACGGCGACCACCTGGTGCCGTCCTCGCGGACCATGGAGGCGACGAGGTGCACGTGGTCGTTCCCGCCCTTGGACGGGCCGTGGTGAATCGCGACCCACCGGCACGGCGCCTTCCCGTCGCCGCCGGTCAAGCCCATCGCGTCGGCGAACTCCGTCGCGACCTGCTGCCACTTCTCGTCGCCCAACGGCCCCTCGCCCGGAGGCAGGGCGAGGGAGGCGTGCCAGACGTGCTGCTCCTTCTCCCCCACCACCCGCCGATCCCCGGTCGCCGGGTCCGCCTCGGTCACCGGCACCGTCATCGTCACGCCGTGCTGGATCCGGGGGGCGTCGATCCAACGGGCGAGCTCCCCCGCCTCCCCCGCCGTCAGCACCCCGTCGCCGTAGCCGGCGACCGCGAGCTCGGACCCCGCGACTAGGTGCGGGGCGACGTGCTCGTTCGCCCGCCCCGGACCGGCCAGGTAGCGCAGCACCCCGCCGACGTTCCCGCCCTTGACCACGTTCGGGATCACGACGCGTCCCGCCTGCCCGCCGTCCCGCGCGCGACCCGGGATGCGTCGATCCCGTCCAGCACGACCGTCAGCCGCGCCGTCACTTCCCGGATTGCGGCCAACGTGTCGGCGGTCGTCTCCGGCACCTCCCCGGTCGCGTGGCTCGCCTTCGCGATCTGGTTCACGTTCACTCCGACCCGACCCAGCGCTCGCCCCAACGCCACCAACTCCGCGCTGGTCGCCGCCCGTGCGGCAGCGGACTCCGGACCGCCCGCCAACGCCGACTCCACCAGCAGCCGCGGCACCGAAACGTCGGCCGCAGCCGCCAACGCCGCCAGGCGTTCCTGCTCGGCGGCGGTCACCTTCACGTCGTGGCGTCGATGCCCGCGACCACCTGGCACCCGCGTCCGCCGACGCGGCACACGCGGTCCGATCCCCTGCCCTGCAACGGTTTCCGGTCCCATCGCCACCCCCCGGTTGTTCGGCCCAGCGCAGCGCCCCCGCGCAGCGGGGAGCACTTACACAGCCTGGCCGAAGGCACCGACAGTTCGGGGCCGAACGCACAAATCGGCCGCGATCAGCCCGGCCGATTACCTAGCTTGCTCCCGCTCTTCCGCCCTCCATCCCCCTGCGGGATGCGGGCGGTTCCGGTTCGTGCAGCGGGGCTCTGCCCCGGACCCCGGCCTCGACTCCAGGACGAGGAAGGGAACCTCCCGGGTTCGTCCCGTCCTCCCGGCGCCCGAAGGCAACCACACCGGGCCGGGCACCGGCAAGGGCACGCTACGCGTGTCCCTACGGGCAGACCCCTGCCGCCACCCGACCCGGCGCGGTCGGGACGAACCCGCCGAGACGACGGGACGAACAGACCCACCACAGGTGGCGGCCGCACGGGCCGCAGGCTGCGCTAGCCGACCGGCTGCATGGCCCGGTTGACGGCGCTCTGCGCCATGGCCAGGCCGTTGGCGCAACGACCCAGGCGCTTGCGGGAACCGACGAACGGGAACCCGGTGAGGAAGAACGCTCCCAGCGGGCTGACCTTGCCGTTGCTGCCCATGGCCGCGTGCGCGGCATTGAGCCGGCCCGCGAGCCCGTAGTTGGCGAACGCCACCAGGAACCAGGCGAACCAGAAACCGGCGCCGCCCTGCTTCAGCTCCCGGTTGACCCCGGCCACCCACCGCGCGTTGGCGATCCCGAAGGTGAACAGGTTGGTGAAGAAGCCGGGGCAGCCGGCCAAGACGCGGGAGTCCATCGGAGCGGTCCTCTTTCTGCTGTAGGAAGTTGACGACGAATGTGGAGCCGAAGCAGGCCAGGGGCCTGCAGCGACGACGACCCGCGATCCGACCCGGACCCGCCGCTCCAACTCCGTTCCCCACAAGCGTCGCGCCGCAGAGCTTTGTCCGGATCGACCCTTTGGTCGGTTCGCAGTAGTCCGATCAGCCGATCTCTTCCCGCTTGCTCCCCCTCGCCCGAACCGCACCGGCCGATTCGCACGAACGCCGCGGGACCCCCGGCCGCCGGCTACGTCGCCGTGGCCGCTCTTTAGCCGACCCCCGCCAATCTCGCCTCGCGTCGACCAGGCGAGACCGCAGCCGAACTCCCGGCCCAGAGCCTCGCACCGGCGGACGAGGCAGACGAGGCGGACCCACCTTGAAGCACGCGTGCGGGCACGCCTTAAGGCAACGCGCCTGCAGCCGACGTGCAGTCGACCTGGCACGCCTTAAGGCACGACCCCAGGCACGCCCTCCAGCGAGGGCCCCCGCGTGAATCGAGGCGGGACCGCACGCGGTTCGAACCGCCACCGCCACCGCGACCACCCGTGCACGCCACGTCGCGCGGCTCACCGCACTCGACGGTGCACACGCGAAAGCCCGCCCTATGGCACGCCCACGGGCACGACGCGATGCACGGGACAGTGCCCGGCGCGCCGAACCCACTCCCACCTGCTGTTACGTGTGAGACTGATGGGGGAGGTGGTGCGTCGTGGGTCTGTCACGAGTCGTCGTAGTCGCACAGGGCAAGGGCGGTGTCGGCAAAACGTCGCTGACCGCGAACGTCGCGGGACTGGCCGCGCACGCCGGACATCGGGTGCTCGTCGTCGACCTCGACCAGCAGGGCAACCTGTCGCGAGACCTCGGCTACGCCCCCGACGACGGGGAATCGCTGCTCACGGCCATCGTCGGCGGCACCTCCGCGCCGGTCGTCGCCGGCGTTCGACCGCGCCTGGACGTCGTCCCCGGCGGCCCCGCCGTCGGCGACCTGCTCGGCATCGCCTTCGCGCGCGCCGGTCGCGGCGGGCGAGACCTCACCGACCTGCTGCACACCGCGCTCGGCGACGTCGTCGCCGACTACGACCTGGTCCTGGTCGACACCCCGCCGGGGGACCGCCTCCTCGTCGAGGCCGCGATGGGCGTCGCCAGCTACGTCGTCGTCCCGACCCGCCCCGACGAAGCCAGCCTCGACGGCCTGGAACGCGTCGCGGAACGCTTCGCCACCGCCCGCGGCCGCAACCCCGGTCTCGCGCTCCTGGGCGTGGCCCTGTTCGCCGTCGGCACCCGCGCGCAACGCATGACCGCCGAGGCGCGCACCACCATCGGGCAGGTCCTCGGCGACGCCGCACCCGTCTTCGACGCCCAGATCCGCCACCTCGAATCCGCCGCCGTCGACGCCCGCCGTCGCGGCCTGCTCGTCCACGAACTCGAAACCGCCGCGAGCGAAGACAAACGCGCACGCCTCGCCGCCCTCGCCAAGGGCACCCCCCACCGGGGCCTGCTCACCCGCGACGCCACCGGCCTCGCCGCCGACTACGCCGCCCTCGCCCAGGAAATGCTCGCCCGCATCGGACAGCTCGAGGCGACCGCCGCGGCAGACACGGTCGCGCACTCGACGCGCACGGAGGTCAAGACCGCATGAGCGCCACGCCCACCGTCGCCCGTCGCAGCCTCGCCTCCACCTTCGCCGCCGACCTCGAAGTCGAGGCGCAGCCTCGGTCCGCCGGCCTCGTCGGACTCCTCCCGCCACGTCCCGAACCCATCGCCGACTCGGCGGGGGAGGAGCCGGTCCGTCGAGCCGCGCCCCGCCAGCCCCGGGCGACCGAGACCAAGCCGCGCCCCGCCGCCCCGCACACGCCGACCGGTCCGGCACCGGCACCGGCGGCCGCCGACGTCGTCCGGAGCGTCGCGGTCTACCTTCCGCCCGCGCTCCTGGACCGGCTTCGCGACCTGGCACGCACCGCAGACCTCACCTACGCCGACGTTCTCGTGGCGGCCACCGCCCACCTCGACGCGATCGCCGGCCGATTCCAGCTCGCCGTCGACCCGCCGGTCCCGGGCGCGATGCCGCAACGTGTCCGCCACCTCCGCCGCGACCCCGGCATTCAGACTCAGCTCCGCCTCGACGGACACCAGGTCGCCTGGCTCGACGACGCCGCCCGACGCACCGGCGCACCCTCCCGTTCCGCACTCGTCGTCGCCCTGCTCGAGAACCACCTGACGAAAACCGAAGCCACGCCCTAGATCTGACGACACGTCAGCCCAGTCTTCGTGTATCGACTCTCGCCACAGGGGCACCGGCCCACCTGAGGCCCAAGCCGACCTACGGGGTTCTGTGCCACCACAGAAGCTGATGGGCGGGATCGATAGGTCGTAGCGCGCGTTGCGCGCGTCGTTCAAAGACGACCTCGCGACGCTCGACATTGGCGACGGTCTACATGTCGAGGGCGGGCCCGCTCCGGTCGCGCGCTTTGCGGTGGAGGTCGCAGTCGTCTTCAAGGACGCTGGCGATGTCCGCGCTCGACGCCTTGCCGATGTCGGACGGGGAGAACGTTTTGGACTCTTCTCGGCGGATGCTGGCGACGAGCAAAGCGACGTCTGTACGAACGTTCTTCGACACGCCCTTGGTGTCGAACTTGGCGATGGCGTTCGCGGCCGCGAGGTGCTTTCGCCCGATGCGGTCCAGGATGTCGCCCGCTTCGGCGGTTTGGCCTAGGCGAAGAGCGCGAGCCGATTCATCGAGGCCGGCAAGAGAACGCTTGATCGTGACGGAGACTCGGTCGCAGTAGGCGACGCTTGCTTCGTCCACGCTCGGCTTCGGCTTCGGCTTTGGCTTCGGCGCGGGCGAATCTTGGACTGTGGTCGCAGCGGTGGGTGCCGGCGCCGGAGCGTCTGCATTGGGCGCGGCCCCTTGGGTACCGATCCCGTTGGCGGCCGGTTCGACCGCCACAGGTGCAGTCGGACCGCAGCCCCCCATGGTGGAGACCAGAATCCCGGCAGCCACCAGTCCGGCACCGAGCGTTCCAAACAGCCCCGAACTCATATCCAAGCCCTCCCTGCGCGGTTGCGGGGCGGTTCGCGGGTCGGGCCCCCGCAGAGATATCGGTTGGACCGGGTTAGGGGTTTACCTCCAGTCGCTCCAGGTTCCGCTCGCAGAGGTTCGGTGGTCACTGAGCCTCGCGCCGAGTGCCGAACTTGAGTGCCAAGTCGAGCGATCCCTAGCCGGACAGGACCGTCGCACCGAGTTGGCGTTCGAGCAGGCCGACCGCGGCCGTCACGGAGTCGTCTCCGGCGCCACTGCAAGCCAGCTCCACGTCGTAGGCGTGTTCGTCGGCATCGCGGGGGGGAGGGGCCTCCGGCTCCGCAGGCCACGCAAGAAGTTCGCTCGGGTGCAACATGGGCGGGCGGTGGGCGTCGCGGCGACGTTCGAGCAGGGCCCGCCAGGCGGCGCGTTCGATGCGGTAGCGCTGCACGATGCGTTCGACGAGCACGTCCACGCCGAGGGTCCGCGCGAGCCGGTCGGGGTGGACCGGGCCGAGCCGCCAACCCTCGTGGGGGATGCGTTCGACGAGGCCGTGCGCGGCGAGGTCGACCAGGGCGTCGTCGACGGTGCTGGGGGACAGGACCGCGTCGTGTGCGATCGCCCGCCGCGGGAGGGGGTCGTGCGACAGCGCCTCGTAGACCAGCGCACGGGTGGGTCCGAGCTCGCGGAACACCGGATGCACCGCCTCGATTCGCCCGGCCCGCCAGCGTCGCCACGCGGCGGCGTGCAGCCCCGCGTCGGGGATGCGCAGGGTGTACCGGTCGGCCCGTTCGCCCACGCCCGACTCGAGCAGCTCGAGCACGGGGTCCTGTTCCTCGCGCAGCGCCCGCAGCACCCCCGCGACCGTCGAGTCGTCCAGCCCCGACGCGAGCGCCAGCCCACGGCAACCGACATCGAGGACGCGTGTGCCGTTGCGTTGCGCCATCGCGCCCAAGGCACGCAGGACAAGGCGTTTGGACAGTCCTGCCCTATCGTTCCAGCGGGTGCGTTCGGTGGCGTGGGTGGCGTTCCACCACGCCCTGATCCACCGATACTCGGCCTCGTCGCCAATCGCGTTCGGCGACTGCGAAGAGTAAGGACCCAACTGGCCCCCGCTGTGACCCCACCCCCTTGTGCTGGAGTTGCGGACGCTTTTTTCCCTGCGCAGGAAGTCACGGGCTTTTCGCCAGTCCCGGGCCAGGGCCACCCGCCGGTTGCGAGGGGCGTAGCGGGCGTACAGCCCGGCCAGGCCGGGCCAGAGACCGCGCTCGATCCGGGCAGCGAGGTCGGTCAGGGACCAGCCCGCCGCGGCCGCCGCAGTGACCACGGCCTGGCGGGCTTCGCTGGGGGAGGCGTACCGGTCCGGGTCGATGGTGCCGGTGCGCGCGATCCGCTCGACGCGATCGCTCAGGCGCGCGCCCAAGCCCGCCGACGGGCCGGTCGCCGGCGCTGCCTCGTGCAGATCGGTGGGGTCGGAGTGCGGGTCGAGGCAGGGCGCGAGGCGGTCCAGCAGCGCGTCCCACACGAGCGGACCGCACGGTTCCCGGACGGCGCGCAGCGCCTCGACGTGCGCGGTGGTGAGGAGTTGGTGTCCACCGGTCCGGTGACGTGCCCCGGGCGGGCGGATACAACCCGCGACGGGGTTGAGCATCGGGGCGGGGTCCAGCGAGGGGTAGAGCGTGCCGAGCGCGCGCATCAGCGGCCGCAGCTCGACGATCGGCCGCGGCCGGGTCCAGAGCACGTACACGTGCCGCCCACCCGTGGGGGACCGGTCGGCGAAAGTCCGACCCCCGCACGCCTGGATCAGCTCGGCGAACGCGGCGGCGTCGGCGTCGACCTGGGCCTGCCCACCGCGGGAGACGTCGAAGTCGGCCGCCAGACACCGCGCCTCGGCCGCAGCGTCGAACAGCAGCACCGCCGCCGGCGCCGCAGGCGCCTCGCCGCTCAGGGCACGTTCGCACCCGGCCGGATAGGACCGGCCACCGTCACGGGACACCCGGACACGGGGACGTCCTGCGATCGCGGACGCGAACAGCGCCCACGCCTCTGCCGGCGCACCTGCCGGGAGATCGTTCGCGTCTGGGCGGTCGGGGGCGACCGCCACCGCGGTCACCGCTCGGGGCGGCGCCGGCTACGCGCATCGAGGGGACGCATCGAGGACACGCCGAACCAGAGGCTCGGGTGCGCGTGCGTCCCCGCAGTAAGCGGGGTAATGTCTCCTCCTAGCAGTAGGTCGAAGCCCCGCTCCCAACTCACCGGCCAAAGTGGACTTGGGGGGTGGGGCTTCGTGCTGTCCGGACCTCTTTCGCGTCCGGGTGATGCCTAGGCGCTCAAGTCCATCGGAAGCTGATCGATCCGCTGAGCGTCCGGCGCCCACACGGGGCACCCGTCGGGATCGACCTGATCGCGGTGCAACAACGCGATCAGATAGTCGTTCATCGTCATGCCCGCCTTCTGCGCGCGATCCTGCGCCAACTGCCGATCCTGCTCGGACCACTTCAAGTTGAAGCCCCGACGAGGACCCTTGTAGCTGGAGTGCGCCATGCACCGATCCAAGCACCGGTCGGTACCGAGTACCGAACATCTAGCGGATCTCGGCGTGTCGGTACCCGGTATCGACCGATTCGCCATACCCACCTCGGGCCCGGCCGGTCAAAGGGCGTTCACGAACGGTAGATCGAGCAACCTCGGCAGAGGACGACGCGAACCACCGACGGAGACCCGGGCGAGGACCGACTGAATCGCCCGGCCGGGCCGTTATCGCGCTTGCGTGGAAACGGGCTTGAGGAAGAACAGGCACGTGTCCGCGTTGTACTCGCCGACCTCGGCAACGAACCGGAACCTGTCGCCCTCGCCGATGTTGGCCGGGCGGTTCCTGTCTGCGAGACGGATGTCGGAGACGAGGTTCACGTCCTGGAACTTGAACGCAGGTCCCTTCGTGGTGTTCGGACCCTGGTCGCCCGGCCCGATGAGGATGTCGTACCGGGTCTTGTAGCTGCCGTGAAGCGCCATGTTCACGATGGACCCGTCGAACGCGATGGTCCGGCCCGCGTACTTGGCCGCGAAGTCGACAGCCTCGTCGGCGCAGTAGTCCCCGACCTTCATCAGCGCCGCGAGTTCCCTGTTGTTCTTCGTCGTGAGCGTGCCCCCCGGTTCGAGCGTCTCCGTCACCGTCTGCTCCGGTGTTGCCGCCGGTGTCTGCGTCGGCACGACCACCGCCTGGGAGGGCGCCTCGCTCGGGGCGGCGTTGCTGCAGGAGCGTTCGACCGTCAACCGCGGAGCGGCAACCGGCTGCCCCGCGGCGGGCGTCTGTTCGCAGACCGTCCAGTTCGACTTGTCCACGATGCCGAACACCCCGCCGCCGAGGACCTTGACGTCGTCTTCGAAGCCCGCGGTTTTGATGTCGTCCAGCGCCACGTCGAGCCGGTCGCCCGTCAGATCCGGCATGACGGCGGGGGCCTCGGAGCCGCCGCACCCCGCGAGCCCAAACACGATCACGCCCGCGATGGCCAACCGAAACCTGTGCACTCTGAACCTCCGTGCTGCCTGCGGCGTCGACCGCGACCCTGCGCCAGCCAACGGTCAGGAATCATCGATCCTGCCGGCGGCAGTGGTCGGCGGTCGACCTCGTGCTTGCCCGGTGTTTCCTCGGCCGGTCCACCGGTGGGTCGCAACGTGCTGCGGGACCTTCGGTAGAAGGTTCCTCCGCTACCTTCGTGCGATGACTTTGGCGAGAACTGCGACCTGCGTGACTCTCGTCTTGACGTTGTCGGCGTGCGGCGGCGGCGACTCGCCGAAGCCTGCGGCTCAAGCTCCTTCGGCGAGCGCACCGTCGGCTGCGTCCAGCGAAACCCGAGTGCCCGCGTCGGGGAAGTGGACGATGACCGAGGCGGGCAGGCAGTACCTGGAGATGGTCGAGCCCGGCAACGCGATGCTGACCCGTCTCCGCAAACTGGTCGACGCCGACAGCCGCGACGTCGACGCGGTCAAAGCCGTCTGCTCCGACATCAGCGAAGAGTGGTTCACGGTCGTCGGTCGACTGCAGAAGGGCCGATGGCCCTCGCAGGTTCAGGACGAAGTCGACGACTTCGCCAAAGAGATCGCCGGTGAACGCACCAACTACAAGGGTTGCGCCGACGCGCCGGACCTCGACGAGATCGTCGACTCACTCAACGGGCTGGCCGACTCGGACTCCAACGCCGCATCGGTCCTGCTGCGTTCCGCACTCGAGCTTCCCGCCGCCCGATAGGCGCCACGCGCACGCCCTCGGGCCGGACAGCGCTCGCGAATCGGATGTCGGGTCCCGGTGGTCGCCTTCGTCGGCGGAGCGAGCTCGACGAAGGCGATTGGCTCGACACCACGTTCGCGTTCGGGCGGGGCGGAGTGCACCAGCACCGTGCGATGGAGGAGTGCGCTCCGGCGCTTGGTCGACCCGAGAGGACTGGGCAGGAGGGCTACCGGTTGCGCCAGGGCCGTTCGGTCGGGAAACGAACCGGGGTTGCGGCGCGATCCTCGTCGGTCTGGTTGAGCGCATCGAGGAGGGCAGCCTGGATCTCGTGCTGCGGCTCTTGCCGCCGCTGCTCGGTGCTGTTGGCTGCACCGAGTAACGCTCCGGCAAGTCGCGACACGAGGACGGAGCGCTCGGCGTCGGTGAGCCCAGTTAGGCGGGCCGAGATGTTGAGCATGGCCGCGCGGTCGGCCGCGGTGAGTTCTGCCATGACCGAACCGTACGTCGAGGGACGACGTGCCGCCGCGCTTGCGTGCCGCTTCCTCGGCTCCGGGCGGGAGATACCTCCTCGCCGATCCTCGCCTTCGCGAGTAGCTCAAATTCGGCAACGACGGCGCGGTCTTCACGGCAGGTCGCGCCGGCTCGTACTGCTAGGGCCTCTGCCACCAGAGCTCGGCAGGCCGAGCCCTTGGCACCGTTCGGGAGGCCGCGGAAGTGGTGACCCAGGTACACGGCTCACTCTTCGACATCGGTTCTCCGGTAGCCCTGGTCGCGGATGGTGGTCCGGGCGGCTTCGAGCAGCTCGCCGAGCTTTTCTGCGCGGTGTGCGGCGTCGACGAGGTGGGTTCCGGCTGCCTGGATAGAGAATTCGGGGTCGCGCCCCGGGGCGTCGGTGAGCTTGTAGACGAGCATCGAATCGGTCAACGCGTCCCCGATCTGGTTCAGGGCCTGGGGGAGTCCTCGGGCTGCTTCCTCGAGGTGGCCGAGGACCTCGTACACCAGCGGGGCAGGCATGGCCTCCCCGCGGGTGAGGTGGTTGATCGCCCGGATCGCTGCCGCGGCCGCGACGGCGTGCTCGACGACGGTGGCGTCGTTGTACGTGCGTTCCCCGACAGGGGTGGGATCGCTCATGCGGTACATCCTTCCTCGCGCAGCTCTCACCGCTAGTCCTACCGGGCCCAGGCGACATTCCCGGGGGCCCGGGGCCTGGGTTCGCGCCGTGATCACGACGCCGCCCACCCAAGTCGATCGTCCGTGACCGCGACTCCGACACCGCCGAGGTCCTCGGTCGTGTCCTGGTCGCGGACGTGAACCCGGATCCAGAAATCGCCATGCCCTTCTCCGTTCGCGGCAAGTTGACGTCGCGTCAGTTCCGCAAGGTCGCAGGCGATCTGCTCGGCGGCTCGGTGGGCGGCGGGCAGGGTGCCGCGCACGGCGAGGACACGACCGGTTTCGGGGTCGTGGACCTCGTAGAGCGGTCCGTCGGCCAAGGCGGCCTCGTCGAGGGCGATCTCCCGCCCGACGGTGGGGTCGGTTGTGGGGTCGGGGTTTGGCGTGGGTGTCGTCATGACGGCACCGTCTCGCCGCGGCGGCGACCGCACCAGGATGCACGCGGGATCTGTGGACAACCCGGGGGTGCCGCGGGCTGTGGACAACCCGCGCAACCCAAGGCCCGGGTTCATGCGGTGAGCGCCGGGCGGCGGGGCGCGGCCCCGGTGCGGGCGATGCGGTTGCGCTCGCGAAGTTCGGCGGCGGCGCGGTGGTCGGGGGCGGGCCAGATCCGCTCCGCTACGGCCAGGGCCTGGTCCCACGCCTTGGTCCAGGATTCGACGGCGGCCCGGTCGTGCGCGCGGACGGTCAGGGCCCCGACCTGCACGGCGGCGTGGGCGATCCCGGCGGGGTCGGCTCCGGTGGGGATCACGTTGTAGGCCCACCGGGTCGGGGTCCCGGCCACGCGCAGGACGATCCCGATCTGGTTGCGGTCCACCGCCACGGTGCCGCTCGCGGTGGCGGGCAGGAACGCCGCGAGTTCGGAGGTCCGCCGCCAGGCGGTGGCGAAGGCCTGCACGGACTCCAGGTCGTGGCAGTAGACCAGCAGCGACCCGAGCGAAACCGTGAGGACGTCGCGGGCGGTTTGGCCGCGCCGGGTGCCGCGGGTGGTGATGTGCGCGTCGAGGGCGACGGTCTGCGGTCCTGCGACGGCCAGGGAGATTTCGGCGACGTCGAAGCGGGGCGCGGTAGTGGTGGCCATGAGAGCTGGTGCCTCGGTTTCTGCCGTTCTTGGGGTGGCCTGCACTTGTTGCCGACCGTCTTGGCCCCTCCCGGCAGGGCCAGACGTCGCGGGGGCAATAGGCCCGAACGGTCACGGTGGAGCGCCCGCAGCAAGGCGAGGACGTACGACCTTGACCGGACGAGCCGCACCCGCAGGATGAACCGCCGGAAGGGGGACCCGGTCGACAACAGCACCGGCTACGACGACGGGAACCGAACTACCAACGGCCACGCCCCACCCGCACAGCGGGCCGACGACTCGACCCGGGATCGGCGCCGACACAATCTCGTCATGGCGCAACGGACGTACATCCTGCTCGAGGACGACCTCGACGGCGGCGAAGCCGCAGAGACCGTCGGGTTCGGTCTCGACGGAGTGGTCTACGAGATCGACCTGTCCGCGAAGAACGCCGCCATGCTGCGCAAGGCCCTGCAGCGCTACGTCGACTCCGCCCGCCGCACCGGCGGCCGCACCCAGCGCGGGGCGGCGGGCGGCGGGTCCGCCGCCAAAGCCGAACAGGAGCAGCGCAACGCGATCCGCGAGTGGGCCCGCGCCAACGGCTACGACCTAGGCGAACGCGGCCGCATCCCCGCGCACGTCGTCGAGGCGTACAACGCCTCGTAGCGGAGGCCGAAACGCTACCGCCCCGAACGCGCCTATCTGCCAGAAGAATCTGCTGCGGCTGCCGCGTGAGCCATCGGAACGTCCAATGAGAGGGCGACACGCCGCAGAGTTTGCGGCTGAGAATCGCGAAGGTACGGAACCCTGACTCCACGTCAGTCGGTGCCGTACCCAGGAGTACTCATGACCATTTCTCTCGGCCGCAGGGTGCGCCCTCTGGCGTGTTGCTCGATCGGCGTGTTCGCCACAACTCTGGCCACAACAGGGCTGCTGGCGCTTTCCGCCGAACCGGCGGCTGCCGTCACCTGCGCCCCCAACGGCTCCGTACAGCAGTGCTTCTTCACCGACACCACGACTCCCGAACAGTTCGTAATCCCAGCGGGAGTGAGGCGCCTGGAAACCGTGTACCTGCGCGGCGCCGACGGCGGCGACACGGCAGACAACATCCGCCGAGACGTCGTCCCGGGAGGACTCGGCGGGGAAACCAACGCCAGGAACGTCCCGGTGACCCCCGGCGACACCATCACCTTCTACATCGGCGCCGTCGGAGCCCCCGGCACTTGCCGACAGGGCGGATCACTCGCCGCCGCCGCCGGCGGCCGATCCAGCGGGCTGGCCCCCACTGGCGCAGGACGCGGCGGAGCCGGCGGAGACGGCGGACCCATGCAGCAGATCGCACAGGGATGCTCGGGCGGTGGAGGCGGCGCAGGCACCTTTATGATGGCCGGCAGCGATGTCCCCGGAGCCGCTGCACCGATCATGGCCGCCGGAGGCGGAGGAGGCGCCGGCGGTACACCCGAGCAACTGGAAATCCCAGCAAACGGCGGCCGCGGCGGCGGCGACGCGAACTCCCAGAACGGTCGAGACGGAGCATTCGGCGGTCGCAGTGGCGACAACGGCGGCGGCGGCGGCGTTGCCCCCGTTGCCAACGGCGATGCCTCCAACAGAAGCAACGGCGGCGACGGAGCGGACAGCAACAGCTACAGCGGCGGCGGCGGCGGCGGCGGCTACTGCGGCGGCGGCGGCGGCGCTCACGGCCCTGTGCCGGGCCCCATCCCCACCGGGGCCGGCGGTGGCGGCGGTAGCGGATTCGACTTCGGCGACAGCGCAAGCGCAAACCCCTGCAGCGGCTCGCCGAGCCCGTACACGACCGCTTCCGCACCTGGGCAGCCGGGCTCGGCCGAACGGACCGAGCGCGCGACCGGGTTGACGCCGGGCGTCGCGGTCATCACCTTCCGGATCCGCCCCACCGCGAAGAAGCCCGGCGGCAAGGCGCAGTGCAACAACGACCCCGGCAAGGACCCCGCCAACGATCCGCGGACCCGCAAGTGCCAGGACAAGCGCAAGGGCGGACCGCGGGACACCGCGTTCGACGTCGAACGGGTCGCCGAGCAGACCTCCCGGAAACTGACGGGCCGTAGCGAACACGCCGAGATGCAGAACTGAGGCCGCCGATCCCAATGGGCGGCGGGGCAGAGGCTGGCCGGTTCGGCGATCCGAACCCGAACACCCGGTGCAAATGACATCGGGCTAGCGATTCGCGAAAGGGGCCCCCGGCGTGCAGGTAGACGCCGGGGCCCCCTTTGCGCGTCTTGGGCCGTCACGTTGTCCTGCCGATGGGGCGAGGGGAGTCGGCGCGCGTGGTGGTGGTCGGTTGTCGGTGAGGAGACGGCGGACGTGTTCGCCGGCGAACACCGCCGGTAGGGGTTCGGGAGCAGAGTTCTCGTCGGCGGGCGCGGACAGCCCCGTACCCCATTTGCAGAAGCGTCTTTGAAGGAGCGGCAATGCGCAACGTGCGACTCGCGATGGCGGCAGTGGTTCCAGCCGTCCTGCTCACCCTTGGGGCGGTCGCGCCGACCGCCTCCGCCACGGCCGTGTCCTCCTCGACCGCCGCCGCGGTCGCCGCCCCCGCGGTCCAGGCCGCGGAAGCCGTCGACTCCTCCCGCGACAGGGGCGCGTACCGCCGCGGGTTCAAGGCCGGCTACCGGGAGGGCTACCGCGACGGGATCCGCGACTGCCGTACCGACCGCCGTACCGGCGGCTTCCGTTCCGACCGTGGAATGCGCCCCTACGACCGCGGCTACACCGACGGCTACTCGCGGGGCTACTCCAACGGGTACGACCGCCGCTGCTAGCCCCACACCGGCCACGCCGGGGGACCCGAACGAGGTCGCCCAACCGAACCGGCGAATGC
The DNA here is from genome assembly GCA_052389435.1 of Sporichthyaceae bacterium. Lineage (GTDB taxonomy): Bacteria > Actinomycetota > Actinomycetes > Sporichthyales > Sporichthyaceae > JBQTKD01. Next base: position 23,220 of record JBQTIB010000146.1, on the reverse strand, counting down.
CTAGGCCAACGCGTGTGCACCCGAACCGGGACGACCCTCGTTCGGGTGCGCACGCGTTTCGGCGCGGGTCCCCCCACGGCACTCGCGGCAGTGATATTCCGTGTAGCGCCAGGTTCGGACGAGAAGCCTTCCGGACGTGCGTCCCATCCAGGAGGCGGAAGATGACGCGGAACCGAGAACCGGCCACCGGCCCGCGGGCACGGTGGAGAACCGGCGGCGTACCGGTACTCGGCGCAACGGGTGTTCTGCTGATCTCGTCGCTGCTCGTGCCGACCCGCGACGCTCGAGCCGCCGTTTCGGACCCGTGCCACGAGGGCCCGCCCCAGGAGGCGGTGCAGGTGGTCCCGCAGGACGAAACGCACTCTCCTCCGGCTCCGCCCCCGCAGTTCCGCTCGAACGCCCCTACCGGCCCGCTGGTCCCGGGCGACGAGTGCGGGAGCAGTCACCCCTCCTCGAAGGACCCCAACCCGAACACCAACCCGAATCGCATCGAGAAGGCCCCGCCCCCACTCCCCGGGATGGACCCCGACACCGCCACCGCGGTGTGCCTGCCGGGCAAGACGTGCACCGTCTCGCCACCCCCCGGGCCCGACAGCCGCTTCCGAATCGACGCCGCCGGCGGAAACGAACGGACGGTCCTGTTCGGCACCACCAACGGCAACTACCGGGAAGCGAGCATCCGGCGCGGCCCGAACGGTCGCCCCGACTGCCCCGACTACCGGGAGCGGAACTCCGACTGGGTCCAGTTCGGCTTCCTCGAACCGAAAACCGGAGCAACCTGGCGCAAGTCCTCCGCCATGACGCTCCGTCAGAAATTGTCGGAGTCCGCCGCAGAAGCACTCGCGAAAAAAATACAGCTCTGTTTCGCCGCTCCGTACGAGTTTCCCACCCGCACCGGATACCGCCTCGGCCGCGACGGCCGAGACCGAGTCGGAGTCCTCCCGGAGTGCGACACCACCGGCAGCCGCACAACCAACGGCCGCGTCGCACCCTGCGTCTTCCTCCGCGAAGCGGTCCAGGTCAAAGGCGGCTGGGTCGTCCGACTCAGCTTCCGCATCCCCGCCAACGCCCGCGACCCGAAAGCCCTCGGCTAACCCCGGCGACAACGACGAGCGCCCCAGACCTGAGCCTCAAGTCCGGGGCGCTCGTGCGTTCGAGAATCGAGAACTCAGTTCCACGGGCAGCCACGCCTGGGGCCCGACGGGCCGTACGGGGCGTCGCACCGACCACCGCGGTAGCCGTCGGGGTCCATGCCCGGGTAGGTAAACGGCCCGCGCGGACGAACCGGGCGCTTCGGGCGGCGCGGACGACGGTGCGAAACGGGAAGCGAGAAGAAGTCGAACATCGTGGGGCCTTCCGATGGTGGGGTCGTTCGGCGATGTGCCAAGCCTGCCCAAAAAGGGCAAAGCGGACTGTTCGCCGGCCGACACCTGCCCGGTCGGCTTCGCGACGCCACTCCTGGCGCGAGGGCGCATACACCCGTCCAGCCGACGCGGACAACGGCCGAATCGAACTGCGGACCCGTCGGCTGACGATCCAGCCCTGACCTGTCCCGCAGCCGCCTTTCTCGCCCGAATCGGCTACGACACGATCTCGGGTCCCGCCGGGTCCGCGTCGTCGCCTTCCTTCGTGGGCTCGGCGGGTTCCTCGTCCGCCTGCACGGGGTCGGGGTCGTCGTTCTCCTTCGTAGGTTCGACGGGTTCTTCGTCCACCTGTTCAGGGCCGACGTTCGGGCATCCGGAACCCGATGCTCCGTTCGCGCATGGGTCGACGTCGGGGCATCCCGGGCTGCCTGGGCACTCGGTCGAGACCGGGGGCTGCGGTGCGGTCGGAGTACACGACAGCGATCCGCGGCATGGGGTTGTCGGCGGCGGAGGATCACAGCGTCGGCGCTCGGAACACTGCTCTTGGGGGAGGACGGCGGTATGCGGGTCGCAGTCGCCTCGCGGCTCGCACTGCTCCACCGGCGGGTGGTCGAGGCAGGCCGGGTCGTCGGGGCAGCGCACCGGAACCGGTTCCGGGTCGGCGTCGAAGGGCTCCTCGTCTACCTGCGGTGGAGTCACCATTGGCGGCGCATCCACCGGCGGTGGGACTACCGCGGGTGGCGGGAGTGGGGCGGGCGGTAGCTCCGAGGTCTCGGGAGCCACTTCGGGCGGCAGCTGGTCGGGGATCTCCTGCGGCAGGGGTTGGGGCGGTGCTTCCTCGACGACCGCCGCCGGAGTGGGGCTTTCCACCCCGTCCGCCGGGGAACCGTCGAACAGCGTCCAGGAGAGCACGGCGGCGCCGACCGCGACGGCGGCGGCAACCGAGGCGTTGACCAGCTTGCGGGTGAGCCGGCCCGACCCCTTCAGCGCCGCAGTCGTGATCTCGGTCGGCGAGGACGGTGGGGAGGGAAGTCGTGGGACCACCTGGCCGGCCACTGCCCCGGCAGCGCCCGAGGCGACCGGCAGCGCGGCCCTGGCAACGATCTGCGGCAACCACGGCGCCCAGGGGGATCGGGCGGCGGCACCGTCCTCGGCGGGGCTGAACGGGCGTGCCGACGGCAGCCCGGGCGGGGCGTGCGCAAGCGGCGGCGCAGCCGGGACACCGGGCAACAGACCGGCGAGAGCACTCAGCGACGCCGCGACCTGCGCGGCCGACTCCGGCCGCTCGGCGGGGTCCTTCGCGAGCATCCAGCCGATCAGGTCCCACAGGGGATCGGGAACCCCTTGCGGCCTGCCGGGATCCAGGACCGTGTGCGCGTGCAGCACGGTCGCCGTGTCCCCGGCGAACGGCACCACCCCGCAGCACAGTTCGTAGAGCACGACCGCGAGCGCGTACAGGTCGCACGCCGGGCTCGCCGCCTCGCCGTGCGCGACCTCCGGCGCCAGATACGGCGGCGTCCCCATCAGCACCTGGGTCTGCGCGGGGGCGTCCGGGCCGAACAGCCGGGAGATCCCGAAGTCCGTGACCCGCGGCGACACCCCCAGGGCGCCCTGTTCGAGCAGGACGTTCTCGGGCTTCACGTCCCGGTGCACGACACCCGCGGCGTGGACCGCCGCCAACCCCGACGCCACCCCGGCACCGAGCCGCGCGACCTCGGCGGGCGGCAACGACCCCGCCGAGCCCAACGTCCGGCGCAGGTCCGGGCCCGGGACCAGATCCATCACGATCCCGAACGTCCCACCCTCGGCGACGAGGTCGACGATCCCGACCACGTTCGGGTGGCGCACCCCGAGCAGAACCGAACGCTCCTGCAGGAACCCGGCAACGACCTGCGGGTTGTCGGCCAGATCCGGCCGCAGCAACTTGGCCGCGTACGCCCGACCCGAACGGTCCGTGGCCCGATAGACCTCGCCCATCCCACCGCGACCGATCGGCTCACCGATCGTGTACTGGCTACCCAGCGGCCGGTTCATGCTGCTCTCCTCGACCGCAGTACCCCCGCGAACGGCTGCCATACGCTACCGACCCGTAGGCCCTGCGGCCTAGCTCCCGGCAAAGGCGCCCACCCAGTCCGGCCCACTGCCTCAAGGCCTGGAGAGATCCGCCCGAGGGGGGCGTGCCGCGGGGCAGGTCCCTTTCGAAACCCGACACGCAAAGGTAGAAATCCAGCGCACGGGCACATGTCCTCGACGACTTCCGGCGGGGCGCTCCGTTTCTGACGAACCGTCATACCCTTTGGAGAGGCAACGGTGAACGAAGCACGGTTGATCGTCGCGGAACGGCGCGGCAACGGCCCGTTGTCCTGGGGACCCCCACATTTGATGATGCCGAACCAGTCGGTCACCGTCGGACGCGAAGGCCAGATTCGGCTGGGGGTAGAACCCCTCGACGATCACGTGTCGCGCCACGCCGTGACCGTTCAGTTCACCCCGGACGGGTGGGCGATCACCGTGCGTAGCCTCAACGCGACGCTGGTGCACCCGTGGGCTCTTCCCGCCTGGACCGCGCGCCCGACCGAGTTGTTGACCGACAGCCGTGTCGCTCTTCGCATCCTCGGCGCAGCCGAAAACGAACACTGGGTCCTGTTGGAAAATGACCTTCCCTCCGAGATCGCCTCGATTTCGCATCCAGCCGGTGGCGGGGTCCTCACCATTCGCTCCGGCGCAGTTCTGCCTCTGACCCCCCGTGAGCTCGAGGCCGTGTCCTTGCTGTTCGGCGATCTCCTGGCCTGGCCACCCAAGGTGCTAGCCAGACCCCGGCTGCTGAAGCAGGTGGCCCGGGATTTGAAACTCTCGGAAGCGGGAGTCAAAGCGCGTCTCAATGGGGTCGTCGCGAAGGCGACCTCGCTCGGCCTGTCTCGTCAAGTCGGGCTGACCGATCCCGAGTACGTCTACGTTCTCGTCCGTGCCGGATACCTGAGTCTTAATCAGATACGGCTGTCGAACATTCGGTAGGCCGCGCTGCGGCTGCGCGACGCCCGGCACCTGCGCTGCGCAGGTGCCGGGCATCGAGGGCCGTCCGGTAGCAGCGGGCTACCAGCGACCGCCCTCCCAGCGCGGCGGGCTCCAATAGACCGCAGCCCACACGCCGTGGTTGTTGGCCGAACCCCAACCGCGCGCCCACGAGTCGAGCGTCTGACCCGCACGCGTGCAGACCCACGCCGGCACCCTGGTCTTGCAGTAGCCCACCGCCGTCCAGATCGCGCCGCGCGCCATGTCGGCGTAGCTCGCGGTGATCCACACGTGGTTGGAGTTCTTGCCGTAGGCGAGCACCGCGTCGATCTCGACCTGCGGACCGGCGGCGTAGACGACGCTGCGCACGACACCGCCGGAAGGACCGGCCGGGCTGTCGGTCCCGACCTCGGCCACACCGTCGAAGGACTCCTGCAGACCCTGCACCAGCGAGGCGCGCCCCTCGGGGGTAGCCGTGATCTGCGCCCACTCACGCAATTCCTCAGGCGTCAGCTCGATGCTCTGCGCAGGCGCCCCCACCTGCGACACCGCACCCGTCGACGGACCCTGCTCCGTGGCCAGCTGGCCCACCGCGGCCGAACCGCCGGCACCCACCAGCGCCGCCGCCAACACCATCGCCGACGTCTTGTTCACAAACTTCCGGGTCATCGCGCTCATGACGTTCTCCTTCGTTTTCCTCGGCCCCGCTGGCCATGGAAGAACCGTATGAACGCCACCAATTCCCGTACACCCTGCCGCACAGCAGGGTCACCTTTCCTGGAATTGAAGCCCCCAGATCACACTCTCGTCTCGCCCCTTAATGCCTGCAGCGAAAGGGCCAGAGAGAACTGCCCGGGCCGGGCACTCGACTGTTTACCGCGCCCTCCGACAAGCAGATCCGAACCCTTCCAACGTTCCCGTTGGGTTCCGATATCCCAAGCAGAGAACGTCCACGAGCCTGCCGTGCAGCAGGTCGCGCACTCAATGAAGATTCCCTAGATTCCCCTCAACGACAAGCGGATGAAGCGACCACCTCGAACGTCGAGAACGCACTCGCTGCCCCACCGCTGCGGCCGCGTACAGCCGCAGCACCGCGCCACCCTCGTTGAACCGAGCCCCTTGCCCTTCCCACCAAACGAAGCAGGTGTCGAATGTCGAAGACCATCGGAAAGAACGCCTCCCCGACCGCTCGGGCCGTCGCCGTCGCCGCCGCGGCTCTCGTCGTGGGCTCTGCGGTGTTCCCGGCCTCTCCCGGCGTCGCCCTCGCGACGGGGGACTCCAGCGCCACCGTCGTAAAGTCGGAGATCGTGCATTCGGACCCGGCGCTCAATCCGGCACACCAGTCCAAGCTCCCCACCTACACCCCCGAAAGCATCCAGCAGATGGGCTGGTGGACGATTCCCACGGCCGTCTACAGCTACGGAAAGAAGGTCCAGAACAACTACTTCACCTGCTTCCCGCACTGCGGCTGGAGCGTTTGGCGCACCTGGTAGAACACCCGAGCACCTGCCGAATCCGTCCCAACCGGAAGGCCGGCGCGGTTCCGGGGGCAAGTCCGGTTCCGTCGAGGCAATGGGCGGAGCCGCGCTCTGCTCTATCGCGGCGCCACCTACACCGCCGACAACCAGGACATCAAGCGATAGCGCCACCGAACGAACCCGGGCCTCGGCCACACCGAGCGCAACCGCAGCTCCACCCGCAACGCCTCGACCGTCTACCGCCCACCCACCGACAGGCTGCGGCGCCGCGAAAGGCCGGCCGGCGCCGCAGCCGCCCTCGCGCGACAGTTCCGCAAACGGCTCGCCCGCGCCCGCACGAACACCGGCGCGGTGGTTCCTTCCACCAAACGACGCGAGCACTGCGACGCTGCACCCGCACCGTCTACGAATCGGTCCTCATTCTTCATCCCTCGAGAACGGGCAACTGCCATGCTAGGCAAGTTCAACCGCGACGCGGACTTCACTTTCGAGGTAGAGACCTCCCTCGAAAGGCACGAAATCGAGCGGACAGCACGCACGTTGACCAACGGCCAGTCCTTCGCGGGCTACACACTGCACCCCCAGGAAGCCGGCGGCACCACCGTGCTGTTCTCGGTCCGAAAGTTCGACAAGGAGGTCTCGCAATTCGAACTCTGGATCTCCAAGGAACTCTGCACCATCAACGCCGGCTTGCCGGCAGGTCGCTGGGTCGTCATCGTCGAATGGAGCTCCAAGACGGTCGAGGCGATGAGCGCGAACGGTTCCCGCGTGATGATCGCCGCCGTAGCCGGTATGCCCGGCCGCAAGGCTCTGGCCGATTTCGCAAGTCGCTTCGAGTCCGCACTACGTACGACCGACCCCACGTCCTGCCGACCGCAGCCCGGCTGGTCGAACTAGCCAGCCCTTCGAAGCTGACCGGGCAACCTCACGATCATGCCGTTGCGGCCTGGTAGACGGTCGGGTTCAGTTGCACAGTCCGAGGCCGGTGTCGATGAGCGGGCCGATGTTCTTGCGCGGGCCCGGGTTGTTCGACTTGCTCCAGATCGGGGCGATGTCGGCGCCGTCCCCGCGGCTGTCGGCGATGCCGTTGACGGTGTAGCGGGTCCCGCCGGTGGTGAAGTACACGCCTCCGGCGAAGCAGGAGAGGACACCGGAATCGACCGTGAGCGGCCACTGATCGCCCATCGTCGCCCGGGAGACGAAACCCGGCACCGGACGTGCCGGCGAACGTGGCGGGGCCGCCTGGGAGGACGAGCTGTCGCCGGCGGTGTTCGGCAGGGAGCTCGCGGGATCGCCCGTCGACTTGCCCGTGCCGAGGGTGACGGAAGTGACCAGTGCAAGGAAGAGGGCGGCCGCCGCGGTGAGCACCTTGTGGCGACGGACGAACCCTCCCGTGGCCCTGGGCGGCGATTGGGGCGCGGCAGGTAGGCCGTAGCCGGCCGGAGACGAACCCGAGGGCGGGTCGAGGATCCAGAACTGCCAGTCGTCGGGCGGCTGCGGCCAGGACGGATCCGGCTGCCAGCCCGGCGGCGGAGTCCACCCCTGCACCGGTTCTGGCCAGCCCGGAGCCGGGTTCCAGCGGTAGCCGTGCAACAGACCTCCCGTGTTCCAGCCGGCGGCGGTCCACCTGCGGATGAGACGTCCCGGGCGGCGGAACCGATTCGGATGTTCGGACTGGAACGCATCCTCCCATCGGATGATTCTGGCCGGATCGGACACGCTCTGGTTGAGTTGCCGCCACCGCCCGGGGAGATAGGGGGACCTGTGGAGTTTCAGGGCTACAACGGGACCGTGCACGTCACCGACACCACGCTGACCATCGTTCGCGACGGCGCCATCGCCCGCTCCCTGTTCGGGAAGGACTCCGCCGATCGGGCCATCCCGCTGAGCTGCGTGGCGGGGGTGCACTGCCTGCCCGCAACGATGCTGGTCAACGGGTTCCTTCAACTGCACCTGGCCGGCGTCGACCCGGTCAAGCTCTCCACCCACGAAGCCGGTCGCTTCCCCGACGCAGTGCTCTTCACCTACAAACGACGCAAGGACTTCGAAGAGCTGCACACCTGGCTCTGGGGCGTCGTCGAACGCAACCACGACGAAGGGCTGCTGACCGAGACGCCCGCGGAACTGCTGCAGGCTCATCGGGCCGCCGCCGCCCGCGGGGGCCGCGCGGGGGACTGGACCGAGACCCGCGCGAACGCCCAGGAAAAGCTCGCCGCGGCCAAATCCGAGCAGGCGGAGAAGTCGTCGAGCATGCGCCGGGAGTACGCCGAGAAACTCGCCTCGGTGGGCAACGTCCACACCTCGGGCGCGCTGTTCGTGGGGGAGAGCCACGACCACGGCCGCAACTCCATCGTCGTCCTGCACCCCGACCGGATCGAACGCACCAAACCGAAGAAGCTCACCGCGCTCAGCAGCGCACACCAAGACGTCGAGATGACCCCGACCCGGTCCGTGACCAGTGTCCAGGCGACCAAGGACGGAGTCCTCAACACCAAGGTCACCGTGTACGCCAGCGGCAACACCATCGAATTCCGGTTCGCCCACCAAGAAGCCGCCCAGTTCAAAGACGCGCTTCAACGCCTGATCCTCCACGGCCCCCCGACACCCCCAGCCCCGACTCCTGCCCCGGCCTTCGACGTCGCCGATCAACTGACCAAACTCGCCGACCTCCGCGACCGCGGCATCCTCACCGAGAACGAATTCGCCGCCCAGAAGGCCAAAGTCCTCGGGACGTAGCACGGTCGGTGCCACAGCCCACCCATGTCGAAAGGTCGAGTGTGAAGATGGCGAACCGCAGCGGCCCGCTCGCCGTGCTGGCCCTGGCGGTATCGCTGCTGACGGCATGCGGCAGCTCGGAGCAGGGGCAGGCAACGGCTGCCGACCTTCAACCGCGGCCTACCGCCACGGTGTACGTCACCGTCGCGCCGGAAACCCCCAAAGCGAGTCCGACGCCGAAGCAGATTCGGCCCCGGGGCGCAGTAATCGTCACCGGCGGGCCCCAGGAGACCCCCGGAGGTTCCTTCTACGGACGGCAAGGATCCAACGGCAACTGTTCCTCCTACCGCGTCGGCGTAACCAACAACAGCAACGCCGAGGTCGTCGCGATCACCTTCACCGCCTCCGACGCCGGCTACTGGTCCCTCGACGCCTGGGAACCCACCCAGACGAAGCCCTCGACCGTAGAGGTGTCCATCCCGGCACACAGCGGCCAAGACGTCCTGTACCGCCTGTGCGGCACCAACAAGATCGATAAGGCTTGGCGTCTGCACGCATACCTGGGCGACGCCCAGAAGTTTCGCTGGGCCACCGGCCACACCGGGACCGCCACCTACAGCCCCTGAACATTCCCCGCCCGGACCGACTCGACGGCGGTACCCGGGTGCGGGGGCCGGGACCGCGCGCGCTAGTTCCGCTGAACAATGACGATCACGTGAGCGTCGAACCAGTCCTTGATGCCGAAGATCGCGTCGAAGACGACTTCCCAGCCCCACCACAGCATGACGAGCGATACGACCGCGGAAGCACAGAGGACTCCAATCGAGGTCGCGGCGTCCCGACGTTTCTCCTCGTCGCCTTCGGCCGGCGGAGCCAAACGCCGAAGCCCCAAGGATCTACGCGGTTCTACCGCTCTACGCGACTCTGCGGGCAAGCCGGGGGGGAGCGGCGGCGGTGCCTTCGGGCGCCACTCCCAACGGTTGCCCGAAGCGTCCGATACGACGTGCCACAGGCCCGGCCCACCGTCGGGCGAAGCAGGCTGCTCATCCGGGACCCAGTCCTGCCGTTCGCCGCCAGCGGTGAGTACCCGAACCCAACGACCGGCGGACTGCGTCACGGCGTAGATCATGCCCGAACGCACGGCCGCCTTGCCAGATTCCCTGCGCACCCTCGGCCGCCGGGTCTAGCCTCCGGCTCGTGATCATCGAGACAAGCGCGCTGTGCATGTCCTGCGGTCAGTCATGGGCCGTGCCGTACGCGACCGAGGGCGAGCACCTGGAAGAGCCGGTGCACGAGTGCCTCGCGGCTCGGGCGACCGCAAAGCCGCGACGGCACCTGACCGTCGTCCGCTAAATCCCCGCGAACCCTCCGTGCGGGTGCACCCTGATCCCGTACCCGACCCGTAGCGCCGCGACCCGGACGGCGATTGAAGGTTCGGTGTAGTGCTCGCGGCGCATCGACGTGCGGAGTTCGGCGGCGATCTCGTTCCCGTCCGCGCGCGCTTCGGCCTCGGTCTCCCACTGGCGGGACAGCACGACACCCTGGTCGGTGTGGACGTACCAACCCAGAGTGTCCCGGCGGGCGTGCTGCTCCGGCGAAACGGTCACGCGCGGCAGGGTAGCCCGCCGGGCCGACAGGAAAGTGCCCGAACGGGGGACCTCGGTCTGACCGAAACGGCTACGCCGCGGATGCGCCCGGGTGCGTCGAATCGGGACACACCGAACAAGACCTGCGGAGAACCGATGCCGGAAAGCCCGAACGCCGAGAACCTCGCCGTCGAAGACGACGAGGAGTTCGACAACGACGACTTCGACAACGAGGCGCCCGCGCGCGTAAGCCTGTTCCCGTCCTCCTGGTCGAGCACCCGGACCGCGGTCGCCGTCGGCGTCGCACTGACCCTCGCCGGCACGGCCACATTCGGCAGCTACCTGGCCATCGGCACTCTGCTCGGCTCGGACCCCTCGCGCACCATCACCGGCTCCATCTCGCTCATCGACCCGGACAACTCCGCCCAGTGGGCCGCGGCCTCGAGGTCGGCTTCGACCGCATGCCAGGGCGACGGCGGGTACTCCGACATGCGCGCCGGCTCCTCGGTCTCCGTCAGCGACTCGGCCGGAAAAATCGTCGGCGTCAGCGCCCTCGAAACGGGCCGTGCACAGAGCTCCGGCGTCTGCGAGTTCTCCTTCCGGGTCCCTTCCCTGCCCGACTCCGACTTCTACCAAGTCCAGGTCGGACGCCGCGGACAACTCCCCTCCTCGGCCGCAGAACTGAAGAAGAACAACTGGACCGTCGAACTGTCCCTCGGCTCGTACTAGAACCACAGACCGCCGGACAGCGCCCCGCCCGCCAGACAGGCGGGTGGGGCGCTTCGTCCGTTGCCCGGCCCCGGGGGAGGTGCCGGGGTCAGGCACGCCTGCCAAGCGCACGTCGCTCCCGCCCGCTCGTCGAGGTCTCAGCCTTCGATTGCCGGAGGGCTCACTGGGTTGCTGGGAAGTGTGTAGGCGTAGCTTCGCGGCCTGAGGCTTTCGTCGTCGGGTTCCCAGTTCGACCAGACCCTGGTCCTCCCGCCGGCAGTGGCGATGGTCCCGTCCGAACTCCGGGTCCAGACGATGCCGTCCACGACCACCAGTGCGGTGGGTTGGTGATCGCGAGCGTGGCTCACCTCGTTGGCGGTTAGTTCCACAGTGCCTATTGCAAGCGAACTGCCTTTCACCTCGACGTGGAGTTCCTGGCCGGCAAGACGCAGCTTGAGGTCGTAGGGCTTGCCGAGGACTTCGATGTCGGTGGCCCCGAGCGACGTGTAGTGCTCGATGGCCCTGTCGACGGCATGGTTCTCGACGGCCTTGCGCAGGACCGGGTCCTGGATCCGGGTGAGCGCTCCTCGTGGGACCTGCTGCCCTTGCAGTGCGGTGTCTTCGACTACGTCGTCGGCCGCGTTCGAGGCCGCAGCGGAGGGATCGCCTGCGGACGACCGGCGGCGGATCCGCCGGAAGGCGGACCTTCCCGATTCGACCCACTCGCGCCAGCTGTCGGGTGCGTGGCGTAGGGCCTCGTCGGCGGTGAGGGAGGGGTCGCGGCGGTCGTCGACGAAGCGCGCATCCAGCTCGTCGTCGGGTAGCTCCAGGACCACGAGGTCGAAGGCGATGTTCGGGAAGGTGCGGGCCGTGCCTACGTCCATCTGCTGAACGTGCTCGATCTGTTCGACGACGGCGAGACCGCAGAACTCGACGTAGCCCTTGAAGGTGTGCTTTCCGTTGATGGATCCGACTGGGCTGCGCCACAGCAGGAGCGGCGGGGCGAGGGATCGCGCGTTGCTTTGCAGCGACGCATGCAGGTCCCAGGCCTCGAGCATCGTGCGGTTGCCGCCCTGTTCACCCGGGAGTTCGACCGTGCTCGGGCGGTGGTCGCCGAAGTAGCGGATGCGCCCGTGCTCGAGGTCGAACTCGTCGTGCCACAGGTTGATGTCCCCGCCTGCGTTCCACGTGGTGGAACGCAGCGAGATCAACGGGCGCCGCCGCGCCAAGCCCCCGCCTACCAGCGCGGGTGCGTTGATTCCCCGGTAGAGGGTCAACCGCTTCGCGTCCGGCGCGCAGGTGACGTGGTGGTAGTTCGGGTACCCGTCCAGAACCTCGGGCGACACCGGCGCACCGTAGGCGTCTCGATAGAGCCAACCGACGCGTTGACTCCTACCCGTGAGACTGCGGTCTCGCTGGAAGGATCGACGCCATGCCGACCCCGTATCCCCCGGAGTTCCGTCGAGACGTAATCGCGGTGGCCCGCAAGGGCGAGCAGTCCGTGCCGCAGGTCGCGCTCAGCTTCGGGATCTCCGAGTCCTGTCTGCACCGCTGGCTGCGTATCGCCGAACGCGAAGAAGGCGGCGAGCAGGACCGGCCCGCGACCGAGGCCGCGCAGGACCTGGCCGCGGAGAACCGCGAGCTGCGCAAGCGCGCCGCAAGGTTGGAGCAGGAGAACGAGATTCTGCGTCGCGCGACCGCGTACTTCGCGCGGGACACGCTCCCAAAATGATGTTCCCGCTGGTCCGCGATCTGGCCGACGACGGGATTCCCGTCGCGGTGACCTGCCGGGTGCTGGGCTTCTCCAAACAGGCGTTCTACCAGTGGCGGGCCCATCCGGTCTGCCAACGGGACTGGGACGACGCGCATCTGATCAACGCCGCGATGGCCATCCACCACGACGATCCCGAGTTCGGCTACCGCTACATCGCCGACGAACTCGCCGTCCAGGGCGTGCTCGCCTCGCGCAACCGCGTGAACAGGCTGTGCACGATGGCCCGGATCTGGTCGGTGCATTCGCGCAAGCGCGGGCTGCATCGCAAGCCCGGCCCGCCCGTGCACGACGACCTCGTCGAGCGGGACTTCGAAGCGCAGCGTCCGAACGAGCTGTGGTTCACCGACATCACCGAACACCCGACGGGCGAGGGAAAGCTCTACCTCTGCGCGATCAAGGACGCCTGCTCCAGGCGGATCGTGGGCTACTCCATCGACGCCCGCATGACCGCGTCCTTGGCGGTCAACGCGTTGAACAACGCCCTCGCCCTGCGCGGCAAGGTCGGCGCGCTCGAGGTGATCGTGCATTCGGACCGCGGCAGTCAGTTCCGTTCGCACGCCTACGTTCGGACGCTGCGCGAAGCCCAGCTGCGCGGGTCGATGGGCCGAGTCGGTGCCTGCGCCGACAACGCCGCCATGGAGTCCTTCTTCAGCCTGCTGCAGAAGAACGTCCTGAACCGCCGCCGCTGGCCCACCCGCGAGGAGCTGCGACTGGCCATCGTCGTCTGGATCGAGAAGACCTACCACCGCCGGCGCCGACAGGACGGCCTCGGAAGACTGACACCCATCGAGTTCGAGACAATGACCAGAGCCGCTCACGCGGCCTGAATCCACCTACCCGGACGAGTCAACGAGAGTCTGGGCAGTCCCGCGGTCCGCACTTGGCTCGCGACCTTCGTTGCCAGGTACGGCGACCGCGACCCGGCGAGCACGGACGGCGCGCTGCGCTAGAAAACTCTGGCTGCTCGGGTGACGCCCTCGCCCGCGGGCGACGACAGGCAAGACCCTTAGCGGCGGTGACGGGGGATCGCGGGATGGCTCGCTTGATTGGCTCGACGGAGGAGGTCCGCCGCCTAGTGGTGACCGCCAGCCGCGGTGGGGGGCCAGCCGGCGTCCCGCACGAGTCGTGATCTCGCCTCGTGCCTCGACGGAGTGTGGGCGGCTTCCCAGACGCTGCGCGCGGTCGCGTTCTTCGGCTCGGGTTCGCCCCCACGGTTGAAGGAAAACAGCGCCATCCCAGCCAACTGCCCCCATTGGAGGGCGTCGGCCGTGAACCCGTGGAGCGCAAAAAACAGAGCCCGCTTGCCCTCGCACGCTGCGACTCCGGTCAGGCGCTGCAGGTCTGGTCGGCTCGCCTTCACCATCTCCATCTTGACCTGGACGACGACGTGCTTTGAAACGACATCGACACCCCCATCGCGCGATGCGCGAGTAACGGTGGACGGGCCGAGGCTCATCCACTCGATCCAGGCGCCGACGGCGGTCTCGCCTTCGAACGGGTCGAGTAGCAGGGCGAGCCCAGGTTTGTCGGGCAGCGGTGGCAGCGACACCTCGGGGAGGTCCGTCGCGGGGCGACCCAGGACGTAGCAGGACACGCAGGGGTTGATGCGTCCGGGTGGATCGTCCAAGTCCTTGTGCATCGCTGGCCTCTTACACCAGGGACAAAGTTCGAGCCCTTCAACCGCAGTCATACGTCGCCCGCCGTGCCTGCCTCCTTCGGCTGGGGCCTCGGGCCGGGTGCGTTTGGTGTGATCGTCAAAGGGATCCTCCGGCTTCCAGCCATGCCAGGGTGTCGGCTGGGGATGCGCCGGTCTCAGGCCGTTTGTGCAGCAGCGCAAGGCGCCCCGCTGCGACGGGGCGGGTGTTGATCACTTTGCCGGTACCGGGCTCCTGCCACTGCACAACGACGCAGCGAGCAGGGGCGGGTGCGTCCCTTACTGCGCCGATGAGTCGCGGCTTTCCGGTGCCCTTGCGGTGGCCGGCGCGGCGAAGCTGGACCAGGTCGCCCGGGACTAGGGAATCGCTCACGCGGAAATGATCGGCACATGGCGGTGCCCACTGAACAGCGCGCTGTCATGCACCCAAAGGGCGCGCCGACTACTGCCACGATTCGTATCTAAGGGGCTTGGGTCAGTTCTCGTCGATTGGGCGGTAGCCCTGGTCGCGGATCGCGGTCTGGGCGGCTTCGAGCAGTTCGCCGAGCTTCTCGGCGCGGCTGGCGGCGTCGATGAGATGAGTGCCGGCTTCGACGATCGAGAACTCCGGGTCGCGGCCGGGGGCATCGGTGAGCGCGTAGCAGAGCATCGAGTCGGTCAGTGCGTTGGCGATTTGGTCGAGGGCCTGGGGGAGGCGCTGCACGAGGACCTTCAGTTCGCCGAGCAGGTCGTAGACGAGCGGGGCGGGCATCGGGCCGCCGCGGGTGAGGTGGTTGATCGCGCGGATCGCCTCGGCGGCCGCGGCGGCGTGCTCGAGGATCGTGGCGTCGTTGTACGTCCGTTCTCCGACGGGCGTGGAATCGCTCATGGGTCGATCCTTTCTCGCGGGCGTCCCTGCCCGGTAGCCACCGGGCCACATTGCGCACGCGGCCGGCGCCCCGGGGGGTGCGGGGCGGCGCTCCGTCGGCGCCCCGCACCGCCGTCTCAGACGGTGGCGAGCTGCCAGGCGCGGGTTTTGATCCGGGTGGGTTCGGTGGCGGTCAGTACCCGGGTGGCGCGGGCGGCGGCCTTGTCTCCGCGGGCGCGTACGGGGGCGTAGTGGTCGACGTATTCGGCGACGGCCTGGTAGCCGGCCCATGCGGTGCCGCGGATTCCGGCTTGGGTGGGGGCGTCGGCCCATAGGGCGGTGAGGGTGTTCTCGCGTTCGCGGTGCGCGTTGCGGGTGCGGGGGCCGGCGTCGCGGGCGGGGATGCCGAACAGTTGGGCGGTGAGGGCGTGGAACTGGGCGTCGGTCATGGCCTGCTGCATCATCTGCTCGGCTTCGGCCTGGAACGCCTGCACGTAGCGGAAGGTGAGCCCGAGGGCGTCGCGTGCGGCGGCGACTCGTGCGGTGGCGCTGGCGGTGTGGCGGATGGCGATGGACGCGGAGTGGTTGGCGAGGGCGGCGGCCTGGGTGTTCGCGCACACCACGCGGATCGGGGTGACGAGGAGCCGGAAGGCGCTGGTGCCGTCGTGGGAGTTCAGGGCGACGATGTTGAAGTCGATCTCGTCGCTGCCGGCGATGCGCATCGTTTCGGGTAGGCGCAGGGACACGAACACCTGCCGGCCGCCGCGCAGGGACCCGGCGGTGTCGAAGATTGCGCCGGAGTCGTCGACGAGCCGGTTGAGGACCTCGCAGTGTTCTTCGTTCTGGATCGGGCGGTAGGACTCCCCGACCACGCCGAGGGGTTCGGTGGCGCCGGTGAACGGGTTCGTGCGGACGGTGGCGAAGTGTCCGGGGACCTCCAGAACGCTTACCCCGGTTTCGGTGATTTCGCTGGTGTGCAGAGGGGTTTTGCGCACGTTCCAGCCGCCGAGGTGCCCGACGCGCATGGCCTCTTCGGCGGTGAACACGTCGGTCAGGGTGGTGCCGAGCTTGTGCCATGCGTCCTTGCGGGCGAACACGGCGGCGGCACGATTGCCGTGGGTCTCGATCGCGTGAGCCATGAGGTTCCTCTGTCTTGTGGGTTGTTGAGTTCTTGGTGGCGGCGATTGCGCCAGGCAGGCCATCGGCCTGCCGCTCCGCCTGCTCGACGCCCCGCGCGAGGCTCGCGGTCAAGGGAGGCGCGGCTCGAGGGCCGGTAAAGCCGGCCGGGGGAGCGAAGCGGAGGAGGCGGGGTTTCGCCGGGCCTTGGGCCGTGTGCCCTTGACCGTGAGACGCGGGGCGTTAGGCGGCCGCCACCCGCGGCGAAGCCGCGAGGACACAGCCCGGCCGCAGGCCGGACCCAATCCCCGGCCGCAGGCCGGGCGCTGTTCGTCGGACTGCCGCGCGGGCGGCTCTTTCGGGCAGTCCTCGACGCGGTCGGGTTCGGCCGTCAACCTGGACGCTCCGGGAAGGGCACTACGCGGCAGGCCTCGCGCCGGCGTTCCTCCGCCATTTCGCGTCCTCCGCGCCGCCAGTGGCCGAAGAGCCAGTGGTCGCGCAGGAGTGGTGTGGTCTCGTCACCGCCGGTGGGCCAGGGACAGTCGCTCCGGGGGCGCCCGCGAAGCGCGGTCAAGGCGCCGCCGCCCACCGCCACCACAATCGCGTCGGAGTACAGCCAGCCCAACGACCACTGCCAGTCCAACCAGTCGAGGTCGAGGTCCTCCGGATCGACGTTGTTGGCCGTATTCGCCAGGCCACGCAACCGGGCGCGAGCGCCCAGGCGCTGGTGTTGGGCGGCTTCGATGCGAAACAGCCACGGCGGCCGATGCGGCCGACCACGTGGCCGCCGCACCAGTGGCACTGGCTCGTTCACTGCTCTCCCCCGCTGCACCGACCTCATCAGGATGAGGGCGAGGTACGACAGTTTTCTTTGCTGGGATGCGAAATCAGCCCATAGCGGGCTGACTTGAAGGTGCGGCTGCGGGTGGCCGGGCGGCGAGCCTGCACGAGTCTCGGCTACGGCTCGATGCCCTCCGGTCGAAGTTCTTCGCTCACCTGTAGAGCAGAGGGACGGCCGAGAGAACCGGCAGTCCTCGATCACGAGGATGCTCGTTCCGGTTGGTCGTCCGCGATGCAGATGCCGACACCGCAGAGGTTCTCGGCGGTGTCCTGGTCACGGACGTGGACGCGGATCCAGAAGTCCGCGTGCCCTTCGCCGTTAGCGGCGAGTTGACGGCACGTCAGTTCCACGAGCTCGTGGGCGATCCGTTCGGCGACGCGGTGGGCGGCGGGCAGGGTGTCGAGCACGGCTAGAACCCGACCGGTGTCGGGGTCGTGGACCTCGTAGAGCGGGCCGTCGAGCAGGGCGGCCTCGTCGAGGGCGATCTCCCGCGCGGCGGCGGGATCGGCTGTGGGGTCGGGGCTTTCCGTAGGTGTGGTCACGACCTCACCGTCCCGCCGCTCCGCCGTCCACGACAGCGCATGCGGTGGATCTGTGGAAAACCCCGGGGTGCCGCGGGCGGTGGACAACCCGCGGCACCCGAGACCTGCTCATCGGGTGAGCGCCGCCAGGCGGAGGGGTGTCGCGAGTGTGCCGGTGCGGGCGATGCGGTTGCGCTCGCGCAGTTTGCGGGCGGCGCGGTGGTCGGGGGCGGGCCAGAGCCGGTGGGCGGTGGTCAGGGTCTGGTCCCAGGCCTCGGTCCAGGAGCCGACGGCGGCGCGGTCGTAGGCGCGGACGGTCAGGTGCCCGATCTGTACGCGGGCGTGGGCGATCCCGGCGGGGTCGGCTTTGGCGGGGATGAGGTTGTAGGCCCACCGGGCCGGGGTGCCGGCTACGCGCAGGACGATCCCGACGTGGTTGCGATCCGCGGGCACGGTGGCGGTGGCGGTGGCGGGTAGGTGGGCGGCGAGTTCGGCGGTGCGGTGCCAGGCGGTGGCGAAGGCCTGCACGGATTCCAGGTCGTGGCAGTAGACCAGCAGCGACCCGAGAGAGACCGTGAGGACGTCGCGGGCGTTCTGGCCGCGGCGGGTGCCGCGGGTGGTGATGTGGGCGTCGAGGGCGAAGGTCTGCGGGCCTGCGACGGCCAGGGAGATTTCGGCTACGTCGAAGCGGGGCGCGGCGGTGGTGGTGGCCATGAGAGCTGGTGCCTCGGTTCCTGCCGTTCTCGGGGTGGCCTGCGCTGACTGCCGACCGTTTCTTGGCCCCTCCCGGCAGGGCCAGACGTCGCGGGTGCAATAGGCCCGGGCGGTCAAGGTGGAGCGCCCGCAGCAACGCGAGGACGTACGACCTTGACCGGACGGGCCGCACCCGCAGGATGAACCGCCGGAAGGGGACGACGAGTCGGCAACCCCAGCACAGGCCACGACGGGCAGGAGCCGAATCCGCCAACGACCTGGCCACCGGCACAGCGGGTCGACGGCCCACCCGGGAACCTGGACCGGCAGAATCGCGGGCATGGCGCAACGGACGTACATCCTGCTCGAGGACGACCTCGACGGCGGCGAGGCCGCGGAAACCATCGGGTTCGGTCTGGACGGCGTGGTCTACGAGATCGACCTGTCCGCCAAGAACGCCCTCAAGCTCCGCAAGGCACTGCAGCAGTACGTCGACTCCGGCCGCCGACTCGGCGGCCGCGCCCACCGCGGAACGGCAGGCGGCACCTCGCCCGCTGCGGGCGACCGGGAACAGCGCCGGGCCATCCGCGAGTGGGCGCAGTCCAACGGCTACGACCTGGGCGACCGCGGCCGCATTCCCGTGCACGTCGTCGAGGCGTACAACGCCTCCTAGGAAGGGCGTCGGCGAGGCGGACGCTAGGGTCCCGCCCCATGGAATACGGCGACCCGTGTACGGAGCCGGGCTGCGAGCAGCCGCTCTGGGCACCGCAGTCCGTGGAGGCAGGGAAGTGCTCGCGGCATTCCGGAGCTGCGGTCGCCGTGACGGACTGGCAGGCGAAGCCCTAGCGGCGCGCCCCTATCGTTCGGGCATGAGCGCAGTGGTCCGTTGGGAGTACGCCAGACTCATCGTCCGGTCGGGCTCCGGCCCCAACGAGCTGTCGCTGAGGCTGCCCGGACGAGATATGGAGCCGGCCGAGGGTCACGACTGGCTCAACGCACTGAACGCCCTCGGCCAGGAAGGGTGGGAGGTCGTGGACCGGTTGATCATGATGAGTCGCCTCAGCGCGGCGGCGGCGAACCTGGAGCGGTGGGAAGTTCTCCTGAAGCGTCCCGTGGAGTAGTGCCCGTTCTGCCCGATTCGGCTGCGCACCCACACCCGCCGGGTCTAGCGTCCGATCCCGTGTTCACGACAACGGCGCTGTGTGTGTCCTGCGGCCAGTACGCGACCGTCCCGTACTCGGTGGACGGGGCACCGGTCGAAGAATGGGTACACGAGTGCCCAGCCGCTAAGCCGCGGCGGCACCTGTCCGTCGTTCGCTAGATCCCCGCGAACCCTCCGTGCGGGTGCACCCTGACCCCGTACCCGACCCGCAGAGCTGCGACCCGGGCGGCGATCTGAGGCTCGGGGTAGTGCTCGCGGCGCATCGAGGTACGCAGCTCGGCCGCGATCTCGTTCCCGGCCGCGCGCGCTTCGGCTTCGGTCTCCCACTGCCGCGACAGCACGATGCCCTGGTCGGTGTGGACGTACCAGCCCAGGGTGTCTCGGCGGGCGTGCTGCTCTGGTGAAGCGGTCACGCGGGGCAGGGTAGCTCCGGCTACGCAGGGACGCTGGTGTGGGCGGCCAGCTCGGCGGAGATTGCGTGGAGGGCGGCGAGGTGGGGGAGGCTCAGATCGACGGTTCGGAGGGCGATGGTCCGGCCGTTGAACTCGTAGGAGCTGTCTACGCTCTCGTCCATCTGCGGGTACAGGATCATGCCGTCGCAGTCGAGGGCCGTGCAGTAGGTGGCGAGCTGGTAGATGTGCTCGTTGCGCAGGCGTTTGCGGCCGTGGTGGACGGCCAGGGCGGGGGTCCATTTTAGGTCGACGACGTATCTGGGGGCGTTGCGGCGGCCGATGACGATGTCCGGCCGGAGGCCGATCGTCCGCTTGGGACCGTGCACCAGGGTGAAGCGGTCGCTGTACTCGGGTTGCTCGGTCACGTCGCCGATTCCGGCCGCTCGTAGCGCTGCTGCTGTGGCCGTCTCCCAGACGCGCCACATCGGAACGAAGTAGGCGGGCGCGATGTGGGAGCCGGCGCCGTCGGTGACGCCGGCTCCTTCGAGTGCGAGCCGGGCAAGTCGCAGGCTGGGGGCGTAGTGCTGGTTGAGCCGAGTCAGCTGCACGCGGTCGAACTGGACGACCGAAGGGCGCACGCGCGTGACGTCGGCGAAGGCGGCCAGAGCGTCGGCCATCTGACGCCGGACGAACCTGTTCTGCGCGGCGGGGGCGAACAGCTCGAGCACGCCGCGCAGCAGTTGGTTCTCGGTGGTGTCGGCGGTGAAGTCGGAGTACTGGCAGTCGAGGAAGGGGAGCTGCGCGGGGTTGAGCGGAGGCCGGGTGCGGCCGCGGACGAACGGCAGCGTTTCGCGACGATCGACGTAGCCGCGGCGCAGGCCGCGGCTTAGCAGGTCGTTGACCTCGCCGGCCAGCTGCAGGAGCAGCCACTCCGTCGGGTTGGAGTCCTTCACGGTGGTGCTGCCCGCGCTCGCGGGTGGCGCCATGGTCCGGTAGGCCAGGGCGAGCAGGTCGGGCAGGCTGTGTACTTCGGCTTTCGAGCGCACGACGACACGGCGGCCGGTGGGCAGCAGAACGGTTCCGGCGTAGCCGGTGCGGGGGCCGAGACGGATGCGCTCGTTGCCGAGCTCTTCGAGGAAGAGCCCGTGCCGGGCCCGGCGAAGGGCGCGCAGTTCGGAGGGGGCGACCGTGACTTCGCGGGGGCCGTCGGTCTCGACGTATTCCAGATCGCTGGGCATCAGAGGGCCCCTAGGAACGCCTCTTTCAGCGCGGGAAGATCGTCGGTGCGGCCGAGCAGGTGGTCTCGGAGGACGGGCTCGAAGTCCTCTGTCCAGACCGTCGCAAAGCCGATGTCGGCGAGGTCGCGGCGCATTAGGAACGAGTGCCCGATCATGCGGTCCTCGTCGAGGAGATCGGCCAGTTCGCCGTTGAGCCGTTCCAGCCGGGCCGCGGCCTCGGTGCCGAGTTCGGCGCTGGTGTGGCGTGCGTGCCACAGCTTCAGCGCGTTGGTGTCGACGTCGAAGCGGACCTCCTTGAACCGGCGCCGCATGGCGGCGTCCATGAGCGCGACGGAGCGGTCGGCGGTGTTCATCGTTCCGATGACCCACACGTTGTCGGGGATGAAGAACGTGCCACCGCTGTAGGGCAGCTCGACCGCGTTGTCCGGACCCCGGTATTCGAGGGCGAAGAGAAGTTCGCCGAGGACGCGGGGCAGGTTCGCGCGGTTGATCTCGTCGACGATCATGAAGTGGCGCACGTCGTCGGTGGACTTCCGCGCTTGGTCGACCAGCTGCCGGAAGACGCCCGGGCGGACCTCGTAGTGCAGGGCGCTGGCGGCAGTGGACGCCGTGTCCTGTTCGCCTTCGTCGACGGCGTCGTCCGGCGGCGCGGCGATGACGGGTCGGATGCCTTCGACGAAGTCTTCGTAGGCGTAGGTGGGGTGGAACTGCACCAGACGCACGCGGGCTTCGTCTGCCAGAGCGAGCGCGAGGGTGCGGGCGACGAGTGTCTTGCCGGTGCCGGGGGGCCCGGCGAACAGAAGCTGACGCGACCGGTTCGCGAGCGCGACCAGTGCGCGCGCTCGTTCCTCGGTCCAGAACAGGTTGGTCACGAGCGTTTGGATCGGGTCGCGCAATGCCGCTTCGGCACTCGCTTCGGCGAGCATGGCGGCGTTCACGAGCTGAAGGAAGGGGTCGACCACGCCAGCGGCGAGCTGTTCGAGTTCGGCCACCGTAATGGTCCGGCGCAGGGCGCCCGCCGCGAGCGGTTGATCACCTAGTTCCTGTAGCCAGGTGTCTGTCGAATCGACGGAAACACCATCGATATCGCCACTCCAGCCGTCCGCGACGAGGTGCTGGATCCGCGTACGGGCATCCCCGGAGGCGGCGGACAGCTCCGCACGGAATCGCTGTGTGCGTTCGTCGTCGGCATCGCTGGGGCCAACGTGGAGGAGGAGTTTCAGACCTTCGGCGCCAAGCTCGGCCGTGACGTTGTAGCGGTCGCGATTGCGCCCGTCGGGCCACACCGTCAGGGCAATGGCCCCGGGACCGTTCACGTCCACCGCCAAGGCGAGCTTGGACTCGGCGGCGGCTCTGATCGCTCGTCGACCGAGCAGCGCGAACCTGGCGCGCAGCCGTTCCGCGGTAGCGCGGTCGACCGGGGACATGACGGTGCCCGCCGACAGCTGCCCGGCGAGGTCGCAGTCACTGCTCGTGATGTGCGGGGTGAGGGCGTCGCGCACAGAGGTCCCCAGGACCCACACGGTGGCTTGCTTTTTGGACTTGGTTTCTCGCTTCGTCCCGGAGTCGACGAGCAGCTGCTTCTCCACCAGCTCCACCCGACGTGGGCGTAGGTTGCTGGCCTCGCCGGGGGCGTTAAGCGCCTCTGCGATCTCAAGGTCCGTCGCACCGTTCGAGCCTTGGTCGGCCACGAACAAGAGAACCTTGTAGGGCCAGTTTTCGGGCCGCGCCACAGTTGCGTCGGGCACTAGGTGCTGGGAGATCAGATCGTCGACAGAAGCCATCACGCGACCGTATCGGGGCGTGAACCTATATCGAACGCACGACCCGACGCCTAGACGGAGCGGGTGGGTCCGGCTGTTACGGCCCGCTGGGTGTTCCAGGCAGGCCGGACAGGTCCAGCGCTGGGCAATCGAGAACATCGCCTGAAACCCCGAGGGCCGGTCCGTCCAAGGACCGGCGCTCTGCCGTTGTCCTCGACCGGAGCTGGCGGGGCTAGAGCGTGTCCCGCGGATCATCTGACGGGGTCCCGTAGCCAGATCCGGATCGAGGCGACGTCGATCGTTCCGCGGAAGACGAAGTCGCGCTTGTCGTAGCGGGTGGCGACGGCGCGGTGGCC
>JBQTIB010000145.1:0-10748 GCA_052389435.1 Sporichthyaceae bacterium | reverse complement strand
GTCTCCGGCGAACGCGAGGGCCGGTTGCGGCCGCGCACCCCGGGTGGCGACCGAACCGGTGCGCCATATCGCGCGCACTTGTTCGGACGTTGGGGGGTGCTACTTGCAGTAAAGGATCCCGGCGGCGATGTAGGACTTCTTGCCCTCGACGATCTTGACCACCTGCGTCACCCGGCCGTCCTTGCTGGACGGGACGCTTCTTCACGCATCGATTGTGCGACGAGCTAGCTCAGATCGAGCAGCAATTTCATCGCCGAGCGGTCCCGTAGGCGGGCGTAGGCGTCGGCGGCCTCTTCGTGGTCGACGACGCCGGAGATGACGAACGTCGGGTCCAGGACACCCGCCGCCAGCAGGGGCAGCAGCGCGCGGCGGGCGCGCATCGGGTCCCCGATGACGAAGCTCAGCGTGAGTTCGCCCGCGAACGTCGCCGCGAGCGGCATCGCCCACGAAGGCTCCGTGTGGGCGCCCGCGGCGACCACCGTGCCACGCGTGCGGACCGCGGCCAGAGCGGCCTCCACCCCGAAGGGTTGACCGACGGCTTCCACGACAACGTCCGCGCCGCGGCCGTCGGTGAGTTCACGACAGACCGCGGCGAGCTGGGTGGGGTCGACGCCGAGGCTCCCGTGGGCCTTGGCCAAGTCGCGGCGCTCCGCGACTGGGTCGGCGACCACCACGGCGGCCGCGCCGAGGGTCTGCGCGCACAGGGCGACGAGCTGCCCGACGGGTCCGCCGCCGACGACCGCGAGCACGTCGCCGGCCCGGAGCCCCCCGCGTTCGCAGGCGACCCAGCCGGTGGCGAGGTTGTCGCCGACCAGCAGGGCGGCCGCCTCGTCGATGCCCGGCGGCAGGGGAGCGAGGACGGTGTCCGCGAAGGGGACCCGGACGAGTTCGGCCTGCGCGCCGGGCAGTTCGGGGCCGAAAACCCCTCCCGTGCCGAAGAACTGACGCTGCGTACAGTGCCAGTGCTCGCCGCGGTCGCACCACCAGCAGGCGCCGCAGGCGGTGTAGTCCGAGCCCATGACGTCGGTTCCGACGACGGCCCGGCGCACCGCGGCCCCGGCCTCGACGACGGTCCCGACGAACTCGTGGCCCAGCTGGGTGCCCGGCCGCATTCCGGGCGCGTGCCCGCTGGCGACGTGCAGGTCGGTGCCGCACACGCCGGCGAGGCGGACCTCGACGAGAGCGTCGGTGTCGGCGAGCAGCGTGGGCTCGGGAACGTCGGCCACCTCGACCCGATCGGGCCCCACCCAGACAACGGCGCGCATCAGCACACCACCGCGCCCAACAACCGCCCATCTTCGGCAGCCATTCGCGCCCCTCCGTGCGAACGAAGAGCGCGCAAGGCTGCCGGGGTCGCGGGTCCGGACACGCGCAGGACACCCGTCTTCGGCAGGGTTTCGCGCGCTTCCCAGCGATGGAAGGGCGCGGCAGGCTGCCGAAGATGCGTGGTGGTGGGCACTAGGAGACCGCTTCCGCTCCTAGTTGACGCAGTCGCTCGCCGAGCGCGGCGGCCGCCTTGCCCAGCGCCTCGAGTTCGGCGGGCTCCATGGGCAGCTCGACGATCTCGACCAGACCGCCGCGGCCCAAGCGCACGGGCAGCCCGACGCGGGTGTCCTTGAGGCCATATTTCCCGTTGGGTTCGACGGCGCAGGCGAGGATCTGAGAGCGGTCGTCCTTGGCCATGGTGATGACCATCAGCGCCGCGGACTGGCCGGGGGAGAAGTACGCCGACCCGGTCTTGAGCAGCGCGACGACCTCCGCGCCCGCGTCGCGCGTGCGCTGCACGATGCCCTCGAGCGTCGCGGCGTCGAGGACCGAACGGATCGGCTTGCCCCCGGCCGTGGCCAGCGACAGCGGGACGACCATCTCGGGGCCGTGCGAGCCGAGCGCGTACGCGACGACCTCGTCGGGTCGCACCTTGCCGGTGAGCCCCACGAGCGAGCAGAACCGCGCGGTGTCGAGAACGCCGGCCATGCCGAGTACTCGCTCGGCGGGGAAGCCGAGCTTGAGGCGCGCGACGTGCGTCATCTCCTCGAGCGGGTTGGAGACCACGACGACGACGGCGTTGGGCGCCACGGCCTTGATGCGCTCGCAGACCGAGCCGACGATCTCGGCGTTCACGTTGGTCAGGTCGGTGCGACTCATGCCCGGTTTGCGGGGCTTGCCGGCGGTGACGATCACGTAGTCGCAGCCGGCAACGCCGTCGACGGAGTCCGCTCCGGTGACCCGGGTAGAGGAACCGCAGAGCCCGATTCCGTGCCAGAGGTCCAAAGCGATGCCCGCGGCGAGGCCCTCGACGATGTCGGTGAGCACGACCTCTTCGAACAGGTCGGACTCGGCCAGGCGCATCGCCGCGACGGCACCGACGTGCCCCGCGCCCACGACGGCCGCTCGCGGGCGCCCGGTGCGCGAGCCGCCGAGCTTCGGCAGCGCCGGCGCGGGAGCCCCGCGGCGATACAGGTGGTTGACGGTCGGGGCGTCGGGCCTGCTCGGGCCGGCAAGCGACGGTGCGTTGGCGGGCGCCTTCGCCGGTGCGGCGGGAGTCGGCGCGGACTCGATCGCCGGCGCCGGGGGAGCGGCACCCGTCGTCGGCGGGCGAGTGGACCGGGGCGGGTTCTGCGCGAGCTTGTTGATCGGCACCACGAGTTCCGGAGCGCGCTTGGGCGGAAGCGGCGCCTCCTGCTCGATCTTCACCCCGACGTCGAACGCCCGTTCGCGAGCGAGCGGGGTGATGAGGTCGCCGCGCTTGACCCGCAGGACGCCGCCGTTCTTCTTGGCCTCGTCGATCTGCTCCGCGCCGATCACAGCCACCCGAACTCACCTCCCGCGAGCCGGTCCCGCCGAGCGTGCGCAGACGATGCCGATAGCGCACTAGAACACCGCCGAACCGCCCCAGGGGCGTGTTCGACTGCGCTGTCGACGCAGTCTTGGCCCGCGCCTGAAGGGCTCGAGAGGGGGTTCATCTCAGCTGTCCTTGCCCGTGAGCTGCTCGAGCGCGCCGATCGCCGCGGCGCTTGCCGCCTTGACCTCGCTTTCGCTGCCGGAGATGAACATGCGGCCGTAGCGGCCGACGGCGCGGTTCTCCACCAGCTTGATGTTCGCGGCCTTCTCCGCCTCGTTCGCCGCGAGGCTCACGTACGCCGCGGGGGCGCACTCGAGGATGAACAGGCTCTCGCCGGGGATCAGCAGACTGCCCTTGCGCCACTTGTTCAGCAGTTGCGCCTGGTAGGGGCTGACGTTGGTGATGAACTGCGAGGAGGACACCTTGGGCTTGACCCGGTCGTCCTCGGTGAGCCCGAGGTAGCCGAGCACCGCATCGCCCGCGGCGCGCACCTCGGCCTGCTGCGCCGAGTGGATCTCCAGCAGCCCGAACTCGCGCTCGACGATCTGCAGCGCCGGGCGCACGTCGGCGGCCTTCAGGGCGATGTCCGCGACGCGGAAGATCTCGTTGCCCGGAGCCACCTCGATGAACAGCTCGGACATGCCCGCGACGGGCACGTCGCCGGGGCTGGTTGCCGCGACGTGCGCGGCGGCCTGGGGCTGCATGCGGTCGATGAACGCCCACGTGCGGAGCGAGAATTCAGCCATGAAGATGAGCTCCTGACGATCCATCAGACAGTGACATGGACGGCTCCTACGTCGCCGACGCGATGGAGAGGGCGATACCGAACGGGGTGATCAGCAGGGCGTGCGGATACTCCGCGACCTCGTGCCCGATGTAGCGGCCGACAACCTCGCCCGCCCCGGACACCATGAGCGCGCCGCCCACGAGGTGGATCGGTCCCGCCGGACGCGAGGGCATCAGGCGATCGATGTTGTGCGCGATGCGCTCGATGCCCGGCCGCAGCACGGACAGGCGGTCGGTGGCGCTCCCGAGCGCGGCGAGGGAGCCGTCGGAGGGAGTCTCGCGCTTGATGCGCTCGGCCTCGGCCAGGTCCACCTTCAGGTGGCCGGCCAGGATCAGGTTCAGGTGGTGCCCGCCGCCCGGCAGGTCGTCGAGCGCGATCAACTCGCCGTCGCGGTAGGTCCCGACGCCGGTCGACCCGCCGCCGACGTCCGCGATGGCCCCGTCGCGCACCTGCAGGAGTGCCTGAGCCGCCGTCACTTCGTCGATCAGGTTGACGCATTCGAAGCCGGCGCGCTCCAGCACGAAGCGGCAGGCGCGGGCGTCGGCGGTCGGAACACCGGGCGGGTAGGCGGCCGCGGCCTGGGTCAGCGGCACGCCGAGCGCCGCCTCGGCCGACTCCTTCAACGCGGCCGTTGCAGCCGCCGCGGCGTGGAAGTCCACGACGACGCCGTCCTTGACCGCCTCTTCGCGGCGGAAGTCCAGATAGACGGGAGCACCGAGGGCGTCGACGACCGCGATGACGATCGTCGCCGTCCCCAGGTCGATCCCGACCCGCAGCGGGCCCTCCCACTCGGTGGCGGGCGAGCGCAGCATGCCTGCCGCCGTCGCCAGGTACGCGGCGACCTCCCGAGCGCCGGACCCCGGCCCGATGGGGACGGCGTCTTCTGCAGGCGTGTGGGGCTGTTCGGCGTCCTCGATACCCCCACCCGCCGACAGAGGTCGGGGGCCGGCCGTGCGCCCGACCTCCACCGCCACGCTCACGGAGCGTTTCCGATGTGCGGAGGCACGTTGGCGCCGTAGAGGCCACGCCACGGGCGGGACTCGTAGGCGACGCGCTTGATGTTGATCAGGTGCAGGGGGCTCACGTTGTCGCTCACGATCGACCCGCTCCACGTACCGGTGCCGAGCATGAAGCTTGGCCCGATCTCGGTGGAGTAGCCCATGCCGCCGAACAGCGACGGCGTGTTCACCGGAATCCGGCTGGCGGGTAGCGCAGAGAGATTCGCGACGACCTCGGGGTCGCCGGCGTGGATGCCGAGGGTGTGGCCCTCGCCGCCGAAGGCGAGGATCTCGGCGCAGCGCGCGTAGGCGGCGTCGAGGCCGTCGGCTCGGTAGAAGGTCAGGACCGGCCCGAGGATCTCCGCCGAGAGCGGGACGGACGGACCGACGACGGTCAGTTCGGCGCCGAGCACCCGGGTGCCGGCCGGCACCGTGACGCCGGCCAGACTCGCGAGCTTCACCGCAGACTGGCCGACGGCGTCCGCCCGCAGCCCGCCGCGCTCGTCGAAGATCACGTTGGTCAGGCGGGTCTGTTCCTCGGCGTTCAACATCGCGGTACCGCGGGCCACGAACGCGGCGATGGCCCGATCCGCGATCGACGAGTCGAGCACGACGCTCTGCTCGGCCACGCACGCGGTGCCGTTGTCGAACGACTTCGACGTGACGACCATGAGGGCGGCCTCGTCGACGTTCGGCACGCTGGAGTGAATGTAGACCGGGACGTTGCCGGCGCCGACGGCCAGACACGGCTTGCCCGCCTGGTAGGCGGCGCGGACCATGCCCGCACCGCCGGTCGCCATGATCAGCGCGGTGTCGGGGTGACGCATGAGCTCGGCGGTCGAGGCGATGCTCGCGCGCGTCAGGCACTGCACGATGTCCTTCGGCGCTCCGGCCGCCACCGCCGCCGCGGCCATGACCTCGGCCGTGCGCGAGCAGCACTTCACCCCGCGCGGATGCGGTGCGTGGACGACGGCGTTGCCGGACTTGATCGCCGCGAGGCTCTTGAAGATGACCGTCGAGGTCGGGTTGGTGACGGGGATGATCGCCGCGATCACCCCGACGGGCGAGCCGATGCACGTCATCCGGCCGGGCTCGTCGACCCAGAGCACGCCTTTGGTGCGCATCCCGACCATGGACTGAGCGCAGAACTCGGCGTTGTAGAGGTTCTTGAGGATCTTGTCCTCGTAGACGCCGTAGCCGGTTTCGTCGACGGCCAGCCGCGCCAGCTCGGCAGCCGAGGCCGCGGCGGCCTTCGCCATGGCCGCGACGATGCGGTCGAGGTCCTCCTGCGTCGCGCCCGCGAAGGCGTCGAACGCCGCCTTCGCTCGGCGGGCGGCGTCTCGAGCCTCCGCCAGCGCAGCAAGATCCGCGTCCAGCGTCTCGATAGTCATGGGGTTGTCCTAGCCCGGCTACTTGCCGGCCGGCGCCACCACGGGGGGCTTGCCGAGAATGGCCTCGACCTCGTCGTGCGGCCGGGGGATGACGTGGACCGAGACGACCTCGCCGACCTTGGCGGCGGCGACGGCGCCGGCGTCGGTCGCGGCCTTCACCGCGCCGACGTCGCCGCGGACCATCACCGTGACGAGGCCGCCGCCGATCTGCTCGCGGCCGATCAGGATCACGTTCGCGGCCTTGACCATGGCGTCGGCGGCCTCGATGGCGCCGACCAGGCCCCGGGTCTCGACCAGGCCGAGCGCGGTGGTGGGGATAGAGCTGTTGACTGGCATCTGCGCTCCGTTGTCGAAAGCTGGCTGAGGCGGGTGGGGCCTGCGGGTCAGGCGGACTTGCTGAAGGTCATGGAGCCTTCGACGATCACGGAGTCGACGATGGCGACCACCGCGGCGTCGGTCGGCACCTCCTGGGTGCCGGCGGAGACGCGGGCCGCGCTGCCGCGGGCGACGAGGACGACCTCGCCCACGCCCGCGCCGACGAGGTCGACCGCGACGTAGGGCGTCTGCGGGGCGGTGTTGCCGCTGGCCGGGTCGACGATCTCGACGAGCAGCAGCTTGAGACCGGAGAACCCGGGCTGCTTGATCGTCGACACCACCTGTCCGGTGACCCGTCCGAGCTCCACGACACCTCCACGGCACTGCACATTCCGAAACGCGCGGACCCCGACGCTACGCACGTGCGCAGCGGCGGGCGTTGTCGCTCGGCGATAACGATGTGTCCATCGGATTGCCGCTAGTGCCCTACGCCACATCCGGGTGGCGATGGTGGGGTGGGCCACAGCGAGTGAGAGGGCTGCGCACATGATTCGCGACGAAGACGTCGAGTTCCACGCCACCGACGCCGGCGACCCCACGTGGGCCGAAACCAACTACTGGGGTTTCTACAACGCCGAGCACCATCTGAACGTCGGTGCCTACGCGCTGTTCCGGCCGAACCTCGGGGTCGTGCAGACGACGGTCTGCATGAACTCCCAGCCCGACGCCCTGCAGCCGTGGAAGGCGGACTACGCGGACTACCGCGGCCACTGCCCGATTCCCGAGCCTCGCTCGCTGGCCAACTACTCCCTCGCCAGTGGCCTGACCGTCCGGACGATCACGCCGAACCGGGACTGGCAGGTGAGCTACGACGACGGCAAGGGCGTCAGCTTCGACGTCAACTGGACCGGGCTGCACGACCCGTTCGACATCCAGGACCCCGAGATGGACCCGATGAAGGCCCAGCAGCTTGCGGCCGCGGACTTCGCGTGGGGCACCGCCTACAACGGCCACTTCGACCTGACCGGTCACGCCCAGGGCTGGGTCGACATCCGCGGCAAGCGCTACGACATCGACTGCGTCTCGACGATGGACCACAGCTGGGGCCCGCGTGCCGAGCGCGGTGCGCCGAACATGAGCTGGCTGCACGCGCACTTCTCCAAGGACTACGCGGTCCATGCAATCTTCACCTTCGACCAGAACTCACCCGGCGGCGGAACCGAACTGACGCTCACTCACGGCTACGCCGTCGAGAAGGGCAAGCTCTACGGGCTCAAGGCCGGCCACGGCACCACCAAACGGGACGACGACCTGTTCCCGACCGACATCTCCCTGGAGGTCACCGACATCCGGGACACGGTGCACGTGCTGCACGGCGTTCCGACGAGCCGGTTCTCCTGGCAGTGCTGGCCGAACATGATGGGCTTCAACCCGCTCGCGAAGTGGACCTCGGACCAGGCGGCGGGCTCGACCGGCTGGGGCGAGGTCATGGACTTCTACGAGATCCCGCAGCTCACCGCGGTACACGCCGCCCGCCGGAACGGCTGACTCGGCCGATGCCCGCGACCCGCACCGTTGTCTTCGACATGGACGGCACGCTCGTGCAGTCGCGGGCGGCGGCGTGGGACGTTTTCCAGGACACCGTCGAGAAGTTCAACCTGCCCATCGCCGGGCGGGAGGAGTTCTTCGACCTGTTCCGGGACAACTTCTTCCTCGCCCTGCGCGACCTGTCCGGGCCCCAGGCGGACGCGGTCGGCGAACACTTTCTGACGGCACTGCGGGAGCGTTACACCCCCGAACTCATCCCCGGCATGACCGACGTCGTGCACGCCCTCGCAGGTCACTTCTCGCTGGCGGTCATCTCCTCGAACGCCATGGGCGCGATCCGGCGGACGTTGGACCACTCGGGGGTCGCACACTGTTTCGCCCACGTGTTCTCCGGGGACGTGGAGAACGAAAAGCAGGTCAGTCTGCGCCGGATCCTTGCCGACCCCTCCTACAACACCGTTCGCCGCTGTGCGCCGGACTACGTCGAAGCCGGCGTGCTGCCGGACCGCGCCCGTTCCGACCAGGTCGTGCTCGTCACCGACACCGTCGGCGACGTCCGCGAGGGACGCTCCTGCGGAATCCGAGTCATCGGCGTCTCGTGGGGCATGCACTCCGCCGAGGACCTGCTCGCCGCAGGCGCGGAGTTCGTCGCGCTCTGGCCGCAGGAGCTCGTCGCCCGGCTGCTGCCCGACGGCAGTTGTACCCCCGGCGGCTGCGAATGCCTCTCCTGTTCGGTGACCGCGCCGCCGGCGAACCTACGCGCCGAGCGGACGGCGTCGCCGACGAGCGCACCGGTGCGCGACGTGCGGTCCGCCGCCGTCGCGGCCGGTGCGCTGCGGCGGTCTCGCCGCTCCGGGGCACCCACGTCCAAGCCTTCGCCGACGAGCTGCCAGTGCTCGGTCGGCATCCCGTGCCAACCGAAGGCCGGGTCGGCGCCCGCGCCGGACCCCTACCTGCGCTACGCGCTGACCCTGATTTCCCAACCGCCGTAGGTCCTGTGGCGGCTCAACGAACACCCAGTCAGAAGAACTGATCCGCCAAGGAGGTCGGACGCACATGACCGTAATCGCCGAGGGCTACAACGCCTTCGAAACCAACAAGACCGCCACCGGGACCATCAAGTACCTCAAGGACCCGGCATCGGTGATGGCGCTCATCAAGAGCGGCAAGCTCACCGACCACATCCTGCTGGTCCGCGGTGGCACGACCACCTTCCTCGCTCCGGCGCTGACCATGGGCTGCATCGGCGTCATCACCATGTCCGGCGCTCCGGAGTCCCACCTCGGCATCCTGTCCCGCGAGTTCCAGACGCCCTGCGTGATGACGGTCCACCTGACCGGGAGCGACTCGCGCTACATCGTCGGCGACGCCGGTACCGAGCACTTCGCGGAGATCGTCGCCCAGCTCGAAGGCAAGAACGTCACGCTCGACTGTTCCAACGGCGAGACCGGCAAGGTCATCCTCAACGGCTGACGCCCCTCACATCTGACCCCCCATCAGCTTTGAGCACGAGAGAGGTTCCATGAGCGCGAGCGGCAACGGCGAGTACCTGAAGCGCTGGAACAACGCAGACGACGACGGCCTGCGGTTCCAGAATCTGGAGTACATCGGCAACTTCAAGGGCATGCCGGGCGTTCCCGACGGCATCAAGGGCGACCGGATGATGCGCGAGCGCGCGAAGTCCGGCGTGCTGGAGAAGGTCAGCCACGCCGACGTCCTCAAGGACGAGTTCACCATCCCCGAGATGAACGACCTGAACAACTACCTGGCGTGGAACATCTGGGACGTGCTGGTCATGCGGGCCACCGAGGGCGTCTCGGGCATGATCCCCCGTCAGGAATACGAAATCCTGTCGTTCATGCAGGAGTTCTACCGGTACCCGCAGTTCATGCGCATGATGACCGACACCCTCGGTGCGCAGGGTGTCATCGACATCGGCGCCTCGGCTCGCAGCGAGATCGGCACCAAGATCAACTGCGTGCACGACTGGTGTCTGGGCGCGGTCGCGTTCGGCATGGGCCGCTGCGGTCTGCTGGCCCTCGAGGCCATCGGTCCCGACGACTACGTCGAGGAATCGAACATCATCCTGAAGTTCATGCAGCGCGTGCTCTGGGGCAAGCGCCAGGACGGCTACATCCTGAACTCCCAGGACCGCTACCGCTGCCAGATCCACGACCAGTCGCTGATCGACCAGCTCATGACCCAGGTCGTGGACTTCGAAGAGGGCAGCGAGGACTACACCCGCTTCACCAAGTTCAACGCGACCGCGGAACTGCTCGCCTTCTTCGACCACTACGACTGCCGTCTCGGCCTCGGCGACACGGGCCCGTACCCGCTGCCCGACGGTCGCCTGCTGATCATCCGCGACCTGTTCGTGAACGAAGAGGTCTACCACTGGTCCGACGTCTGCGATGAGCTGCCGCACTGCTACACCCTCGCCGTGGTCATCGACCCGGACAAGTTCGGGCTCGAGGAGATCCGGGTCAACGACATCTCCACCACGTTCACGATCCCGAAGAACTACATCCCGGGCATCACCGGCGGAGCGATCTTCGTGCGCGACAAGTGGGACACCCCGATGGGCGAGGTGTACCCGCTCAAGCTCACCGACCTCGAGCCGCACCTGGAGAAGATCCGCACCGCGACGGTGAAGATGTACGACAAGACGATCCGCATGCCGCGGCGCGAACTGCTGACCAACGGCATCTGGTCCTACTACGTCGACATGCTTCTGCCCTACCTGCGCAAGGCGGGCATCTGGGACGAGGTCGTCTCGCCGAAGTACGACTTCTGGGGGATCGACCAGCGCGTCGCGAACTACTACTACGAGATCACCAAGCGGAACTTCGTCCAGGTGACGGTCCCGC
>JBQTIB010000144.1:0-12498 GCA_052389435.1 Sporichthyaceae bacterium | reverse complement strand
GGGCGTGGCAGCGCGCCCCCCGCCGACGCCGGGGGCGCGGGCGAGCACCCTCCCGTTCTCGGCGCCGGGGGGGGGGCCCGGGGCGCGGCCGGGGCCCCCCGTCGCCGCTCCGGCGTTCCCCCCGCGGCCGCCGGCGCGTCACGTGCTGGGAGTTAGGTCTGGCGCAGGCCCTCCTGGTTCACGGCCGCGAGGCGGCGGCGCCGGCAGGCCCGGCGGCGCAGGACGGGGGAGTGCGCCAGCGTGTGGTGCAGGTCGTGCAGGTCGTGGCACGGGGCGGGCCAGGCGATGCGACTGAATCCGCCGTCGGCCGGGTGCCCGAGCGTGGCGCCGTCGCGATCGACCTCGGCGAACCAGGCCGGGCCGCCGTGCAGCTGCTCGGCCAGGTCCGGATGGTCGGAGTTCAGCTGCGCGCAGACCTGGGGAGACCAGCGCAGCACCTCGTCGATCGCGGCGGAGCGCAGTTCGTTGGGGTCCAGCGGGGAGGTCGCCGTCGGCAGCGTCCAGTCCGCGGCGCGCAGGTCCAGGACCGACAGGAGCCATCCCTCGTCGGCGCATCCGTCCAGCAGTTCCTCGCGCGGGGCCACGTCGTACAGGCGCAGCGCGGCGGTCCGGCGGCACGCCGCCGGGACCGGGCGCAGGGTGCCGTAGAGGTTGAGCCAGCCGTGCTCCCGGGTCGTTCCGTTGGCCGTCGCGCTGTTCGCGGCCGCCGCGGCGGTGCCGAGCGGCGTGCCCGAGCGGATCGCGTCCGCGACCGGTCCCGGCGGCAGGAGGGTCAGGACCAGCCGCCCCCACAGGCAGGCCAGCACGGTTGGGGAGGTGTGTTCGGTGTCGACGGTGGCGATCGACAGCGATCCCGGAGTGTGGATCAGGGTCGCGGCCCGCACGGCGGGCTCACGGCATCCAAGGGCCTGCATCGTCGGCGATCCCCGTCCCTGGGCGAAGTGTGGTCGCCGCGGAACGAACTCCGCGGCGCACGACCAAGTTAGGCTTACCTAACTTCATGTGCAACCCGTGCGACGCGATCGTGGGCCAGGTCATAGCCCCGGAACGCGCAACGACGGGACGAAGGGCCTGGGGCGGTAGGGGCCTTACGGCCCGTCTTTCCCGAGGTCGGGGGTTATCGGCGCGGCGCACTCAAGGCACGAGCCCGGGAGTCCGAAGAGCAGGCAAAGACCCCGTGACCCCTCCCGGAGGCAGAAAGCCGTGGCCCGCATCCTCGCCGTCGACGACGACCCCGACATCCTCGACCTCGTGCGCATTCGTCTCACCCGTGCCGGACATCAACTCCTGACCGCCACCAGCGGTCCCGGCGCGCTCGCCGCGCTGGAGAACCGGCCGTGTCCAGACCTGTGCGTGCTCGACCTCGGCATGCCCGAGATGGACGGGTTCGAGCTGGCCGAGCGCCTGCGCGACCTGCCCGGCGCCAGCTTCATGCCGCTGATTTTCCTGACCGCTCGGGCGCAGGAGGAAGACGTTGCGCGGGGCCTGGCGATGGGGGCGCGGTATTTGACCAAGCCCTTCATGGGCGGCGCGCTGCTGCACTTCGTCGAGATGTCGCTCCAGGACCGGGCCGTCACCGCGGACTGGTGACGGGCATGACCTCGCCGAGCGTCGACGCCGACGTCCACTCCCGGGCGATCGAGCGGATGCTCGAACTGGACCGGATGAAGTCCGAGTTCGTTTCGACCATCTCCCACGAGCTGCGTACCCCGCTCACCAGCATGAGCGGGTACCTGGAACTGCTCGCCGACGGCGAGGCGGGCGAGCTCAACACCGAGCAGCAGCGGCTGGTCGCGGTGGCCCAGCGCAACTGCGACCGGCTGGCCCACCTTGCCGAGGACCTGCTGCTGCTGTCCCGCGGGGAGTTCCGCGGACCGGAGCAGACCCGGGTCCGGATCGCGATGGACAAGCTCGTCGCGGAGGCCGGGGACGCGGTCATGCCGCTGCTGCGGGAGAAGGACCTGCGCTGGACCGTCGAGATCTGCGGCGAGCCCGGGGTCGTCGACGCCGACCCCGAGTCGCTGGGGCGGGCGCTGCTCAACCTCATCGCCAACGCCGTGAAGTTCACCCCGCACGGCGGCAGCGTCACGGTGTCGAGTTGGTGCGAGGACGACAGCGTCGTGCTCGCCGTCACCGACACCGGGATCGGAATCAGCGAAGAGGACCAGGCCCGCGTCTTCGACCGGTTCTATCGGACCGAGGACGCCCGTCGCGAGGCGATCCAGGGCAGCGGGCTCGGGCTCGCCATCGTCAACACGATCGTCGAAGAGCACGGCGGCACCGTCGGCGTGCGCTCGACGAAGGGCGAAGGGTCCGTCTTCGAAATCTGGCTCCCGCCGGCGGAGTGAACGTTTGGCCCCCGTGCTGCGTCTGGTAGGCAGGGGAGTCGCCCGTCGGGCGACGGCGAGGGGGTCTTCCGATGGTGTCGCGAGGTGTTTCCGCCGGTGTTGCGGTGCTGGCGTTTGCGCTGGCGGGCTGTGGCGGCGACGGGCAGGTGGTAGCCGAGTCGGGCGTTCCCGGGACGGGGACCTCGGCCTCCGGCGCGGCGGGCACGCCCACTCCCGGTGGGGACGCCGCGACCGACGCCCCCGGCGACTACGCCGGCTCGCCGGGGATGGAGGTCCCCGGCTCGAGCGGCGGCGGCACCTCCGGTTCGCCCGGCACGGGAATCGTCGACCTCGACGCCGGTGCGCAGTCGCCGCCGACCGAATCCCCGTCGGTCCAACCGCCGTCGTCCCAGGAGCCGGCCGGCAAGGCGCGCCCCGGAACCGCAGGCACCGCCGAGATCGTCGTGCCGCGCCCCGGCATGGCCAACACCCACCCCGTCGCGTGGGAGTCCTCCGAGGTGCGCGCGGACCGCACGATCCGGATCTACTTCTACGGCGGGGTCGAGCCGTGCTCGGTGCTGGACTCGGCGAAGGTCGTCGAGACCGCCGACACGGTGACGATCACGCTGCGCGCGGGTTCGGACCCGGCGAAGCCGGACGCGATGTGCATCCAGATCGCCAAGTACAAGGCGGTCGACGTGGTGCTGTCCAAGGACCTCGGCGACCGCAAGATCCTCGACGGTTCCGCCGAGGACTGATCCGTCAGGCCTGCGGTGGCGCGGCGCCGCGCGGGTCCGCACGGCGGCCGGGCGGCCACAGCCGGCAGGTCACGACCGCACGGACGTCCCGCGGGGCGATCGCGCCGACGAGCCAAGAGTCGACGCCCGCCTCCGGGTTGTCCCGCTCCACCCACCAGCCCTCCGGCACCCGGTGGGTCGCCCGCTTGACCGCGGGCCCGCGGCCGGGCAGGTCCACGATCACCAGGCGCCCAGGCCGAACTTTCGCGCCGCGGCGTACGAGCAGGACGTCTCCCTCGCGCAGCGTGGGAAGCATCGAGGTCCCCGCCACCCGGACGAGGCCGAACCGCCACGAGTCGGCCATGCGCATGGGGGTAGTGTCCCGGTGACGAAAGATCGAACCGCCGAAGGGACGAATCACCGATGCGCTTCCTGCACATTCCGACCGTGAACGCGCACTGCGACCTGCCCTGTGGTGTCTACGACCCGGCGCAGGCCCGCATCGAGGCCGAGTCGGTGAAGGCCACCATCGAAAAGCACAACGCCAGCGACGACGCGTCCTTCAAGTCGCGTGCCATCGCCGTCAAGGAAGAGCGCTCCGACCTGGTCAAGCACCACCTGTGGGTGCTCTGGACCGACTACTTCAAGCCGCCGCACTTCGAGGCCTACCCCAACCTGCACCAGCTGTTCAACGAGGCGACCAAGCTCGCCGGCGCCGGCGGCACCAAGGGTTCGACCGACGTCGCCGTGGCCGACCAGCTGCTCGCCAAGATCGACGAGATCGCCGAGATCTTCTGGGCCACCAAGAAGGCCTAGTTCGACCTCTTCCGCCGCGTCGGCCTGACTCTGCGTCAGATCGGCGCGGCGAGGTCGTTTTCGGGCCCGAAAGGCTGCAGGTCCACCTCGACGCAGCCGGAGGCGAACGAAGCCGTCCGCCGCGAGCCCGGGAGCGATCGAACCAGGCCACGCACCGCGGTGTTGTCCCACTGCATGACCGCGCGCATGGTCCAGCCGCTCCAGCGGGGGTCGCGTCCCAATTCGGCCACCAGCGCCCGTCCGACGCCGCGGCGCTGGAAACGCGGCGCGACGAGTACGCCCGCTTCGGCGATGCGCGGACCGGTCGGGATGAAGTTGAGCAGGCCGGCCGGTTCCTCGCCCACGGAGGCGAGGAGTGCGACGCCCTCGGGCGGGCCCGTCAGCAGGTAGCGGGAGAACATGCGCAGCATGTCGTCGGGGTCCATCTCGCCGGTGACGAAGAACCGGGTCCGGAGGGCACCGGGATCGCAGCGCGACACGAACAGCTCGACGCGATCCCAGTCGGGAAAGGTGTCCTGCAGGTAGCGGAACTCGAGCGCGGGCGTGGGCTCCGGCCGGTGCGCGTGCGGGGCCACCCGAGCGGCCGGAAGGATCGGCGGCGCGATCGTCGTCGGCTGACTGCTCGCCTGAAACTCGTTCACGTGTCCCCCCGGACGGTGCGCGACGACGAAGGCCGCGCGCACCCTTGCGTCGGGTCGACACTCGCGGGGAACTGTTACGGACGGTCCCCCGGCGGGTGAACATCCGTGCGCCGTAGGCGATTCCGCCGTGGGGTGTGATCAATCCGCGGTGTCGACGCGGCGCGTCCGCCGACCTCGGGTGACGCCGACGTCACGTCAGGCGGGCGACCGCCGCGGCCAGACCGACTAGGCCGGGCAACTCGATCTCCGCGGCGTCGCCGGGGTCGGGCTCGTTCCGCCGGTTGATCCAGACGCGGGGGATGCCCAGGCTTCCCGCGGTGAGGTGGTCGTGGAACACGCTCTGCGCGACGTGCACCCAGGACTCGGGCTCGGCCAGTTCGCGGAAGCGGTGGAAGTGCGCCGGGTCGGGCTTGTAGGAGCCGACCTGCTGCGCGGTCACGATCAGATCGAACTCGGCGGGCAGGCTGCGGCACGTGCCGGCGATCAGGTCGTCGTCGACGTTGGACAGGATCGCGAGCCGCCAGCCCGCCTCCGTCAGTTCGGCCAGGGCCGGTCCGACGTCGGCGAAGACCGGCCAGTGCGGCAGGGTGTCGGCGAACACCGCCGCGCCGGGCTCGACCAGCGCGACGCCCTGCTGCTCGGCCGTGCGCCGCAGAGCTTCGGCGAGGACGTCGCGGTAGCGCATCCCCGGATGCTCGGCCTGCACCCGCGGTTCGACGCGGTGGTAGGCCGCGAGCAGGCGGTCGACGTCGTGCGGGGCCACGGTCTGCAGGCCGACGCGCATGCCGCCGAGCCAGTCGACCAGGGTGCCGTAGCAGTCGAAGCTCGCCCAGGCGCCGGCCACCGCTAGGCGGGCTTGGTTTCGGAGATCGTCACCTTCTTGAACGTCAGCCTGGTCTTGGGCACGTCCTGCGAACCGGAGGCGCCGATCGAGCGGCCACCGTCGGCGACCTTCTCCAGGACGTCGACGCCCTTCAGGATCGTCGCGAACGGGCTGTAGTCGGGGCTGAAGTCCGAGTCCCGGAACATCATGAAGAACTGGCTGCCGTTGGTGTCCGGGCCGGCGTTCGCCATCGCCACGACGCCCTTGGCGTACTTCGCGCCGTCGAGGTTCTCGTTCGCGAACTGGTATCCGGGCCCGCCCGAGCCGGTGCCCGTCGGGTCGCCGCACTGGAGTACCGCGTAGTCGTTGCCGCCGCCGGACTCGTCGAGCAGGCGATGGCAGAACGTGCCGTCGTAGAACTTCTGCTGCGCCAGGTTGACGAAGGAGTGGACCGTGCACGGCGCCGCGGCGGCGTCGAGTTCCAGGACGATGTCGCCGAGGCTGGTCGAGATCGTGGCGTACTTCGCCGCGCTGCCCGGCTTGCCCTTGGGCAGGGTGGGCTTGGCCTCGCCGGTCTCCTCGCCCGGGTTCTCCCGATACGTGCACTCGCCGGCCGCCGCGGCGGGCTTCGGGTTCGTCACGCCGGGGCTCGTCCCCGAACCGGCCGGCGCCGGCTCGGAGATCGCCTCGGCCCCGTCCTCCCCGCAACCGGCGGTGAGCAGGGCCATCGTCAGCGCGGCGGCGACGCCGGCGGTGCGCAGAGTTCTCGTCATGCCCGGGACGCTACTCGGCGGGAGTGTTGCGGTGCACGACGACGCGGTTGGCGAAGACCTCGGAAATGGCCACGTCCGGCAGGTCGTCCCCGTCGAAGTCGCCGAGCATGGCCCCCTGGCCGGGGTAGGGGTTGTCCTCGGCGCCGTGCCTGCCCGTCGCGTATCGCTCGGCGTCGGCGAACATCCCGCCGCCGAGACCGCGCAGCATTGCCAGGCCGCGGTCGCCGGTCAGCGCGAGGAGATCGAGGACCCCGTCCCCGTCGAGGTCGGCGATCGACAGCCCCGCGGCGCCCTGGGCGTCCTCGCCGACCCGACGCGCGGCGGCGAAGCCTCCGGCGCCGTCGCCGGTAAGCAGCGTGATGCCGGGGGTGAGGGCGTGGGCGAGCGCGAGGTCGGGGCGGCCGTCGGCGTTCACGTCGCCGATCGCGACCTGCGTCCAGCCGAACGCGCCGACGGCCTGGGCGCATCCGTCGCCGCCGCACGCGGGGGCAGGCGGAGGCGGCGGCTCCTCGGTGGCCGTCTGGACCGCGACCGGCTTGGCGAAACCGCCTGCGCCGTCGTTGTAGGCGACCGCCAGTCGGCCGGTCGGAGACATCGACAGCGCGACGTCCGGGTACCGGTCGCCGTCGAGGTCCCCGAGGGCCAGGCTCGCGTAGCCGGAGCGGCCGAGCGCGGTTCGCGTGGGAGCGGCGAACTCGCCGTCGCCGGTGTTGC
Organism: Sporichthyaceae bacterium; assembly: GCA_052389435.1. Lineage (GTDB taxonomy): Bacteria > Actinomycetota > Actinomycetes > Sporichthyales > Sporichthyaceae > JBQTKD01. The sequence continues at coordinate 5,667 of JBQTIB010000144.1, read as the reverse complement.
GAAGGACCAGCAGTTCGCGTCCCAGCACGACGATGTCCGGGCGGCCGTCGACGTCCACGTCGGCAAAGCCCACCCACGGCGCGCCGCTCGTGTCCTTCGCCGAGGTGTCGTACCGCTCGGGTTTGCCGAAGGCGCCGCGGCCGTCTCCGCGCAGCACGACGACGTTGCCGACGTGGTGGTGCCCGACCGCCGCGTCGAGGTCGCCGTCCCCGTCGACGTCGGCCAGCGCCAACGCGCTGGTGGCCTTGCCGCTCGCGAACCGGGTGGCGGGCAGGAAGCCGCCCGCGCCGTCGCCGAGCAGGACCGCGACGGCGCCCCCGTTCGTCAGGGGAACGACCAGGTCCGGGGCGCCGTCCCCGTTCAGATCGGCCACCGCGCCCCGCGCGGGAGCGGCGCCGCCGGCCCCGTGGCCGGCGGGCTTGGCGAAGCGGTCGGTGCGTGGCGTCGGGACGGGTTGCGGGTCGTAGGACGCCACCGCGTCGGCGACCGCCGTGCCCGGTGGACCGGCGCATCCCGCAGTCAGCGCGGCGACCGCGGCGGCGGCCAACAACGCGCGAGGGGCTTTCACATTCGATGGTAGGCACGGGACTGGTGTCGGCCGGTGTGACTGCTTCGAGTGGTGACCAGACCGCTATCTCGCCGAGATCGGTTGAATGGGGGCCGTGATCGCGGATCGGTGGGGTGTGACGGTGGCCGAGGTCGGCAGGCACTACCCCTGCGACGACCTCGTCGCCCGCCCCGCGTGGTCGGCGTGGCGCGGGGTCGACGTCGCGGCGCCGCCGAGTGCCGTGTGGCCGTGGGTGGCGCAGTTGCGCCTGGCGCCGTACTCCTACGACTGGATCGACAACCTGGGCCGTCGCTCCCCGAGGGACCTGCGCGGGTTGCCCGATCCGGTGCCGGGCGACCCGTTCACCGCCGCGGCCGGCCGCCCGATCGGGCGCGTGACCGCCTGCGAGCCGGGCGTGCACCTCACCGGAACGATTCTGGGCACGGCGATGTCCTACGTGCTCGTGCCGATCTCCGAGGCTCGATCGCGGCTGCTGCTCAAGCTCGTAGGGGCGCGGTTCCGGCCGCTCGGACCGGTCCTGTGTGCGGGCGACCTGGTGATGGCCCGCAGGCAACTCCGCACGCTCGCCTCGCTTGCGGAGGGGGCGTAGGCGCACGATTCGACGCGTCAGTCGCCCATTGACGGAATTTTCTTCACATTCGACCATTGGTCGGCATCGGCCGACGATCGGGTGTGCCCATGGCTCTGCTCGACCGCGCGGACGCGCCGCGGCTGAACGTGCCCCGCCGCGACGGCTTCGGACCGATCCATCCGGGGCCCGTCGCCATCGTCGCCGCGCTCCTGTGTGCGCCCTTGGCGCTGGACGGGTACTGGACCTTCGTCGTCGGCACCGGGCTCGTCCTCGCCATCTCCTGCCTCGGCCTGCACGTGCTGTGGGGCTGGGCGCGGCAGATTTCGCTGATGCAGGCGGGCCTGGCGGGAGCCTCGACCTACATCTGCTTTCGAGTGCTCAACGAAACCCGTGGCCGAGAAGTCGGCGTCGACCCGGAGCACGTCGAATGGTGGTGGCGGCCCGTTCCGAACTGGGGATCGCCGTGGCTGGTCGGCGCCCTCGTCGCGGTGGTGTTCTGCGTCGCTGTCTCGCTCGCCGTCGGTCTCCTTGCGCGGCGCCTGGTCGGCGCCTACCTCGTGGCGCTGACCTTCGCGGTGCAGTTCGCCATCGAACAGTCGGTCTTCACGCGCCACTCCTTCACCGGAGGACTCGTCGACTACGGCCTGCCGCGCCCCGAGCCGTTCGGGATCTCGCTGGACTCCGAGACCCGGTTCTACTACGCGGTCTCCCTGATTTTGTTGGGGATGCTTTTCGCCCTGCACCGACTGCGCGGATCGCGCTACGGGCGAGCGATCATTTTCGTCGGCCGCCAGCCCGAAGCCGCGGCCGCGGCGGGCATCTCCCCGAGCCGCTACCGCGCGGTGGCCTGGGCCATCGCCGGACTCTGTGCAGCCGTGTCCGGGTGGGTGCAAAGCCCGCTGTACCGAAATCCGCCCGGAAGCCTGCAGTACGTCTCGTTCAACTCCGTGGTGTACCTGGCGGTCGTCGTGCTCGCCGGGTCCGTGTCCCTGCTGGCGGTCGTGGTCGTTGCGCTGGCGCTGCAACTGACTCCCCAGGTCCTGATCGAGTGGCAGGTGAACGTGTACTTGGTCGGCGGGATCGGCATGGCCGTCGGCGTCCTGGTCGGGCCGCGGGGTGTCGGTGGCGTCGTCGTGGACCTCTTCGGCCCGCCGCGGTGGCGCAGGTGAGCCTGTTGACCCGTCCGGCGGGCGACGAGCCGATTCTGACGATCCCTCAGCGACTGGGACCTCCCGTGCACCCGGGGCCGGTGCTGTTGGTCTGCTCCCCGACGGCACGGTCGCCGACGCGACCAACGCTGCCTGGAGCTACCGCATCAACTGACCGGCAGCGGCCGCTCCCGCACGGAAAACGCTTCCGCGGAAGCGTTTCCGCGTCGAAGCCGCTACTGGCGCCGGGACCGACGGCGCTGGAGCTCGTCCACGGGAACGTCGTCGGCGCCGTCTCCGGTACGGACCCCGGCCAGCCGCTCGCCCGATCCGGAATCCGCCTCCGCCCGCTTCCGCCACCGACCGAGCAGCGCCATCAAATCGGCGAACCCGTCCGGCTCGCGGGCGCGCTCGACAGCCGCGGCGTACTCGCTGCGGAACTCGGCGTGAAGCTCGGCTGCAAGCACTTCCCGCCGTCGTTCGTCCAACATGCCTGAATCGGCGTTGCGTCCGAACAGATGCGCGCTATAGCGCGCACCTGTTCGGACGCTAGGCGGGGTTTGGGCCTTGCCAACCTCCTCGCCGGAGGGCTGCCTCCACCTGGTCGAGGAAGGGGGTCGGGTCCACTCGCAGCGCCACGTTGGGGATGCGGACCACCACATGCCCGTCCAGGCGCATCTCGTTGGCTTTCAGGGCGTCCTTGAGCGCCTGGTCGGGGCGCGCGTGCTGCGCCCCGTCGATCTCGGCGGTGGTTGCGAACTCCACCCAGACGGAGTCGAAGCGCCAGGTCCCGCTCGGCGTCTTCAGGCGGAGCTGCCGCGTCGGCTTCGGGAAGCCGCGCTGTCGGCAGAGGCGTGCGAACTCCCTTTCGCCGAGCGACTCGACGCCGTCGCCGATGTCGAGCACGAGACTTCGCAGGAGGGGTCCTCGTTTGTCGCGCCGGACCTTCGCCGCCTCCTCGGCGAACTCGCGTGCGTCGAACAGTCCCTGCTGCGCGGCCGCCACGACGATCAGCGCCGCCTCTCGATCGGACCTGGCCCACAGCACCGCGTGCACGGCCGCCGCCGCGGGCTGCATCCGAGGCACGCCCGCTCTGATGACTGAGGACTCCTCGAAGCGGCGGGTCTCGTGAACTACCACCCCGCGAGCCTTTCGAGGGTTCGTCGACTTCGCCACGGCCACGTCCACCTGTCGCTCCTCGAGGATCCGCATACCCGCCGCAGCCAGCGCGGAGACACCGTCGAGCACGGCGTCGCCGCCCACCTCGAAGACGGCCGTCCACCATCTGGCGAGCCGCGGGTTGTCGTTGGCGACGCGGATCGTCTGGCGCCCCGCTCGTCGCCACCGGCCCGCGCGACACTCCGCGCGCACCTCGTGGCGGTCGACGCCCATCCCGTAGAGCTGTCGTCGGCTCACCACGCCGCCCTGGGCCGTCGCGAAACGCGCGACGCGGCGACGGCGCAGGGCGCGCCTGTCCGCTGGGCTGTTCGAGTCCATGCGGGGGAACTTCGTCCGAGCGCCAGCCCCGGCCAAGGACGAGTTCGGAATCTGTGGACAACTCGGGGTTCCGCCGGGTGTGGACAACCCTCGCCGAGGTGCGCTTGCGTCCGAAGGAACGCGCGCTATTGCGCGCACCTGTTCGGACGTTAGAGGTCCTTCAACGACGAACGCCCCGCCCGAGAAGGGGCGGGGCGTCGCGGGTGGTGGCCAGGGGCGGGGTCGAACCGCCGACCTACCGCTTTTCAGGCGGTCGCTCGTACCAACTGAGCTACCTGGCCGGGTGGGACTGCGGAAGTTTAGCCGAAGTCCGGGGGCGCCGGGCGCCACCGGGTCGACGGGTACGTTGCGCGTGTGACGAGAGCGGGCAAAGGGCGCGCTGTCGCACGCTCGCGGGCTCGCGATACGAGCGCCGCCCCCCGCTCGCAGGCTCGCGAGATGGACCGCCGGCTCGTCCTGCTTTTCGCCGTCGCGTGCGGGGCGAGCGTCGCGAACCTGTACTACGCCCAGCCGCTGCTCGAGCTCATCGGCGACGATCTCGACGTCTCGCCGAGCGCCGCGGGACTGTTGGTCACCGCCGCGCAGATCGGGTACGCGCTCGGGCTGGTGGCGATCGTGCCGCTCGGGGACCTGATCGCCCGGCACCGCCTGGTCGGGCCGCTGATGGGTGCCTGCACGCTCGCGCTGCTTGGGGCGGCGGCCGCGCCGGGGTTTCCGGCGCTGTTCCTCGCGATCCTCGGCGTCGGGCTCACGGCCGTCGTCGCGCAGGTCCTCGTGCCGCTCGCGGGTGCGCTGGCCGGGGACCACCAGCGCGGCCAGGTCGTCGGGACCGTGATGAGCGGGCTGCTGATCGGGATCCTCGTCGCGCGGACCTTCAGCGGCCTGCTGGCCGCCGCGGCCGGGTGGCGAGCGGTCTACGTCGCCGCCGCGGTCCTGTGCGCCGTGCTGGGCGTGGTGCTGCACCGCCTGCTGCCGCGTCTGCCGGTCGCCGACCCGACCGTGACCTACCGGGGCCTGCTCAAGACCCTGTGGCCCCTGATGCGCGACGAGCCGACGCTCCGCCGTCGCATGGCCTACGGCGCGCTCGGCATGGCCGGATTCACGACGGTGTGGACCTCGCTGGCCTTCCTGATGGCCGAGGACTACGGCCGAGGCGAGGCGGAGACCGGCCTGCTGGGCCTCGCGGGTCTGGTCGGCGCCGTCGCCGCCCAGGGTGCGGGCCGGTTCGCGGACCGGGGCTGGGCCCACCGCGCCACCGGCGGCTTCCTGCTCGCCGTGGCCGCCGGTTGGCTGGCGCTGTGGGCGGGCGGGGAGTCCATCGCCGCGCTGATCGTGGGCCTGGTGCTCGTCGACCTCGGCATGCAGGGCCAGCACATCACCAACCAGTCGATCCTCTACGCCCTGCGCCCCGAGGCCCGCAGCCGCCTGACCACGCTGTACATGGGCACCAACTTCGCCGTCGGCGCCCTGGCCTCGGCCACCTCGGGTATCGCCTGGAGTCACGGCGGCTGGGACGCGGTCTGCTCGCTGGGCGGCGTCTACGCCGTCGTCGGCTGCCTGCTCTGGCTGGTCGAGCACTTCAGGGCGAGGCCTAAGCCCAATGCGCTGCGATAGGCGCAGGCCAACCGACCTCACCCGGAGTCCGGTGGTGCGGGTGAGCGAAGCCCCCCGCCTGCGGCGCGAGGCGATGCTCCGAATCGGAGCCCGCTTGCCCGCGGCGCGAGGCGTTGCTCAAACTCGGAGCCAGGGGGGTGCGGGTGGGCGAAGCCCCCCGCCCGCGGCGCGGAGCGCCGCCACAAAAACAAGAAATATGCGGGTCGCGCTTTCCGCGAAAACGGCGAGTACCTCGTGAGTGCGGGGCCCGCGGGCGTTGCACCCGCGAC
>JBQTIB010000143.1:0-10542 GCA_052389435.1 Sporichthyaceae bacterium | reverse complement strand
GCCGCCACCCGCGCCTCCACCTCGACAATCCCGTTCAGCGGCCATCCGCCCCGTGGCGGCGGGCGCGGGCGTGCGCCGCGCCGGCCCGGTCGTCGGCTTCGCGCTGCGCGGCCGTCTCCTGCTCGCGGCGGACGGCCTCGGCGTGCCGCTCGGCGAGGTCCTCCACGCCTTCGCGTTCCTGCCGCGCCGTGCCGAAGCGGGCCAGCGCCGCGGCTGCCTCCACCTGCCGGACCGCGACCAGTTCGCGGGCGGTCGCGACGTCGCCGGCCATGCCGAGCAGGGCCGCCCGCGTGGCCAGCCAGTGCGCCGACGCCGCGGTGCCCGGCTCGGGGCGCCCGGCCAGCACGGCCTCGCGGCGGGCGTGGTCGGTGACGGCGCGACCCGTTGCGGCCGCCGCGGCAGCGGCCTCGGCCTTGGCCAGGTCTTCGCGCAGGCGCCGCACCCGCAGCACGGTGCCGAGCAGGAATCCGGTGCTCATCCGCCCGCTCCGTTCAGCAGCGCGTTCAGGGCCGCCCAGGCGCCGTCGGCCTCCGACGGGGAGTCGAGGTCCTGGCGCAGGAACGCGTCGATGCCGGGTGCGAGTTCGCGGGCGCGGTCGACGTCGGGGTTGGTCCCCGGCACGTAGGCGCCGATCTCGATGAGTTCCTTCGCGTCCCGATGCGCGGCCATCAGCCGCCGCAGCGTGCCGGCGAGGGCCCGCTGCTCGGGGGTGGTGACGGCACCGACGACGCGGGAGACCGATTCCAGGACGTCGATGCTCGGGAAGTGCCCGGCCGTCGCGAGCCGGCGGGTCAGGGTGACGTGGCCGTCGAGAATCGAACGCGCGGCGTCGCCGATCGGTTCGTTGTGGTCGTCGCCCTCCACCAGCACGGTGTAGATGCCGGTGATGCTGCCGACCTCGCCCGGACCGGCGCGTTCGAGCAGCCGCGGCAGTTGCGCGAACACGCTCGGCGGGTAGCCGCGGGTGGCGGGCGGCTCCCCGGCGGACAGGCCCACTTCCCTTTGTGCGTAGGCCATCCGGGTCAGCGAGTCCATCAGCAGCAGGACGTCCTGACCGGAGTCGCGCAGGTGCTCGGCGATGCGGGTGGCGACGAACGGTGCGCGCAGTCGCACCATCGGCGCGGCATCCGAGGTCGCGACGACGACGACGGAGCGGGCCAGGCCCGCCGGGCCGAGGTCGTTCTCGAGGAACTCGCGCACCTCCCGGCCGCGTTCGCCGACCAGGCAGATCACCGACACCGTGGCGTCGGTGCCGCGGGTGATCATCGACAGCAGCGAGGACTTGCCGACGCCGGAACCGGCGAAGATGCCCAGGCGCTGCCCGCGTCCGACCGGCACGAGGGTGTCCAGCGCCCTCACGCCGACGGACAGGGGCCGGCACACGCGCCCGCGCAGCAGTGGGTGCGGGGCCGCGGCCTCCACGGGCACGCGCGGCAGATGCGTCAACGACGGTCCGCCGTCGATGGGCGCGCCGAGTCCGTCGAGGACCCGGCCGCGCAGTTCCTCGCCCACGCCGACGGTCAACGCGGCGCCGGTGGCGCGCACCGACAGCCCGGCGCGGATCCCGGCCACGGGCCCGAGCGGCATGCAGGCCAGCCGGCCGCCGGCCGCGGTGGAGTGCACCGCGACGACCTCCGCGGGCATCTCGGCGCGGTCGTCGCCGAGGTCGATCAGGACGAGTTCGCCGACGGCGGCGGGGATTCCGGCGACGTCGACGACGAGTCCGACGACCCCGGTGACCAGGCCGGTGCGGCGGGGCGCAGCGGCGGCCAGCACGTCGGGGTGCAGCACGCACGGGTGGGGGAGGGTCGTTGCGTTCACAGGCCCAGCGCCTCGCGTGCCCGGTCCAGCGCCGGTCCGAGCTGGGCGTCGACGCGGGAGGCGTCGCACTCGACGATCGCTCCGGCCGCCTCCACGGCGGGGTCGGCCACGACGAGCACCTCGCGGCCGAGCTCTCCGGGCGGCAGGGCCGCGATCGCCGCCCGGACGAGTTCGGCGTCGGCCGGGTGCAGCCGAGCGGTCACCGGACGGTTCTCCGGTAGCAGCCGCAGCGCGCGGCGCACGGCGTCCAGCCCCGGGCTCTGCGCCAGGGCGAGCTCGCGGCCGAGCAGCGCGCCGGCCAACTCGAAGGAGGCGGCGACGACGGCGTCGCCGAGGTCGGCGGCCGGGACGACGGCACGCCGCTCCAGCGCCTGCGCGGCCTCCTCGAGCGCGCGCAGGGCGCGGGCGAACGCCGCCGCCGCGGTCGCCTCCCGTGCCGCCCGGGCCGCGGCCTCCACCGCCGCTTCGAGTTCGGCGGCCTCGGCCGCGGCGCGCCTGCCCTGCGCCCAACCGATCGCGTAGCCCTCGGCGCGGGCCGCGGTTCGCACCGACTCCGCGATCTCGTCGAAGGCGGCGGACAGGGTCGGGTCGACCAGGCGCGCGTCGTGGCCGAGGTCGACCGCGCCGCGGCGCACGGCCAGGGCGGCGTCCATCCGCGCTGACGGGACCTGCGCGGCGAGGCGGCCGCGCAGCAGTCGGTCAGGAGACGAAGTCATCGTCGGTCTCCCGTCGCATGACCAGTTCGCCGGACTCCTCCAACGCGCGGATCGCCTGGACGATCTTCGCCTGGGACTCCTCGACGGTCCGCAGCCGAACCGGGCCCATCAGGTCGATCTCCTCGACGAGGTTCTCCGCGGCGCGTTCGGAGATGTTGCGCAGGATCTTCTCCTTCACGTCCTCGCCGACGCCCTTGAGCGCGGTCGCCAGCGTCGGAGTTTCGATCTGACGCAGCACCAGTTGAACGCTGCGGTCGTCGAGGCCGACGATGTCCTTGAACATGAACATGTGGCTGCGGATCTCGTCGGCGAGTTCCGGGTCCCGGCCCTCGAGGCCCTCCAGGATCATTTTCTCCGTCGACCGGTCCGCGCGGCTGATGATGTCGACCAGCGGGGTGATTCCGCCGACCTCGGAGAAGTCGGAGGTCGCGAGCACCGAGAGCAGCCGACGCTTGAGCGAGGCCTCCACCGAGGCGATGATCTCCGGGGCGGTGCGGTCCATCAGCGCGATGCGGTGCGCGACGTCGGCCTGCAGGTCGGGGTTGAGGCCGCCGAGGACGAGGGAGGCCTGCTCGGCGCTCATGTGCGCGAGCACCAGGGCGATCGTCTGCGGGTGCTCCTCGTTGAGGTAGGACAGGATCTGCCGCGGGTCGGCCCGGCGCAGGAACTCGAACGGGACCTCCTTCATCGAGGCGGAGATGCGCCCGATGAGCTCCTCGGCCCGTTCTTCGCCGATCGCCCCGGCGAGCAGGTCGCGGGCGTAGCGCACCCCGCCCTCGAGTACGACCTGGCGGGCCGCGACCATTTCGGCGAACTCCGCGACGACCCGATCGGCCACGTCGCCGTCGACGTGCTGCAGGCGCACGATCTCGGAGACGACGGCCTCGACCTCGGCCTCGCGCATCGCGGCGAGAATCCGCGCGGAGTCCTCACGCGGCACCTGCATGAGCAGGATCGCCGCCTTGGTGACCCCGGACAGCACGGCCACGTCGACGCTCACGAGGCCTCCTTCGTCGGCCTCGCGAGCCAGACGCTGCCGTGCCGGTTGGTTCGCTCGCTGCGCTCGCTCACGAGGTCCTCCTGTCCGCCAGCCAGCCGCGGAGCAGCTGGGCGACTTCCTCGGGCTGGGACTTCACCAGGTCGCCGACGTCGGAGCGGGCGGCGACGGCCGCCGACGGCGCCAACTCGCCGAGCGCGGTCCCGGACCGGTCGACGCCGGTGACCGCGGCGAGCTCGCGGGTGTCCGCCTGGGCCAGCAGTGCGGCCTGCAGCGCCTCGATCTCGCGACGGTCGGCCTCGTTGCGCGCCGCCCGGGCCAGCCGCTTGCGGGCGAAGAGCACGAGCACGAGCAGAAGCAGGGCGATGCCGAGGTACTTCGCCGCGGCGAAGATCAGTTCGTTGCGTTCGGCGGCAGCGTCGGCCTTCTTCGCGGCTTCGAGCTCCTTGGCGGCGGAGGCGGCGGCGGTTTCGTCGAAGGGCAGCGAGTCGACCACGACGGTGTCGCCGCGCTTGGCGTCGAGGCCGACGGCCGAGGCGACGAGGGCCTGGATCTGCTCCGGGTTCGCCGTGCCGGAGGTCTTGGCGTCCAGGAGCACCGCGACGTTGAGCTTGCGCACCGCGCCCGGGGCGGAGGCGCGTTCCTCCACGACCCGATTGAGCGCGTTGTTCTCGGTCGCGGTCGTTTTCTCGTAGGTGCCGTTTCCGTTGGTGCCGCCGGGTACGGCGATGTTGTCCGGGCCCAGGACGCCGCCGGTGGCCGCGCCGGTGCCGGTGAACTTCTCGGTGGTCGTGCTGCCCGCGGTCGGCTTGGCGCCGGAGTCGGTGAACTTCTCGGTGGTCGTCTTGGTCTGGTCGAAGTCCAGGTCGGCGGTCAGGCGCACCTCGGAGTGGCCGGGGCCGACGACGCGATCGATCATGGCCTGCAGGGAAGAGGCCACGCGGGTCTCGTAGTCGCGGGTCTGTTGGGCTCGGCTGTCCGCGGCCGCGCCCGCGTTGTTCTTGGCCGAGGACGACAGGACCTTGCCGGAGGAGTCGGCGACGGTCACCCCGTCGGGGCTCATGCCCTCCACCGCGGAGGAGACCAGGTTGACGATCGCCTGCACCTGAGCCGACGTCAGATCGCGTCCCGGCGTGGTCGCGACCAGGACCGAGGCCTTGGCGTCCTCGGTCTCCTTGGTGAACACGCCCTTCTCCGGCAGGGCGAGGTGGACCACGGCGGTGCTGACGCCTTCGATCCCGCCGACGGTCGCGGCCAGTTCGCCTTCGAGGGCGCGGCGGTAGGCCACCTGCTGCTGGAACTTCGAGGTCGTCACGCCCTGCTTGTCCAGCAGGCCCCATCCGGCGCTGCCGGCGCTCGGTGCGAGGCCCTTGCCGCTCATCGCGATCCGGGTGTCGTAGACCTGCGCCTGCGGCACGAGGATCGTCGCTCCGCCGTTGGTCAGCTGGTAGGGGGTCCCGGCCGAGTTCAACTGGTCGACGATCGCGCTGGCGTCCGCCGGGGCGAGGTCGGTGAACAGCGGCGCGTAGCTCGGCTTGGACGCCCACGCGGTGAACGCGTAGCCGCCGAGCAGCAGCCCGAGCACGGCCAGGATCGAGATGACCTTCTGCGCGGAGGTGAACGTGGCGAAGGTACGCGTGGCCCGGCCGAGCAGTCCGGTGACGTTCGAACGCATCAGACCTGCATCCGCAGGATCTCGTTGAACGCCTCGACCGCCTTGTTGCGCACGGCGACGGTCAACTCGGTCGCCAACTGCGCCTGCGTCGCGGCGATCGAGTACGCGTGGACGTCCTGCAGGTCGCCGGTGGCGGCCTGCACGGCGAGGCCGTCGGCCTTGGACTGCGCGCCGGCGAGGGCTTGGAGGCCCTGGCCGAGGGTTGCGGCGAAGCTCTCGCCGGCGGCCGCGGACTGCGCGGCGGTGGCACCGTTGGTCGCGAGGGGCGCGATCGGTGCGAACGGGGTGAACCCGACGGGGCCGATGGTCACTGTCGACCCACCTGGATCGCCGCGGAGTAGGCGTCCCGCGCCCGGTCGACCACCGCGAGGCTGGCCTGGTAGCCGCGCTGGGCCATCATCAACTGCGCCATCTGGCTGCTCAGGTCGATGTCCGGGTACCGGACGTAGCCCTCGGCGTCGGCGAGGGGATGGCCGGGTTCGTAGACCAGTCGCCCGACCGCGGAGCCTTCGGCGGTGCCCGCGACCTCGACCCCGCCGATGCCCTTGCCGTAGTCGACCGCCCGGGCGACCACGTACTGGGCGCGGAAGGCCTCCTCGGCCGTGGAGCGGACCGTGTTGATGTTGGACAGGTTGTCGGCGATCGCGTCGAGCCACTTGCGGTGCACGGTGACGCCCGTGCCCGCGATCCCGAACGCGGAGAACAGGCCGCTCACGACTGGGTCCGCAGCGAGGCACGCAGGACGCCGAACTCGTGGTCGACGGCGCGGAGCATGAGCGAGTACCGCAGCCCGGTGTCGACGTTCAGCAGCGTCTCCCGATCGAGGTTGACGTTGTTGCCGTCGGTTCTGGTCGGCTCCAGCGACCGGGCGACGGTGAACTCGGCCTGCCCGCTTCCGGAGTCGACGGCGCTGCGCAGTGCGTTCTCGAACTCGACCCGTCCGGCGAGGAAGCCGGGGGTGTTGATGTTGGCGATGTTGTCCGCGATCGTCCGCTGTCGTGCGGCGAGGCCGGACAGGGCTGAGGAGATCGCGTTCATCGCGACGTCGTCGAACACGGACCGCTCCGAGGTTTTCGATCACTGCGGCAGCGCCGGTCCGTGGCGCGGGGGCGGCCATCCTGGCCGCCCCCCTGTTCGGCATCCCGCCGGTGGACCTGAGGATTCCCACGGGTTTCTCTCCGCACGGAGTCAACTCGATCCCGGTGCCTGCAAAGTTTGTTCGCTTCGCCTCAGGTTGCGCCGTCGGCTGCCTACGGAGCGCCCGACAACGCGTCCCGAAAGGCGAGCAAGGATCAGCGAACATCCGAAACGGGTTGGCGAAGGGGCCCAGATCGCATCTCCGTCTACGAAAACTGTCGGTGGTGGCATCTAGAGTTCGATACGTGGAAAGCATCCCGGTCGCCACGTTCGCCTCCCTGGACGGTCTCGACCACGAGCTGGGTACGCAACGTGCTGCGCGAGGAAGGCGCCGCGGCCAAGCTGCTTCCACCCGGCTGGGTGGACGCGAATCGCGACCCCAGACGCAACGACTACTGGCGAATCCACCGGGAACTGCTGAAACCGCCACCGCACAACGGGCCGTGGCGGCGACGCGCAGGTAGATGCCGTCCACTCCGCCGTCAGGAACTCCCGCCCCAGAAACTCCGCCTGAGCAAGTTCGCGGAGTGTCGTGGCGTGCCCGTCAGCGCACCCGAAACACGGGAACGTCGGTTGCTTTCCAGCTCGGTCGGGCGTACCCACGCCGGCCTCGGGATGTCCGGCGTGCTCGACTGCCGCCGCGAGCTGAGCCCGGTCAGCATCCGAATATCGGCGGCGGCGGCGACTCGAAGCCGATGTTCAGACCGGCGGCACGCCGGCGAGGTGGTTGCGCGCCGCCGCGAGGCCGAGGCCGACGAACGCCGCGTAGAAGGCGAACTGGAGGAGGGTGCGGGCGCCGTCGTCGGTGGACGGTCGGAACAGGATCGTCGTCAGGACCGGGTCCGGCGCGGGAGCGAAGGTCAGGTTGCCCAGGCCGGGGAGCTCGACGAGCTGGACCGTTCCGGCCAGCCGCGGTTCGGCGACAGTGCGTGCCCGGCTGCCGTCGGCCGGGTACACGATCATCGGGCTGCTGCCGTAGGCGACCATGTCGTTGCCGATCGCCGCGAAGAAGTCTCCATGCGGCGTCGTTCGGGTGAGCGATCCCCTCAGCGATTCGTCGAAGACGAGGATCGGCCGATCACGGTCCTCGAGGATGCTTCGAAAGGCAAGCCGACCCGAGCGGGTCCACTCGATGTCCCCTGGAAACACGGAGCTCTTGCGGAACAGTCGTTGGCCGCTTCGCGAGTCGTGGAGCGACAGGTAGACGTAGCCGCCGCCGTTCTCGTACTCCACCACCGCTAACGTGCGGCCGTCGCGACTCAGCTTGAGGTCTTCCGGCCCGAACCTGTACTCCGGAGCGTAGGTGTTGGTCGTCGTTTCGCCTTCGTAGCGAAAGAGGACCTGCTGGCCGCCGTCGGCGTCGAGCCGCGCGATGGCCGGCGGCTCTGGCGATTCCGTCGCGACGAGAAACCCGTCCGTGGTGGGCGTCGCCGCGTAGCCTAGGCCGGGAATCTGGCGAACCTGCACCGCGCCGCCGCGGACCGTGACGAGCCGGCCGGGTTGCGTGCCGCGGCGGGACTTCTTGACGAGGAAATCGACGCGATCGCCGGCAGCGTCTCGGCACGCCATCGCGAGGAGTTCCCCGCCGCGGCCTGGCACGTCGACGGTCCGTTCGACCGCGAGCGTCCGAACGTCGTGAACACTGATGTCGAGGGAGTCCTTCGTGGCACCGCCGACGGATGCGACCCGCTCGCCGCCCGGGCAAACCGCTACCGCCAAGCCAAAGCCCGGCCGCCGATCCCAGGCGACCACGCGGCCGGTTCGGTCCAGGGTGCCCATCCGTGCGCCGGCGAAATCGCCCACCGCGACCGCTACCGGTGGCTGGTGGCTCCGCGTCGACGGCGGACCCTCGAGATGACGTAGTGCCTCGTCGAGCCCGATCTGCGACCCGATCACCTTGCGCCATTGCCCGTCGCTCAACTCCACGGCGATCGCGCCGAGACTGTGGGCCCCGATGTCGAACCGGCAATGCTGGTCGACTCCCGCGACGAGGAATCGATCCGGGATGCTCGGATCGCCCGCCCGCTCGACGTCCAGGCTCGTCGAATCCCCGTATTCGTAGGAGACGTTGTGCACGAGCACGACCTCGTACCCGCGCGCCACGGCCTCCTTGAGCCCCACCCGCTCGCAGCCCTCGTCCGCGGCGGCCGGTACCGGAGTCGGGCCCAGAAGCGCTACAGCGACGGCGCCTACTCCGACGGCGATCCGTCGCACCGTGCGAGTCGCCGTCACGGGGAGGAGCGCCGTTGTTCGTCGCGCACCGGGCCCGGGCTCCGCGCGTCGTTTCGCCGATCGACGCGACGACGCGCGGTTTCGTGGCGACGCCCAATCGAGAACATGAGGCATTGTGCAATTTCGGTCAGGTGTAGTCACGCGTTCCGACGCGTTCTCCACACCCGCTTGCGATGCCGGGATGCGTCGGCTTCCGCCCGGCTGGAGCCTCAAGCCTGGGCGAAGCGCTGGGACAGCCAGGCGGCGAGGTCCTGCATCTCCTCGACGGACGCCTCGTGCTGCATGGGGTAGGCGTGGTACTCGACGTCGTAGCCCTGCCCGCGCAACTGATCGGCGGCGAGTTCGCCCGCACGGACCGGCACGACCGGGTCGAAGGAGCCGTGGGCGACGAACACCGGCGGGAAGGCGTCGACGGGCGGTGCCTCCTTGAGCAGCGTCTGGGACATCGGCAGGTAGGTCGAGAGGGCAACCAGGCCCGCGACGGGTTCGCTGCTGCGCAGGGCGTGGGTGTAGGCGACCGCGCCGCCCTGGGAGAACCCGGCCAGGATCACGCGGTCGCGCGGGACGCCGCGTTCGGCCTCGCGTTCGATCAGCGCCTCGACCGCTGCGGCGGAGGCGAGCAGCCCGGCCTCGTCGGCGCGTTTGTCCAGGTCGTCGAGATCGACGATGTCGTACCAGGACCGCATCTTCATGCCGCCGTTGATCGTCACCGCCGCGATCGGGGCGTGCGGGAACACGAACCGAAGCGGCGGCCATCCCTGCCGGACCAGCTGCGGGGCGAGCGGCGCCCAGCCGTCCCCGCTGTCTCCGAGGCCGTGCAGGAGAATGACGGCCCAGGCGGGCTGCGGGCCGGTTTCGAACTCGACGGTCTCAAGCGATGTCATGCCGCGATTCTCTCGCAGGCGGCAGGGCACCGACGGCAGTACCCAGACGGGACGGGACGGGAGGGGTCATGCGGCTGCGGTCGGCCGTGCCCGCCGACGCCCCGGCGATCGCGACGCTGATGCGCGAGTCCGTCGCGGCGATCTTCCCCGCGTTCTACGACGCGCGGCAGACCGCGAGCGCCGAGGTCTACATCGCGGCCCTGGACCACTCGCTGATCTCCGACGGCACCTACTTCGTCGTGGAGACCGAGGACGGCACGATCGCCGCCTGCGGCGGCTGGAGTCGGCGCAGCCGCCTGCACGCGGGCGCCGAAGTCGCGCCCGACGACGGCCGCCTGCTCGACCCGGCCACCGAGCCCGCGCGCGTCCGGGCAATGTTCGTCCGCGCGGATTTCACGCGCCGCGGCCTCGGCAGGATGCTGCTCGAGGCCTGCGAACGCGCCGCCCGCGAGGAGGGCTACGGCGAACTCGCGCTGATGGCCACGTTGCCCGGCGTTCCGCTCTACCGGTCGTGGGGCTTCGGAGTGGAGGAGCCGCAGCAGGTGAGGCTCCCCGACGGAGTCGTGCTCGGCGGCATCGCGATGCGCCGCCCGATTTCCTGACGACGCGTCAGTCCACCGGGACGCGGACGGCGAGCAGGGCGATGTCGTCGCTGGTGGGCGCGTCCTGGAGCAGTCGATCGCACAGGTACCGGATCGGTTCCCGGGCGAGTTTCGAAGCGCGTGCGGCCAACTCGTCGATGCTGTCGGTCAGGTCGACGCCGCGGCGTTCGACGAGGCCGTCGGTGTAGAGGATCAACGTGGAACCGGGCACCAGGGCGGGCAGGAAGCCGTCCTCGTGCGGGAGGTGGACTCCCGCGGCGATCGGCACGCCGAGGCCCGCCGAGAGCTGGTGGACCCGTCCGTCGGGTTCGACGAGCAGCGCGGCGGGATGTCCGGCGCTCGCCCAGCGCAGCGACTAGAGCGTGTCCCGTGAATGACGGGCTCCGGGTGCGTTAAACCTGGCAGATGCGCGATAGACACGACCTGACCGACGAGGAG
The DNA here is from genome assembly GCA_052389435.1 of Sporichthyaceae bacterium. Classification (GTDB taxonomy): domain Bacteria; phylum Actinomycetota; class Actinomycetes; order Sporichthyales; family Sporichthyaceae; genus JBQTKD01. The sequence goes on along the minus strand of JBQTIB010000143.1, from coordinate 40 downwards.
TGGGCCCGGATCGAGCCGTTGTTGCCCGATCGCACCCCGC
>JBQTIB010000142.1:0-6475 GCA_052389435.1 Sporichthyaceae bacterium | reverse complement strand
GTCCCGTCGGGCACGAGCATTCGCAGGGTCCGTTCGGCGCGCGGCCCGGCGATGACCGCGCGGCTGCCGAGTTCGCCCGCCACCGGCACGAGCAGCGGCGGGCCGCCGCGGCGGCGGCGGGCGAGGTCGAGGGCCGCGTCGGCCATCAGTCGCGCGGTGTGGCGGATGCGATCGGGCGCCGGCTTCCCGGCGGACAGGCTCGCCCGGCCGTCGGTGAACGGCACCTGCGCCACCACGGCCGCCACCCGATGGTCGCGGGCCGCGACGTGCAGCACGTGCCCGCCGGAGAAGGAGGTGCCCCACAGCGCGATCCGTTCCGGGTCGACGCCGGCAAGGGTCCGCGCGGCGGCGACGGCGCCCGCCCAGTCCAACCGCTGCGCGGCGATGTCGAGCAGTTGACGCGGCTGCCCGCCGGAGGCCCCGAACCCGCGGTAGTCGAACAGCAGCACCGCGAGGCCCGCGGCGGCGAACCGCTCGGCCCAGTCCGGCAGCCGGCACTCGCGGGTCATGCCGAACCCGTGGGCCATCACCACGCACGGCACCGCACCGTCCGACGCCGGCCGGTAGAGCCACGCCGCCAACGGCGTCCCGGCCACCTCGAAGGTCAGGTCCTCGCGCACTGGATCATTCTGCGGCCCGCGCCCCTCCCCGTCGGTGAGGTGCGGCTCCGATCTTGCGGTGGCGCGCAGACGAGGCCCCGTCTTCGGCTGGCCTTCGAGGCGTGTCGTAGGGCGCGAACGGCAGCCCGAGTCGAGTGCGGGGGCGGGCAGTGGGCTACTTCGCTCCGACCGGCTCGCGTCGGAGATGGTCCACGAGCAGGCTGACGCCGACGGCCAGGGCCGCGACCGTGACGCCGACGGCGAACACCTCCCCGCCGGTCCGCAGGCCCCACTCGCGGACTCCGAACCCGGCGCCGACGACCGGGACGGACAGCCCGAGGTACATGACGGCGAAGAACGTCGAATTGGCCTCGCCGCGTCGCTCGGGCGGGCACTCGGCGTTGATGGTCGCGACGCCATGCCCGATCGCCAGGCCCACGCCGACTCCGGCGAGGCCGCCCGCGACCACGAACAGCACCACGAGTTCGGTGGACAGCGACAGCGCCGTCAACCCGCCCGCCGCCGCGAGCACGAAGCACGCGAACGGCAGCCGGGCCGCGGGGGACAGGGCCCGCCCGCCGAGTTGGCCGACGGCGACGGTCGCGAACACGGGAAAGACCGCCAGGCCGACGACGAAGACGTTGTTCACCCCGACGAGCTGGGCCAGGAACACCGCGGCGAGAGTGTTGACCACGCCCATGACCGCGAAACCCGCCCCGCCGGCGACGGCCGCGCGCCAGAACGTCGCCCGGATCTCCGCCGGCACGCCGAGCTTCTGGAACCGGACGGTGTGCCAGGCCCCGCCGCCCCGGCCGGGCCCGAGCGCGAGCAGCGGACCGATCACGGCGACGAGCACGATCCCGATGTGCAGCGCGTAGACCAGCCGCGTCGGGTAGCCCAGGTACTGCGCGAAGAACCCGGCCAGCACCGCGCCGGAGGCCAACCCGAAGGTGTTGGTGACGACGGCGAGGCGGCCCGCGCGCTCCTTGGCCCCCGGCGGCGCGAGTTCGACCATCGCCGCGGTCGCGGTCCCGGTGAGCAGGCCCGTCGCCAGACCGGACAGCATCCGCGCGATCAGCAGGGCGCCGAGGCCGTCGGCGGCGAGGTAGACGACGTCGGAGACCACGCACACCGCGAGCGCACCGAGGAGCACCGGGCGGCGGCCGACGACGTCGGAGGCGTGCCCGAGCCCGAGCAGGCCGAGCATCACCCCGAGGACGTAGACGGAGAAGATCACCGTCACGGTCAGGGGCCCGAAGTCGTAGGCGGCGCCCCACAGCGAGTACAGGGGAGAGGGGAGCGTCCCCGCGACCATGATCGTGAACATGACGAGCCCGACCCACCGGACCCGAGGGCCGACGGAGGGGCGCTCGGCGATCGGCGGCTCCGCGGTGGCCTTCACCGCGGGCCGGACCGGCGGCAGCCGCGCCCGACCGGGGCCTTCGCGCGCTCGGCACGGACGCGGTCGCCGCAAGCCGGCCGGGCGCCGTCGCCGGGCACCCGCCGGGCGCCGTCGCCGGGCACCCGCCGGGCGCCGACCGGCTCGCTCGGGCCGCTCATTCGGCGAGGTCCACCATGGCGACGACCCGCTCCACCGAGACCCGGATCAGCGCCTCGCCCGGCACGCCGTTGCGTTCGGCGTACTCCGAGAATCGGTCCGCGCCCATGTACCGGGCGCCGAGGCGTCCGGCCCACTCGCGGACCTGGTCGAGGTCGGTCACGATCCGCGCCCGGCCGTAGAGGGTCACGAACGAGAACGGCGGACGCTCGTCGTCCCAGCACAGGCACACCCGGTCGTCGCGGGCGATGGCCTTGCCCTTCATCGTTTCCAGGCCGGTGTTGAACACGATCTCCTCGCCGTCGAGCGCGACCCAGACCGGTGCGACGGCCGGGCTGCCGTCCTTGCGGACGACCGCGAGCTTGGCGGTGCGCGCGGGCGAGGCGGAGACGAACTCCTGCCACCAGCCCTCGGGCGCGGCGGTGTATCCCATGGTCAGGCGCTCCTAGGCGGGTGGGGAGTCGGTCCCAGTGGCCAACAAGATCAGCCCCCACCTACTTCCCGCCATCTGCATCGGACCCAGATTCGCAAGACGTCCGCCGAAGGGTGACCCATAGCTCACGGTGGAGCGGACGCCGGCCGGTGAGCGTCGCGGACGGGTCGCGGGGAGGAGCCCGGGGACGTGGGGAGCGGGACGCGGAGCGGCCGGCACTAGACTCGCCCGGATGCTGCGGGGCGTAGCGCAGTGGCTAGCGTGCCTGCTTTGGGGGCAGGAGATCGGGAGTTCGAGTCTCCCCGCCCCGACCACGATCAACGCCGCACGCCCGAACCGACCAGACGATGCAGGAGAACCACGCCGTGAAGAGTGCCGTCGAGACCTTGAACCCCACGCGGGTCCGGCTCACCGTCGAGGTCGCCTTCGACGAGCTGAAGCCCAGCCTGGACGCGGCGTACAAGAAGATCGGGGAGAACGTCACGGTCCCGGGCTTCCGCAAGGGCAAGGTCCCGGCCCGCATCATCGACCAGCGCTACGGTCGCGCCGCGGTCCTGGACGAGGCCCTCAACGACGCCGTCGGCCGCTTCTACGGCAAGGCCGTGGAAGAGGCGAAGATCCACGTCCTGTCCCAGCCCGAGGTCGACGTCACCGAGTTCGCCGACGGCGCCGAGCTGAAGTTCACCGCCGAGGTCGACGTCCGCCCCGAGATCGCGCTTCCCGAGTACAAGGGCGTCGAGGTCGTCGTGGACGCGGCCGAGGTCACCGACGAAGAGATCGAAGAGGCCCTCGGCCACCTGCGCGAGCGCTTCGCGACCCTCGTCGGGGTGGACCGCGAGGCCCAGGCCGACGACCACGTCTCGATCGACCTGTCCGGCAAGACCAAGGAAGGCCAGGACATCGACGACGCGCAGGCCGCGGGCCTGTCCTACGTCGTCGGCTCCGCCTCGCTCGTCGAGGGTCTGGACGACGCCCTGGTCGGCATGAAGGTCGAAGAGGCCAAGGTCTTCGCCTCCACCCTCGTCGCGGGCCCGCGCGCCGGCGAAGAGGTCGACATCGAGGTCAAGCTGAACACCGTCAAGGTCCGCGAGCTCCCCGAGCTCGACGACGAGTTCGCCCAGACCGCCTCCCCGTTCGACACCGTCGAGGAGCTGCGGGCGGACATGCGCACCCGCATGGGCGAGCAGAAGAAGCTCGCCCAGGGCGGCGACGCCCGGGACAAGGTCCTCGAGGCGCTCATGGCGCAGGTCGAGATTCCGCTGCCGGAGAACTTCCTGCACCAGGAGGTCCACTTCCGGCAGGACTCGATCGCCCAGCAGCTCAAGGCGGCCGGCCTGACCCTGGAGGACTACCTCAAGCACGAGGGCCAGACCCCGGAGGAGTTCCACTCCGAGCTCGAGAACCGGTCCGCAGAGGCCATGCGCGCCCAGTTCCTGCTCGACGCGATCGCGAAGGCCGAAGAGGTGACGGTCAACCAGGAGGAGCTGACCCGCCACCTGATCGCCCGCTCGCAGGGCTCGGGTCTGAACCCGGACCAGTTCGCCCAGCAGATCGTCCAGGCCGGCCAGGCGGGCATGCTCGTCGCCGAGGTCGTTCGCTCCAAGGCCCTCGCCGTCGTCCTCAAGGACGCCAAGGTCACCGACTCGGCCGGCGCCGTCGTCGACCTCGCCGCGCTGCGCCCCGAGGGCGCCGAGGAGATCGAGGACCTCGTCCGCGAGCAGATGGAAACCCTGCACGGCGCCGGCGTCGACCCGTCCGAGCCGATCGCCACCGCAACCGACGAGGACGACGCCGACACCTCCGCGGCGAGCGCCGAGATCCCCGAGGCTCCCGAGGACAAGTACCCACCGGTCGCCGCGGGCCGCTCCCTCGGGAGTTGGCCCGCGACGGCGTTATCGGTCGTCCTCTGCAGCCTGCCGGGGCCTTCGGAGCGGGTCGATGGCCCCACGCGCCGACAGAGGTTGCGCGCCCTCGCGCCGCCGGGGAACTCGTCCGCTGCCGGTGTGTGGGGGTATCCGAGTGGCCCAATGGCCCCACCCGCCTGCAGAAGCTGCCAGTTTCGGCGCTACGGGGGAGCGGGAGATGTCCGGCTCCGGGCGGTCCGTCCTGCGCCCAAAGCGAAATGGGGGCCCGCGCCCGGCGGCGGCTCCGTCGACTGCGTTAGGTTTCCTGTCACGTGATCGGCAGTGACATGAACAAGCGCGTAGAAGCGGGTGAGTGAACGTTGATTGATGCCAGAGGCGAGGCTGCCGGTGGCGGGCTCGGCGAACGGGTCTACGAACGGCTGCTGAAGGAACGCATCATCTTCCTGGGCAGCGAGGTCCGCGACGACATGGCGAACGCGCTGTGCGCGCAGATGCTGCTGCTCGCGGCCGAAGACCCCGAGAAGGACATCTGGCTGTACATCAACAGCCCCGGTGGCTCGGTCTCCGCGGGCATGGCCATCTACGACACCATGCAGTACGTCAAGAACGACGTCGCGACGGTGGCGATGGGCCTGGCGGCCTCCATGGGGCAGTTCCTGCTCTGCGCCGGCGCCAAGGGCAAGCGCTACGCGCTGCCCAACGCGCGGATCATGATGCACCAGCCGCTCGGCGGCCTCGGCGGCACCGCCTCCGACATCAAGATCCAGGCCGAGCAGATGCTGTTCACCAAGAAGCGTCTGGCCGCGCAGATCGCGGACCACACCGGGCAGAGCGTCGAGCAGATCGAACTCGACTCCGACCGGGACCGCTGGTTCACCGCCGAGGAAGCCAAGGCGTACGGCTTCGTCGACCACGTCGTCACCAACGCCCGCGACGTCACGGGTGCCGGAGGGACCGCATGAGCAACGTCCAGGAGACCCTCGGCATGCTCGCCGGGTACCAGGCGCCGTCCTCGCGCTACGTGCTGCCGCGCTTCGTCGAGCGGACCAGCCAGGGCTACCGCGAGTACGACCCGTACGCGAAGCTCTTCGAGGAGCGCATCATCTTCCTCGGCGTGCAGGTCGACGACGCGTCCGCGAACGACGTCATGGCCCAGCTCCTCACGCTGGAGTCGATGGACCCGGACCGGGACATCCAGATCTACATCAACTCACCCGGTGGCTCGTTCACCGCGTTGACGGCGATCTACGACACGATCCAGTTCGTCAAGCCCGACGTGCAGACGATCTGCATGGGCCAGGCCGCCTCGGCCGCCGCGGTGATCCTCGCCGCCGGTACGCCGGGCAAGCGCCTCGCCCTGCCGAACGCGCGGATCCTGATCCACCAGCCCGCGATCGAGGGTTCGGGCGGCCAGGCCTCCGACGTCGAGATCATCGCCAACGAGGTCCTGCGCATGCGCTCGCTCCTGGAGGAGATGCTGTCCAAGCACTCCGGGCAGCCGATCGAGCAGGTCCGCAAGGACATCGAGCGGGACAAGATCCTCACCGCGCAGCAGGCCAAGGAGTACGGCATCGTCGACGACGTCATCTCCTCCCGGAAGTCCTCGCTGCTGCCCAAGTAGCCAGCAGACACGAACGCGCGCCCGGCGGCGGGTCCGCCCGGGCGCGCGCTGCTTTTGGGCGCCCACCGCCACGTGCGGAGCGTGCGCTTCACTCGCCGAGGTGCCGCTTCACGCGTCGTGGGTCGCGTCCTCGGGCGAGTGGGGCGGCACCCGGGCGAGTGAAGCGGTCGCCTCGGGGGCGCAGGGCGTCATGTGCGGGAGTTGTCGCTTCACGCGGGGAGGTGCGGCTTCGCGCGTCGTGGGTCGCGTCCTTGGGCGAGTGGGGCGGCACCCGGGCGAGTGAAGCGGTCGCCTCGGGGGCGGGGGGCGTCATGGGCGGGAGTTGGCGCGTCACGCGGGGAGGTGCGCCTTCGCGCGTCGTGGGTCGCGGCCGTGGGCGAGTGGGGCGGCACCCGGGCG
>JBQTIB010000141.1:0-21450 GCA_052389435.1 Sporichthyaceae bacterium | reverse complement strand
TCCCGTCCGCGTCCGCCAGGACACCGCGTTCAGGACCAACCGGTGATCACGCCATTGCCCGCCCCGCCGCGGGGTGCGATCGGGCAACAACGGCTCGATCCGGGCCCACTCCTCGTCGGTCAGGTCGTGTCTATCGCGCATCTGCCAGGTTTAACGCACCCGGAGCCCGTCATTCACGGGACACGCTCTAGTGCCCGGTGCGGAAAGCGATGCGGTTGGCCCCCGCGGCGAAGGCGTTGGTCGAGCCGAACTCGACGACCATCTCGCGGCCCGGGACGGCCTTCGGCACCGAGCCGGAGAGCTCGCCAACCCGGTTGTGGCCCTGGAAGACGGTGATGACGAAGTCCTGCGGCGACACGACGCCGTTCTGCCCGGTCCAGGTGATCGAGGCGGTGGCGGCGAACTCGCCGCCGTCGGGAGCGAACTGGACACCGTTCAGCCGCCAGCCCTCGTATTCGATCGGGACGGTGGCCGAGGCGTCGACGGAGGACACGGCCGGGGCCGCGGTACCGGACTGCCCGCCCCACACCGCGGCGAGGACGAGGCCCGCGGACATCGCGACGGAGACCGCGACCGCGACGCGGCCGCCCCGCCGTGGCGGCTTGCGCTTGCGGGTGGCTCGCACCTCCTGCTTGGCAACGTACTGCCGCGGCAGCGTCGGTGCCGCTGTGGCGGTGTCGACTCCCGAGGCGTGCCTGCGCTGCTCGACGACCATGTCCGCGTCCCTCCCAAAGGCTGAGTGCACGCGACCGCGAAGTCGAGTGCCCGTTGCCACTAGGACGCGCGAGCCTCGATGCCCGGCGGCAGACTTTCGGGTGGAGTTGGCCGGCGAGTGGACGATCGGCGCCTCATCCGTTCGTCCGAGGGCCGGCGTCAGCGGCGGAAGGGCTTGGCCTCGCCGGGGCAGTAGATGCTGGTCGCACCGAACAGGAAGGCGCGGCTCTGCGCCTTGGAGATCTTGCCGCCCTTGGCGACGCCCTCGACGAGGTGCTCCGGTTCGGTCCCGGTGCCCAGCAGTCGGCAGGCGCTGCGGGCGGCGGCGGGCGGCGAGGCTGTCGTACTCAGATCGAGCCCGATGGCGTCGGTGAACCTCTTGAGCGCAAGGCGCTTGTCGTTGTCGTTCAACTTCCCCTTGGGCAAGGCCTTGGCCGCAGCCCGCGCCTTGGCCGCGACGGACATCTTCTTGGCGGCCGAGGTGCCTGCGGCCTGGTCCGCGCTCGCTCCGGGCGTGAGGCCGACGGGGATGGAACGCTCGGCCGACGCCGATGCATCGCCGGACCCGAAGGCCATGAGGTACACCCCGACCCAGCCCATCGTGGCGAGCAGGCCGGTCGCCACCAGCAGCACCGCCGGGCGCATGCTCCGCGCCCCCGACTCGTCGCCCTCGCGGAACGCGGTCGCCCCGGTGAACACGGGCGCCACCGGTCGATGCGGACCGGTAGGCGCGACGGGTTCTGCCGATTCGACAGGCTCGACGGGCTCGCTGAACGACATCTACGGCCTCCGGACGACACGAGGGACAGGCACGGCCGACGTCGATCGACGCGACCGCGCCCCCTCGAGGATCGCCGTTGGCCCGTTGGAGGCACGAGGCCGCTAGCCCGTTCGGGACGGCGGGGTTTCAGCGGCCGATCACGGGTCTTCCAGCCGGAAGCCGAGCTTGAGGCCCACCTGATAGGTGTCCACGGTGTTGTCCTTGATGTAGCCGCGAATCTCGGTCACCTCGAACCAGTCGACGTGACGCAACGTCAGACCGGCACGGGTGATGGCCGTCTTGATCGCCGCCTCGATGCCGTCCGGCGAGGTGCCCACCAGTTCCGTGACGCGGTAGGTCCGCTCGCTCATCCGTAAGCCTCCCTGTTTCATTTCGTGTGCGGGCACATCTTCCATCGCTTGCACCCGTCGGGCTGCGTCGGGGTGTGGCCCGAGCGACACCCACCCGACGGGCGCCGGCGCGCAGCCCACGACGTACGCTCGTACCGCGGCGAGAGGCGGAGCTGTCCATGCGCAAGAAGAAGGCGCCCCCGGAGGTCTTCCGGGTCACGACCACGCGACCCGCCCGCAGCGTCGACATCTCCCACCGGTACCGCAGGTACGCGTTGACCATGGGCATCCGCACCGTGTGTTTCCTCGCCGCGATCGTCACCACCGGTGCCGTCCGCTGGACGATGTTCGCCGCGGCCCTGCTGTTGCCGTACATGGCGGTCGTGGTGGCCAACGGCGGCCGCGAACCCAGCCGCGAGGAACAGATGCCGGTGGTGCTCCCGAGCCGCACCCAGCTTCCGCCGTTGCCACCGGGAAGCGGCTCGACGTCCAGCTAGTTCCAGACATTCACTCGGACGGCGCACACCACACTCTGGTCGCGAAACACTTTCCGAGTGTCGCTCTCCTGAACACGGCGTGCGTGTCATACTTCACGCCATGCCTCGGAGCTTTCGGGGCGTAAAGAGCGATGCCGGGCAGCTTCCCCCGTGGCTACCCGGCATCGCTCTTTGCGTTGCGGCTCCGGCCGCGCAGCGCGTGGGATGGCGGCTTCGCCTTGGGATCGACTCCGGCCCTCAGCCGCCGATGGCGGACATCGGGCGGGTCGGCTGAAGGAAGGTCGGGTCGTCGATCCCGTGTCCCGCCTTCTTCCAGAGCACGGCCGCCTTCCACCGCTCGGCGATCTCGATGTCGTCGGCGCCACCGCGAAGGGCGCCGCGCAGGTCGGACTCCTCGCGGGCGAACAGGCAGTTGCGGATCTGCCCGTCGGCGGTCAGCCGGACGCGGTCGCAGTCCCCGCAGAACGGACGGGTGACGCTGGCGATGATCCCGACCGTGTGGGACGTGCCGTTCACGATCCAGCGCTCGGCGGGGGCGCTGCCGCGAATCGACGCCGCCTCGGGAGCGAGGTCGAAGTGGGCCGAGAGCATCTCGAGGATTTCGTCGGCGGTGATCATGTGCGATCGCGACCAGCCGTGCTGGGCATCGAGCGGCATCTGCTCGATGAAGCGCAGTTCGTAGCCGCGCTCCATGCACCACTCGAGGAGGCGGTGGGGATCGGAGTCGTTGACGCCGCGCAGCAGGACCGCGTTCACCTTCACCGGGCGCAGGCCCGCGGCGTCGGCGGCGGCCAGGCCGGCGACGACGTCCTTGAGCCGGTCGCGCCGGGTGATCGTCTTGAAGGTTTCGGGTTCGAGGCTGTCGAGCGAGACGTTGACGCGGTCCAGGCCCGCCTCGGCCAGCGCCGGCGCGAGGCGCTCGAGGCCGAGGCCGTTGCTGGTCACGGACAGCAGCGGGCGCGGTTCGAGCGCGGCGGCCTGCGCGACGATTCCCACCAGCCCCGGACGGATCAGGGGCTCGCCGCCGGTGAAGCGGACCTCGCGTACGCCGAGCTGCTCCACGGCGATCCGGATGAGCCGGTTGACCTCGTCGTCGCTGAGGACCTCGGAGTTCGGAAGCCAGTTCAGGCCTTCGGCGGGCATGCAGTACGAACAGCGCAGATTGCAGCGGTCCGTCAGCGAGACGCGAAGATCGGTGGCGATCCGACCGAACGTGTCCACAAGTGCCACGCGGTGCCCCTTCCGTCCGAGCCACTCCGGTGCGACGGAGGGAGCTCTCGATTCCTCAGCGTACGGGTGAAATCCGCCAAGTGAAGTGGCGCACATGGGCCGCCACCTGCGGAAACGCCTCGACGCCAGGGGCGCCACTGTCGCTCTTGCGAACCCCTGAAGCACGCGCGCTGGTAGTTGCAATGGAGAACGCGCTCATATGGCTGGCTGGTGCGATGGCGGGCACCGACCGACGTCGATACCCACTTAAGTCGCATACTGGGGGCACGTCTTCTCGCCGTCCCCGGTGAGGCCCGCCCTGGGAGAACGGTTGTATCGCTTCCTGCTGACCCCGCGCTGGATCGTTCTGGCGTTCGTGCTGACGGCCGTCGCGCCGGGGTGCGTCCTGCTCGGGCAGTGGCAGCTGGACCGCCTCCACAAGGCCGAGCGCCACAACCAGCGCATCGCGGCCAACGCCGAGGTGGCGCCGGTGGAGTTGGCCGCGGAGAGTCCCGTGGGCTCGGCGGTGGCGGCGGAGAAGGTCTATCGGCACGTGCGCGTCGTGGGGCGCTACGACCTCGAGCGCACGCTGCTGATCCGCAACCGCCCGTCCAACGGGGCGGCCGGTTTCCACGTCCTCACTCCCCTGGTGACCGACGCCGGCCCGGCGGCGCTGGTGGACCGCGGCTTCCTGGCCGCCCCGGGCGCCGGCGGCTCGCCGCCGCTGCCGGAGACGCCGACGGGCACGGTCGCCGTCACCGGCCTGCTGCGCGCCACCGAAACGCCGCGCGACAACGCCGGGTTGCCCGCCGGTCAGGTCCATCGCATCGACGTGCCGAGCATCGCAGCGGGCCTGCCCTACGCCGTCTACGGCGGATACGTCGCACTGCGCACCCAGGACCCGCCACCCCCGGTGATCGCGGGCGCCTACAGCCCCGAGCCGATTCCGCTGCCCTCGGGCCGCACCGAACTGCTGCACCTGGCCTACGCCTGGCAGTGGTTCGTGTTCGCGGCGATCGGCCCGCTCGGGTACTGGTTCCTGGTCCGCCGCGAGGCCGCGGACCGCCGTCGCCCCACCGGCCCGTCGGCTACGACGGCCGAACCGCTAACGAAGGCCTAGGCACCCATGATCGAAATCCTGAGCCCCTCCGAGGTGGCCCGGGCGAGGGTCACCGGTGCCCTGGTCGCGGACATCCTGGCCACGTTGAAGAGCCGTTGCGTCGTCGGGACCAACCTCCTCGAGATCGACGAGTGGACCCGGGAACTGATCGTCGAGGCCGGCGCCGTGTCCTGCTACGTCGACTACGAACCGTCCTTCGGCCGCGGACCGTTCGGCCACTACATCTGCACCGGCGTCAACGACGCCGTGCTCCACGGCCTGCCCCACGACTACGCCCTCGCGGACGGCGACCTGCTCTCGCTCGACTTCGCGATCGCCAAGGACGGGATCGCGGCGGACTCCGCGATCAGCTTCCTGGTCGGGCAGGCGCGGCCCGCGCAGAGCGTCGCGCTGATCGAGACGACCGAACGCGCGTTGGCCGCCGGCATCGCCGCCGCCGGACCCGGCGCGCGCATCGGCGACATCTCCCACGCCATCGGGTCGGTCCTCGGCGCCGCGGGGTATGAGATCAACACCGACTTCGGCGGGCACGGCATCGGTTCGACGATGCACCAGGACCCGCACGTGGCGAACACGGGCGAGCGCGGCCGCGGCTTCAAGCTGCGGCCGGGACTGCTGCTCGCGCTCGAGCCGTGGGTCATGGCCGACACCGCCGAACTTCGCAAGGACGAGGACGGGTGGACGCTGCGCAGCGCGACGGGCTGCCGCACGGCCCACAGCGAGCACACCATCGCGATCGTCGAGGACGGGGCCGAAATCCTTACGCTGCCGAGGAACTAGCCCTCAGGCTAGCGCCGGCTCCACCAGCTCCACGACGCCGGCCGTGGCGTCGACGACGACCTCCACGCCCAGCGGGAACGTGGTCTGCACCGGCCCGTGACCGACCGGAAAGCCTGCCAGCACAGGGATTCCGAGCGGACCCAGACGTTCGGCGAGCAGCGCGTCGACCGCCTCGTCGGGCCCGCAGGCGGTCCAGTCTCCGCACACCACGGCGGCCAGGCCGTCGAGGGCGCCGGAGCGCAGGAGTTGGGTCAGCGCGCGGTCCAGGCGGTACGGCTCTTCGTTGACGTCCTCGAGCAGCAGCACGCCGCCGGGGGCGGCGAAGGCGTCCGGAGTACCGAGCGACGCGGCGAGGATCGTCAGCGTTCCGCCCGTCGTGACGCCGCGCGCGGTGCCCGGGCACAGGGCGCGAACGCCGAAGCCGCCGAGGCGTTGCACCTTCTCCGGCTCGGCCAGGGTCGCGACGAGGTGCCGCAGACTGGCCGGTTCCGGCTGCTCGTCGCCGAGGATGCTCGCGGCGACCATCGGCCCGAACAGCGTCGCGACGCCGAGCCGGTTCGCGAAGGCCGTGTGCAGCGTCGTGATGTCGCTGCAGCCGAGGAAAACCGGCGGGCCGACCTCGGCGTCGCGCGCGGCCATGCCGTCCCAGTCGAGGTGTTCGGCCGTGCGGGCGGCGCCCCAGCCGCCGCGGGCGCAGACGACGGCGGCGACGTCGCGGTCGCACCACGCGGCGTTGAGGTCCGCGGCGCGCCTGCGTTCCCCGCCGGCGAAGTAGGACCCGCGGGTGGCGACGTACTCCCCGACGACGACGTCCATGCCGAGCTCGCGCAGCAGCGCGACGCCGCGGTCGAGCCGGGCCTGCTCGGCCGCGCCGCTGGGCGCCACGATCGCGATCCGGTCGCCGCGCCGCAGCCGCCGGGGCCGGGTCAGCGGTGTCAGCACAGCCCGGTCACCAACGCGGGCAGCGTCTGTCCGATTTTCTCGCGCAGCACGGCTGCGGCGAGGTGGTCGTAGGGCGTCGGATCCGCGTTGACGATCACGAGCCGCGCCCCCCGGGAGACGGCGATTTCGCAGAGGCCCGCCGCCGGCTGCACCTGCAGCGTGGTGCCGACGGCGAGGAACAGATCGCAATCGGCGGCGGCGCGCACGCCCGCGTCGAGGACCTCGGGGCGCAGGGACTGGCCGAAGGAGATCGTCGCCGCCTTCTGGATCCCGCCGCACTCGAGGCAGAGCGGATCCTGTTCGCCGGCGGCGACCCGTGCCAACGCCTCGACCATCTCGACCCGCGCTCCGCAGTCCAGACACTCGACTCCGTAGAGGGTTCCGTGCAGCTCGACCACCAGCTCGGGGCTGGACCCGGCCCGCTGGTGCAGGCCGTCGATGTTCTGGGTGACGAGCGCCCGCAGCCTCCCCGCGCGTTCGAGGTCCACCAGCGCAAGGTGTCCGGCGTTCGGCTGCGCCGTCCACGCCTGGTGGTCGCGGCGGTTGATCCACGCCTTCGCCCGCAGCGCAGGGTCGCGCAGGTACTCCGAGAGCTCGAACATCTTCGCCGCCGACGGGTCGCGGGTCCACAGCCCGTTCGGGCCGCGGAAGTCTTCGATGCCGGACTCGGTGCTGATCCCCGCGCCGGTCAACACGGTGACCGCGCGAGCCTGCGCTATCCACGATGCGATTTCTTCGACGCCGCTCACGGGACCCGAGGCTAGTCGGGCTGGGTCGTCCTAGGCGGCGGCGGCGTGGCGGGCGGCGGCGCGCAGGATCTCGCTCGCCTCGGCCCAGGCCACGCCGCGGGTGGCTGCCACCAGGCGAGCGGCGTCGACCGCGCCGGCGACGTACTCCCAGCCGTCGAGAACCACTACGAGGTCGGCGTGGGCCAGCGCCGCGGCGTCCGCCGCGCGGCCGGCGCGGGAGTCCGCGTCGTGCTCCATCGGGCTGAAGACGTGCGCGCCCTCGATGCGCAGGGCCCGGGCGACCAGCCGAAAGGAACTCGCCGCGGACGCGTCGATCAGACCGAGGTCCAGCAGACTCGCCTCTACTGGGGCCCAGACGGCGGGGTCCACCCATGTCCGGGGCCCGGCCAGGTACACCTGGCGACCTCTCAGGTCGATCGTGTGTCGCATCCGCGGCGGCTCCTCCCGTGCTGCTGGGTTATCGCCACAGTGGACACGAACGTTTCTACGTTTTCCGGATTACCCCCAGACGTCTCAACGATCTGTCTGCTTTTGGCGGGCTATGTCCAAGATCCAACCGCCGCTGTTGATCGTGGATCGCGCCGTGCCGGAGCCTTTCCGTACAGGTCCGTCTTCCAGACGCAGGAGGGTGCGCGGCATGCGGCGAGGCAAGAACCCGGCGGTGTCCCGCAACGTCGAGACCGAGGAGGCCCCGGACCTGCCGGCGCACGTCTCCGTCGCCATCGTCGGCACCGGCTTCTCCGGGATCGGCGCCGCGATGCGCCTGTCCAAGGCCGGGCAGCGCGACTTCGTCCTGCTCGAGCGCGCGGGCGACGTCGGCGGCACCTGGCGGGACAACACCTATCCGGGCGCGCAGTGCGACGTTCCGTCGCGGCAGTACTCCTTCTCGTTCCGGGCACGCCACCGTTGGTCGACCCGATTCGGAACTCAGCCGGAGATCCTCGACTACCTGCGCTCGTGCGCGGGCGCGGCCGACCTGTGGCCGAAGATCCACCTGCACACTGCGCTGCTCGCGGCGGACTGGGACGAGGTCGCCTCGCGCTGGCGCATCACGACCAACCGCGGCGTGGTCACGGCCTCCATGCTCGTCATGGGCACCGGGTACCTGTCCGAGCCGCGCATCCCCGACTTTCCCGGGCTGGACACCTTCACCGGCGCCGTCTTCCACTCCGCGCAGTGGGACCACAAGCAGGACCTGGCCGGATCCTCGGTGGCGGTCGTCGGCACGGGCGCTTCCGCGGTGCAGTTCATCCCGCATCTGCAGCGCGAGGTCGCCTCGCTGGTCGTCGTGCAGCGGACCCCCGCGTGGGTCTTCGCGCGCAAGGACCGCCGGATCGGCCCGATCGCGCAGACCGCCGTGCGGTGGATCCCGCTGGCGGCCCGGGCCGTCCACGGGTTCCTCGGCTGGGCCGCGGATCGCGTGTGGTGGTCGATGGTGGAGAACCCGAAGCGGCAGAACCTGCTCGCGAAGGGCGCTCTCGCCCACCTGCGCAAGGCGGTCTCGGACCCGGAACTCGAAGCGAAGCTGACTCCGAACTACCGCGCGGGCTGCAAGCGTCTGCTGATCTCCGACGACTACTACCCGGCGCTCGCGCAGGACAACGTCGAGGTCGTCGTCGGCGAGGTCGTCGCGGTCGAGCCGGCGGGCATCCGTACCTCCGACGGCGCGCTGCGCCCGGTGGACGCGATCGTGCTCGGCACGGGTTTTCGCGTCACCGACAACCCGACCTTCGACCTCGTCCGTGGCCGGGACGGGCGCAGCCTCGCGCAGACCTGGGCCGACGGCGGCGCGCGCGCCTACCTCGGCACGTCGGTCCGGGGCTTTCCGAACCTGTTCCTGCTCCTCGGCCCGAACGCGAACTCCCCGATCTCGGCCGTGGAGATGATCGAGTGTCAGTTGCGGTTCGTCGTCGGCGCCGTGAGGCACCTCGCCCGCCGGGGCCTACGTCGTTTCGAGGTGCGCGCCGAGGTCGAGCAGGCCTGGCACGAGCGCATGACGACGGCCGGCGCGGACCGGCCGTGGAGGCAGTGCGCCAACTACAACCTGGACTCGGCCGGACGCAGCACGGTGCTGTGGCCGGAGAAGATCAAACGCTTCCGTCGGGCCACTCGACGCTTCCGCGCGAGCGAGTTCGACCTCGCCTGAGCTCGGAGCGTCAGGACTGCACGAGCGCGCGGAGCGGCACGGCCGGAGTGCCGCAGCGCGCGGTCAACGCGAGAATCTCCTGGTCGTTTTCGTAGCGGCCGACGAGCACGACGAGGTCGACGGAACGCACCTGGACCTCGGTCGGCATGCCGCAGTCGGTCACGCCCTCGAACTCGGTCGGCAGGATGTCCTCGAGGACGACGACGAGGCCGGTGGCCCACATCGCCTCGACGGCGGAGACCCAGTGCAGGTCGTTCTCCAGACCGGCGACGAAGACGCGAATGCGCCGGAAGATCGAGCCGTAGATGACGGCGGCGACGCGCTCGGCGTCGCGGACGCCGGCGTAGACCAGGCGGGCGGCGCGCAGTTCGCGCGAGGCGTCCGTTTCCTCCGAAAGTCGCGAGCGGCTCCACGAGGGATCGGGGGTCTCGGTGCCCTCGCGGGTGTAGTCCGCCCCGTACTCGCGGTCGTGCTCGGACATCCGTCCCCCAGGTCCCCTGCCTCGTCCCCGGTCAGCCGACCGCAGATGCCAGGTTGGACGCACGAAACCCCCGCGCGGATCGCTTCGAGACCGAAACCATACGAACGGACGAGGGCGCCATCCCCCAATGGGCCAATGCATCGCCCGATAGTTCGCAGACGGGACCAAGCCCGACATGGGGTGGTGCGGGTGGAATAGTCGCGGCCTTCGCGAGGTTTCGCCCGCGCCCGACCCGAAGACTATGGAGGCCCCCGTGGAACCCGTGTCCGTCGACATCCGACGCGCCGCCGACCGCCCCCACACCACGTTGGGTTGGCTGGAGTCCAGGCACTCGTTCTCCTTCGGCGGGCACCGGGATCCCCGCAACACCCACCACGGACTGCTGCTGGTGAACAACGACGACGTCGTCGCCGCGGGAACCGGGTTCGAGACCCACCCGCACCGGGACATGGAGATCGTCACCTGGGTGCTGTCCGGGTCCCTGGTGCACCAGGACACGACGGGGCACACCGGCGTGATCTATCCGGGTCTGGCCCAGCGGATGAGCGCGGGGCACGGGATCCTGCACTCGGAGAAGAACGACTCCTGGCGTCTGGCCGGCGAGCGGCACGACGAGCCCGTGCACTTCGTGCAGATGTGGGTCGTGCCGGACACCGAGGGCATCGAGCCGAGCTACGAGCAACTCGAGATCGACGCTGCCCGCCTCTCGGGCAGCTTGGTGACGGTGGCTTCGGGCATGCCCCAGCACGCCGACGCGACCGCGATCCGCATCGCGAACAGGTTCGCGGCCCTGCACGTCGCCCGGCTGTCCGAGGGCCAGAGCGTGGAACTGCCGGACTCTCCCCTGGCACACCTGTTCACCCCGCGCGGATCCGTCGACCTCGAAGGCGGCGGGCTGTTGAGCAGGGGCGACGCCGCCCGCCTCACCCTGGCGGGCGCCCGCCGCGTCACGGCACTGGAGGACACCGAGATCCTGGTCTGGGAGATGCACGCCCAACTCGCCGGCTGATCTGACACAGCGTTATTTTTCGCCGATAGTGCAGTTGGGGTACGCGGACCCCGGGTTCCGCGTACCTGGACTGCACTATCGGCGGATCTACTCGGCGAACTGGGTGCGGTAGAGCAGGGCGTAGAGGCCGTAGTTCTTCAACAGGTCCTCGTGCCGGCCGCGTTCGACGATCCGGCCCGCCTCGAGCACGAGGATCTGGTCCGCGCGGCGAATCGTGGACAGGCGGTGGGCGATCACCAGGCTCGTGCGCCCGGCGAGGGTGTTGTCCAGGGCCCGTTGCACCGCGGCCTCGGATTCGGAGTCCAGGTGCGCGGTCGCCTCGTCGAGGACGACGACCGAAGGTGCCTTGAGCAGGAGCCGGGCCAGGGCCAGGCGCTGCTTCTCTCCCCCGGACAGTCGGTACCCGCGGTCCCCGACGACGGTGTCGAGGCCGTTGGGCAGAGAGTCGATCAGGTCGAGGATCTGCGCGTCCTTGCACGCGATGCGCAGGTCTTCGTCGGAGGCCTCGGGGCGGGCGTAGACGAGGTTGGCGCGGATCGTGTCGTGGAACATGTGCGCCTCCTGCCCGGCGACGCCGACGGTGGCGGCCAGGGAGTCCAGCGTCAGGTCGCGCAGGTCCACCTCGCCGATGCGAACGGCGCCGGCGATCGGGTCGTAGAGGCGGGCGAGCAGGTTGCCGATGGTGCTCTTTCCGGCGCCCGAAGGACCGACGAGCGCGACGAGCGATCCGGGTTCGGCCCGGAAGGACACCCCGTGCAGGACCTGCTCGTTCTTCACCGGTTCCAGGCGCGCCACCGACTCGAGCGAGGCCAGCGAGACCTCGTCGGCACCCGGGTAGCGGAAGTCGACGTCTGCGAACTCCACCGACACCACCCCGGGCGGTGCGGCGACCGCGCCCGGGCGCTCGGCGATGGCGGGCTCGAGGTCGAGCACCTCGAAGACCCGATCGAAGCTGACCAGCGCGGTCATGACGTCCACGCGCACGTTGGACAGTGCGGTGAGCGGCACGTACATGCGGGTCAGCAGGGTGGCCAGGGCCAGCAGCGTCCCGACGGTCAGGTCCCCGTCGATCGCCAGGTTTCCGCCGACGCCGTAGACCAGGGCGGTGGCCAGGGAGGCGACCATGACCATCGCGGTGAAGAAGAACCGGTTGGCCATCGCGATGCGCACCCCGATGGTGCGGACCTGGTCGGCGGTGGCGTCGAAGCGCGCCGACTCCTCCGCCGGGCGGCCGAAGAGCTTGACCAGCAGGGCGCCGGAGACGTTGAACCGCTCGGTCATCGAGATGGTGATGTCGGCGTTGAGGTTCATCGACTCTCGGGTCAACTTCTGCAGGTGGCGGCCGACGAGCTTGGCCGGGATCAGGAAGATCGGGAGCGTGATCAGCGTCAGCAGCGTGACCTGCCACGACAGGTAGAACATCGCCGCGCTGACCAGGATCAGCGTCACCGTGTTGGACACGACCGTGCCGAGGGTGTTGGTGAAGGCCTGCTGCGCGCCGAGCACGTCGTTGTTCAGCCGCGACACCAGGGCGCCGGTTTGGGTACGGGTGAAGAACGCGAGCGGCATCCGCTGCACGTGGGCGAACACCTGGGTCCGCAGGTCGTAGATCAGACCCTCGCCGATGCGTGCGGAGTACCAGCGCTGCACGAGCGAGAGCACCGCGTCGAGGACGGCGATGCCGGCGACGAGCAGCGCGATGCCGGTGACGACGGACCGATTGCCCGGCACGACCCCGTCGTCGATGACCTTGCGCAGCAGCAGGGGCACCGAGACCAGCAGTGCCGCGTCGACGACGACGAGGCTCAGGAAGACCGCAACGAGGCGCTTGTAGGGCGCGGCGTAGCGCAGCATCCGGCGCAGGACGCCGGGGGTCAGACCCTTGTGGTCGGACGTGTCACGGGTGAAGGACTTGTACGTCGTCCAGGGAGACTGGCTCACGGACGTCCGGCGGCGGGCGGGTTGCGGGTGGAGATCTCCAGGGACACGGGCGGGCCCCTTCCGGCTGGTTACTGGGTTGCGGCTCCCACCGAGCGCAACAACGACACCTGCGTTCTACGTTCCGCCTCGTGCGCGGCGGCGGGGGTGCGCAGCCAGGCCTCGATCAGCAGGTCCTTGACGCCACGCACCGCGGCCGGGCTGTTGACGAGCACCTGCTCGCACAGCGTCGCGGTGGCAGCGTCCAATTCCTCGAGCGGGACGACGGCGTTGGCCAGGCCCAGGCGGTCGGCCTCCGCGGCGTCGACCCAGCGGGCGGTGGCGCACAGCTCGAGAGCCCGTGGGTACCCGACGGCCCGCAGCAGGGTCTGGGTTCCGGTGAGGTCCGGAACGAGCCCGAGCGCGGTCTCCTTCATGCACAGGCGGGCGTCCTGGGAGAGCACCCGCATGTCGGCGGCGAGCGCCAACTGGAAGCCGCCGCCGACGGCAGCGCCCTGCACCGCCGCGATGGTGATCCAGCGCGGGTCCCCGAGCCAGCTGTAGGCGCGCTGGAGGTTGGCGATCCAGTCCAGTACGCCGGAGTCGTCCCGGGTGACCACCTCGCCGAGCGAGGTCTCCCCCGGCACGCCGTCGGCGGTGACCATGCGCAGGTCGATGCCGGCGCAGAACACCTTTCCCGCGCCGCGCAGGACCACGACCCGCACCTCGGGTGGGAGATGGTCCGGCACCGCCGCGAGCGCCGCCCAGAGCGAGGGGCTCATGGCGTTGCGCCGGTCCGGCCGGTTGAGGGTCACCGTGGCCACGGGCCCGGTCGTCTCGAGCAGTACGTCGCCCGCGTCGAGCACGTCCGCGGACACTCTTGTCGCTTCGGTCGTCGTCATGCGGGCACTGTCTCACGCACCGCCCAGCACGCAGATCGGCCGGCGTCCCGTGGGACGCCGGCCGATCAACACGCCAGTGCTCGGTGCTGGTACTTCGGGTGCTGCGAGAAGCCTTAGACCTTGACCTTGCCGCGGGTGGCACCGCCGCGGCCGCGGAGGGTGACGCCGGATTCGCTGAGCATCCGGTGAACGAACCCGTAGGACCGTCCCGTCTCCTCGGCCAGAGCACGGATGCTCCGACCCTGCCCGTACTTCTTCTTCAGGTCGGCGGCAAGGCGCTCACGCGCGTTGCCGGTAATCCGGCTGCCCTTACGCAGGGTTTCGGCCACTTGATTCCTCCGATGCGGGACGCAACTGCGTGCGAACGATTTCCCCCGAGGGCAACATGATCAGCCGAGAAAGATTCACCCCGCAGGCTCTTTCCGGAACTCGTGACGGCAGGCAACCACCTTGATCACATTTGTCACGAGAAATTTTCGGAAACTGGCCCCGCCGATCGGGTTTCCAGCCGAAAAAACCGGTCAGGCGAGCGCGACGAGATCCGCGTACTCCGCGCCCCACAGGTCCTCGATGCCGTCCGGCAGCAGGATCAGCCGCTCCGGAGCGAGGGCCTCGACGGCCCCCTCGTCGTGCGTCACCATCACCACGGCGCCGGTGTACCGGTGCAGCGCGGACAGGATCTCCGCCCGGCTCGCGGGGTCGAGGTTGTTCGTGGGCTCGTCGAGCAGCAGCACGTTCGCCCCGCTGACCACCAGGGTCGCGAGCGCGAGGCGGGTCTTCTCCCCGCCGGAGAGCACCGCGACGGGCTTGTCGACGTCGTCTCCGGGGAACAGGAACGAGCCGAGCACCCGCCGACATTCGGTCTCGGACAGGTCGGGGGCGGCGGAGACCATGTTCTCCAGCACCGAGCGCTCGCGGTCCAGCGTCTCGTGCTCCTGGGCGTAGTAGGCGAGCTTGAGCCCGTGACCGGGCACGACCTCGCCGGTGTCGGAGGGCTCGACGCCGGCCAGGATGCGCAGCAGCGTCGTCTTGCCGGCGCCGTTGAGCCCGAGGATCACCACGCGCGAGCCCTTGTCGATCGCCAGGTCGACGTCGGTGAAGATCTCCAGGCTGCCGTAGGACTTGGACAGCTCCTTGGCCATGAGCGGTGTCTTGCCGCACGGCGCGGGATCCGGGAAGCGCAGCTTGGCGACCTTGTCGCTCGCCCGAACGTCCTCGAGCCCCGACAGCAGCGCGCCGGCCCGCCGGGCCATGTTCTGCGCGGCGACGGCCTTGGTGGCCTTGGCGCGCATCTTGTCGGCCTGCGCCATGAGCTCGGAGGCCTTCTTCTCGGCGTTGGCTCGCTCCCGCTTGCGGCGGCGCTCGTCCTGTTCGCGCTGCTTGAGGTAGGTCTGCCAGCCGACGTTGTAGACGTCGAGCTCGGAGCGGTTGGCGTCGAGGTGGAACACCCGGTTCACCACGTGTTCGACCAGCGACACGTCGTGACTGATCACGATGAGTCCGCCGGAGAAGGTCTTGAGGTAGGAGCGCAGCCAGGTGATGGAGTCCGCGTCGAGGTGGTTGGTCGGTTCGTCGAGCAGCAGCATCTCCGGGGCGCCGAACAGGATCCGCGCCAGCTCCACCCGGCGACGCTGACCGCCGGACAGGGTGCCCAGCTCCTGGCCGAGGACGCGCTCGGGCAGGCCGAGGCCCGCCGAGATGGCGCCCGCCTCGGACTGCGCCGCGTACCCGCCACGGGACATGAACTCCGATTCCAGCCGCGGGTACTTGCGCATGGCCGCGTCGTGCACGTCGGCGTCGAGGCTCGCCATCTGGGCCTCGAGCTCGTGCATGCGCCGAACGATCTCGTCCAGGCCCCGCACGGACAGGATCCGGTCCCGGGCGAGCGTTGCCGGGTCCGCCGCCTCGGGGTCCTGGTGCAGGTACCCGACCTCGCCGGAACGCGTCACGCGGCCCGCGGAGGCCTGGTTCTGGTTGGCCAGGACCCGCAGGAGCGTCGTCTTCCCGGCGCCGTTGCGGCCCACCAGGCCTACTCGATCTCCCTTGCCGACGCGAAAGCTGCACGCCGACAGGAGCAACCTCGCGCCCACCCGTAGTTCTAGATCTGCTGCCGTAATCACGCGTCCCCCATGGACAAAAGTCTAGGTCAGCGGATTGTGTGAGGTATCGCACGGTGGTTTAGGCGCAGGTCGGGAACCCGCCGGTCAGTTCCCGACGAACCGGGTAGTGCCAGGTCCGAAGTCCTTCTCTACTCTGAGTCAGCAAGTCCCCTTCGCCGCGTTCGTCCCGGACGCCGCCTCGGCGAGGAGGACCGGCCGGTGGGCTTCCGGTCCGTCCCATGGTCACACCCGTCCCCGGGGGTGCGGCCGCTAGAGGTTGTGCCACCCCTGGCACGGTGAGGCTGGCGATGCTGCAAGCGCTGTCGATCGATCCGAATCCGGACCTGTTCGGACCCAGCCTGGTCATCGGGCTGGCCAACGCCGGCATCTACAGCGTGCTCGCGGTTGCGCTCGTCCTGACCTTCAAGATCAGCCGCACCGTCGGCTTCATGCACTACGGCATCGCGGTCATCGGCGCCTACGGCTACTACCACTTCTCCGCGGCCTACCAGTGGAACGGCCTGGCCGCGCTGATCTTCCTCACCGCCGTCGGCGGCGTGGTGGGCGGGCTCTACGGCCTGATGGTGATGAACCGCCGCATCGCCTTCCTGCCCCGCCTCACGCTCTCCACGCTGTCCCTGGCGTTCATGCTGCTGCTCTCGGCGATCGCCACCCTGAACTTCCCGGTCCGTCCGGACGTCGCGATCAGCCCGAGCCCGTTCGGCGACGGCAGCGTCCGGATCCTGGACTTCAACGTCACCCACCACCGCCTGATGAGCCTGGTCATCACCGTAGCCCTGGTGATCCTGCTGGCCCTGTGGCTCAACGGCACCCGCGCCGGAGTCAACGTCCGGGCCATCTCCGACGACGTCGAGGCGGCTCGCTGGTCGGGCATTCGCATGTTCCGCATCGGCGTGGGCGCCTACGCCGTCTCCGGGGCGATGTCCTGCCTCGGTGGCGCGTTGCTCGCGCCGGTGGCCGGAACCGACCTCTCGGCGATCCTGCTGGTGTTCTTCCGCGCCCTGACGATCGCCGTGGTCGGCGCGTTCTACTCGCCGGCCCTGGCACTTGTCGGCGCCGTCGTGCTCAGCCTGACCGAGACCTTCATGACCACCACGGCCGTGGGAGACACCGGCCCCGCCTCCCGGGAGACGCTGATCTTCGTGGCCATGCTCGCGACCGCACTCGCGGTCGCCAAGCTCCGCAAACAGTTCGGCCGACGCCCCCTGGAGGTCGAAGTCCTGTGAGTATGACGACCACGATTCGCCGCGCCCTGCGCCCGGACAACTCCTCGGACGCACTGCGCGACGCGAACTCCGACCCGATGGCCGCGGCGCTGGACACCGCACGCAATCCGCACACCAAGGCCGAGCCGATCCGCGCTCTGACGCGGCAACCGCTGAACTTCCTCGTCGCGTTCGTCGCCCTGTCCTGGGTGTTCGTCTTCGCCGACTACTGGGTCTTCACCGTGACCGCCGGAATGATCATCGGGATCGTCGCGCTCGGCCTGATGGTGATGACCGGGTGGATCCGCGAGATCAACCTCGCCTCGGCGGGCGTCTACGCGACCACCCTGTACCTGGCCTCCTACACCTACCGCACCGACCCGAGCGGCTGGGGCCTGCCCATCGTCTTCGCCATGGCCGCCGCCATCGCGATCGGCGTGGTGATGATGGTCGCCATCGCGCCGCTGTCGGTGCGCTTCTCCGGCGTCTACGTCATGATCTTCACTCTCGGCCTGCAGATGATGGTCGAAGAGATCATGTTCAGCCAGTACCACCTCACCGGCGGCGAAACCGCGCTGCTGAACCCCCGTCCGGTGCTCTTCGGCTACGACATGCAGGGCAAGGACCGCGCGTTCTACTTCTTCCTCCTGTTCGTGGTCGCCCTCGTGCTCGCGTTCCTGTGCCGCGTCCGCTACTCGCCCTACGGCCGGGCGATGATGCTGACCGGCGCGGACCAGCAGGCGGCCGCGTCCGTCGGCATCTCCCCGTTCCGCGCCAAGTCCCTCGGGTTCGCGATCTGCGGTGCGCTCTCGGGGCTGTCCGGCATCCTCGCGGCGATGCTTTTCGTCTCCGCTCCGACGACCGTCAACTACCAGGCGACGACCTCCCTGCTGTGGCTGTCGATCGCCATCCTCGGCGGATTCGACTCGATGATCGCCGTGCTCGCCGTGGCGATCTCCTTCCAGAGCGTCCCGTTCCTGCTCGAGTCCTTCCACGTCAACTACCAACTGCTCGCCGGCATCTCCCTGCTCGCCGGCGTCCTGTGCGGAGCGCGGGGCCTCGGCGGCCGCCTGCAGGACATCTACCGGACCGTCCGATTCGGGCGGGCGGCCGACCGCCGCCGCGCCCGGGCCTCGACCCTCACCGCGTCGGCTTCGGTGCTCGCCCGATCCGACGGCATTGCCGAACTGACCCAGTTCCGCGCCCACCCGGAGATCCGCCAGCGGGCCCTGGAGGTCCTCGAGGAGTGGTTCCCGACCCGCCGCAGCGAGCCCATCGCCCTGCGGGCGGAGAACGTGCACATCGCCTTCGGCGGAGTGAAGGCACTGCGGGGCGCGACGATCGAGATCCCCACCGGGTCCTTCGCGGGTCTCATCGGCCCGAACGGTGCGGGCAAGACCACGCTGTTCGACGTCGTCTCGGGCCTGCAGAAGCCAGACCGCGCGAAGATCGAGATCTTCGGTCAGGACGTCACCGGGACCCGGCCGTGGGCCCGCGCGCAGTTGGGTATGACCCGCACCTTCCAGACCACGCGGATCGTCAAGGAACTCTCGGTCGCCGACAACCTGCTGGCCGGCGCCGGTCTACGCGTCAACGCCAACCTGGCCCAGTTCGTGGCCGGAGATCGGCGCGCCTGGCGGCAGATGCGCGCCGCGGAAGAGGCGGCGTGGTCGATCGCCCAACTGCTGAACATCGACAGGTACTGGGACGAGCGAGCGGGCGAACTCGAGTTCTCCGCCCGCCGCCGCACCGAACTGGGCCGGGCGTTGATGACGGGCCCTCAGATCCTGCTGCTCGACGAACCGACCTCCGGCCTGGACCCCGCCTCCTCGGGCGCACTCATCAGCCTGGTCAAGGAGTTGCAGGCCGACCTGGGTCTGACGGTGCTGCTGGTCGAGCACTACGTGAAGGCCGTTCTCGAGGGCTGCGACCTGGTCTACTGCCTGGCCGAGGGCGAGATCCTCGCCCACGGCGAGCCGATGGCCGTGGCCAACAATCCCGAGGTCGTCGAGCACTACCTCGGTGCCGGCAAGAACCACTCCACCGTCCCGTGGCGCGAGCGCGTGGCGGCCACCGCCGAGTCCGGAAAGTCGATCGCCCGCGTATGAACAAGCGCAACGAGTCGGGCACGCCCGCGGACCGGAGCCGATCGTGAGCAGAGGCGAACACCCCAAACTGGCCCTGCGCACGATGCGCGCCGGCTACGACAAGGTCCCCGTGCTGTTCGACGTCGACCTCGAGGTCTGGCCGGGCGAGATCGTCATCCTGTGCGGCGGCAACGGCGCGGGGAAATCGACGATGTTCAAGGCGATCATGGGCACCGTCGCGTGTCTGGGCGGGGACATCCTGCTCGACGACGTCCGCATCAACAAGTGGGCTCCGCACCAGCGGACCAAGGCCGGCATCGCCTATTCCCCGGAGGGTCGTCGCGTTTTCCCGACGCTCACGGTGAAGGAGAACCTGTACGCCGGGGCCTCGCACGTGTCCAGCCTCAAACTGCGGGAGCGCTGCCGCGAGGTCTACGAGTACTTCCCGATTCTCAAGGAGCGCGAGGAGCAGGTCGCGCGGACGCTGTCGGGTGGCGAGCAGCAGATGCTCGCGATCGGCCGCGCGCTGATGCCGCGCCCGGATCTGATCCTCGTCGAGGAACCGTCGCAGGGTTTGGCGCCGGTCATCGTCGACCGCGTCTACCAGGCCCTGCAGCAGATCTGCCTCGACCGTGGCGTGGCGGTGCTGATCGCCGAGCAGTTCCAGCAGTTGCGCGAAAACGACTGCGACCGGGTGCTGGTGATCGACAAGGGCACCGTCGTGCCGTTCGAGTCCCTCGACCTCGCCGACAAGGACATCGTCACCGGCAACGTTCGAGTGGCCGACGCCGCTGGGACCTGACGCCTCTTCAGACCCGACACCTCCTGCGGCATGCCGCCGTTCTGGGCTTCGGCCGGCGGCTCTACCCTCGGAGCGTTGCCGCCGACTCTTCCCGAGGAGAACACCGTGCGAATCGCCCTGGGAGCGCGCGGGGTCGCGGCGGTCGCGCTCGGTGCGGTGCTGACGGGGTGCGGCGGCGGAGGTTCCGAGCCGCTTCCCGCCGGGTTCGGCACGGCCGTTTCGGGCGTCGGGTTCACCGTTGGAATGCCCGGGGGCGCGAAGGAAACCTTCGAGGAGTCCAACGTGCCCGGGGGCAAGGTCACGCTGACCGACTACCTGTACGAGAGCGGGGAACAGGCCTACCGGGTTAGCGTCTCCGGTTACCCGAAGGGCACCTCGATCGACTTGGACGAGGCGGTGCAGTCCAGCGCGACCTCCGCCAAGGGCAGGCTGGTCGGCCGCACCAACGTGGCCTTCCGCAGCAGGCCCGGTCGCGACGCACAGATCGAGGCGGCGAACGGGTCCTTGAAGGTCACCGCCTGGGCGCGCTACTTCTTCGAGAACGACCGGCTCTACGTGCTGCAGTTCCTCGAACCCGGCCACGGCAAGACCGCGACGCCGAAGCAGTTCCAGGACTTCGTGGGGACCTTCCGCTTCACCTAGCGCACCCCGGAGCAGGCGGATCCGTCAGCACGATCCGCAGGGAACGGAACGCCGCTGGGGTCGCGAGCAGGACCGTGCGGGTGGGATCGGGGACTGTGAGGAACCCCGGCTCGGTCGGGACGCTGCGCAACGGGGTCAGGCGCCGGTCGGCCAACACGGCGTCCACGGCGCGACGTTCCCCGCCCAGCACGAGCGCCTCGAGGTCTGCCGCCACGGGCAGCAGGATGCGCACGGCGTAGTCGGCGGCTGCCTCGAACGCGGCGTCGGCCTGCGCGGCCCGCCTGCGGGCGAAGCGCTGCTGGGACCACCCGCCCGCGGCGCTGCGGCCCTGCACGTGGCGGGAACCCGCCTTGCCCTCCCGCAGGGCGGCGCCGTCGAAGACGCCGGCCGCAAATCCGCCGATGCGGACCAGCAGTACGCCTACGGTGCGCGGCTGCGCGGCGTGGTCGTGCAGCGCCGCGACGGGATCGTCGTCCGGCTTCCAGGCGTAGGCGAACGGGACGGTGGCTTCGGCGACCGTCCCGTTGGGGGCGGTCGCCCGCACGCCGAGCTCGGTGGCTTCGACCAGCGGGGTGCCGCCGTTGCGTTCGGCGAAGTTCGCGAACCACCGCGGGATGCGGTCGCAGGCAACCTCGACCGATCGCACCAAGGGACCCTCTTTCCTCGGGGAGGACGAGCGGAGGCAGGGGCAGGAGGCAGGGGCAGGAGGCAGGGGCAGACAGGGCAGGAGCGGCGACCACTGCCTGGGGCGAAGCCCCACCGTTGAAGGAATCCGGCCCCCTAGGGCCGCATTCCTTCAGCGGAACGCCCTTGGCTCTTCGCCCTTGGCTCTTCGTCCTTGGCTCTCCGGTCCACCGGGGGTGGTCGGGGGCGAAGCCCCCGACTGTCCGGGGGCCGTCGGGGGCGGATCCCCCCCCAACCCGGTGAAGCCCAGGGCGCGGGGCGGGTAGCGGGCCGCGGCGGGTTTATTTTACGGGCCCCACCGTGGCCTCCCGACCCAGTTGATAAGGTATTAGTT
>JBQTIB010000140.1:0-18086 GCA_052389435.1 Sporichthyaceae bacterium | reverse complement strand
CCGTGGCCGTCACCGCGGCGACGGTGGCCGCGGTCGAGCCGCGGCTGTCCGCCTCGGCCGAGACCATCGCCAAGGCGGGGGAGGCCGTCGACAGCAGCGGCGAGATCGTCGCCCGGGTCGGCGGGCTGGTCACCGAGGGCGAGCGGATGCTCGAGGAGTTCCGGCCGGTGCTGGAAAAGGCGCTTCCGCCGGCGCGGCGTTTCGTGGAGCAGCTCTCCGACCACGAGGTCGACGCCGCGATCGCCATGGTCGACGAGTTCCCCGAACTCTCGGCCCGGCTCAAGAACGACATCGTGCCGATCCTCGCCACCCTCGACGGCGTCGCGCCCAACGTCGCGGAACTCGTCAAGCTCACCGACGACGTCCGGCAGGCCATTCTCGGCATCCCGGGCTTCGGGCGGCTGCGCCGCCGCGGCGCGGAGAAGATCGAGGAGGAGGAAGAGGAGGAGGCTGCCAAGGCCGCGAAGGTTGCGAAGCGGGCGCCCGCGAAGAAGACGGCGCCGAAGCTCGCCGAGGCCCCGGCCGAACCCGTCGAGGACCCGGACGAGCCGCGGCTGTTCTAGGCCGTGGTCCCGTCGAAAAGGGAAAATCCGCGGGGTGTCGGCGTACCGACAGCCAGGAGGGACGTTTCCCCTGACACCCGCGGATCCCGGTGACTGCAGTGGATTCGCCGACCGCCGGACGAGTGTGAATCGCCTGGAAAGGGCCGGTGAAGGCACAGACCGTCAGCGGCTAGCTTGCAGCCACCTCACGCGTCCTATGACTACTCAAAGCCTGGACCACCTCCTCTCCGTGTACCTCGACGGTACGACGCAATCGCCGTCGATGTCGAGGACATTTGCGGGGGCTACTTCTTGGCGATCTCCGCGAGGCGGCGCAGGGCCTCGGCACGTTCGTCGGCGTGGTCGACGATGCGCCGCGGATAGTCCTTGGAGTACCCGTTCGGGGAGTCCCACGGGGTGTGCGCCGCCGCGCCGGACAGGTGCGCCAACTCCGGGATCCACCGGCGGACGTAGGCGCCGTCCGGGTCGAACTTCTGGCCCTGGGAAATCGGGTTGAACACCCGGAAGTACGGCGCGGCGTCGGTCCCGCAACCGGCCACCCACTGCCAGTTCATCGAGTTGGACGCGAGGTCCCCGTCGCGCAGGTGGTGCATGAAGTGCCGCGCGCCGTGCTGCCACTCCACGTGCAGGTCCTTGACGAGGAACGACGCGACGATCATCCGGACCCGGTTGTGCATCCAGCCGGTCTCCAGCAGTTGGCGCATGCCCGCGTCGACCACGGGATAGCCGGTGCGGCCCCGCTGCCAGGCCGTCAACGCCGTGCCGGGCGCGTCGTAGCGCATGCGGGCGAACTCCGGCCGCAGGTACTCCCGAGCGACGTGCGGACGGTGGAACAGGACGTCGGCCTGGAACTCGCGCCAGGCGATCTCCCTGCGGAAAACCGACGGCCCGTCAGAACCCATCGGGTCGGCGTCGGCCGTGAGGTCCGCGAGGTCGGCGAGCACGGTCCGCGGATGCAGTTCGCCCCACTTCAGCGGCACGGACAGCGCGGAGGTGCCGTCGAGGTCCGGACGGTCCCGGGCGCTGGAGTAGTCCTGCAGGGCGCCGTCGCGGAAGGAGCGCCACCGGCGCAGCGCCGCCTCCTCGCCCGCCGGCCCGCTCGGCGCGTCCGGTGCCTTCGGCGGCGCCTGGGACTTCAGGGGGTAGGCCCAGTCCACGCTCCGCGGCGACGGCGCGGCGTCCCGCCAGCCGTGCGCCACCCAGGCGCGGAAGAACGGCGTGAACACCTGCATCGGCGTTCCGGACTTGGTGAACACCCGGCCCGGCGCCACCGCGTACGGCGAGCCAGTCCGCACCAGTGCGATCCCGTGTTCGGCCAGGGCGCGCTCGACGGCGGCGTCGCGGGCCTGCCCGTAGGGACCGAAGTCGGCGGCGACGTGCACTTCCTCCGCCTGCGCCGCACGGGCGACCGCGAGGACCTCGGCGGCCGGGTCGCCGCGGCGCAGCAGGACCCCGGACCCGCCGATCCGGCCACCGAGGGCCTCGAGCGAGGCGACCAGGTGCGCCTGCCTGCCGGGACCGGACGGGCCCCACAGCGCGGAGTCGAGGACGAACAGTGGGACGACGGCGGCCGCCGGCCCGCCGAGGCCCTGCTGACCGGCCGCCGCGAGGAGGGCGGGGTTGTCCCGCAGCCGTAGATCGCGGCGGAACCACATGACGTTCGTGGGCATCCGAGGACCATAGCCGCGCCTTCCGGACCCTGTTCGGCGTGCGCCTGCGAGGTGCCGTCGACGTCGCGGGGTGCCGTGGCGGACCCCCATGTGGGCGCCGTCAGGTTCCAGGGAGATAACGAGCAGGTTCACGGCAGGTCAGGTCTGGCCGTTTGGCTTCCGTGGCCCCCGGCGGACCCGTACTCTGCCCCGAATCGGTCCAAATGGGACAGACGGGGAAGGGGGCAGTCGTCATGCACCGCCTGCCGTCCCTGCGCACCCCGCCGGCGGCGGCGTGAGCATCGGTACCGGGTCCGACATGCTCGACCCGCTCCCCTCGCCCGAAGCGGGCGTGCCGACGGGCGCGGCGGGAGTGGCCCGCTCGCCGCGGCAGATCGCGTGGCAGCGGTTCAGGCGGGACCGGGTCGGGGTCGTCGCGGGCATCGTCGTGGCGTTCTTCATCCTGGTCGCGATCTGCGCCCCGCTGATCGGCTGGGCCTACGGCCGAGACCCCTACACCACCTACGGGCAGAACATCCCCGGTCTGCTCGACCCCCAGGGCTTCCCCGTCGGGGGCGCCGGCGGGATCTCCAGCGACTTCTGGCTCGGGCTGGAACCCGGGCTCGGACGCGACGTGTTCATGCAGCTGGTCTACGGCGCGCGGACCTCGCTGTTCATCGCCTTCACCGTCGCGCTGATCACCACGACGTTCGGCACGATCTTCGGCATCGTCACCGGCTACCTCGGCGGCAAGGTCGACTGGCTCGCCGGCCGGGTCATCGACGTGATCCTGTGCCTGCCCGGGCTGCTGCTCATCATCGCGCTGTCCCCGGTCATCGAAGAGAAGTTCGTCGCCCCCGACGAGCAGATGCCGGTGTGGATGCGCTTCGCGACCGTCATCATCCTGTTCTCGATGTTCGGCTGGGTCTTCCAGGCCCGTCTGATCCGGGGTCAGGTGCTCTCGCTGCGCGAACGGGAGTTCGTCGACGCGGCCCGCATGTCCGGCGCCGGCACCTGGCGCGTCGTGCGCAAGGAGCTGCTGCCGAACCTGTGGTCGCCGATCCTGATCGTCTTCTCCCTCGCGGTGCCGGCGATCGTCACCGGCGAGGCCGCGTTGGCCTTCCTCAACATCGGCATCGTCGAACCGACCCCGAGCTGGGGTCGCATGGTCAACCAGGGCGCCAACGTCTACCTGGCCGACCCGGCCTACATGATCATTCCCGGCGCGGCGCTGCTCGTGCTGGTTCTCTCGTTCAACCTGCTGGGCGACGCGGTCCGCGACGCCTTGGATCCGAAGGGACTCCGATGACCGCCACACTCTCCAGGGCGAACCGCCGCCGCGGGGGCGTCACGGTGGCGTGCGCCGTCGCGCTGACGCTGTCCGGCTGCGGCGGCCGCGGCGACGTGAACCCGCCCGCCGCCGCCCCCACCGCCGGGACCAGCGGCGCTCCGGCCGCGGCCGGGGAGATCCCGAAGTTCGAGTACGCCATCGACAACGCCGCCACCGGTCCCGCCCCGGCGACGCCGGGCGCGCAGAAGGGCGGCACGGTGCGGATGTACGCCCAGATCGACTACGAACACCTCGATCCGGCGCGCATCTACTCCAACACCGAGGGCGAACTCAGCAACTCCCTGCTCACCCGCACCCTCACCGGGTGGCGCGAAGAGGGCCTCAAGAGCACCCTCGTCGGCGACCTCGCCACCGACACCGGGCGAACCTCCGACGGCGGCAAGACCTGGACCTTCACCCTGCGGGACAACCTGCTGTGGGAGGACGGGCAGCCCATCAAGTCCGCGGACATCAAATACGGCCTCGAGCGCACCTTCGTGAAGGACTACGCCGAGGGGCCCACCTACATCCAGCGCTGGTTGACCGGCAGGCCGGACTACCACTCGGTCTACGAAGGTCCCTACGACGGCAAGTCGCTCGACGCCATCGCGACGCCGGACGACAAGACCCTCGTACTGAACCTGGCCGAACCGGTCCCGGATCTGCCGTATGCGATGGCGTTCGCGTTCGCGAGCCCGGTGCGCAAGGACAAGGACACCAAGGGGCAGTACACCCAGAAGCCGTTCTCCTCCGGTCCGTACCGGATCGAGAGCCGCCAGATCGACAAGTCGATGACGCTCGTGCGCAACGACAACTGGAAGCCCGAGACCGACCCGCTGCGCACCGCCTACCCCGACCGGTGGGACTTCGTCTTCGGCGATCTGCCGCTGTCGGTGAACCAGAAGCTCATCGGCGCCACCAGCGGCGACGACGCGGCGGCCGTGACCACCAACGGCGTCTCCCCGGAGGTGCTCAGCCAGGTGCTGAGCACCCCGGACCTGGTCAACCGCACGATCTCGAACCTGACCACCGCGGTCGGCTACGTCAACATCAACAACAACCGCGTCAAGGACCTGCGGGTCCGCAAGGCGATCATGTACGCCTACCCGCGGGCGCAGGCCCGTCAGGTCAGCGGCGGCCCGGACGTCGGGGAGTTCGCCTCGACCCTGTCCTCGCCGACGCTCGTCGGCCACGAGAAGTACGACCTGTTCAACGTGCCGCCGGAGGGCGATCCGGAGAAGGCCAAGGAGTTGCTGCGGGAGGCCGGCCAGGAGGGCCGCACGCTCGTCTACGGCTACGGCGGCACCCCGCGCGGGGAGCAGATCGCCGTCGCGGTGACCGCGGGCCTGGAGCGCGCCGGCTTCAAGGTCGTGAAGAAGCCGCTGAATCCCAAGACCAGCGACCAGGTGACCTCGGACAAGGACAACGAACTCGACATCTACGGGGCGGGCTGGCTGCAGGACTGGCCCTCGGGCTACACCGTGTTCCCGCCGCTGTTCGACGGCCGGGAGATTCGCAAGGGCGGGTACAACCGCTCGTTCTTCAACGACCCGGCGATCAACGCCGAGATGGACGAGATCGCCAAGATCGCCGACCCGGTCGAGGCCGGCCGCCGCTGGTCGCAGATCGACCGCAAGATCATGGCGCAGGTCCCCGCGTTCCCGACCCTCTACAGCCGGTCCCGGCACCTCTACGGCCCGCGGATGGGGGGCGTGCGCATGAGCAACCTGCAGGGGCTGATCTCCTTCGACGGCCTCTACGTGAAGCCGTAGCGAACGGCGCAACGATGAACAGGAGCATGCGCCGGTGATCGGCTACCTGATTCGCCGGGTCACGGCGGCCATCGGGATCCTCGCCGTGACCAGCGTCGTGACGTTCCTGCTGTTCTTCGTCCTGCCGGGATCCCCGGCGCAGATCATCTGCGGCAAGTCCTGCACGCCCGAGCGCGAGAAGGACATCGAGGCCGTGCTCGGCCTCGACCAGCCCGTCTACCAGCAGTACTGGGACTTCATGTCCGGGATCTTCGTCGGCCGGGACTTCTCCCGGGCCGGGGAGATCGTGCACTGCGGCGTTCCGTGCTTCGGGTACTCCTACCGGGACCAGCAGCCGGTGTGGGACACCCTCGTGGACCGCTTCCCGGCGACGCTGTCCCTGGCGCTCGGCGCGGCGATCCTGTTCCTCACCGTCGGCATCGCCCTCGGCGCCGTTTCGGCGCTGAAGGCGCAGTCCTGGTTCGACCGCGTCGCGATCTGCTTCACCCTCGTCGGTGCGTCGGTGCAGATCTACTTCCTCGGCCCGCTGCTGTCCAACATCTTCGCCAACCAGCTCGGGTGGCTTCCCTCGCCCCGGTACGTGCCGCTCACCGGGGACCCGGTGGAGTGGTTCAAGGGGCTGATCCTGCCCTGGCTCACCCTGTCCTTCGTGTCGATCGCGGTGTACGCGCGGCTGACCCGCGCGCACATGCTCGAGGCGATGGGCGAGGACTTCGTGCGCGCAGGCCGCAGCCGCGGGGTCTCGGCGCGCACCCTGCACGTCAAACACACCGGCCGGGCCACGCTGTCCCCGGTCATCACCGTCTTCGGTCTGGACCTCGCCGGGCTGATGAGCGGAGCGATCATCACCGAGACCGTGTTCAACATCCAGGGAATCGGGCGCCTGGCCCTGACCGCGGTGCAGAACTCCGACCTGCCGATGATCATGGCCACCGTCCTGCTCGGCGCCGTGCTGATCGTGGTGTTCAACCTGATCGTCGACGTCGTCTACTCCCTCGTCGACCCCCGGGTACGGATCACGTGAGCGAGCGCAGCGAGCGAACCGGAAGGCAGAGCACGTGAGCGAGGTGTCGACGGCCAAGGCGCCGCTGCTCGAGGTCGCCGATCTGCGCGTGTCCTTCCGCACCGACGAGGGGACCGTGCAGGCCGTCGACGGC
The DNA here is from genome assembly GCA_052389435.1 of Sporichthyaceae bacterium. Classification (GTDB taxonomy): domain Bacteria; phylum Actinomycetota; class Actinomycetes; order Sporichthyales; family Sporichthyaceae; genus JBQTKD01. Next base: position 11,615 of record JBQTIB010000140.1, on the reverse strand, counting down.
ATGTCGTTGACACTGCATCCGCGGCACACCCTGTGCGTGGTCGGCGAGTCCGGCTCGGGCAAGTCCGTCACGGGGCTCGCGATCCTCGGGCTGAACGACCCGCGGCGCGCCACCGTCACCGGTTCGATCAAGCTCGACGGACGGGAACTGCTCGGCCTGAGCGAGACGCAACTCAACGAGATCCGCGGCGCCGAGATCGCCATGGTCTTCCAGGACGCGCTGACCGCGCTCTCGCCGTTCTGGACGATCGGCAACCAGATCGCCGAGGGCTACTGCCGGCACACCGGGGCGTCCCGGTCCGCCGCGCGCAGACGGTCGATCGACCTGCTGGGCCGCGTCGGCATTCCCGAGCCCAGCCGGCGGGTCGACAGCTACCCGCACGAGTTCTCCGGCGGCATGCGTCAGCGGGCCATGATCGCCATGGCGCTGGCCTGCGATCCGCGGATCCTGATCGCCGACGAGCCGACCTCGGCTCTCGACGTCACCGTGCAGGCCCAGGTGCTGGAACTGCTTGCCGACCTGCAGTCCGAGTTCGGCATGGCGGTGCTGCTGGTGACGCACGACTTCGGCGTCGTGTCCCAGGTCGCCGACGACGTCCTGGTCATGAACCGGGGGAAGGTCGTCGAACGCGGCCCGACGCAGGAGGTGCTGCGCAGGCCCGTCGACACCTACACCAAGGCACTGCTCGACGCCGTCCCGCGCCTCGGCCCCGGCGTGCACCATCCGGACCGAGTGGACGCGATCTCCGCGGACGTGGCGCCCCTGCTGCGGGTGACCGGCCTGGAAAAGCACTTTCCCCTGCCGGGTGGCAAGGGCCTGCGCCGGCACGGCCAGGTCGTGCGTGCCGTCGACGGCATCGATCTGGAGGTCCGCAAGGGCGAAACCCTCGGCCTGGTCGGAGAATCCGGCAGCGGCAAGACCACGACCGGCCGGCTGATCGCGCGGCTGCTGGAGCCGAGCGCGGGCACGATCCTGTTCGACGGTCAGGACATCACCCACCTGGCGCCGCGAGCGTTGAAGGCCTACCGCGGACGCATTCAGATGATTTTCCAGGACCCCTACGCGTCGCTGAACCCGCGGCACACCGTCGCGGCGATCGTCGCCGCCCCGCTCGAGGTGAACGGGATCGACCCGCCCGGTGGACGGCTGCGGCGGGTGCAGGAACTGCTGGAGTTGGTCGGGTTGAGCCCGGACCACTACAACCGGTACCCCCACCAGTTCTCCGGCGGGCAGCGCCAGCGCATCGGCATCGCGCGGGCGCTCGCGCTCGAGCCCGAACTCGTCATCGCCGACGAGCCCGTCTCGGCCCTCGACGTCACGGTGCAGGCGCAGGTGCTGAGCCTGCTCGAGAAGCTCCAACGCGAACTCGGCCTCACCTACATCTTCGTCTCCCACGACCTCGCCGTCGTGCGCAACGTGTCCCACCGGGTCGCCGTGATGAACCGGGGCAAAATCGTGGAGACCGGACCGGTCGAGCGGATCTACGCCAGCCCGGAGCACGAGTACACGCGCACGCTCCTGAACGCGGTTCCGTCGCTGTAGCGGCCGTCGGCTAAGGGTCGGCTCATGTGGGCGTCGGCGACTAGGGTGGCGACGGAGACAGACGTTACGCGGGGACGGGCAAAGCATGAGCGACCTGATCGACACCACCGAGATGTACCTGCGCACGATCTTCGAACTCGAAGAAGAGGGCACGGTTCCGCTGCGCGCGCGCATCGCGGAGCGGTTGGGGCAGAGCGGCCCGACCGTGTCGCAGACCGTTGCCCGCATGCAGCGCGACGGCCTGGTCACCGTCGAGGGCGACCGGCACCTCGAGCTGTCGGTCAAGGGCCGCAGTCACGCCACCCGGGTCATGCGCAAGCACCGCTTGGCCGAGTGCCTGCTCGTGCAGGTCATCGGACTCGAGCCGGAGGCCGTGCACGAAGAGGCCTGCCGCTGGGAGCACGTGATGTCCGAGGCGGTGGAGCGTCGCCTGCTCGAACTGCTCGACCACCCGACGACCTCCCCGTACGGCAACCCGATTCCCGGTCTGGAGGAACTAGGCCAGTCCAAGGCCGACTCCTTCCTCGACGGGCTCGAACCGCTGGACCGGGTGGCCACCGAGTCCGGAGTCTCCGTCGTCGTCCGGCGCATCGGGGAACCGGTGCAGGAGGACCTCGCGATCATCCGGAACATGTGGCGGGCCGGGGTGCGTCCGGGCGGCTCGGTCGTGGCGAAGAGCTCCCACGGCGGCGTGCTCGTCGGCAGCGCGGGGGAGACGATCGAACTCGACCTCGCCGTCGCCTCCCACGTGTTCGTCGAAGTGATGGCCGCAGGCAAGAACTGACGCGATGACCGAGCTTCTGGCGAACGCGCGCGAGGCGCTCGTCGAGGCCGGCGGTCAACTGTCCCGGGCGGGTCTGGTGCCCGGCACGTCGGGCAACCTCAGCGTGCGCTCCGGCGACAGGATCGCCATCACGCCCCGCGGCGTCTCGTGCGGATCGCTGCGGTCCCAGTTGATCGCCGTGCACGGCAGCGACGGCTCCGTGCTCCAGGCGCCGCTCGCGCCGTCCTCGGAGCTGCCGCTGCACCTGGCGGTCTACGCCGCGACGTCCGCCGGTGCGATCGTGCACACGCACTCGCCCGCCGCGGTCGCGGTGTCGACGCTGGTCGAGGAGCTTCCCGCAATCCACTACTACATCGCCTCGTTCGGCGCAGGCGTGCGCGTCGCGCCCTACGCCCCGTTCGGGTCGCTGGAACTGGCCGAGGGAGCGGTGCACGCGCTGGGGGACTCCCGCGCCGCGCTGCTCGCCAACCACGGCGCGGTCGCCGTCGGCCCGGACCTGCCCAGCGCGGTCGAGGCGGCGCTCACCCTCGAATGGCTGTGCGAGGTCTACCTGCGCGCGGCCGCCGCCGGCACGCCCAAGACGTTGGGCGCGCAGGAGTTGGCGCGGGCCCGCGCGGACCTCGGCGCCTACCGCGCGGCGCGACCTGACTAGCGGTCAGAACCTAGAGGACGTAGCGGACGACGCCCTCGAGCACGCACGCCGGCTTCGTGCCGCCGCGGAGCTCGATGATCCCCGGCATGGTGGCCTGCACGGCTCCCTCGAGCCGCGTCACCTCGCCGAGGGAAAGCACGAGGCGCACCTCGGAGTCCACCGGCACCGGAGCGGGGAACCGGACCTTGTTCAGGCCGTAGTTCACCCCCATTTTGACGCCCTTGAGCTCGTAGATCGTGCCGATCAGCCCGCCGTAGATGGACAGGGTGAGCAGCCCGTGGGCGATCGTGGTGCGGAACGGTCCCGCCGCGGCTCGCTCGGGATCGACGTGGATCCACTGGTGGTCCCCGGTGGCCTCGGCGAAGGCGTCGATCCGCTTCTGATCGATGCTCACCCAGTCCGAGGCTCCGAGTTCGCTTCCGGCTGCGCCAATGAAGTCGTCGACATTCTCGAAGGTACGCATGGGGGAAGCGTACGGTTGGGATCAAGCCCCCCGGAGGTAGGCTGAACGGGCCCGTACCGGTCGCTTCGAATGGTGGACCCATGGCGCAGTCCTCCGACGGTCTCTCGGTCCGCGACGTGTCCGTGCGCTACGGCGGGCACCTGGCCGTGGACAAGATCTCCCTCGACGCCCCCAAGGGCCGGATCACGGGCCTGATCGGCCCGAACGGCGCCGGCAAGACCACGACCTTCAACGCCTGCTCCGGCCTGCTGCGGCCCACCGAGGGGACGGTCTGTCTCTTCGGCGAGGACGTCACCGCCAAGCCGCCGCACGCCCGGGCGCTGCGCGGCCTCGGCCGCACCTTCCAGCGCATGGAACTGTTCGACTCCCTGACCGTCCGGGACAACGTTTCGCTCGGCCGCGAGGCGGGCCTGGCCGGATCGAAGCCGTGGCGGCACCTGTTCGGCAAGCGCACCGACGCCGCGCTGGTCGCCGAGGCCGTCGAGGGCGCCATCGCGGCCTGCGGCATCGAGGCCCTCGCCAACCGTCGCCCCGCGGACCTCTCGACCGGCCAGCGCCGGCTGGTGGAACTCGCCCGCTGCATCGCGGGCGGTTTCCAGGTCATGCTGCTCGACGAGCCCTCCAGCGGCTTGGACAAGGCCGAGACGGAGAAGTTCGGCGTGATCCTGCGTCAGCTCGTCGACGACCGCGGGATCGGGATCCTGCTCGTCGAGCACGACATGGCCCTGGTCATGAGCGTGTGCGACTACATCCACGTCCTCGACTTCGGCAAGCCGATCTTCGAGGGCACGCCGCGCGAGGTCGGCACCAGCGACCTGGTGCGCGCGGCGTACCTGGGCAGCGAGGCCGTCGAGGACGCCGTCGACGGCGACGACCAGGTCGCCTCCTGAGCTGAGAGGGCGTCAGTTGTCGAGCTACGAGACGATCCGGGTCGCGCGAGACGGCGGCGTCGAGCACATCGAACTGAACCGGCCCGACGTCCTGAACTCCTGGAACGTCGCGTTCGGCCACGAGATGCGCGCCGCGATCGCGCAGGCGAGCAAGGACCCCGAGGTCCGCTCGGTGCTGATCACCGGAGCGGGCCGCGGGTTCTCCGCCGGCGCCGACCTCGCCGGGGCCGTCGACCTGCTGGCCTCCGGGTCCCCGGACCTCTACGGGCGCCTCAACGACCTGTTCAACCCGCTGCTGCTGGAGGTCCGCGAATCGCCGAAGCCGTTCGTGGCCGGCGTCCACGGCGCCGCCGCGGGCATCGGGGCCTCGCTCGCGCTGTCCTGCGACCTGGTCGTCGCGGCCGAGTCCAGCTACCTGCTGATGGCGTTCGTGAACATCGGGCTGATCCCCGACGGCGGCGCGCTGCGCTACCTGGCCGAGCGGGTCGGCCTGGCCAGGGCCGCCGAGTTGGCCATGCTCGGAGAGAAACTGCCGGCCGCGAAGGCGCTGGACTGGGGACTGGTCAACGCCGTCCACCCCGACGCCGAGGTCCACGAGGCGGCGATGGCCCTGGCGCAGCGCCTGGCCGCCGCGCCGACCCTCGCGATCACCGGCATCAAGCGGATCCTGCGCGAGAGCGCGCAGGCCAACCTCGCCGCTCAGCTGCGCGAGGAAGCGGAGCGTCAGCAGGAGCAGGCCGCAACGGCCGACTTCGCCGAGGGCGTGAGCGCTTTCCTGGAGCGACGCCCCGCCCGCTTCACAGGCCGCTGACGCCCGCCCCCGGGTCCCCTTCCCTCCGTCACGCCGCGCGAAGAAATGGCCGCATCGGGCGCGAAGACACGACTGTGGGGGCTGACAGCCTCCACAGTCATCGCCGTCCGACCGCGACCGCGACCGCGACCGCGACCGCGACCGCGACCGCGACCGAGAACTCGCGCGCGACGCCGACGTCGGCCGCCGTTCGCGGCCTGGGTCCAGTTCGTCCCGCTTTCCGGCAGGCCTCGGGCTCGCCCGTGAGGACCGAACGTCGCGGGCCTTTCGTTTGGCTGTGTTCGTGGGCGAGTCCGAGATGTCCGGGCGTGCGCCGTCTTACGCTGATCTTGTGCTGAGCCTTCGAACCTCCCGCCGTGCCGTTGCCGTCGTCGCGTCCGCCGCCGTGCTGTTCTCCCTGGCCGCCTGCGGCGGGGAGGAGAAGGACCCGCTCAGCGGCGTCGAGGCGCCCCCGCCCGGCCCGACCGCGTCGAGCACTCCGGAGCCGACGCTGGCCTCCGCGCCGGACGCCGCGACCAAGAAGAACGACGAGGGCGCCAAGGAGTTCGCGGAGTACTTCTTCGAGACCGTCGTCAACGAGGCGCAGACGCAAGGCAAGCTCGAAAAGCTCGTCGAGGTGAGCGACCCGCTCTGCGTGGCCTGCCGGGCGACCGTCGGGGACATCGCGTACTTCACGATCAGCCGCCAGCGGGCCGAGGGCGGGGACCTGTCGGTCAGCAAGCTGAAGATCGCCAACAGCACCGCGACGCTGACGACCGTCGAGCTGACCTTGGCAAAGGAGAAGATCAGCTACAAGAACCTCGACGGCAGCACGTCTTTCAGTTCCGGCGCGGCCACCGGCGAGGAGTTCTACGTCCAACTGCTCTGGGACGCCACCGCGAACTCCTGGAAGATCCGCGAGTACTTCCCCAAGACGCTGATCGACAAAAGCTGAGTGAGACCCGGGTCGCGACACGCGGCCGAAAGGCGAACTAGGCTTTGCCGCGCTATGAGCGCCCAGACTTCTTCCAGTGACCCTGCCCGTGACCACGCCGTCCTCGGCCCGTTCGTGGCCAGACACGTCGGTCCCGACGCCGCCGAACAGCGGCGCATGCTCTCCTTTCTAGGCCACGCGAGCCTGCACGAGTTGGCCATCGCCGCGGTGCCGGAGAACATCCGGCTCCCGTTCGACCTCGAGCAGACGCTCGACGTACCGGCCGCAGTCAGCGAAGAGGACGTGCTCACCGCGCTGCGGGCGCTGGCCAAGACCAACACCGTACGGACCTCGATGATCGGCCTCGGCTACCACGAGACCGTCACCCCGGGCGTCGTGCGCCGCAAGGTGCTGGAAAACCCGGGCTGGTACACCGCCTACACGCCCTACCAGCCCGAGATCTCCCAGGGCCGGCTCGAGGCGCTGCTCAACTTCCAGACGGTCGTGTCCGACCTGACCGGGCTGACCACGGCGAACGCCTCGCTGCTCGACGAGGCCACCGCCGTCGCCGAGGCCGTCACCCTCATGCGCCGCTCGGTGCCGGGCATGCCCGAGGGCCGGGTCGTCCTCGACGCCGAGTGCCTGCCGCAGACCGTCGCCGTCGTCCGCACCCGGTGCGAGGCGCTCGGCATCGACGTCGAGGTGTGCGATCTGCGCGGCGAGCTGCCCGGCGGGGACGTCTTCGGCGTCGTCGTGCAGTACCCCGGCGCCTCCGGAGCCCTGCGCACCCGCGCCGAGTACCAGGCGCTCGCCGACGCCGTCCACGCCCGCGGCGCCCTGGTCACCGCCGCCGCGGACCTGCTCGCCTGCACCGTGCTCGCGGCCCCCGGCGAATGGGGCGCGGACGTCGCGGTCGGCTCCGCGCAGCGCTTCGGCGTCCCGATGGGCTTCGGCGGCCCGCACGCCGGGTTCATGGCCGTCCGCACCGGCCTCGAGCGCGGCCTGCCCGGGCGCCTCGTCGGCGTCTCCATCGACGCCGCCGGCAACCAGGCCTTCCGCCTGGCACTGCAGACCCGCGAGCAGCACATCCGCCGGGAGAAGGCCACCTCCAACATCTGCACCGCGCAGGTGTTGCTGGCCGTGATCGCCTCGATGTACGCGGTCTACCACGGCCCGCGGGGCCTGTCCGACATCGCGCGGCGCGTGCACTCCCACGCCGCCTCGCTGGCCGCGGCGCTTCGCGCCGGCGGGGTGACGGTGCTCTACGACACCTTCTTCGACACGGTCATGGCCGAGGTCCCCGGCCGCGCGGCCGAGGTCAACGCGGTCGCCCGCGCCCACGGGATCAACCTCGGCGTCGACGGCCCGGACCGCATCCGCATCGCCTGCTCGGAGACCACGACCGCCGAGCACATCGACCGCGTACTCGACGCCTTCCGCGTGTCAAGAGCCAAAGCGCACGTCAGCCGAAACGGCTCCACAAACTCGGACAAATCGGACGCGATCGCAGCCATTGAGGATGACGTGCGCGATGGTGCCTTGCCGCGGGACCTGCTGCGTGATACGCCGTTTCTGACGAACAAGGTGTTCAACACCCACCACAGCGAGACCGAACTTCTCCGGTACGTCCGGGTGCTGGCGAACCGGGACTACGCGCTGGACCGCGGCATGATCCCGCTCGGCTCCTGCACGATGAAACTCAACGCGACCACGGAGATGGAAGCGGTCACCTGGCCCGGGTTCGCCGACGTCCACCCGTTCGCGCCGTCGGAGGACTGGCCCGGGTACCTGCGTCTGATCCGCGACCTCGAGGGCTGGCTCGCCGAGGTCACCGGCTACGACCGGGTCTCGCTGCAGCCCAACGCCGGGTCCGCGGGCGAACTCGCCGGCCTGCTGGCGATCCGCGCCTTCCACAAGGCCAACGGCGACGCGGGCCGGGACGTCTGCCTGATCCCGTCCTCCGCGCACGGCACCAACGCCGCCTCCGCCGTCATGGCCGGCATGCGGGTCGTCGTCGTCGCGTGCGACGACCTCGGCAACGTCGACCTGCCGGACCTGCAGAAGAAGATCGCCGCCCACGCGGGCAACCTCGCGGCGATCATGGTCACCTACCCCTCGACGCACGGGGTGTTCGAAGCCGGCATCACCGAGGTCTGCGACCTCGTGCACGAGGCGGGCGGTCAGGTCTACATCGACGGCGCGAACTTCAACGCCCTGCTCGGCCTGGCCAAACCCGGCAAGTTCGGCGGCGACGTCTCCCACCTGAACCTGCACAAGACCTTCTGCATCCCGCACGGCGGCGGCGGCCCGGGCATCGGGCCCGTCGCGGTCAAGGAGCACCTCGCGCCCTACCTGCCGAACCACCCGATGGTCGAGGGCGCCGGCCCGACCACCGGCGTCGGTCCGATCTCCGCGGCGCCCTTCGGCAGCGCCGGGATCCTGGTGATTCCGTGGGCCTACGTCCGCCTCATGGGCGGCGCCGGACTCACCCACGCCACCGAGGTCGCGATCCTGTCGGCGAACTACATCGCCAAGCGCCTCGGCGAGCACTTCCCGGTGCTCTACTCCGGGCAGGGGGGCCTGGTCGCGCACGAGTGCATCCTGGACCTGCGCCCGATCACCAAGGCGACGGGCGTGACCGTCGAGGACGTCGCGAAGCGGCTCATCGACTACGGCTTCCACGCCCCGACGATGTCCTTCCCGGTCGCCGGAACGCTGATGGTCGAGCCGACCGAGAGCGAGGACCTCGCCGAGGTCGACCGGTTCTGCGACGCGATGATCGCCATCGCCGGGGAGATCGCCAAGGTCGGTTCGGGACAGTGGCCCGCCGACGACAATCCGCTGCGCAACGCCCCGCACACCGCGCAGGCGCTCTCGAGCGAGGAGTGGACGCACCCGTACTCCCGCACCGAGGCGGTTTTCCCCTCCGGCGTGGACTTCCGGGACAAGTACTGGCCCCCGGTCACCCGCATCGACCAGGCCTACGGCGACCGCAACCTCGTCTGCTCCTGCCCGAGCATCGAGTCCTACGAAGAGTGAACGGGTGCGGGACTACCAATCTGTAGCCCCCTATAAAGAATTGCTATACACCGTTAGTGTTCCTTAGACTTCCGGTGTGGACCCCGTGCGCAACCCCTACGCACCGGGCGCCGGGCGGGTGCCCGCCGCGTTGGCGGGGCGCGACGCCCAACTCGACGCCTGGCGGGTTGGGCTGGAGCGGATCGAGCGCGGCCGGGACAGTCAGCCGCACGCGCTCTACGGGCTGCGGGGCGTTGGCAAGACCGTTCTGCTGTCCGAATTCGCCGCCACCGCCCGCGCGCGGGACTGGATCGTCGCGCAGGTCGAAGGAGGCGCCGGCGCATCGCTGCGGTCCACGCTCGGCGAGGCCCTGCACGCGCCGATGGCCGACCGGGCGCGCCTGTCCGCGGGCGAGCGGCTGCGGGCGGCGCTCAAGACGATGCTCAGCTTCAAGGCCTCCTACGACACCTCGGGCGTCTGGAGCTTCGGCCTCGACCTCGAGGCCGCGCGCGGCGGTGGTGCGGACACCGGCGTCCTGGAAACGGACCTGGTGAAGGTGGTCGCCGACGTCTCGGCCGCGGCACGGGAAGAAGGCGTCGGCCTGGCGATCGTCGTCGACGAAACGCAGGAGTTGACCTCCGAGGAGTTGGCGGCACTCTGTGCGCTGGCCCACGTCGGCGGCCAGCGCGGCTGGGCGCTGGCGTTCGCGGTCGCGGGCCTGCCGAGCCTGCCGCGCGTACTCGCCGAGGCGAAGTCCTACGCGGAGCGGCTGTTCGTGTACTCGCCGATCGGGCATCTCGACGAGCTCGCGGCGGTGACCGCGCTGCGTGCGCCGGCGGAGGCGGAGGGCGTCGCGTGGGACCCGGCAGGGTTGGCGCACGTGGTGGCCGCGGCCGCGGGCTACCCGTACTTCCTGCAGCAGTTCGGACAGGACACCTGGCATGCCGCGGACGGGCCGACGTTGACCCTCGCCGACGCACGGGTCGGCGCCGCCGTCGGACTGCACGCATTGGACAACGGCTTCTTCCGGGCCCGCTGGGACCGGGCCACGCCCGCCGAGCAGGCCTATCTGCGGGCGATGGCCGCCGAGGGTGGGAGATCGGCCAACTCGGGTGCCGTCGCGACTCGGCTCGGGCGCCCGGCCAGCAGTCTCGGACCTGCCCGGGCGAACCTGATCGCGAAGGGCCTGGTCTACGCCCCGGAACACGGCGCCGTCGCGTTCACCGTCCCCGGCATGGCCGAGTTCATCGCCCGCCAGCCCGAGGGCTGAGGTCAAGACCGGTCGAAAGGCAGGTCTGAGAACGCTTTGCCTGCCGGGCGCAATGTCCGGTCTGGTCGGACTCGAAATCCAAGATCCGCCGGCAGCCCGCTGTATGCGGCCTGCCCGCGGCAGGTGCACGCCGACCCTGGAATCGCTGAGAGACACACGATCCTGGGGAGGAAATCAGCATGCAGCAGGCTGGCTCGAACGGTGGCGCACGACAGAGTGATCCGATCAACCGATCCCGTCGGACGGCCGTCCGACGGTTGGCGACTGGGGCGGCGCTGACGTCGGTGGTGGCCGTCTGCGGCGCGGTGCAGGGTCCGGCGGCCATGGCCGCCTCCGGCTTCCCGGACGACCACACGCAGGTGATCGGCCACCGCGGCGGCTACGACAGTCCGGGCACCGAGAACTCGGTGCGCGCGCTGCGGGAGGCACTGCGTTCCGGCGCGGACGCCGTCGAGTTCGACGTGCGGTGGACCAAGGACGACAAGCCGGTCGTCATGCACGACTCGACGGTCAACCGCACGACCAACTGCAGCGGCACCGTCGAGAAGATGAGCTACGACTCCTTCCGGCGCTGCGAACTCAACGACGGCTCGCAGGCGCCGAACATCTACGAGGCGCTGATGGTGGTCCGCGACTTCCCGAAGGCGCACGCCTACGTCCACGTGAAGGGCCTGTACGCCAAGGTCCAAGCGAAGCGGATGATGCACGCGCTCAACAAGTACGGCCTGAACAACAAGAACCGGTCCACGGTCATCACCACCAGCCGCGACCAGCTCTGGACCGCGAAGAAGTACGGCTTCGAGGGCCGCCGGGGCCTGCTGTTCGGCAGCTCCTCGGGGTGGTCGGCCGGGTACGACACGCTGCTGCCCTACGACACCTCGGTGACGCGGGACCGGGTGCGCAAGGCACAGGCGCGCGGCAAGGAGGTCGTCGTCGTCGAGGGCCACCCGACCGGCCTGAGCAGCGTGCTCGGCCTCGAACTCGACGGGTACATGGCCAACAACCTGCAGGCGGCGCTGGCCAAGCTCAGCGACGCGCTGAACGAGGTGACCAAGCGCCTCGCCGACCTGGACTAGCGAGGGGCAGCGCCTACGGCCGTCCGACGGCGCATCGTCGGGCGGCCCGTTCGCGCGCGGGCCGCGCCCTCAACACTTCGCGCCGCGCCTTAAACACAGAGACCGCCCGGGGCGGACGTCACGGGCGGCCTCTACTGACAGGTATATCCAGCGGCAAACCTCTTTGTTACTGCGTGGTAGGTCACACCCGGTTGGG
>JBQTIB010000139.1:0-18303 GCA_052389435.1 Sporichthyaceae bacterium | reverse complement strand
GTAGCGGGCCCTCGCGCGCGGCAGCACCAGGCCCCGCAGGGTGGACCTGTCCACCGGGCGGGGCTCTTTCGTGTACCCGGACAACGCCTACTACTGCGCGTGATCATGCAATTACGCAGAGGTAATGGGCGAATAAAATTCGATGACAAACGGCACTATTGGCGACATATGCGCGAGAGCAATGATCTTCCTGCGAGGCCAGCCAGAAAGTCCGAAACAGCGGTGATCCCGCTACGAGGAACCACGGTGGCTCGCGGAAACCAGTCGTTGGATACCGTCACACCACAGGAGTCATCATGGGTCTGCTCAACCTCGTTACCCTCGGCATCGAGTCCCTCGCGATCAACCTCAAGGGCCTGATCCTGAGCATCGGTCTGTAATCCAGACCACCACAGCAAGGGCGCCTTCCACTGGAAGGCGCTCTCGCTTTTTTGCACCTCTGTAGGGCTTGTGGCCACAGGGGCGACCTGTGGGCGCGCCACCGCCTGCGGCGCCACAGGGCGTGGGCGGGAGCGAGACGGGACGTTCGGCGCCGTATCGGCGCCGTATCGCACCGCTGCGAACGGCACCGAGAATTCGTTGATGATCTTGGTGAATTCATTGCATTTCTCTTGGGCTTTCGCTCACGAGAGTGCGGTGTGGGCACACCGAATTGCGATGGGCCGGAGCGGGCAAACCTCTCCGGCGTGTACGGATATCACGTCGAATCGAATCGCGTAGTCGATCTTGGAAATAATGCAGCAAAGAACCCGTTTCGGACGGTCAGACCACGGCAAAGTGCCCGATGGTGGAGATTCTTGATCATGGACGCGTAGCGGCCGCGACTCGCGACGTCGTAGCGTCCAAGCTAGGGAGGAGGGGCCTGTGATTGAGGTCTGTGGCGTCACCAAGCGGTACGGAGAGCGGGTTGCCGTAGCGAACCTGAGCTTCACCGTGCCTCCGGGAACCGTCACCGGTTTCCTGGGGCCCAACGGGGCGGGCAAGTCGACGACCATGCGCATGATCGCGGGTCTGGACGCCCCCACCAGCGGCTGGGTCCGGGTCAACGGCCGCCACTACCGGCGCACCCGTGCGCCGTTGGCCGAGCTCGGCATCCTGCTCGAGGCCAAGGCCGTCCACCAGGGCCGCTCGGCCTTCCACCACCTGCTCGCCGTGGCGCAGACCAACGGCATCGGGAAGCGGCGCGTGGACGAAGTCGTGGACCTCGTCGGCCTGCGCGAGGTCGCCCGCAAACGTGCCGGCGGCTTCTCCCTCGGCATGGGCCAGCGCTTGGGCATCGCCTCCGCCCTGCTCGGAGACCCGGCCACCGTGGTGCTCGACGAACCCGTCAACGGGCTGGACCCCGAGGGCATCCGGTGGGTCCGCGAGCTCCTGCGCCACCTCGCCGACCAGGGACGCACCGTCTTCATCTCCTCCCACCTCATGAGCGAGATGGCGTTGACGGCCACCCGGCTGATCGTGATCGGCCGGGGCCGGCTGATTGCCGACACGACCGTGGAGGAGTTCATCGCCGCCGCGTCCGCGGACACCGTACGAGTGCGCTCCCCGCAGGCGAGGGAACTGGCCGCGCTGCTGTCCGAGGCGCCCGTGCAGGTCGAGACCGACGGCCTCGACCCACACGTGCTCACCATCCGCGGCATGACGTCGCAGGCCATCGGAGACCTCGCCCACACCCATCGCATCGCGCTGCACGAACTCGGCGCGCAGCAGGCCTCGCTCGAAGACGCGTTCATGGCCCTGACCGCAGGGGCGGTGGAGTACCACGCCGGCCCGGTCCCGGCTCAGCGACCGGCCGGCCAGGCGTCCGGCCCGACGCGGTGAAGGCGTTGCGCACGCTGCCAACCGGGGCGGGTGCGGTAGAAGGAATCGTGGGAAGAACCGTGGGGGGATCGTCGTGTCCAGTTCGGCCTCGATCGACGTCGTGAGTCGCCCGACCGTCCATCGCAGCGACGCCGAGCGGCTGCGGCTGTCCCGGCGCCGCGGCTGGGTGCTCGCCGGCTACAGCGTCGCGCTGCTCGTCGTCGCCGGAGTGCTGACCTCGGCCTCGCAGCCGGGCGAGGTGTGGCGGGCCTACGGCATGGCGTGCCTGGTCTTCGGCGCCGTCGTCGGCCTCGCCGCGGCGGGCTTGCTCCTGCGCGAGCGACCCGAGCTCTACGCGATGCCCGGACGTATCGTCCGCGGCGCCCGCGGGACCGGGGTCCGCGCCGCGGGCGGGATGACCGCGTGGCGCTCGGCCTCGGCCGAACGCAGGCACGCGAGCGACCGTGCCGTCGGCGGCCTGCCCGGAATGGCGGTGACGCAGAGTCGAGTGATCCGCGCGGAGTGGACCAAGCTGTACTCGGTCCGCTCGACCGCGATCGTCCTCGGCGTCGCGGTCCTGCTTCTCGTCGGCCTCGCCGCCCTTCTCGCGGCGGTCTTCTCCGCGCAGTGGGACGAACTGAGTCCCCTGGAGCAGCAGGCCTTCCGACCGGGTACCGACCCGCTGTCCGGCGTTGCCCTGGCCCAGTTGGCCGTCGGCATCCTCGGCGTCCTCGCCGCGAGCTCGGAGTACTCCACCGGCATGATCCGCGCGACCATGGCCGCTGTGCCGCGACGCGTCCCGGTCCTGTGGGGCAAGCTCGCCGTGGTCTGCGCGCTCGTCGGCGTCGTCGCGCTGGCGTCGATGTTCGCGGCCTTCTGGATTGCCCAGGCGCTGCTGTCCGGCAAGGGCCTGTCCGTGGGACTGGGCGAGCCGTACGTGCTGCACGTGCTGTTCTCCGCGCCGGTCTACCTGATGCTCGTCGCCGCGATGGGCGTCGCGCTCGGCGCCCTGCTGCGCCACACCGCAGGGGCGATCTCGGCCCTGGTGGGACTGCTCTTCCTCATGCCGATCCTCTTCGCGTTCCTGCCGAGCGCCTGGTCCAACACCATCGGTCCGTACCTGTTCGGAGCCGCCGGCCAAGCCTTCTGGGCCGTTCCCCAGGCCCGTCAGATCACCGACTCCACCGCTGCCTTCGTCGTCGTTCTCGCCTGGGTCGGCGCAGCGTTCGCGGGAGCCTGCTACCGACTGCTCCGCGACGACGCGTAGCGCGCTGCAGTTCGGTCGGCACGCACCCACGCGAGTGCGGTTCCGCCGGTGGGCACAGGAAAAGGCCCCCGCGTCCTCGGTGGACGCGGGGGCCTTGGCGTTGTCGGGCCGCTGGGCTACCAGACCAGGGGGACCACTCGGTGGCGCACCTGCTCGGTGTACTCGCGGTAGCCCGCAAGGCTCTTGGCGAGGAACTTCTCCTCGTCGACCATGCGGCCCGCGATGATCGCCGCGACGGCCGCGACGAAGGCCAGGCCCCACCAGGAGCCCAGCGCCAGGGGAGTGCCGAGAATCCACAGGATCAGTCCGCTGTACAGCGGGTGGCGCACGTGTCCGTACGGCCCGGTGGACACGACGCGCTGGTCCTCGTGCAGCACGACCCGCACCGAAGCGAAGGTGTTCGCCCGCAGGGCGAGGAATACCACGAACAGGCCGGCCGCCACCAGGGCGAGGCCGACGACGGAGACCGCGGTCGGAACGGCGGACCACTCGTTGCGCCTGTCCAGCGCGCAGGTCGCCAGCATCGCCAGGAACACCACGTTCACGCCCACCTGCGCGAAGCGCTGGTAGCCGCGGACCTCCGCGCCCGACTCGTCGAGGCGGCGGCGGGCCAGGAGATCCGGGTCGCGCCGCAGGAGATAGAGGCGAGTGGCCGCATCCGCGGCGAAGGACACGGCGAGGAAGGCCCACGCGTGCGGGAAATCGAGCGTCCAGGCGGTCAGGAAAAGGACCGCCGCGCGCCCGAGGCTCGTTTTGAATAGGTCGGCTATTGCGTGCTGCCGCACGGTGGGTTGGCTCATGGCCGCACGCTATTGCTCCGTAGGCAATAACCGCAGCGTCTCCTATTTCAAGAGCAGTCCGTTTTCCAGCACAGGCTACGCTCCGTGATTTGACGGATACATTCTGTATCGCGGGGGCGCAATTGAAACTGATGACAGATGGCACTAGTAGCTCAGTTTGCGACCGCGCAAGTATTAGGTGTCAGGTAAAGCGCAAACGCCCACCGGTCAGGGTTATTGGGAGGGTGGGTCGGGCGCGCACCATAGGATCACCAAGTTTCGGGAGCATACAATGGCGCTTTTCGGTTTCCTCGGCAGCCTGCTGGACACCGTCGGTTTCCTCGGCACCGTCGCCCTCACTGGCGTTCTCGCCATCGTGAACGCGCTGGTCGGCACCGTCACCGGGCCGGTTGTCTAAGTTCTGCCTTTCGTAGTACGACCAGCGACTGGTCGCGGACGAGCCCCTGCTGTCACCACACGGCGGGGGCTCGCTCCCTTTTTGCCGCCTGATCGCTACGCAATGCAACTTTGCCGTCACATAGCGTTCGCTGTGTTCAGTCTGGATATTGATGACAAATGACACTGGTTGACGGCGTTGCGGTTACGCAATTGTTAGGTGTCAGGTAAAGCGCAGCAGGCAACACCACAGTCTCTGCGTCATTCGGATCACACAGTTCGGGAGCACATCATGGGTCTTCTTGGCGGCCTTCTCGGCACCGTCGTTTCGCTCGTCTCGGGTCTGCCGATCGTCGGCCCGATCCTGGGCGGTCTGCTCGGCCTCGTCACGGGCCTGCTCGGCGGCCTGTAACCACCCTCTCGTCGCCGACGGCGACGACTGGTCGACGGGCTCTCTCCGTAATCCGGGGGAGCCCGTCTTCCATTTTTGTGGCACGACGAAGGGCCGACTCCGAAGGAAACTCGGAGCGTACGAATTCGTACTACAGCCAGCCCGAGTCTCGGCCGATGCGAATCGCCTCGATGCGATTCCGGGCCCCGAGCTTTGCGTTGATGCGAGACAGGTAGTTGCGCACGGTCCCGTCCGAAAGGGAAAGCCGCGCGGCGAGTTCCTTGACCGAGTGGCCGTGGGCGGCGTGGCGCAGCAGATCGAGTTCGCGCAGGGTGAGGGTGGCGTTGTCCGGTGCCGCCGTCGCCGCCGCGAAGCGCGGGTCCACGACCATCTCGCCGGTCATGACGCGGCGAATGCTCTCCACCAGCACCGAGGACACCGAGTGCTTGCTGACCAGGCCCTCCGCCTGCGTGGCCCAGGTGTGGACCTGGGGCCCGGGCAGGTAGTGCTCGGTCAGGGCGATGATGCGGCACATCGGAGCCCCCCGACGCAGCGGGCAGCACAGCCCGGCCGGATCCATCAGGCTGTTGTCGATGTCGACCAGGGCGACGTCGGCTCGCGTGCGGTTGGCTGCGGCCGCAATGTCGACGTCGCTCATCAGCGTCGCCACCACCTGCATGTCCCGCTCGAGGGACAGCAGGGTGTGCAGCGCCGCGGCGTAGAGCGCCCGACGCTCGGAGATCAGGACCCGGACGGTGTTCATGGGGCCGCCGGCGCGGCCGGTGCCGGCGCGGCGGGTGCCGCCGTTTCCGACGGCACGACCACGGCGAGTCCGGTGACGGAGCCGTCGGCGGCGGGCTGCCCGGCGACGTAGACCTTCTGGCCCGGCTGGAGCGAGTCCAGCGGAACCTGAGTCATCGTCAGAGTGTTCGACGAGGTCGTCGCCTTGCGCTCGACGCCGTTCGCGTCGCGGACGATCAGAGTGGTTCCCTCGACCCGGACGACCTCGCCCTTGAGCGCGGCGCCGGCGAGCAGCGGGTGTTCGCCCGGAGCGCCGGGGGCCGGTGCGGGTGCGCCGCCGCCGCCCGCCGCGGCTGCTGCGGCGATCGCGGCGGCCGGACCCGTCGGCGGACGGATCATGCCCTCGTCGTTCTTCTTCTGCGCCAGCACTCCTCCGCCGAAGGCCAGAACGACCAGCAGGCCGACCGCGAGGGCCTTGGTGGACGCGGGGCCGCGGCCCTTGGGCAGCGGCATGTCGTCCTCGTGCGCCGTGGCGTCCGGCGGGACGATCGTGGTCGTGCCGGCTCCCGGGTGCGACGGGGGAGTCGGCGGAGCGCCGAAGGGCTGCGGTCCCTGGCCGAACTGCGGCTGACCGGAATCGGACTGAGGGTTCATGGCGTCGTCCTTACTCGTACCGCAGGGCGTCGATGGGGCGCAGGTCCGCAGCGCGGCTGGCCGGGTACAGGCCGAACACCAGACCGGTGACCAGCGAGACGCCCAGCGACAGGTAGACCGAATACGGGGCGATCACGGGCTCGGTACCGGCGATCTCGAACTGGGTGGCGATGAAGCCGACGCCGACGCCGATGACGCCGCCGGCCAGGGAGAGGAACACGGCCTCGCCGAGGAACTGCCCGATGATGTCCTTGCGGTCGGCGCCGATGGCTTTTCGGATGCCGATCTCGCGTGTTCGCTCGGTGACGGACACCAACATGATGTTCATGACGCCGATGCCGCCGACGAGCAGCGAGATGCCGGCGACCGCCGCGAGCAGAATCGTCAGCGTCCGGTTGGAGTCCGCGGACACGTCGAGGATGGAACTGGCGTTGAACACGATGAAGTCGGCGTTCAGCAGCGAGACGCCGTGGCGGGCGGCCAGCAGTTGGGTGACGTCCTTCTGCGCGACGGGCACCAGGTCCGGCGTTTTCGCCTTGACGGCGATGCCGCTGATCGGTCCCAACCCGAGCGGGGAGTAGCCGTAGAGGGCGTCGTTGACGGCGGTGCCGACGGCCAGGATGCGGTCGTCGAGGTCCTGCTGGCCGCTGTAGCCCTTGGGAGCGAGGATGCCCACGACGGTGAAGGCCTGGCCGTTGACCTTGACCGCCTCGCCGACCAGCTGGTTCGGATCCCGGCCGCCGAGGTTGTTGGCGACGGTCTGGCCGATGACCATCACGCGGGAGTGCGCGGTGTACTCGGCGTTGGTGAAGCGCCGTCCCGCGGCGACCGTGGTCTCGTCGATGTCGAAGAAGGCGGGCGTGGTCCCGATCAGCAGGCCGGCGGTGCCGGACGCGGAGCCGTAGGACAGCGCGAGGCGCTGCATCAGCACGCCGGGGGCCGCGAGGGCGACGCTCGGCAGCTCGGCGATCGCCTCGGTGTCCTCGAAGGTCAACACGGCCTTGCGGGTCTGCGTGCCGGTGACCGACGGCGAGGGAAGGCCGAGCGCGCGCCGCAGCTGCGCGGCGATGCCCGTGCCGCCGCGTCCGGTCGGCGCGTCCGGCAGCACGAACAGGGTGTTCGAGCCGAGTCGGCTGATCGACTTCTGCACGTCCCGGGACGATCCGGTGCCGACGGCGACGAGGGTGATGACCGAGGCCACGCCGATGAGGATCATCAGGATGGTCAGCATCGAGCGCATCTTGTTGGCGACGATGCCCCGGATCGCGAACCGAAGGCTCTCCGCGGTTCTCACAGGTTCCACCTCTCCGGCGGCAGGGCCTGAGTGGGCGGCGGCTGGGCGGGCGGCGGCTGGGCGGGCGGCGGCTGAACGGGCGGGGCGGGAGCCGGCGTGGCCGGCTGCGCGGCCTGCGCCGCATCCGGCGGGAGCAGGTTCTGCGACTGCGGGGGAGCCGTGGCCACGTCCGGCTCGAGGCCGTGCCTCTTCTCCAAACGGATGGAGCGGTCCCGGTAGGGGTTCTGGATGTCGGAGATGATCCGACCGTCGCGCATGCGCACGACGCGCTGCGCGCGGTCGCCGACGTCGGCCTCGTGGGTGATCACCATGATCGTGCGTCCGGAGGCGGACAGGTCGTCGAACAGGTTGAGGACGTCCTCGGTGCTGCTGGAGTCCAGAGCGCCCGTCGGTTCGTCGGCGAGCAGCAGCACCGGGTCGGTGACGATGGCGCGGGCCACTGCGACGCGCTGCTGCTGACCGCCGGACAACTGCGAGGGCAGGTGGTCCAGACGGCTTCCGAGCCCAACCCGCTCGAGGGCCTCCTTGGCCCTGCGGCGACGTTCCCGCCGGCCGACGTGCGCGTAGATCAACGGCAGTTCGACGTTGTCCATCGCAGTCGTACGGGGGATCAGATTGAAGCTCTGGAAGATAAAGCCGATCTTGCGGTTGCGGATGATCGAGAGCTGGTGCTCGTCGAGGCGCCGCACGTCGACGCCGTCGATGAAGAACCGGCCCGCGCTGGGCGAGTCCAGGCAGCCGACGATGTTCATCAGCGTCGACTTGCCCGAACCCGATGCGCCCATGATCGCGATGTACTGGCCGACCGGCACCGTGAGGTCGACGTGCGCGATGGCGTGCACGACCGATTCGCCGGTGCCGTAGGTCTTGCGGATGCTCTCCAGGGCGACGGCGGGCCTCGTGCCCTGCAGTGCCGACTGCCCGGCTCGCAAGCTCGCCGGTTGCGTCACCCTCCTCCGCCTCCGCCCCGGCCGCGGCTCGGGACGGACGCGCGGCCGGTGCCGCTGGTGCCCGTTCCGGGAAGGATGACGACGTCGCCGGCTCGCAGCAGCGGGCTGGTGACCTCGGTGGTCTGATCGCCCACCAGGCCGGGCGTCACGGGAATCTTCATGTCTCGACCGTCCCGTCGCACCTGCAGGATGCTCTGGTCGCCGGCCTTGATGATGGCGGCGTTGGGAACCGAGAGTACGTTCTGCCGGTCCGCGGTGATGATCTGGACGGAGGCGGACTGCCCGAGCTTTTCGGGCGTGTTCTCCAGCTTCACCTTGACGTTGTACTGAACGACGTTGTTGACGACGTTCTCCTGAACGTCGATCTCCTCGACCGTTCCGCGCACCTGCGACCCGGTGGCCGGGAAGGTGACGGTGGCCGGCTGGCCGACCTTGACCTTGCCGACGTCGGCCTCGTTGACCGCCGCCGTGACGAACTTCGTCGTCAGGTCGGACAGGATCATGAAGCCGGACTGGGTCGCCGCCTTGCGGTTCTCCACGGAGCCGGGGCCCGCGGGAACCGTGGAGGAACTGGAGGTACCGCGGACGGCGCCGACCGGAGTTTCCCCGATGCTGCCGGCGACGTCGACGACGATGCCCTCGAACGGCGAGCGCAGGATCGTGTTCGCCAGCGCCACGCGGGCGTCGGCGATCGTGGCCAGAGCGTCGGCGATCTGCGCCTTGGCCGCCGCCACCTCGCTGGCACGCCCGCCCTGGGCGTTGACCTTGGCCTGGGCGCGGGCGATGTGCAGCTGCCGGGCCGCCAGGGTCGCCTGGTGCCGAGCGTCGCGCAGCGCCTGGTTGGCGTCGGTGACCGCGTTGGAGCGGCCGACCTCCGCCTGCACCAAACCGCCGCGGGCCGAGTCGACGGCCTGCGAGGAGTTGGTGACGCTGATCGAACGCTGCCGATCGCGGTTGCTGTTGAGGGTGTCGCTGTCGACACCGACACCGTTGGTGAGGTCGTCGGTGGTCTGCCGGGCGCGGGCGGTGCTGGCCGTGGCCTGACGCGTGATCTGCCGGCGCGATCGCGAGAGCGACTCGGCCGCGGATCCGACGAGCGCGTTCTGCGCGCCGAGCACCTGACGGCGCTTCTCCCGCGCGTTCGCCACGGCGAGCTGGGCGTTGGCCAGCTGCTGGATGGAGAAGGCGATGTTGGCGCGGTCGAGCTCGGCCTCTGCGCCCGTCTGACCCTCGCGGGCCGCGAGCAGCTGCGCCTCGGCGGCCTTCAGGGCCGCCTTTGCGTGCAGCAACTGGTTTTTGGCGTTGCGGTCGTCGACGGTGGCGAGGACCTGGCCCTTCTTCACCGTGTCGCCGACCTTGACGTCGACGGACTTGACCAGGCCCGCCTGCTGGCCGCCCGCAAAGGGCAGACCGACGGTCCGCGGCGCGTTCAAGTTGCCGGTCGTACTGACCGTCGACGCCACTGGTCCCTGAAGGACGGAAGCGGTCTGTTCCGGAGTTTCCGGCGCCTCCGGGTCCTGAATCTGCAACACCGCGCCAACCGCTGCCGCTAGCAGCACCAACGCGAGACCGGTGTTGACTACGGCGGTCTTCGGTCTCATTTCCCCCACCCCTGGAGTCTTTGTTTCAGTCGTACCTCGGCGGACATGTGTCGCCTCGCGAACACCCGATGCGACATCACAGACACTAAGAGTGATCTTCTAAGGGTGACGTACGGCGGCGTACACCAGTTGGTCAAATCGGACCGAACAGACTTTCCGGTACGTACCGCGTACCGGGTACGGTGCCGGGCCCGTCGCCCGATCAGCCCGCAGTGAAGTGGCCGGGCCAGTCCGCGAAGGGGATCCGCGAGATCTCGCGGGTGGTGGGCGGATCGCCCCACTCGTTGGCGCCGAGCCGCGAGAGCGGTCGGAGCAGGTCCACCGACGGACGTCCGTTGGCCAGCACCGCGTCGTCGACGACCGCGTGCACGACGCGGCCGAACACCACCGTCGAGTCGCCCAACAGCAACGTGGAGTGCAGCACGCACTCCAGGGCGACGGGGGCCTCGGCCACCCGCGGGACGGAGACCTTCTCCGCCGGTTCGCGGGTCAGGCCGACCGCATCGAACTCGGAGACGTTTGCGGGAAAGTCCGTGCCGGTGGCGTTGACCTTCTCGAACAGCCACTCCGGGCACAGGTGCACCACGAACTCGCGCGTCGCCTCGACGTTGCGCAGCGAGTCCTTCCGGCCGACCGAGGTGAACTGGACGATCGGCGGCGCCACGCAGCTCACGGTGAAGAAGGAGTGGGGCGCGAGGTTGTCGACGCCGTCGGCCGAACGCGAGGACACCCACGCGATCGGCCGGGGGAGGACCACGGAGGTCAAAAAGCGGTAGAAGCCGGGATGGGGCTGCTCCGGATCCACGGCGACGCGCACGGCGCCATCGTAGGTGCGGCATCGGCGGGCCCGCCGGGCCGGTGCGCGGAGATCGTCCCGAACCGGACGGGTTTCGCATTGCGCCCAGGCACTACTCAGGTCAAGTTCTTGCAGCGGCCCATTGCATCCTGGCCGTCCTGGTGTGCACTGGACCCGAACGGGTGTGAGGTGCGCTATCGCCGCACGCCCGGAAGGCGGACCTGAGGCAGACTCGGGGCGGAACACCGGCGCGATTGTGGAAGGTCGAATGGGCGGGCACGGTCACCACGGGCAGCACGGTCGCAACCGCGCGGCCAAGGCCGGCGCGGCCCGCTCCCTTCGGTGGGGCCCGCTGACCGCCGAGACGGCCATCGTGCTGAGCGTCGCCGCCGCCATCGTCGGCGGCGCATTCCTCATGAACAGCCTGCGCCCCGCGGACGAGCGGACCGTCACCACCATCGGCAAGGACACCGTGGTGGAGCACCAGCTCGGCAAGGGCGGCATCAAGCCCGGCGCCCTCGCGCCGCGCGTCATCGTCCCCGTCGCACCGGCCCCGAAGACCACTCTCGCCCCGACGCTCGCGCCGACCGCCACGGCGAAGCCGAAGAAGACTCCGAAGCCCACGGTGACGGTCGCGCCCACGCAGCCGACCTCGGGCGGCAACCTTCCCGGGATTCCCGGCGGTGGCGGCTCCGGCGGCGGAGGCGAACAGACCTGTACTCCGATCCCGCTGATCAAGACCTGCCCGGACGCTCCCGCCGAGACGCCGGCCCCGAGCGAGGACGACGGTCCCGGACCCGGCGCGACCGCGACTCCGGCGCCCACGGAGGGGACCGACGAGGAACCCGCGGCCGCGAACCCGTCGGCGGCGAAGAAGAAGTCCGATCCGGAGCCTGCGGACCGCTAGGCGGCCCGGATTTGCCCCCGCCCCACCGGCAGCGGATACGTTGCCCCGTGGGCGTTCGCGCCCCCGGCGGCAGGGTCGAACCGCGGATTGCGCCGGTGTAATTCGGGTAACGCCGCAAGGACCGCCCGTTCGTCGCACAGGGGCTTGGAGTAGACACTCGCCATGCGTGATCTCCTCGACTGGGTTCGCGGGGACGGCCTCGAAATCGTGCTCGTCGTGCTCGGTCTGCTGCTCGCCACCCGGGCCGTGGCCTCCGTGGGGCGGCTGGTCACCGGGCGGTTGAACGTCGGGGGACCGGAGGCCGGCGAGGGCGAGGTCGACCGAGCCGAACGTGCCAAGCACCGCCAGTCCGTCGCCCAGGTGTTGATCTGGACCGTCAACGTGCTGATGTTCTGCATCGCCGCGGTGCGGATCGTGAACCTGCTGGGCTTTTCCATCACCGGACTGGTCGCGCCGGCCGCCGTCCTCGGCGTCGCGCTCGGCTTCGGCGCTCAGCGCGTCGTGCAGGACCTGCTGGCCGGGTTCTTCATCATCACCGAGCGGCAGTACGGCCTCGGCGACGTCATCCGCATCTCCGACATGGGCTCGCCGACGGGGGTGTCCGGCACCGTCGAAGAGATTTCGCTGCGCATCACCAGGCTCCGCTCGGCCGAGGGCGAGCTCATCATGATCCCCAACGGTCAACTGGTGCAGGTCACCAACCTCTCGCGGGACTGGGCCCGCGCCGTGGTGGACATCGCCGTGCCGCCCACCGCCGACATCGGCGAAGCGCTGCGGGTCATCCGCGAGACGTGCGTTGCGGCGTTCGCCGACGATCGCATGCGCGGACTGCTCACCGAGGCGCCCGTCGTCGTCGGCGTCGACAAGGTGACGGTCAGTCAGGTGACTATCCGCATCTGGGCGCCGACGAAGCCGGGATCGCAGTGGGAGACGGGCCGCGCGCTCCGCGGGCGCATCCTGGTGGCACTGCACCGCGAAGGCATCAACATGCGCACCGAGTACCTGCCGATGCAGGACCCGATGGGCGCCCAGCCGTGAGCGGGTCCCGGCGCCTGCCGCGCACGCTGTTCGGTGGCCGCGTGCGCACCTCGACGGTGCTGCTCGCGACGACCTTCGTCGGCGTGCTGCTGCTCTGGTACGGGGTGCGGCCCGATCCGGCCGAGTTCACCGAGGAGGTCGTGCGGGTACGTACGACGCGCATCAGCGGCGAGGAGGCGGAGCGTCGCAAGGCCGAAGCGGTCCTCCGTCCTCCGGCCGAGGTTCGCGAGCCCGTTGCGCCGACGCCGGTGCCGACCAAGTCGGCCACGCCGCGACCGAAGCGCACGCCCGTCGAGACTCCCACCGCGCCGGCTCCGACGCCGCCCGCATCCGGCGAACCCGACCCGGCGCCGCTCCTGCCGGGAGAGCCGGCGCCCGAGCCGGTGCCGTCGGACTCGGCGAGCCCGGCCCAGACGCGGCGGCCCGGACTGCTCGGCGACATCTCCGGTGCACGGGCGCCGGAGCTGCGCCGGCCGTCGACCACGCCGGCCGACACGACGGCACCGGCCGACGCCGAGACGCCCGCAGCGGAGCGGTGACGCCGTGGTGACGCTGGAGCAGGTTTGGGAACTCGTGACGGCACTGCCCGAGACGACCGAGGGGGAGCGCTACGGACGCCCAACCTGGTTTGTCGGCGGGAACGCCTACGCCTGGGAGCGGCCGTTCAGCAAGGCCGACCTGAAGCGATTCGGCGACGCGCCGGTGCCGGCGGAGCCGATCCTGGCCGTGCGGGTGGCCGACCTGCACGAGAAGGAGGCGGTGCTCGCCGCCGCCCCGAAGGGCTTCTTCACCATCCCGCACTTCGACACCTTCCCGGCGGTGCTGATCGAGCTGCGGTTGGCCTCGCGCAGGGCGGTGGCGACGGCGCTGGAGGACGCCTGGCTGTGCTGCGCTCCGCCGCGTCTGGTCGCCGACCGCGGATCCCCGGGCCGCGGCTAGGCCAAAGCCGTAGCAGGGGCGGTTCGGCGGCGCCTTTGGGTGCCTGTCGGGAACGTCGCCCCTGGCCGTCCGCATCGGGACTTTCGCCTCTGGGGCGGACAATCTCCGCCGGCGACACTGAGAACGTGCTGCACCCTTCGCCAAGTCCGCCCGCCGCGGTTCCCCTCGTCGGCTCGGCCGGGTCCGCCAGGTCGGCCGGCACGGCGACGGCGTGGATCGAGGCATCGGTAGCTCTGACGGGGCGTCTCCTTCTGGAACGGAACCGTGCTCCGCTCGAGGTGATCGCGGAGGCGGCCCTCGGGGTCTCCGGTGTTGATCTCGTCCTGGTGGCGCTTCCGGTCGGCGACCGGTGGGTGGTCGCCGCCGCCGCGGGAACCCACGCCGAGCGACTGCGGGACCGCGGACACGCCCTGGACGGCAGTCCCGTGGGGGACGCGCTTCGAACGGGCCGGGCGGTGACGACCCGGACGCCCGTGGGCGGCGAACGTCGGAACGAGGACGAGCTCGCGGGATTCCCGCAGGGTCCCTGCATGGTCGTGCCGCTGCGAGGCCCCGAGGGGATCGTCGGCGCCTTCGCCTACTGCGCCAGAGCCGGCCAGCCGCGCTTTCGGCTCGACGACCTCGGCCCGGCGGCCGTCTTCGCGGGCCACGCCACGGCGGCGATCGGCGCGTGCGTCGGGCCCCCGGACCCCGGCGGTCGGAGGATCCTCGACCTCTCCGACGACCTGATCCAGGACCTGTTCGCCAGCGGCGTCGCGATCGAAAGCGTCGTTACCGCGCTCGATGGCGAGCCCGCCAGGCGCCTCCAACGCGCGATGGCGACTCTCGACGACGTGATCGCGCGGCTGCGCGCCGGCATTCACGCCGACCTCGTCGCCGCCCGCGCCCCCCGGTTCCTAGTTCGGCCAACCGAACTGCGGCGAGGAGCACACCGCTTCCCAACCGTCGCTTGGGTCATTCGCGCCTCGCGGCGATGCTAAGGTTGCCACCGCCTCCGGGACTTCCACGGAGGCACTGCGCGAGTGGCGGAATGGCAGACGCGCTAGCTTGAGGTGCTAGTGCCCTCCGGGGCATGGGGGTTCAAGTCCCCCCTCGCGCACACGTAGAAAACGGCCCCTGACCTGCACAAACAGGTCAGGGGCCTTTGCGTGCAAGATCATCGGGGAACAAGTTGGGGAACATCCCAGCGTCCGAGCTGTCGATCTGAAGGCCGCTCGCGCGCACATCTGAGCAGGAACTTCTGCGCAGAGGGGGTGCGGTGATGGCGTCGATCCACGAGCGCCGCCGCAAGGACGGGGTCGCCTACCAGGTGCGGTGGCGCCAGGACGGCCGATGGCAGTCGGACACCTTCGGAACCAAGCGCCAGGCGATCCGCTTCAAGTGCGACGTCGAGGACGCCGGCAACCGGTGGCCCGACGGCTGGGTACCGGGCCACGGCTACCTGGCAGCGCCGGCCGAGGAGGAAGAGCCGGAGGTGCCGGAGACGGACTTCGCCGACATCGCCGAGCGCTACCTGCTGACGCGAAACTCCGTGTCGAGCTATCAGCTGACGCGATACCGCGCGATGGTCGAGCGGCTTGCGGAGCGGTTCCCGCTGATCACCGACGTCGACGACGAGTCGATCGCCCGGTGGGTCCGGGTGAGCCAGGACGCCGGCGTCGCTCCCAAGACCATCAAGAACTACCACGGCCTGCTCCACGGCATCTGCGGTCACGCCGTGCGCAAGGGCCTGCTGCCGGTCAACCCCTGCGCCTTCAGCCGACTGCCGAAGGTCTCCGGCTACGACGCCGACGGTGAACCGATCGCGTGCTTCCTCGAGCCCAAGGAGTTCGCGCTGATCGCGGACGCCATGTGCTCGCTGGACGCTTACGAGTTCCGGCCGAACCGCGGGCCGGGGGAGCGGCGGGCTCCCGCGGAGATCGACACCTGCGGCGTCGCCTACCGAGAGGACCGCGACCTCATCGAGCTCGCCGTCCACACCGGACTGCGCTGGGGCGAGATCTCGGCGCTGCGAGCCGGCGACGTCGACCTCGACAGTCGGCTCGTCTCGGTGAAACGGGCGTGGAAGCGCGACGGCGAACTCAAATGGGTGATCGGCACCCCCAAGACCCAACGGTCGCGTCGGACCCTCTCGCTCTCGAAGAGCCTGGTCGAGCTCGTTCGCCCCTACGTCGCGAACAAGCCGGCCGATCAGTACCTCTTCGTGAACGCCTTCGGCGAACCGCTGCGGCAGCCCGTGTTCTACGTCTACCGATGGCAGCGCGCCGTCGAACTGGCGCAGAGGCGCGGGTTGAAGAAGGCTCCCCGGTTTCACGATCTGAGGCACACTCACGTCGCGTGGTTGATCGCCGCGGGCACCCCGCTTCCGAAGATCCAGCAGCGGCTGGGGCACGAGTCGATCAAGACGACGATCGACGTGTACGGCGGTCTGCTCGCCACGACCGACGACCAGGTCGACTCGGCGGTCGACGATCTGCTCGGACCCGTCGGACCGACTCGAACGCTGCGCCTCGTGGTCGGGTCGGCAAGCATCTCGGCAACCGTCCCGGACGACGATGAGTCTCCAACGAGGAGGGGAACTGCATGAACCCGCTGTACACGACGACCATGGCCGCAGAGGTCCTGAACGTGTCGACTGGCTGGCTGCGAGAGCAGGTGCGACTGCGACAGGTTCCGCATACCCGGATCGGCAGTCACGTTCGCTTCACCGAAGAGCATCTCGAAGCGATCGTCGCTGAGGGCCAGCGGCGTTCGGCACCGGAGCATCCGGTGACGGTCAGACCGACCGGGCGACGGGTCGCGGGCCACCCTGCGATGGACCGGGTGCCCCAGCAGTCTCGATCTCTCGGCTCATAACCCAGAGGTCACAGGTTCGAATCCTGTCCCCGCTACTACGTGGGTGCAGTTCAGGGGCCCCCTCGGGGGCCTCTTTCCATTTCCGTGCGATCTCCGTGCGATAGCGGTTCGAGCACGCGGGCCTTGCAGCAGCTTCACTGCGGATCGATCTGATTCAGGTAGTGACCGAGGCAAGCGTCCGGCAGGCCGTAGGTGTCGTCGTCAGGCCAGGTGCCCCCGCCGCCGGAGATGACATCTCCAGCCCAGTAGGTCGCCCCCGTGCGTGTCTTGACTCCATACCGTCCGCCTTGGTGCACAACGGTGGCGCCGTACGGCCAAACGACCCCGAACCAAGCCACCGGTTCGCGACGAAGGATCACAGA
Organism: Sporichthyaceae bacterium; assembly: GCA_052389435.1. Taxonomy (GTDB): domain Bacteria; phylum Actinomycetota; class Actinomycetes; order Sporichthyales; family Sporichthyaceae; genus JBQTKD01. The sequence continues at coordinate 1,532 of JBQTIB010000139.1, read as the reverse complement.
CTCCTTGATGCGCGAACCCTCTGCGGTTGTGGGAGCCAGACCGGCCAGCGGTTGCAGGACGAAGCAGCGATCAGGGGCGTATAGGCGCAGTTGCCCGGCCATGCCCGCGAATCCCATATCGCGGTTGGGTGTCTGATCTACCAAGGCTCTCGCCTTCGGCGGACCCACGAAACGCGGGTCTCCCGCCGAGCCTCTCGCAAACTCGGGAACGCCCGTCAGGGCTAGCGCCAGCGCGAGGACGCCCAGACCCAGCGGCAGCCATCGAAACCGCGCGGAAACCACGGCTCGCATGGTCGCACGACGTGACCGGGGGTTTCCAGGTGCCGGAGTGACCCGCGTTAATCGTCCTCGATGGTGGCCTCGGCCGCTGCGCGCTTCACTGCCTCACACCCGGCATGCGCGTTGGAGCGGGTGGAGTAGCCCTCGCCTTGGGCGACTACCTCGCCGTTTCCCGCTTTCAGCCGGAACCGGAACTCGCCTGCCTTGTCTTCGTAGACCTCGAACTTGGCTGCCACTGCCCTACCCTTCGCCGGTTCAAGTGATGGCACGTCACTGCCCGCGTGTCGGGCTCCGTACGCCTGCGATGTTTGCGCTGTGAGTCGGGGGTATGCGACCCGGGGTCGAGTCCAGTCACGGCTCGACGCGCTGGGCCGGTGGGCGTGACACCACACCTGACCGCTCACCGGCTCCAGCCGGTCATCACCTCAGGGCAGCAGCGCCGCGCTGCGGAAGTCGTGATCGCAGCGGTTGCAGACGAACTTGCCGCGCTTCACGTTCGCTCCGCACGCAGGACACTCGCGGTACCGGGATCGATTCGTCACCAACCACACGACGCCCAGGATGACATCGCCCGCGACCCACAAACCGATCAGCAGTGCCACGCCGATGGCCGTCCCCGCATCGCTCGCGGCGTTGCAGGTGTCGGCGCTGAGGTACTGGCAGTCGCCGTCTTCGCCGGACGCGGAGGACGCCCCGGCGATCACCCAAACCATCATCAGCAAGTTGAAGGCGAGAATGACCCATGTGCCAGTACGCCAGTCCGGCACGATGCTGCGCCGGACCTTGGGCGGCAGGTAGGACATGACGGGTTGCGAGATCTGGCCGGGCGGTGGCCCCGGCGGCATGGGCAGGCCGCCGGGGGGCATCGGCGGAGGCCGTCGCTGGTGCCACTTCCACCGGTTCGATCCATCCGGGTCAGTCACGACGTGCCAGAGGCCGGGTGATCCATCGGGCGACGGGGGCTGATCGGTCGGCACCCAGTCCTGCCGGTTCCCGACCTGAACCCACTCGCCGCCCGGAGTCGTCACGAGAGTGATCATGCAACGACTGGGTTACTCGCGACTAGAGCGTGTCCCGTGAATGACGGGCTCCGGGTGCGTTAAACCTGGCAGATGCGCGATAGACGCGACCTGACCGACGAGGAGTGGGCCCGGATCGAGCCGTTGTTGCCCGATCGCACCCCGCGGCGGGGCGGGCAATGGCGTGATCACCGGTTGGTCCTGAACGCGGTGTCCTGGCGGACGCGGACGGGA
>JBQTIB010000138.1:0-14595 GCA_052389435.1 Sporichthyaceae bacterium | reverse complement strand
ACTGTTACTTCATGAAGTCCGGCACGTCGAGTTCGTCGGCGCCGATCGGTTCGGGCTGACGACGAACGTTCTGCGGCGGCACCTGCTGGCGCGCCTCGACGCGGACCGGTTCGCGGCGCTGCGGCTGCTGGCGCTGCTCCTGGTATTCGTACTCCCGCTCGCGCTGGGGGGCGGCGTCGCGGTTCGCAGCGGCCTCCAGGACCGAGGCGGGAGCCTCGATGAGCTGGTCGACGGGCACGGTGGCCGGGCGACGTTCCGGCGCCTTGGCCGTCTGGGCGGGTTCGACGTCGTCGAAGCCGGCGGCGATGACGGTGACGCGGGCCTCGTCGCCGAGGGCGTCGTCGATCACCGCACCGAAGATGATGTTCGCCTCCGGGTGCGCGACCTGGGCGACGAGTTCGGCTGCGTGGTTGATCTCGAACAGGCCGAGGTTCGAGCCGCCGGAGATCGAGAGCAGCACGCCGCGGGCGCCTTCGATGGAGGCCTCGAGCAGCGGGGAGGAGATCGCGGCCTCGGCGGCCATGATCGCCCGGTCCTCGCCGCGGGCCGAGCCGATGCCCATGAGGGCGGAGCCCGCGCCGGACATGACCGACTTGACGTCGGCGAAGTCGAGGTTGATCAGGCCCGGGGTGGTGATCAGGTCGGTGATGCCCTGGACGCCGGACAGCAGCACCTGGTCTGCGGACTTGAACGCGTCGAGCACCGAGACCTGGGAGTCGGCGATCGAGAGCAGGCGGTCGTTCGGGATGACGATGAGGGTGTCGACCTCTTCGCGCAGGCGCTGGATGCCGTCGCCCGCCTGGTTGGAGCGGCGGCGCCCCTCGAAGTTGAAGGGGCGGGTGACGACGCCGATGGTGAGGGCGCCGAGGGACTTGGCGATGGCGGCCACGACGGGGGCCCCACCGGTGCCGGTGCCGCCGCCTTCGCCTGCGGTGACGAAGACCATGTCGGCGCCGCGGAGCACCTCTTCGATCTCGTCGCGGTGGTCCTCCGCGGCCTTGCGACCGACCTCGGGGTTGGCTCCCGCGCCCAACCCACGGGTCAGTTCGCGACCGATGTCGAGCTTGACGTCGGCGTCGCTCATCAGGAGGGCCTGAGCGTCGGTGTTGATCGCAATGAACTCGACGCCCTTCAGCCCGACCTCGATCATGCGGTTGATGGCGTTGACGCCACCGCCGCCGATACCGACAACCTTGATCACTGCGAGGTAGTTCTGGGGTGCTGCCACGGCGATGCCTCTCGATCGCTACAACGACTCGGCCGTCGTGCCCCGGTCTCAACCCTGACCCTCAAGTAGAGGCTTAGAGTTATGTCAACCTGGCCGACGTTGAGAAAGTAGGACGAGTAACAAATCGGACAAAGGACATCGGGCGCGTGTCGCCCCAGGAGAATGTGACGAAGAGTCAGAAGTCGCCGGTGCGACTACTTGACGATGGCCGGGGCTTCGGGGGTGCTGACGTCGTAGGCCCGGCCCGCGCGGCCCATCAGCACGCTCAGCACCTGCGCCTTGAGCGCTCCCCGGTCGGCGTCGCCCCAGAGGATCAGGCGCCCGTCGCGCAGTTCCACCGAGACGTCCGCGACGTTGTCCGCGCGGACGACCGCTACGTCGCCGCGCACGGGCGTGGGCAGTGCGGCGAGCACGTCGAGGACCGCCCGCAGAGTTTCCCGGGGCAGCGCGGGCCCAGTCGTGCGAATCAACGGCAGCCCGGCGCCGCGATCGTCCGCCGGCCCGAAGACGGTTCCGGTCGAGTCGACCGACTGCCGGCCGACGTTGGATTCCAGGATCAGCACGGGCACGCGTTCGCGCACGACGAGTCGCACGGAGTGCAGGGGCCGCCGGTTCACCTCGACGTCCGCGACGGCGGGCAACGAGCGGATGCGGTTGGCGATCGAGTCGCTGTCGAGCAGGACGAGCGAGCCACCGGTGGGCACGGCTGCGACGCCGAGCACCTGCTCCTCGCTCAACTGCACCAGGCCGGTCACGCGCACGTCGCGGACGGCGAGCAGGGAGGAGAAGCACGCGGCCCACACCGCGGCCCCGATCGACGCGGCGAGCAGGACCCCGACGATCGCGCGCATCCACCGGGCTCGACGCTTCGCCCGGGCGGACTCCCCGGCCCGCGCCGAGGCCGCGACGAGCGCAGCCGGGGTCGAGGGACGCGGAGGCGCCGCCGTCTTCCCGCCCATTGCCACGCCCTCTCGCCTTGCCGGTGGTCAACCTTCCCACCGCGAACGCACCCCGCCCCCGCGCTGACTACGGCGTGTCGCGATACGCGTGTGACGGGAGGGACATCCGCCTTCCACCTGCAACGACGATCGCCGGGGAGGATGACATCCCCCACGGCGATCGCCGACCGTAGGGACGCGCCGACCGTGGGGGACGCGCCGACGGTAGGGGACGCGCCGACCGTGGGGCTCGCCGAAGGGGGAGGTCAGGTGGCGGAGTTGAGGAGTTCGAGGACTTCGGGGCCGATCATCGTGACGTCGCCGGCGCCGAGGGTCAGGACGATGTCTCCGGGACGGGCCTTCTCCGCGAGGCGGGCCGCGACCTGGCTGAACGAGGTTTCGAAGACCACCTCGCCCGCGGCCAGTGGGACGGCGGCGGCGACGGTGCCGCCGGTGACGCCCGGAATGGGCTCCTCGCCCGCGGAGTAGACGTCCATCAGCACCACGTGGTCGGCCAGGCCGAGCGCGGTGCCCATCTCCTTGGCGAAGGCGGCGGTGCGGGAGTACCGGTGCGGTTGGAAGACCGCGACGATTCGCCCGTCGCCGACGACGTGCCGGGCGGCGCGCAGCACCGCGTCGAGTTCGGTGGGGTGGTGGGCGTAGTCGTCGTAGACGCGCACCCCGTTCGCGACGCCCTTGAGTTCGAACCGGCGCCGGGTGCCGGTAAAGCCCGCAAGGCCCTCGCGCAGGTCCGCGGCGGAGAACCCGAGCCCGAGTCCGACGGAGAGCGCGGCGGCCGCGTTCAGCGCGTTGTGCGCGCCTGGAACCTGCAGCGAGCACTGGCCGAGCTTGCGACCGTTGGCGACCGCGTCGAAGGTGTACCCGCCGTTGGCGAGGACCTTCAGGCCCTCCAGACGCACGTCGGCCGACTCCCCGAGGCCGTAGGTGCGCACGTCGACCCCGGCGGCCGAGGCGACGCGGCCGAGGTCCGCCGCGCCGGGGTCGTCGCCGCAGAGCACCAGGAAGCCGTCGGGCACGATCCGCCCGCTGAAGCGCACGAACGCCTCCGCCACGGCGGCGGCGGTGCCGTAGTGGTCGAGGTGGTCGGCCTCGACGTTGGTGACGATGGCCGCGTGCGGGGTGTAGAGCAGAAAGGAGCCGTCGGACTCGTCGGCCTCCGCCACGAACACGTCGCCGGTCCCGTCGTGGGCGTTGGCGCCGGACTCGTTCAGGCTCCCGCCGATCGCGAAGGACGGGTCCGCGCCGCAGTGCTGCAGGGCGACGGTGAGCATCGAGGTCGTGGTGGTCTTGCCGTGCGTTCCGGCGACCGCGACCGCGCGCCGCCCGGCCATCACCGAGGCCAGTGCGGCTGCGCGGGGCAGGATGCGCAGCCCGGCCTCGCGGGCCTGGGCGTACTCGGGGTTGGACTCGCGGATCGCGGTGGACACCACGACGGTGTCCGCGGCGCCGACCTGGTCGGCCGCGTGCCCGACGAAAACCCGCGCGCCGAGTTGGCGCAGCGAGGCGAGCGCTGTGGAGTCCTTCGCGTCGCTGCCGGAGACCGAGACGCCACGGGCGAGCAGGATCCGGGCGATGCCGGACATGCCCGCGCCGCCGATGCCGACGAAGTGGACTCGCCCGAGCCGGTCGGCGGCCGGGATGTCCGCGGCGGTGATGCCCTGCACGCTCATGCCTGTAGCTTCGCGGCCACGGCGGCGTCGACCAAATCGGCGAGCTCCTCGTCGGCGTGCGGACGCCCGTGCCTGCCCGCCGCCTCGCTCATCGCCGTCAGGCGAGCCGGGTCCGCGAGCAACGGCACCAGGTGCGCGGCGATCCACTCCGAGTCCAGCGCCTTGTCCTCGATCAGCCCGCCGCCGCCGGCCTCGACCAGCGGCAGGGCGTTGCGCCGTTGTTCGCCGTTGCCGATCGGCAACGGGACGTACCAGGCGGGCAGCCCCACTGCGGCCAGTTCGGCGCACGTCATCGCGCCACTGCGGCACATCGCGAGGTCGGCGGCCGCGTAGGCCAGGTCCATGCGCTCGAGGTAGGGCACCACGACGTAGGGCGGGCCGTCCCCCTCCGGCGCGGTGACGCCGGCGAAGTTGTCCCGGCCGACCGCGTGCAGCACCTGCACCCCGCCGGCTCGCAACGCAGCGGCTGCGCCGAGAGCGGCGGTGTTGAGTTTGCGGGCCCCGAGGGAACCGCCGAACACCAGCAGAGCGGGCAGGTCGGGGTCCAGGCCGAAGTGTGCGCGGGCCTCGGCGCGCAGCGCCGCGCGGTCGAGGGTGGCGATGCTGCGGCGCAGGGGCATGCCGACCAGGCGGCCGTGGGGAAGGTCGTCGGCCTTGCCGGTGGTCGCGACGAACTCGGTGAACCGGGCGCCGAGCCGGTTCGCCAGCCCGGCGGGGGTGTTCCCCTCGTGCACGACGATCGCCACCCTGCGGGAACGCGCGGCCAGGTACATCGGCACGCACACGTACCCGCCGAACCCGACGACGGCGTCCGGCTTCAGTTCGTCGAGCAGGGCCTTGGCCGTCTTCACCGCGCCGCGCATGCGGCCGGGCAGCTTCAGCAGATCCGGGGACGGCTTGCGCGGGAGCGGCAGGCGCGGCACGTGCCGCACCGTGTACCCGCGGGCCGGGACGAGGGTGTTCTCCATACCCGTCGCAGTGCCCACCACCGTGATGCCGACGCCGGGATCGCGGCGTCGCAGCGCATCGGCCAGGGACAGAGCGGGCTCGATGTGACCTGCCGTGCCACCGGCGGCCAGAACTACGTGCAAGGGAGGTGCTCCTTATCGAGCCGACGAACGTCGGCGTAGCCGTCGCCTCCGCTCGGCCGCCGGTACCTCGCGGGGCGCGAACCCCAGCCAGGCGGCGCACGCCCGCGTGGGTCCGCCCCGACGGGCACGCAGCGCCGCCGCGGCCCCGGGTTCCCGACGCGCGAAGGACAGCAGCATGCCCACCGCGACCATCAGCGGAAGCAGGGCGCTGCCACCGTACGACACCAGGGGCAACGGGATCCCGGTGATCGGGAGAACTCCGAGTACCGCGCCCATGTTGACCAGCGCCTGGACGGCGATCCAGGTGGTGATCCCCGCCGCGGCGAGGGTGGTGAACTGGTCGCGGGAGCGCGCGGCGATGCGGAAGCCGGCGAAGACCAGGGTGGCGAAGACCACCAGGACGCCGAGGGCGCCGATCAGACCGAGCTCCTCGCCGATGATCGCGTAGATGAAGTCGGTGTGCGCCTCGGGCAGGTAGCCCCACTTCTCGCGGCTGGCGCCGAGCCCGACGCCGGTGAGGCCGCCGGAGGCGAGCGCGAACAGGCTCTGCGCGCCCTGCCAGCCCTCGTTCTGGTAGGTCGCGAACGGGTCGCGGAAGGACAGCAGCCGCTCCATGCGATCCGGGTCCTGCGCGACCAGCGCGGCGACCAACGCCAGCAGCGGCGCACCGAGCAGCGCGAAGTACCGCAGGGGCATGCCGACGAAGAACAGCAGGCCCCCGACGATCGCGATCAGGATCATGGAGGTGCCGAGGTCGTGACCGGCGAGCACGAGGCCGATCGTCGCCACCGCCACGGGAAGCAGTGGGATCGCGAGGTGCGACCAGTGCCGCAGCAGGTTCTTCTTGTTCTTGATGGCCAACACGTGCGCGCCGAACAGGACCAGCGCCAGCTTGGCGGCCTCGGAGGGCTGCAGTTCGAACGGGCCGCCGAAGGAGATCCAGTTGCGGTTGCCGTTCACCTCCTTGCCCAGACCCGGGACCAGCACGAGGCACAGCAGGCCGACGGCCACCGCCATCGCGGGGAAGGCGAGACGGCGGTACACGGCCGGGGAGATCTGCGAGGCGACCCACATCAGCGGCAGGCCCACGGCGACCCAGATCGCCTGGCGCTGGGCGATTGCGAACACCGAACCCGAGGTCCGGTAGGACTCGACGGCCGAAGCGGACAGCACCATCACCAGGCCGAGTGCGACGAGCAGCAGCCCGCAGATCAGGACGAGGTAGTAGGAGGTGAGCGGGCGGTCCAGCGAACGCAGCCGCTCGCCGATCCAACCGGTCCGCTCGGGAGCCTGCGGCGGCGAGACGACGAACCGCGTGGAGGGTCGGGCGGCGGCGGGCGCGCCGGTCCGGGCCTTGGGGGCGGCGGGCGCTTCGGGAGAGGCCGTGGGGCTGATTGGACCCTCCTGGTGTCGCGGGGTCAGTCGGGCAGGCGCAGGACCGCTGCCGCGAACTTGTCCCCTCGCTCTGCGTAGCTGGTGAACATGTCCATGGAGGCGCACGCCGGAGCCAGCAGGACCGTGTCCCCGGCGGTGGCGAGCCGGGCCGCTTGCGCGACCACGACCTCCATCGCTCCATCGTGGACGTCGGAGACCTCGAGAACGGGGACGTCGGGAGCGTGTCGCGCCAGGGCCGCCGCAATGAGGGGTCGGTCGGTGCCCATCAGGACGGCTGCGCGCAGCCGGGGCGCGGCGTCGGCCACGAGGTGGTCGAACTCGGCGCCCTTGGCCAGGCCGCCGGCGATCCAGACGATGCGGGAGTAGGCCGCGAGCGAGGCCGCGGCGGCGTGCGGGTTGGTGGCCTTGGAGTCGTCGACGTAGACCACGCCGCCGCGGGTGGCCACCTCGGCGATGCGGTGGCCGTCGGGTTTGAAGGTGCGCAGGCCGTCGCGGATCGCCGTGGCCGGGACGCCGTAGGACCGAGCGAGCGCGGCCGCCGCGAGGGCGTTGGCGACGTTGTGCGGCGCGTAGGGCCGAATGTCCTCGAGGGTCGCGAGCTCGGCCGCCTCCCCCGCCGGCGCCGCTCCCCCGCGGTCGTCGAAGGCCCGGTCGATCAGCAGGTCCTCGACCACGCCGAGCTCGTTCGGTCGGGGCGTTCCCAGCGTGAAGCCGATCGCCCGCGCGCCCTCGGCACGCGGGGTATCGGCCATGAGCGCAACGGTCCGCGGGTCCCCGAGGTTGTAGACGCAGGCACCGCCGACGCCGCGGTAGATCAGGCCCTTGGCGGCGGCGTAGGCGTCGAGGTCGCCGTGCCAGTCGACGTGGTCCGGGGCGACGTTCAGCACGGCCGAGGAGTGGACGGCCACCGATTCCGACCAGTGCAGTTGAAAGCTGGACAGCTCCACGGCGAGCACGTCGTGCGCATCGGCCATGACGACCTCGAGCAGCGGCGTGCCGACGTTGCCCGCGGCGACGGCGCGCAGGCCGGCGGCGTTCAGCATCGAGGTGAGCATCCGCACGGTCGTGGTCTTGCCGTTGGTGCCGGTGATCGCCAGCCACGGCGCGGGGTTCTCGGTCGGGCGCAGACGCCAGGCCAGTTCCACCTCGCCCCACACCGGAACTCCGTCGGCGAGCGCCGCGCGCAGCAGTGGCGCGTCGGGACGCCAGCCGGGCGAGGTGACGACGAGGTCGAGGCCCGCCGGGAGGGTGTCTCCGTCGCCGAGGCGCACGGTGGCGCCGAGGTTCTCCAGCACGCTGGCGCGGTCGGTGTCCCCCGCCTTGCCGTCGACGACCGTGACCGCCGCGCCGAGCCCGAGCAGGGCGTCGGCGGCGGCGAAGCCGGAGACGCCGATGCCGGCAACCACGACGTTCAGCCCGGACCAGTCGGAGTCCCGACCGAGCCCGGCTACGCGTTCGCTCATCAAGTCCCCGAAAGCCATTCGGTGTAGAAGAGGCCGAGCCCGCCGGCCACGAAGAGTCCGGCGATGATCCAGAACCGGATCACGACCGTCACCTGGTCCCAGCCCACCATTTCGAAGTGGTGGTGGAGCGGGGCCATGCGGAAAACTCGTCGTCTGGTCATCTTGAAGAACCCGACCTGGATGACCACCGACAGGGTGATCAGCACGAACAGGCCGCCGAGCAGGACGAGCAGCAGTTCGGTGCGGGTGGTGATCGCGAGCCCGGCGAGTGCGCCGCCGAGGGCCAGCGAACCGGTGTCGCCCATGAAGATCTTCGCGGGCGATGCGTTCCACCACAGGAAGCCGAAGCAGGCGCCCATGACGGCGGCCGCGACGATCCCGAGGTCGAGGGCGTTGGGGACGGTGTAGCAGGTTCCACCGCCTGGTATGTCCGTTCCGTCGGGGCGGCAGGCGTTGCCCGACTGCCATACGCCAATCAGCGTGTACGCGCCGAAGACCATCGCCGAGGCACCGGTTGCGAGACCGTCGAGACCGTCGGTGAGGTTCACCCCGTTCGAGGTCGCCGCGATCATGAGGTAGGCCCAGATCACGAACCCGACGGCGCCGAGACCGACTGCGGTGTCCCGGATGAAGGAGATGTCGGTCGAGGCGGGCGAGTTCCCGTTGGCGTCTTCGAACTGCAGTGCCAGAACGGCGAAGGACAGCGCGACGACGGACTGGCCGGCGAGTTTGGCCTTGGCCCGCAGCCCGAGACTTCGCTGTTTGGAGACCTTGATGTAGTCGTCGAGGAAGCCGACGAGGCCCAGCCCCGTCATCAGGTACAGCACGAGCAGGCCGGACGCGCTCGGCGAGAAGTCCTGCAGCACCAGGTGGGCGGCGATGTAGCCCAGCCAGACGGCGATGATGATGACCGAGCCGCCCATGGTGGGCGTGCCGCGCTTGAGTTGGTGGGTGGTGGGCCCCTCGTCGCGGATCAACTGGCCGTAGCCCCGCTTGACCAGCACCTTGATGGCCAGCGGGGTGCCGAGCAGCGCAACGATCAGCGCGACCGCGGACGCGGCGAGAACGCCTCTCACCGACGCCCCTCCTCTGCGTTGGCCGCCAACAGCGCCGCCGCGACTCGTTCCAGACCGACCGCCCGCGAGGCCTTCACCAGCACCACGTCGGCAGTGATCACTTCGCTGCGAAGTATGTCGAGCGCGGCGGCCACGTCGGGCGCGAACGCCGGTTCGTCCGCCCATGTCCGGGCAGCCCGGGCACCGGCCAGGATGGGCGCAGCGCCCTCGCCGACGACCACCAGCCGCTCGAAGTCCATGTCGGCCACCAGCCTGCCGAGCGCCTCGTGTTCGGAGTGCGACGACTCGCCGAGTTCGCGCATCTCGCCCAGAACGGCCCAGCGGCGGCGCTCGCCGGCGATCGACGCGGTGGCGGCGAGCGCGGCCCGCATCGAATCGGGATTGGCGTTGTAGGCGTCGTTGACGATCGTGACCCCGTCGGCGCGGGTGTCGACCTCCATCCGCCATCGACTGCGCGGTCCAGCGGCACCGAGCGCGGCAGCGATCGCGTCGGCGGACATGCCCAGTGCGTGGGCGACCGCGGCGGCGGCGAGGGAGTTGGAGACCTGGTGCTCACCGTGCAGGCCCAGAGCCACCGACGCGCGGCCACCTCGCGGCAGGACCAGCGTGAACGAGGGCTTCCCGTCGACGAGGGTCACGTCCTCGGCGCGCACGTCCGCGTGCGCGGCGCGGCCGTAGAACAGCACGCGGGCCGGGGTCCGGGCGGCCATGGCCGCGACGAGCGGGTCGTCGGCGTTCAGGACGGCGGTGCCGGCGGGGGGCAGGCACTCCACGAGTTCGCCCTTGGCCAGCGCGATCGTCTCTCGGCTGCCGAACTCGCCGACGTGGGCGAGGCCGACGTTCAGCACGACGCCGATGCGCGGCGGAGCGATGGTGCACAGGTAGCGGATGTGCCCGACGCCGCGGGCGCCCATCTCCAGCACGAGGTGCGCCGTCGACGGCTCCGCGCGCAGCGCGGTCAGCGGCAGCCCGATCTCGTTGTTGAAGGACCCGGGCGGAGCGATGGTGTGCCCGTAGGTCTCCAGGACGGAGGCGATCAGGTCCTTCGTGCTGGTCTTGCCCTGCGAGCCGGTGATCCCGACCGTGGTCAGGCCGTGCTCGGCGACCAGCCGACCGGTGACCAGGCCCGCCAGCGCGCCGAGCGCGGCGACGGTGTCCTCGACGAGGACCGCGGGAACGCCGACCGGCCGGGTCGCGAGGACCGCGGCCGCGCCGGCGGCGACTGCGCCGGCCGCGAACTCGTGACCGTCGACCCGCTCCCCGGCGACGGCGACGAACAGCGCCCCCGGCGCCACCAGGCGCGAATCGACGACGACCGGCCCGGCGACTCGGAGATCGGCTGCGCCGTCGACGATGCGCCCGCCCGTCGCCTGGGCGATCTCGTCCAGGCCCAACTCGATCACGTGCCGCCCCCTGCGAGTGCCGCCCGCAACACCGTGCGGTCGTCGAACGGGCGGACTACGCCGGCCGCCTCCTGCCCCTGTTCGTGTCCCTTGCCCGCTACCACGACGGTGTCACCTGCCTTGGCCAACCTCACCGCCAGGGCGATCGCGGCGGCGCGGTCGTGCTGCAGGTGCAGTTCCGCGGCCTCGTCGGCGAAGACCGACTCCGCGCCTCGCCGCAGTTCGGACAGGATCTCGGCCGGGTCCTCCGAACGTGGGTTGTCGTCGGTGAGGATCAGCACGTCGGCGCGGCGCGAGGCGACCTCGCCCATCAACGGCCGCTTGCCTCGGTCTCGATCCCCGCCCGCGCCGAGCACGACGACGAGCCTGCCCGAGGTGACCGGTCGCAGCGCCGCCAGCAACGTCGCCACCGCGTCGGGGGTGTGCGCGTAGTCGACGATCGCCAGAAAGGGCTGGCCGGCCGAGATGCGCTCCATGCGGCCGGGAACGCCGGGACAGTCCGCGACCCCGCGCAGGGCGGCCTCCAGGGGGATCCCCGCGGCGACCAGCGTGGCGATCGCCCCGAGGGCGTTGGCGACGTTGAACGTGCCGGGCAGGGCGACCGAACCGTCGCCGCGCGCCCCGTCGGGGCCGAGCACCGTGAACGTGGAGCCGTCGGGGGCTTCGACCAGGTCGACGATTCGCCAGTCCGCGTCCGCGCCGAGGGCGGAGTACGTGCGCACCGGGATGCGCGAGCGCCCCACCAGCCGCACGCCCCACTCGTCGTCGACGTTCACGACGCCGACCACGGCGTGCTCCGGGGTGAACAGGGCGGCCTTGGCGGTGAAGTAGTCCTCGAGGGTGAAGTGGTAGTCGAGGTGGTCCTGGGACAGGTTCGTGAACAGTGCGGCGGCGAACACGACGCCGTCGACGCGGTGCATGTCCAGGGCGTGGCTCGAGACCTCCATGGCGACCGCGGTCGCTCCCCGTTCCCGCATCACGGCCAGCAGGGCGTGCAGGTCCGGAGCCTCCGGGGTGGTGCGCGCGCTCGGCAGGGCCTCGTCGCCGATGCGGGTCGCGACGGTGCCGAGCAGGCCGGTCGAATGGCCGGCGGCGCGCAGCCCGGACTCCATGAGGAAGGCGGTGGTGGTCTTACCGTTGGTGCCCGTCACGCCCAGGCAGGTCAGGGCCTGCGCCGGGCGGCCGTAGACGTCGGCCGAGACCTGGCCGAGGGCGGCCCGTGCGTCGGGGACGACGAGCACCGGCAGGTTCGCCAGCTTCGAGCGCTCCCGGCCGAGTGGGTCGGTGAGGATCGCCACCGCACCGGCTTCGGCGGCCTGGACCGCGAAGGCGGCTCCGTGCGTGCGTTCGCCGAGCAGTGCCGCGTACAGGTCGCCCGGTTGCACCTGCCGGGAGTCGTGGGTGACGCCGCCGACGGGCACTCCGAGAACCGGCTCCGGGAGGCCGGACACCCCCAAGCGAGCGGCCAGCGCACCCACCGTGGCGCCGTGGGGCGTCTGCGGGCGAAGCGAGGTGGTCACGGCCAGTAACCCTAGTGTCCGAGCCGATCGAGGCCGCAGACCTTCCTCGCAGTGGGCGAGGCGTGCATCGGAGTGCCAACGCCTCGGATATCGCAGTCCACCGCGCGCGTGGGGCTCTTCCCGAACATCGCATCCGAGACGTGCCCCACGTGAGAAAAGAACGTACCGCTGCCGCGATTCGTCATGGCAAATCTCGCCGGACGCGCCCAGCCGCGCTGATGTTCTCGGCCCCTGGGCCGCGGATTCGACGGCCCGGTCTCGCCGGGGGGCGAGAGCAACGTTTCCGGGGGGAAACTCGTGCGCCTGCGCCGTGTTGGGGGAATTTCGCTGTTCGCCGTGGGCGCCGTCCTGCTCAGCGGATGGCTCGGCAGCGGCACGAGCCGCGCGGTGGCGCCGGAGACGACGCCGGCCGCGACCGCCGGGGCAAACCCGTCGACGTCGGACCCGCAGGTGGCTGCTTCGACGCCGATCGTCTCCGCCGCGACCGAGGATGCCCCCGCCGTGGCACGGCCGGAGATCATCGCCCACCGGGGCGATCGATCCGGTGCGGCCGCCAACACCCCGGGTGCGGTCGCCCGGGCCATGGCGAACGGTGCGGATTCCGTCGAATTCGACATCGTGACCACGGCCGACAACGCATTGGTCGTCATGCACGACAACGACCTGGACCGCAACACCGTCAACTGCACGGGCCGCGCTTCGGAGAAGACCTATCGCCACCTCAGGAAATGTCGGACGTCCGACGGCGGCCAGGTCCCCAACGTCAAGGAGATGCTCCGGGAGATCCCCGCGGGAAAGCGCGTGTATCTGCACCTGAAGACGCCCGCCGGGCGCGGACTGGCCGACAGGCTGATGGCGGCGGTGGACGCCCACGGCCTGAACGAGGAAGGCCGCGCGGTGTTCTTCAGCTCCCACCGCGCCGTTCTCGACGAACTGCAGGAACTGGGCGCGAACTACCTCGGCCTGATCTTCGACAACCGCGCGGCATCCTGGGCCTGGACCTCGGACTACCAGGTGCTGATCCCCTACCAGACCCCGGTGACGGCCAAGCTCGTCCGGGCCGCACACCGACGGGGCCAGGTGGTCGTGACGGTGCAGTCCCACCCGGTCACGCTGCAGGACGCCGGTCGGCTGCGGGTCGACGGGGTGATGGCCGACGACCTCGGCGACGCGCTGCAGACCTTCGGCTGATCGGCTCCACGTCGGGCAAGACGGCCGCGATCGGAAAGCCCGCAGTCACCGGCGCCACCGTCGTGGTGCTCGTCGCAAACCGTCCGGCCCCCGCACCCCGGACACGCGGCACACCCCTCCGGCGCCGCGAGCCCGGCGATGCGGGACCAGGTGCTACTTCCAGGTCAGCGGCATCCGGGTCGGCTTGGTGCCGGTCGGGCGGACGCCGAGGTTCTGCAGCGCGAAATTCATGACCTTGACGAACACCGGGCCGGCCAACGCGCCACCGGTGTAGCCCTTGCGCGGCAACTGCAGCGTCACCGAGATCGCGAGGCGGGGGTTGTCGGCCGGAGCGAAACCGGCGAAGGAGGCGGTGTAGCCCCGGTAGCACCCGCAGTTCGAGTTGGCGAACTGCGCGGTACCGGTCTTGCCCGCGATTCGGTAGTCCCGCATCTGCCTCTGGAGCTGCGGGGCGGCGCCGTCGGGGGCGACGACCTGTTCGAGCATGTCGGTCAACGTCTTGGCGGTCTCGGGCGTCACCACGCGCCGCGTCTGCGGCGGGGTCGGGACGTGCAGCCGGCCGGTCTGGTCCGTCCACGACTTGATCAGTCGCGGTTCCACCCGGACGCCGCCGTTCCCGACGGTCTGGTAGATGCTCGAGGCCTGCACCGTGTTCACCGCGAAGCCCTGTCCGAAGGTCACCGTGTACTTCTGGCTCGCATTCCAGTCCTCGACGTCGGCGAGGATGCCGCGACTCTCGCCGGGGAACCCGAGGCCCGTCGGCTCGCCGAGGCCGAAGGCCTTCATGTACCGGTACAGCGAGGTCAGCGAAATCTTGTCGGTGGCCTGGACGGTGCCGATGTTGCTGGACTTCGCCAGCGCCCCGGTGAGCGTGAGCTTGAGCATGCCGTGGTCCCAGTGGTCCTTGAGCCGCTTGCCCGCGCGCTCGAGGATGCCCGGCACTCGGAGCTTCAGGTCCGGCCCCGCGGCCTGCTGGTCGACGATCGCCGCGACGGACACGACCTTGGCGATCGACCCCGGCTCGTAGACCTGGGACACGGCCCGGTTGCCGCGGTTCTCGTCGGCGCCCCGGCCCGGGTGGTTGGGGTCGAACGTCGGGGCGGTTGCCATCGCCAGGACCTCGCCGGACGCTACGTCCTGGATCACGACGGTGCCGCTCTGGGCCTTGGTCTTGCGGACCTGGTCGGCGATCGCCTGCTGCGCGAACCACTGGATCTCGCGATCGATCGTCAACTGCAGGTCCTGACCGGGCACGGGCTCGGTGGTGCGGGCGCCGGCGGTGGCGATGCGACCACCGCGACGGTCGCGTTCGTAGGTCTGCTTGCCGGGGCTGCCGGCGAGCAGGTCGTCGAAGGCACGTTCCACGCCGCCCGAACCGGTGCCGGCGGAGTTCACGAAGCCGAGCACGTTCGCGGCGACGGCGTCGGCCGGATAGATGCGCTTGCTGGTGGTTTCGGCGAAGACGCCCTTGATCTTCTTGCCGGTCCGCGGGTCGAGGGTCTCGGAGACTTTGCGCCAGGTCTCGGGGTCGATGTCCTTGGCGAGCACCACGTAGCGCGGCGGGCGAGCGGACATCCGGCGCGCGGGGGAGGCCGCGTC
>JBQTIB010000137.1:0-17802 GCA_052389435.1 Sporichthyaceae bacterium | reverse complement strand
GCGCCCCGGGGCGGCCGCCCCCCCGCCCGGCGCGCGCCCCCGGCCACCCACGGCGCCGGCGGGGCCGCCCGCGGGGGCGCCCCCCCGCCTCCCCCCCCCCCCCCCCGCCAGCGGTTCTGCGTCAGCGGTTGCCGAAGACGTCGCGGATCTTGGAGAACAGGCCCGGTTCGCCGGTCTTCATGCTGCCGTCGGGCTTCTCCTCGTCGCGCAGCTTCGCGAGCTGACGGAGCAGGGCCTCCTGCGCCTCGTCTAGCTTCGTCGGCGTTTGAACCTCTAGGTGCACGATCAGGTCGCCGCGGCCGGCCTGACGCAGGTGTGGGATGCCGCGGGCGCCGATGCGCTCGAGCTTTCCGGACTGGGTGCCGGGGCGCACGTGGAGTTCGTAGGGGCCGTCGAGGGTGTCGAGCTGCAGCGTCGTGCCGAGCGCCGCGGCGGTCATGGGCAGCTGGATGGTGCAGTGCAGGTCGTCGCCCTGGCGCGTGAAGCGCGGATGCTCGGTTTCGACGATCTCGACGTAGAGGTCTCCGGGCGGCCCGCCGCCCGGGCCGACCTCGCTCTCGCCGGCGAGCTGGATGCGGGTGCCGGTGTCGACGCCCGGCGGAATCTTCACCTTCAGCGTCCGCCGCGAGCGCACCCGGCCTTCGCCGTCGCACTCCGTGCAGGGCGTCGGGATGATCGTGCCGAAGCCGCGGCACTGCCCGCACGGCCGCGAGGTCATGACCTGGCCGAGGAAGGAGCGCTGCACCGACGCGATCTCGCCGCGGCCGTTGCACATGTCGCACGTGACGGGTTTGGTGCCGGCGGCGGCGCCCGCGCCGTGGCAGCGGTCGCAGGCGATGGCCGTGTCGATCTGGATCTCGCGCGTGGCGCCGAAGGCGGCCTCGGCGAGGTCGATCTCGAGGCGGATCAGGGCGTCCTGCCCGCGCTGCATGCGGCTGCGCGGACCCCGCGCGTTGCCGCCGCCGCCGAAGAAGGCGTCCATGATGTCCTGGAAGGCGAACCCGGCGCCGCCGCCGCCGAAGGGGTTTCCGCCGCCTCCGCCGCCGCCGAGCGGATCCCCGCCGAGGTCGTGCAGCTGACGCTTCTGCGGGTCGGAGAGCACCTCGTACGCCGCGGTGACCTCCTTGAACTTCTCCGCGGCCGCCGGGTCCGGGTTGCGGTCCGGATGCAGCGCCATGGCCAGCTTGCGATTGGCCTTCTTGTGGGTGTCGCCGTCGGCGTCGCGCGCGACGCCGAGGACCGCGTAGTAGTCAGGCACTGTTAGCTGCGTTCCCCGAGCTCGTTGTGATTGTCGCCAGAGATGACCTGTCCCACGTACCGGGCCACGGCCCGTACGGCCCCCATCGTTCCGGGGTAGTCCATGCGCGTCGGGCCGATGACCCCGAGCCGGGAGACGCCGTCTCCGTAGGCGGACGCGACGATCGACGTGCCCGCGAGTTCCGCGACGGCCGTCTCGTGGCCGATGCGCACCGAGACGTCCGCGGTGGCGGCGTCGCCGAGCAGGCGCATCAGCACGACCTGCTCCTCGAGCGCCTCGAGAACCAGGTGCAGGGAGTTGGAGAAGTCGTGCCCGGCGCGCGTGAGGTTGGCCGCGCCCGCGACGACGACGCGCTGGTCCCGGCTTTCGTCGATCATCTCGCCCAGCGCGGCGGCGACGGTCTCGACGACGGCGCCCTCGTTGGTGCCCGGCTGGGTCGGGTACTCCCCGGCCAGGGCCGCGACGGCCGCCCCGGCCACGGACAGCCGCTGCCCGTCCATGACGGCGTTGAGCCGGGCCCGCAGATCCGGCAGCAGGTGGTCGGAGGTGAGGACCGGCACCTCGACCATGCGCTGCTCGACGCGCCCGGTGTCGGTGATCAACACGATCATCACCCGGCCCGGAGCGATGTCCAGCAGTTCGAGGTGACGCACCGCGGCGCCGGACAGCGACGGGTACTGCACGACGGCGACCTGCCGGGTCAACTGCGAGAGCAGGCGCACGGTGCGGTCGACGACGTCGTCGAGGTTGACCGCGGAGTCCAGGAACTGGCCGATCGCGCGGCGTTCGGCGGCCGAGAGGGGGCGCACTCCCCCGAGGCGGTCGACGAACAGGCGGTAGCCCTTGTCCGTGGGGATCCGTCCGGCGCTGGTGTGGGGCTGGGCGATGTACCCCTCCTCCTCCAGCACGGCCATGTCGTTGCGGATCGTGGCCGGAGAGACCCCGAGGTTGTGCCGCTCGACCAGGGCCTTGGAGCCGACGGGCTCTTCGGTCGCGACGAAGTCCTGCACGATGGCGCGCAGCACGGCGAGCTTGCGGTCGTCCACGGCACACCTCCTCGCACGGCGTCTGGCCGGCTCTTCGCCGACGGCCTTTAGCACTGTCCCCCGGCGAGTGATAAGTCTACCGGGGCCCGCGGCGGGCTACGGTGCGCCGATGGACCGCTACGCCGAAGACCCCCTGTCCGCCAACTGGCGCCGCCCGCGCGACGTCCCGTCCGTGCACGCCGAACTCGATCTGGTGGTCGAGGTCACCCAGGGCGGCTTCTGCGGAGCCGTCGTCAACGTCGAAAAGGGCCCCGGCGGGCACATGGTCACGCTGGAGGACCGGCTCAACCGCCGCCGGGTCTTCGAACTCGGCTACGGCTTCGAGGTCGAGGGCAAGCCCGTGCTGCTGCTCCCGCCGAAGCAGGCCGGTCCCATCAAAGCCACTCGCACCGCGTCGGGCTCGGTGGCGGTCGAGAGCGCCCGCGCCCGCGTGGCGATCGGCTCGCGCATCTACGTCGAGGGAAAGCACGACGCCGAACTCGTCGAGAAGGTGTGGGGCGAGGACCTCCGCGTCGAGGGCGTCGTCGTGGAGTACCTCGAGGGCATCGACCACCTCGCCGCCATCGTGGCCGAGTTCGCCCCCAGCCGGGACCGCCGCCTCGGCGTGCTGGTCGACCACCTGGTGACCGGCTCCAAGGAGTCGCGCATCGCCGCCACGATCCAGAACCCGCACGTCCTGATCGTCGGGCACCCCTACGTCGACATCTGGCAGGCGGTGAAGCCGAACTCCGTCGGCATCCGCGCCTGGCCGACTGTTCCCCGCGGTCGGGCGTGGAAGGAGGGCGTGCTCGAGGCCCTCGGCTGGTACGTCGAGCCGCACGTCGCGTGGAAGCGCATCCTCGGCGGCGTGCGGTCCTGGACCGACCTCGAGCCCGAACTCCTCGGCCGCATGGAGGAGCTCATCGACTTCGTGACGGTGCCCCAGGGCTGACCGCAACGTCCGACCGGGCGAGGCCCATGGGCCTCTTTCGGTCGGACGCACGGAGTCCCTAGTCGGTCAGGTCGCGGATCACGGCGTCGGCGAGCAGGCGGCCGCGCAGGGTCAGGACGGCGCGGCCGGCGGCCAACGCCTCGCGTTCCACCAGTCCGTCCAGCGCCGCCTGCGCCGCGGCGACGCGTCCGCGGGCCGACAGGTCCACCAGATCGAGGCCCTCGCGCAGGCGCAGCCGAAGCATCACGTTCTCCAGCGCCCGGTCCTGCGCGGTCAGCACCTCGTGGTCGGCCTCGGGGGTGCGACCCTCGCGCAGCGCGGCGGCGTAGTCCCGCGGGTGCTTGACGTTCCACCAGCGACGGCCCTCGACGTGCGAATGCGCGCCGGGACCGATCCCCCACCAGTTCCCGCCGGTCCAGTACAGGACGTTGTGCCG
Organism: Sporichthyaceae bacterium; assembly: GCA_052389435.1. GTDB lineage: Bacteria > Actinomycetota > Actinomycetes > Sporichthyales > Sporichthyaceae > JBQTKD01. The sequence continues at coordinate 14,131 of JBQTIB010000137.1, read as the reverse complement.
CGCGACGGCCTGCGGTCCCGCGGCCCAGTTGGAGACCTCGTACCAGTGCAGGCCGCCTGCGGTCAGTTCCGCTTCGGCCATCAGGTAGCGGTCGGCGAGCACGTCCGGATCGGGGGCGAACAGGTCCCCGCGGCGCACCTGCGCGGCCAGACGCGTGCCGTCCTCGACGATCAAGGAGTACGCGCTGACGTGATCCGGACCTGCCGCCAGCGCGGCGTGCAGGGAGTCCTTCCAGTCCGCGTCGGACTCCCCCGGCGTGCCGTAGATCAGGTCCAGGTTGACGTGCTCGAACCCGGCGGCCCGAGCCCACTGCACGCACTGCTGCGGCCGTCCCGGGGTGTGGGTGCGCTCCAGCACCGCCAGCACGTGCCGGTGCACGCTCTGCATGCCGAAGGAGATTCGGTTGAAGCCCGCCGCGCGCAGCGTCGCGAGGTAGGCGGGGTCGACGGAGTCGGGGTTCGCCTCGGTGGTCACCTCGGCGCCGGGCAGGAGCCCGAACTCCGCGTCGATCGCCCCGAGCAGGCGGCCCAGTTCCGCCGCGGGCAGCAGCGTCGGGGTGCCGCCGCCGACGAACACGGTCGAAACCTGCGGCGGCGAACCGCCGTTGCCCAGGCGCGCGGCCGCGAGGCGGATCTCGGCGATCGCCTGGTCGGGGTACTCCACGCGGCTGGCGCCGCCGCCGAGATCGGCGGCGGTGTAGGTGTTGAAGTCGCAGTACCCGCAGCGCGTTCCGCAGAACGGCACGTGCAGGTAGATCCCGAAAGGCCTCAGATCGACGACCCCGTCGCATCCACGTGACGCAGCGTCAGGATGGCTTCGACATCGGCCCCGTCGGTGACGACCACTTCGGTCGTGGCCGGCGGGTAGCCGACGGCGGACAGCGTGTAGGAGCCCGCGGGCAGGTCCAGCAGGCTGTACTGCCCGCCTGCGTCGGTGCGCGTCTGCGCCACCACGTGACCGGAGTCGTCGCTGACCCAGACCATCGCGTCCGGCAGTGGGGCGCCTTCGGGAGTGCGCGCGATGCCGACGACGCCGGTCCGACCGAAGGCGCTCACGTCGTGCACGAGGCTGCCCGCCGAGCCGAGTTCGACGCGGGTCGTGATCGGCGCCTCGCGGTCCGGGGTGACGACCAGGGTCCGCACGCCGGGGGCGAGGTCGGAGAGGTGGTAGACGCCGCGGTCGTCGGTGCGCGTGGAGGCGAGCACGGCGCCGGTGGAGTCGGTCAGCTCGACCAGGGCGCCGGCGAGCGGACGGCGTCCACTGCTCGCCCGGACCGTGCCGGTGAGCACGACGGCCGGGGTGAGGACGACGGTGACGCCGACCTCGCGTTCCGCCGTCGGACCCGCGTGGGGAACGTGGACGGTGCGGGCGGCCGGGCGGTAGCCACGGTGGCGGGCCACGAGCACGAGTTCCGCGGGACCCGCGACCGGGAAGCCGGCGTGACCGCCCTCGTCGCACCAGCCGCGGTCGAGGTGGCGACCGACGCCGTCGAGCAGGGTGAGGACCGCCCCGCCGAGCGGCTGCCCGGCGGTGTCGCACACGAAGACCAACACGTTGGGCACCGGACCCTCCCCGTCCCGCCGCCCGGCGACGGGACGAACGCCGCCGGCCGCCGCCCAGGCCGGCGGACGTTCGGTGAGCGGGAACTCCGGCAGCGGAGCCGGGACGGGGTGATGGCCGTTCGTGGAGGCCGCCGGGGCCGGGATGGCCGGAGTCGGCGGGAGCGTCGGCTGCGGGGCGGGCGCGGCCGCCACCTCGACGGGCTCCGAAGCGCCCGGCTCCGACTCGACGTCGTAGACCGGCGGCAGCCCGGCTTCGCCGGCGCTCAGGTCCAGGTTCTTGACGTTGATGAGCAGCGCGACGATCACACCGGCGAAGACCAGGATCAGCGCGGCCCAGAGACTGGCGCGCACGTAGCCCTCGACGAGCCCCTCGAGCACGACCTGCGGGTTCGCGGCGTCCTTGGCGGCGAGCCATTCGGCCGTGCGGCTGGCGGCGATCGTGGAGATCAGGGCGACGCCGAAGGAGCCGCCGACCTGCTGGCCGGTGTTGATGACGGCGCTGGCGACGCTGGCGTCGCGCGGGTCGACGTCGATCGTCGCGGCGTTGAACGCGGGGACGAACACGCCGCCGAGGCTCAGGCCCATGAGGATCAGCGCCGGGAACAGGTCCTTCCAGTACGTGGACTCCAGGCCGATGCGCATCAGCAGCGCCGAGGACACCGCCGCGCCGACCAGGCCGACGCCCATGATGATTCGCGGCTGGACTTTGGTGACCAGCACGCTGACGATCGCCGACGCGACGACGATGCCGGCGGTCACGGCCAGGAAGCCCACGCCGGTCATGAGCGGGGAGTACCCGAGCACGCCCTGCATGAAGAAGGTTTGCCAGAAGAACGCGCCCATCAGCGCGACCGAGGCGAGCAGCACGGCGATGTTCGCGCCCGCGCGGGTGCGGTTCGCCAGGACGCGCATCGGCAGCACGGGGTTGGCGACCATGCGCTGGCTGAGCACGAACACGATCAGCAGCGAGATGCCGAAACCGAACAGGAACAGCGTGAGCGGTTCGGTCCAGCCGTTGCGCTCGGCCTCGGACACCCCGTACACCAACGAGACCAGTCCGCCGGTGCCCAGGACCGTGCCGAGGATGTCGAGGCGGCCGGGGTGGGCCGGCTTGAACTCGTCGAGAAGGGCGAGCGCCCCGACGACGGCGAACACCGTGATCGGGATGTTGACGAACATGGTCCAGCGCCAGTTGAGGTACTGGGTCAGCGCGCCGCCGAGGACGAGGCCGATCGCCGAGCCGCCACCCGCGACGGCGCCGAAGATCGCGAACGCCTTTGCGCGCTCCTTGGGGTCCTTGAACGTCGTCGCGAGCAGCGCGAGCGAGGCGGGCGCCATGATCGCGCCGAACAGGCCCTGGGCGGCGCGCGAGGCGAGGAGAATTTCGAAGTTCGGGGCGGCGCCGGCGATCGCGGAGGCGACGCCGAAGCCGATCAGACCGACGCAGAACGTTCGGCGCAGACCGAAGTAGTCCGCGATGCGCCCGCCGAGCAGCAGAAACCCGCCGAAGGCCAGGGTGTAGGCGGTGAGTACCCACGCCCGGCCCGACTCGGAGATGTCCAGGTCGACGGTCATCGCGGGCAGCGCGACGTTCACGATCGTCGCGTCGACGACGATCGTCAGCTGGGCGATCGCGATGACGACGAGGCCGAGCCAGCGCCGCCGGTGGGCCGCGCGCTCCGCCTCGGTGCGCTCGTCGCCGGCCTGCTTCGCCGACGCGCCGGAGCTGGGGTCGAGGACCCCTTCGGTGGGCGTGCTCATGTCACTGGCTCCCGGCGGGTGACGGCGCGAGGAGCGGCATCATGACGCCGTCCACCATGCGTTGGATGAAGTCGTCGTCGACCGTCTCGCCGGTGATCAGCAGGCGATTCATCAACGTGGCCGGTGCGAGCTGGCGCACCAGTTCGGGGTTGCGCGCGGTGACGACGCCTTCGGTCGCGTACCGGGCCAGCAGGGCGTCCACGCTCATCTGGCAGCGGACGATGTCCGCCCGCAGCAGCCGCGCCAACTCCGGATCGGACTGCATCGCGTGCACCATGCCCGCGAGCAGCGGCACCTTGTCGACGAACCGCGCGCGGGCGTTGGAGATCAGGGTGATCAGGTCGGTGCGCAGGTCTCCGGTGTACTCCGGGGCGATGTGCGCGGAGTCGGTGGTGTGGCGGACGGCCTCGACGACGAGGGCGGGCTTGCCCGGCCAGCGCCGGTAGATGGTGGCCTTGCTGGCGCGGGCACGGGCCGCCACCGCGTCGATGGTCAGGCGTTCGTACCCGATCTCGGTGAGCAGTTCGGCGCAGACGCCCAGGATCTCGTACTCGCGCGGGCTCAGGGCCTCTTCGCTCACCTCGATCGCCGGCTCGGCCGACAGGTCGGGCAGCGGTGCGAGGGGCGCGCGCAGATCCGTCATGGGAAAAGAATAGGCCCGGGGCGGTACGGCTCCGTACTCACTTGTGTGGAATTGGGCAAATCATCCGCTTCGCCCGGTTCCGTCTGTCACCGAAGTGACAGATGGGGCTACTTCTTCTTCGCATCCCCGGATTCGTCGGTGGACAGCGCGGCGATGAAGGCCTCCTGCGGGACCTCGACGCGGCCGACCATCTTCATGCGCTTCTTGCCCTCCTTCTGCTTCTCCAGCAGCTTGCGCTTGCGGGAGATGTCGCCGCCGTAGCACTTGGCGAGGACGTCCTTGCGGATCGCGCTGATGTTCTCGCGGGCGATGATCCGGGCGCCGATCGAGGCCTGGATCGGCACCTCGAATTGCTGGCGGGGGATCAGCGTCCGCAGTTTCTTGGTCATCTTCGTGGCGTACTCGGGCGCCTTGTCCTTGTGCACGATCGCCGAGAACGCGTCGACCGGCTCGCCCTGCAGCAGGATGTCGACCTTGACCAGGTCCGCGGTCTGCTCGCCGTTGACCTCGTAGTCCAGCGAGGCGTAGCCGCGGGTGCGGGACTTCAGGGCGTCGAAGAAGTCGAAGACGATCTCGGCCAGCGGCAGGGTGTAGCGCAGTTCGACGCGGTCCTCGGACAGGTAGTCCATCCCGCCGAGGGTCCCGCGCCGACTCTGGCACAGCTCCATGATCGTGCCGACGAACTCGCTCGGGGACAGGATCGTCGCGCGCACGACCGGTTCCCACACCTCGTGGATCTTGCCGTCGGGGTATTCGCTCGGGTTGGTCACGACGATCTCCTTGCCGCCCTCCTTGACGACTCGGTAGACCACGCTCGGCGCGGTGGAGATCAGGTCGAGTCCGGCCTCGCGTTCGAGGCGCTCGCGGACGATCTCGAGGTGCAGCAGGCCGAGGCAACCGACCCGGAAGCCGAACCCGAGGGCGGCGGAGGACTCCGGCTCGTAGATCAGGGCGGCGTCGTTGAGTTGGAGCTTGTCCAGGGCTTCGCGCAGGTCGGGGAACTCCGAGCCGTCGATCGGGAAAAGGCCGGAGAAGACCATGGGCTTGGGGTCGCGGTACCCGCCGAGGGAGGTCGTGGCGGGGGCGAGGGCGTTGGTGATGGTGTCGCCGACGCGGGACTGGCGCACGTCCTTCACCCCGGTGATCAGGTACCCGACCTCGCCGACGCCGAGGCCCTCGGCGCTGGGCACGGGCTCGGGCGAGCTCACGCCGATTTCGAGCAGTTCGTGGGTGGCCTTCGTGGAGAGCATGAGGATGCGCTCGCGCTTGGACAGGTGTCCGTCGACGACGCGGACGTAGGTGACGACGCCGCGGTAGGTGTCGTAGACCGAGTCGAAGATCATCGCCCGGGCCGGGGCGTTCGCGTCCCCAACGGGATGCGGAATCTGCGCGACGATCTTGTCGAGCAGTTCCGAGACGCCCTCGCCGGTCTTGCCGCTGACCTTGAGCACGTCCTCGGGGTCGCAGCCGATGACGTGCGCGAGTTCGGCGGCGTACTTCTCCGGCTGAGCGGCCGGCAGGTCGATCTTGTTGAGCACCGGGATGATCGTGAGGTCGTTCTCGATCGCCAGGTACAGGTTGGCCAGCGTCTGGGCCTCGATCCCCTGCGCGGCGTCGACCAGCAGTACGGCGCCCTCGCAGGCGGCGAGCGAGCGGGACACCTCGTAGGTGAAGTCGACGTGGCCGGGGGTGTCGATCATGTTCAGGACATGCGTGGTGCCGTCGACGACCCAGGGCAGGCGAACGGCCTGGCTCTTGATCGTGATGCCGCGCTCGCGCTCGATGTCCATGCGGTCGAGGTACTGGGCGCGCATGTTCCGGGCCTCGACGACGCCGGTGATCTGCAGCATCCGGTCGGCGAGCGTGGACTTGCCGTGGTCGATGTGGGCGATGATGCAGAAGTTGCGGATCAGCGCCGGGTCGGTCCGGTTGGGCTTGGGCGTCGGCGGCACTCTAGAGATCCGTCTCCTGGCTGGGCTTGGGAGCGCGAATGCGCGCGGCCCATCATCCCATGGCAGGCTCGGCCCATGACGGCACCGACGGGCACCGCCCGACCGCTGGCGGAGATCCTCGAGGCCGGCTGGGCCGCGGCCCTGGAACCCGTCGCGCCCACGATCGCCGAGTTGGGCGCCTTCCTGCGCGCCGAGGTGGCCGCCGGCCGGACCTACCTGCCCGCGGGCCCGAACGTGCTGCGCGCGTTCACCCGGCCGTTGGCCGACGTGCGGGTACTGATCGTGGGCCAGGACCCCTATCCGACGCCCGGGCACGCCGTCGGCCTGTCGTTCTCGGTCTCGTCGGAGACCCGACCGATTCCCCGGTCGCTGCAGAACATTTTCAAGGAGTACCAGGCCGACCTCGACCTGCCCGCTCCCGGCAACGGCGACCTGTCCCCGTGGGCGGACCGGGGCGTGCTGCTGCTCAACCGGGTGCTCACCGTGGCGCCGGGCGAGGCCGGCTCGCATCGCGGCAAGGGCTGGGAGGCGGTGACCGAGCAGGCCATCCGTGCGCTCGTCGCACGCGAGGCCCTGCCCCTGGTCGCAATCCTCTGGGGCCGCGACGCCGCGAACCTCGAGCCCCTGCTCGAGGACACCCCCTGCATCGTCTCCGCGCACCCGAGCCCGATGTCCGCGGACCGCGGCTTCTTCGGCTCCCGCCCGTTCAGCCGTGCCAACGAACTGCTCGAAGACCTCGGCGAGGACCCGATCGATTGGCGCCTTCCCTAGCGCGGTCCCGACCGTAGACTCGACGCGTGTCCGTACCGGCCCTCGATCCCCTCTTCCGGCGCCGCGGCCTACGCCGTTCGGAGTACGACGCCTTGGTCGCCTCCGGCGCGTTCGACGGCGAACGCGTCGAGTTGTTCGCCGGGGAGCTGATCGAGATGAGCCCGCAGAGCGCCCGCCACCGCTGGCTCGCGGCCGAACTGCACCGAACGTTGGTACTCGCCTTCGGCTCGCAGTACAGCGTCGCCTCGCATTCGCCGATCGCCTTGGACGACGAGTCCGAGCCGGAGCCGGACGTGGCGGTCACCGAAGCGACGTCGCCCGATCAGCTGCCCTCGACGGTGTACCTGGCGGTGGAGATCTCCAAGTCCAGCCTTCGGTTCGATCTGTTCCACAAGGCGCCCCGCTACGCCGCCGGCGGGGTCCGAGAGCTCTGGGTCGTCGACCTCGAGCGCGAGGAGATCGTCGTGCATCGCGACCCTTCCCCGGCTGGGTACCGGTCGATCGAGCGGGTGGACCGCACCACCGTGCTCACCGTGCTCGGCGTCGAGATCGACGTCGCCACGGTGCTGTTCCCGGCCTGCCCCACGGACGGGCCCATGGGCTAGCGTGCGATCGTGGCGCTTCCCGAACCGCTCGTCCTCACCCAGCACTACCTCGCGTGCCTCTCGCACGCCTCCTATCTGATCGGGGACCTGCGCAGCGGTCGCGCCGTCGTGGTCGATCCGCGGCGCGACGTCGAGATCTACCTCGACGAGGCGACCGAGAAGGGACTGCACATCGAGCGGGTGATCGAGACCCACGTGCACGCGGACTTCCTGTCCGGTCACCTCGAGCTCGCCGCCCGCACCGGAGCGGTCATCAGCTACGGAGCGGGCGCGCAACTGGAGTTCGACGTCGAGCATCTGACGGACGGTCAGCGCCTGAGCCTCGGCGAGATCACCCTGCAGATCCTCTCGACCCCCGGCCACACCCCCGAGTCCGTCTGCGTGCTCGTCTTCGCCTCTCCCGAGGCCACCGAACCCGTCGCGGTTCTCACCGGCGACACCCTGTTCGTCGGCGACGTCGGCCGCCCCGACCTGCTGGCCTCCGCCGGCTCCGGTCTCACCGCCGAGGTCCTCGGCCGCCAGCTGTACCGATCGCTGCGCGAGAAGCTGCTGCCGCTGCCCGACGCCACCCTGGTCTACCCGGCGCACGGCGCCGGATCCTCCTGCGGCAAGGCGCTCTCGGACGAGACGTACTCGACGATCGGTGCGCAGCGGCGCACCAACTACGCCCTCGCACCGATGGGCGAGGAGGAGTTCGTCGCCGCAGTGACGGAGGGTCAGCCGCTGCGCCCGCACTACTTCGAGTTCGACGCCCAGCGAAACCGCGAACTGCGGCCGTTGCTCGACGCCGAACCGCTTCCCCTGCTCGACCTCGCCGACGTGCTCGACCGCCAGGCGAACGGCGCCCAGCTCCTCGACGCCCGCGAGCCGATCGACTACGCCGCAGGCCACCTGCGCGGCGCCGTCAACATCGGCCTGCAGGGCCGCTTCGCCGAGTGGGCGGGCGAGGTGCTCGATCCGCAGCGCGACATCGTCCTGGTCGGCGGCCCCACCGTCGCCGACGAGGCCCGGCTCCGGCTGGCCCGCGTCGGCTACGACCGCGTCGTCGGTCAGCTGGCCGACCTCGCCGCGACCTTCGAGGACCACCCGGAGCTGGTCCAGACCAGTTCACGGCTCACCATCGAACAGCTGGCCGAGCTGCGCGGGCTCGAGCCCGGGCTGCAGGTCGTGGACGTCCGCAATCCGGGCGAGACGGCGGCCGGCGTGCTGCCCGGCGCCCGCGAGGTCCCGCTGCCCGCCCTGACCGACCTGCTCGACGGCCTGGACCGGGCCCGTCCCCTGCTCGTCTACTGCGGCAGCGGATACCGCTCGCAGGTCGCCGCCAGCGTCCTGGCCGAACGCGGCTTCGACGACGTCTCGGACCTGCTCGGCGGATACGGCGCTTGGCACTCGGCCGGCATGCCCGAAACCCAACTCGACGGCCCGTCCTCCGCCTCGGCAACCCCGGAGGTCAACGCCCGCGCCGCCCAGGCACTGCTCGCCCAGGGGGCGGTGCTGCTCGACGTTCGCGAGAACGACGAATGGCAGGAGGGCCACGCCCCGGCCGCGCTGCACATTCCGATGGCCACGGTGCACCGGCGGACCCACGAACTTCCCCAGGGCCGGATGGTCGTCGTGGTGTGCCGCTCCGGCGGGCGCTCGGCGGCGATCGTCGACTCCCTGCTGCGCACCGGCTTCGACGCCGTGAACCTCGCGGGCGGCATGTGCGCATGGTCCGCCGCGGGCCTGCCCACCCAGCGCGGCAAGGCCGCCTCGGACCCCGCGGGCACGCCGCCGAACGAGGCCGAACTCGTCGTGCACCGCGCGGATCCGCTCAACTGCGAGATCGCGCTTCCCTCGCTCGTCGGCGGCGTGGTCATGCCCAACGCCCGCTTCTACGTGCGCAACCACTTCCCCACTCCGATGCTCGACGCCGCAGACTTCCGGCTGCGCATCGGCGGCGCCGTCGAGCGTCCGCTGGAACTGACGATGCGCGAACTGCGCGCCATGCCCGCCCAGACGATGGTCGCCACCCTCGAGTGCGCCGGCAACGGCCGCGCCGGGCTCGATCCCCCGGTGCCCGGCGAACCCTGGCGGGTGGGGGCGGTCAGCACCGCAGAGTGGACGGGCGTGGCGCTGCGCGACGTCCTCGACCGCGTCGGCCCCACCGCGGCGGCCTGCGAGGTCCTGTTCCGCGGCGCGGACTCCGGCGTCGTGGAGGGAGATCGCCTGATCAACTTCGAACGCAGCCTCACCGTCGAACAGGCCCGCACCTCCGACGCCCTGCTGGTCTACGCGATGAACGGCGAACCGCTGCCGCGTCAGCACGGCTATCCGCTGCGCGTGGTCGTTCCCTCCTGGTACTCGGTCACCTCGGTGAAGTGGCTGACCGACATCGAACTGATCGGCGAGCCGTTCCAGGGCTTCTTCCAGGTCGAGCGCTACGTCTACGAGTGGGAGCGCGACGGCGGCCTCGAACGGGAGCCGGTGACGCTGCAGGCGGTGCGCGCGCTGGTGACCGAGCCGGAACCGGGCGCCGTGCTCGCCGCCGGGCCCGTTGCCATCCGCGGGGTCGCGTGGTCCGGCGTCGCGGCGATCGAGCGGGTCGAGGTGAGCGTCGGCGGGGGCGCGTGGCAGCCGGCGCGCCTGGTCGGCGAGCGGCGGCGGCACAGCTGGCAGTGGTGGGAGTTGCTCACCCGCGTCGACGCGTCCGGTGCGACGACGATCCGGGTGCGCGCCACCGACCTCGCGGGCCGCACGCAGCCCGAGACGCCGGCCTGGAACCGGCTCGGGTACGGGGCCAACGCCATCCACGCGGTCGACGTCACGGTCGGATGAGCACCACGAAACAGCCCGGCAATCTCCTGACGATCCGTCAGATTGGTGCTATTTGTCCGGTTTCGTCCGCATTGCAACCTATGCCTTGGTATGGAACAGGTCCGATCGGCTGAAACTTTCCAGCTTTCCCCTCGACATCTGCGCCTCAACGGTTCTACTGAGTCGCGAACCAGGGCGATGCGGGAGGCCGAAGTGGAGCTGGGTTTCCGCCTGGCCGGGGCGTCTGCCGCGCTGGCCGTGACGTTCGGCGCGGTCGCGATCGCGGCACCGAACCCCACAGCCCACCTCCCGGGCGCAACGGCCGGCGAGGCTGCGCCCGCGGCGGTCGAACAGCCCGCGGCGTCCACGCTCGCGGTCGTCCCCGGCACCGGCGCTCCGCTCGGACTCGGCGCGCCGACGACACCCTCGAACATGCTCCCCATGTACGACCTGAACTACCGCCCGGACGCCGGCGTTCTCTGGCGCAGGCACCTGGCAGCCGACCCGGCCCAGGCCGTGATGCCGGTGCGCAACTGGTGCCCCACGGCTTCGACCCTGCAGGCCCTGCCGTTCAGCCAGCGCTACGAGATCGCGCTGCGGCGCCTGCACGACTTCACGCCGACTACCGAGAGGTACAACCTCGCCAGGAACGGCATCGTCGACATCCGCGCCCAGGTCGCGAAGGCCTTCCCCCGCAACTTCGCCTACGACCGCACCGACGACACCAACCCGAAGGTCGTCGACATCGGCACGCAGGTCAAGCGGTTCGTCCTGCACTACACCGAGAGCCAGCGCAAGGACTGGGGCGGCTACGCCTTCGCGAAACTCATCGCGAACATGGGCACCGGGGTCGGGTACAACTACTTCGTCAACGAGACCGAAACGAACTCCGACATCTTCTACACCGCCGGCGAGTTCGTACACCACACCAAGGGCCACAATCCCGGCGCCTTCGGCGTCGAGGTGGCCGCGTGCAGTCAGGCGGGAATCAGCCCTCGACAGTGGGAGAGCCTGCTCTACCTGGCCGCCCATTTCCTGGAATCCAACAACATGATCGCCAAGGACCGGCCCGTCGCGGCGATCGTGAACTCGACGATCGTCGGGCACCGCGAGATCGGCGGCGCGCTCGGACACCCCGACTTCCCAGCCGTCGTGGCCGAGCCGTTCCGTTGGCGGCTCATCGCGTTCCTGGTGCAGGAACTCGGATACACCCCCTAACGGCGGGCGCGCTGCGCCCCTGACCCCGCGTCAGGATCGGTAGGCTGCGCCGCGATGACGCCACCCTTTCGCCTCCTCGACGCCGAGGGCGCCGTGCTGCTCGTCGCCGCCGATGTCGAAGGCCTGTGGGTTGCCGGCGATCGACCCGCGCCGGCCCGGATCCACCTGCTCGGCGTGGAGTTCGTCGCGGCGCGCGCACGCCGCTTCGACGACGTCGACCTGCAGATCGCCCGTTCCGACGGGGCCACGATCGGGTCCTACTTCCTCGGCCGCCTCGACATCGACCAGACCCGACGCGATACCGCGGACCGGTACGCCGTCGAGGCCGTCCTGGAACGGGGCGCCCTGGCGGGCGAGCACTCCGCCGCCATCTGGCGCCGCTTCGCCTCCGACCTTCCGCTCACCGTGGGCGAATGGCGCCTGAACCCGGCCGACTGGCACTCGAGCTGGATCCACGTCGCCCAGACCGCGTGGTTCCACGACCTGCGCGACACCGGACGTTCCCCCGACCTTCTCGGCACCCCGGCCGTCGTCGACGGCCGCGGGCTGCCCAACCGCGACAGCTTCTGGTGCGCGCTCGGCGAGGCCGTCAACGGCGTGGGCGGCTACTTCGGCTCCTCCCTCGGCGGCCTCGAGGACTGCCTACGCGGCAGCCGCACGGAGGAGTTCCCCCTGCCGCTCGAATGGCACGACCTCGAGGACTCCCGCGCCACGCTCGGCGGCACGTTCGTCGACATGGTGATCGGCGTGCTGGCCGACTACCGGGTCGCGGTGACCGAAGCGTGAGCTCGATCGCTTCGGCGTCGAGCGCCACGCCACCGCGCGGGTCCGTCAGGCGAGGCGGGTGATCTGGACCTCGACGCCGAGGTTGGTGGCCGGCGGGCCCGAGTAGACGCCCTTGTGCGGGGGGACGTCCCAGTAGTCCCGGCCGCGTGCGACGACGACGTGTTCGGGGCCGACGGGCTTGCCGTTCGTCGGGTCGAAGGAGGTCCAGTCCCCGTCCCACCACTGCACCCACGCGTGGCTCTCGCCGGTAACCGTCTCGCCGAGACCGGCCTCGGTGTTGTGCAGGTAGCCCGAGACGTAGCGGGCCGGAATGCCCAGGCAGCGCAGGGCTCCCACGGTCAGGTGCGCGAGGTCCTGGCAGACGCCCTTGCGGTCGGCCCACGCCTCCATCGCCACGGTGTGGACGCCGGTGGAACCGGTCACGTAGGCGACTTCGGAGCGCATCCAGTCCGACACCGCGTAGGCGGCCTGATCCGGCGTCAGATCGGCCGCGATCTCGCGCGCCGCCGCGGCGAGTTCGCCGTCGACGTGCGTGTGCGGGGTCGGCAGCAGGTATTCGACGTGGACGTCGTGGACGCGCGTGGACAGCAGGGTGTCCCAGTCGACCGTCTGCCCCGTGGGCATCCCCGGGTGCGTCTCGACGACGGACATGGCTTCCACGGTCAGTTCGGTGTGCGGCGTCTGCAGGTCGAAGGCGGTGACGTGCGAACCCCAGTAGTCCCAGTACCGGGACACCGCCGCCCGCGGACTGATGGACACCCGCGACTCCAGCGTCGTCTGGCCGACGTCGGTCAGCGGGGTCATGCGCGCCTCGTTGTAGGAGGCGGACACCGGCGTCTCGTAGTGGAAACCGGTGATGTGACGCACCCGCAGGCGCCAGGTCTCCCCGTTCACGCGGACACCCCCTCCACCGTTTCGCCAAGCAGACCCGCGGTCCAGGACACCGGCGCGACGTAGGGGAAGTACCGTTGCGCGACCGCGTCGCTGACCATCGAGCAGGTCTCCTGCAGTCCTTCGAGGTGCTCGGAGAACTCGTGCAGCAGGTCCCCGCGGCTGCGGAACTCCAGGTCGGTGCGGGCGCGGCCGAGCAGCAGGCGCGCCATGTCGTCGAAGCCGGACCGTCCAGCGGCCGGATCCAGCGTGGCCAGGCACTGCTCGGCGGTGAGCAGTGCGCAGAACACCGAGCGCGGCGAGAGCCGGTCCACCATCAGGAACTCGGCGGCGAAGTTCTCCTGCACCGGTCCCCGGTAGGTGCGCAGGTAGCTCTCGTAGGCGCCGCAGGAGCGCAGCAGGGTTCCCCACGTCGGAGCGCGGCCCCCGGGCAGGGTGCGCAGCATCAGCAGGCGGGCCGTCATGTCCGCGCGTTCGAGCGAACGGCCGAGGGTGAGGAAGGTCCAACCCTCGTCGCGGCTCATCGTGGAGTCGACCAGGCCCGAGATGACCGCGGTCCGCTCGCGGACCCAGGAGAAGAAGCCGTGCGGGCCGAGGCGATCGGCGGTGCGGTGGCGTTGCGGCAGCGCCATCCAGGTGGAGTTCAACGCCTCGAAAATCTCCGCGGAGATGGTCTCGCGCGCGCCACGGGCGTTCTCCCGGGCGTAGGACAGGGCGCCGGCGATCGCGCTGGGCTTGGACCGGTCGTAGGCGAGTTCGGCGAGCACCTGCCCGGCGGTTTCGGCGACGTCGCCGTCCTCCTGCGGAGTGACGACGCCCATGACCTCCATGAGCGAGGAGCACACGGTGGCCTCGTCGACCCAGGGATCTTCGACGAGCATCTGCATGTGCACGTCGAGGATGCGGGCGGTGGAGTCGGCACGCTCGAGGTAGCGCCCAATCCAGAACACCGATTCGGCGATGCGGCTCAGCACTGCGCCACCCTCGCTTTCGGGCGCTCGTCCTTCGGGCGGTCGTCTTTCGGGGGGCCGTCGGGGGACGGTGCCCCCCCCCTGGGCGGTTGCGGGGGGGTAAACTGCGGGCGCCAGACGGGCGGGGCGCCGAGCCGGGGGGCCGGGCCCCGGTCGGCCACCGCCGGCCGCGGGC
>JBQTIB010000136.1:0-14998 GCA_052389435.1 Sporichthyaceae bacterium | reverse complement strand
TGCGAATGCTCGTGCCCGACGGGACCGAGTGGCGCACCGAGGTCAACGCCGGCGTGGCGTTGCAGGTTCTGTCCGATCGCCCGGGGCTCGACGCCGGCCGGATCCGCTGTCCGCTGTTCGTGGCGGTGTGCGAGAACGACGTGGTCACTCCCCCGGAACCGGCGGCCGCGGCCGCGGCGGCCGCACCGCTCGGGGAGCTGCACGCCTATCCGTTCACGCACTTCGAGGCCTACGTCGGCGCCGGTTTCGAAGAGCTCTGCGCCGACGAGACGGCTTTTCTGCGCAAGCACCTACTCGGCTGACGCATCGTCAGCTTTCACGGGGAGAGGGAGTTTCGATGAACAAGACGTTGACGGTCCTGGCCGCGACGGCCACCGCGGCGACGCTGCTGCCGGCGGGTTGGGCGCAGGCGGCGGGCAACACCTCGCTGAACATCACGGTGCGGGAGGTGGAGAGCAAGCGAATCGTCGTCTCGCTGCGCTGCAATCCGGCGGCGGGCAGCCACCCGCAGAAGGCCGACGCGTGCGAGCAGATCGCCGCCGCGGGGGGCGAGTTCGCCAAGCTTGCGGGCCGCCAGAACGTCGCCGCGTGCGCGAAGATCTACCTGCCCGTTTCGGTGCGCGCCGACGGCCTCGCCGAAGGCAAGCCCGTCGCCTACAGGCGCACGTTCCCGAACCGCTGCGAGATGGGCGTCGCGACCGGTTCGGTGTTCGAGGTGTTCCCGCCGGAGCAGGCTCCCCGCTAGGAGCCGACGCGGCCGGTTTCATGAACGGCCCTCTGTTCGGCCGAGCCCGTTCGAGCCGTTGGTCCGAAACCTCCCCTGCGCGCGACCCGTCCAAGTTCGCGAAGGCACCGCACGGTGCGGTGGCCCAAACACGGGGGACTTTTCGCATGAGCATCGATCCGCAGCAGCAGCACCTCGCGCAGCAGTACGCCGGTTTCGTTCCCGCCCAGCAGGGCTACGGCCACCCGGGCTACGTTCAGCCCGCGCCGGCCGCGCCCGGCCGCACCGGTCTGGCGGTGACCAGCCTGGTGCTCGGCATCGTCGCAGTCGTCCTGTGCCTGGTGCCGATCGTCAACCTCTTCGCCGCCCTGCTGGCGATTCTCGGTTTCGTCTTTGGCCTCGTCGGCTGGCTCGGCGCCCGCAAGGGCAAGCGAGGCGGCAGGGGCAAGGCTCTGGCCGGCACGATCCTCGCCGCGGTGGCGCTGGTCGGCGCGATCGGTTCCTCGGCCCTCTACGCCGCGGCCGTCGTCGAGGCGAGCGAGAGCCTGAACCGCAGCTTCGGTGGCGCGACAGCGCAGGTGTTGGCCGAGGACCTCACGGTCGAGTTCGGCTCCTACACGGCCACCGAGTCCTACGGCATCCGCGACGGTTCGCTCACCGTGACCGTGACCAACAAGGGCACCGAGCGTCAGTCGTTCGACTTCAAGGTCGACGCCGTGAACGCCGACGGTACGCGCATTGCGACCGACTCGGCCTACGTCCCCGACCTGGCCCCCGGGCAGTCCGACGAGATCACGATGTTCGACTTCGCATCGCAGAAGGACATCCCGCTGCTGAAGAAGGCGAGCTTCGAGGTCATCGAGGCCTCGGCCTACTAGTAGGCCTCGCTCCGCGCCCGGCCGGTCTTCCGGCCGGGCCACGCGCGTTCAGTGGACGGGGCGGTCGAACTCGCACCACACGAGCACCCGGCCGCGTTCGCGGCCGACGCCGAGGCGGGCGGTGTAGGCGCGGACCAGGCCGAGGCCGCGGCCGCTCTCGGCCGTCGGCTCGGCGGGGTCGGGGACGACGAACGGGGCGCCGGTGTTGCGGACCTCGACGCGAAGCCGCGAGCCCTGCGCGACGACGCGCAGCACCACGTCGTGGCCGGGTTGGCCGTGGCGCACTGCGTTGGCGACGAGTTCGCTGACGACCAGGCGCAGGTCCTCGAGCAGGTCCGCGCCCACGCTCTCGGCGAGGGCGCCCACGGCGCGCCGGGCCTCCGCGGCCGCCTGCGGGGTGTTGACCATGGCGTGTTCGAGCAGTTGCACGGCCTCGCCGTACCCGGCCGGGACGGTCCCGAGGGCGAGCATCGCGAGGTCGTCCTCGCACTCTCCGCCGCTGTGGCGCAGCACCGCCTGGTGCAGGGTGTCGACGATCTCCTCCGGCGAGGCGCCGCCGAGACCGCGCAGGTGCTCGCGCAGTCGCCGTTCGCCGAAGCGCTCGTCGGCGCCGAGGGACTCGGTGAGGCCGTCGGTGTGCAGGAGCAGGACGTCGCCCGGGTGCAGGGTGCGGTGGACGCAGTCCAGCGTCAGGTCCGCGAACGCCCCGAGAAGCATCCCGCCGGTCTCGATCGCCTCCACCGCCCAGTTCTGACGCAGGATCAGCGGCGCGCAGTGGCCCGCGGACGCCAGGGCGATCTCGGTCCGTTCGGGCTCGGTGCGCAGCCGGACGCAGGCGACGGTCGCGAAGTCCTCGGGCCCGGTCTCCTGGAAGACGATGGCGTTGGTGCGGGCCAGGATCGCGGCCGGGTCGCGGACCTCGGCGGCGACGGCGTGCACGGTGTGCCGGATCAGGCCGGTGAGCGAGGCGGCGGCGGGGCCGCGGCCGCGGACGTCTCCGATGACGGCGAGCCAGGAGCCGTCGCCGAGGGCGAAGACGTCGTAGAAGTCTCCGCCGACGTCGATCCCGGCACCGGCCGCCTGGTGGACCGAGGCGGCGCGGACGCCGTCGATGACCGGCAGCACGGGCGGGAGCAGCGCGGCCTGCAGCACCCGGGCGAGTTCGCGCTGGTGTTCGAAGGCGGTCCCGCGATCGACCGCGAGCGCGACGCGGGCGGCGGCCTCGCCGACGAGTTCGACGTCGGCGCACGCGAACGGGCCGGGCCGGTCGCGGCCGATGACCATGGCGCCGACGATCTGCCCGTGCAGGCACAGCGGCGCGACGGCGAGGGAACCGAAGCGGCGTAGGTCCTCGTCGAGTTCGGGCAGGTCCGCGGTGTTCTCCACCACGGCCGTCCGGCGTTCGGCCACGGCTCCTCCGACGACGCCGCGGCCGAGGGGAATGGGCGTGCCGTGCGGGCCGATCGGCCGCAGCCGGGCGCGGTGCGGCTCGTGGACGTAGAGGACGACGGAGGCGCGGAGCATGCGGGCGAGACGATCGCCGAGGTCCGCGGCGAGTTCGGCGAGGGACAGCCGCGAGAGCGCGAGGTCGGACAGGGACTGGAGCCGGCGCAGGCGTTCGGTGCGCATGGCGCGGCCGAGGGCCTGGGCGGCGAGGTCCGCGACGGTGGTGAGGAACAGGCGCTCCTCGGGCGGGAAGCCCGTGCACTCCCAGTACCCGACCGACAGCAGGCCGACGAGGTCGTCCTCGACGAGCAGCGGCAGCCGGGCGAGGCTGCCGATGCGCGCGGCCTCGTAGTTCGCCGCCGCCGCCGGGCCGTAGCGCGCGAGGTAGTCCTGCGGCGAGCCGACGAACACCGGCCGACGGGTCCGCACCACCTCGGCGGCGGCGCTGGGCTCCTGCAGCGGAAGGTCGACGAACCGCTCCCGGTAGTGCAGCGGGCTGCCGGCGAGGTGGACGGCGCGGGCGACTCCGCGATCGGCGAGGACGAGCCGCAGCGAGAGGGCCTGCGCCCCGACGGCGTCCGGGACGCGGGCGCCGAGGACGGCGGCGACGTCGTCGACGGTCTGCGCGAGGGCCAGCGCCGCGGCGAGTTCGCCCATGCGCGCGGCGCGGGCGGCGGCGGCGTCGGAGCGGGTGCGTTCGGTCCGCAGGCGCAGCTCGGCGCAGCAGGCCTCGGCCAGCGCGCCGAGGACGGCGCGGTCGTGCTCGGTCCAGTCCCGCGCCTCGAGGTCCACCACGCACAGCGAACCGAGGACCAGGCCGTCGTCGTCGGTCAGCGGCAGGCCGATGTAGGCCACGACGCCGAACTCCGCGACCATCAGGTTGTCGGCGACGCGGGGGTCCGCGGGCCCGTCGCCGAACACGAGGGGCTCGCCGCGGTCCACGACCATGCGGCACAGCGTCTCGGTCAACGGCAGCGCGCGGTCCTGCTGCATCGGCGAGGGCATTCCGCAGGAGCCGGGGAAGAACTGCCGCTCGACGTCGAGCAGGCTGACCAGGCTGATCGGCACGCGCAGCGCGGAGCAGGCGGCGCGGGCCAGGGCGTCGAAGGTGGCGTCGGGCTCGGGGCGCAACCCGGTGGCCTCGACCGCGCGCAGGCGCCGGTCCACGCTCGCCGTCATTGCGATCCGACCTCGCCCTCGCGCTCCGGCGCGCGTTCGCCGGGTGTGGCACACACGCTATGTCCAGGTCCGGGAGGTTTGACAGGCCTCTCGGTGGGAACGCCGGTGAGGTTAACCTAAGAGATCGTGGTCTGCGCGGCGTGCCGGCACGGCCGCGCCGATCCTGTAGGCCCGTCCTCGACGATGGCCCCGGCGCGCCGCGAAGCGCCGCACGCGTGAACCCTCGGAGTGCCTTTCTCCCGCGGTGAGCGGGTCCCGCAAGTCCGCGCCGCGCGAGCTGAGCCGGGCGCGACGGCGCACCGACCATCCGTGCTGGAACCATCTGATCGTCGCGCCGCTGTGGGTCGCCTATCGGGTGAACCTCGGCACGCTGCTGCGCACCTGCGACGCCGTCGGAGCGTGCATGGCCGTGCCCCGCACCCCGCACTACCGGGAGGCGCTCGCGCACGGGAACACGCTGCCCGGGCGCAGTTGCGTGCACTGGGTGGGGCCGACCCAGGCCGCCTGGCTGGCGGCGCAGCGCCGGGACGGCACCCGGATCGTGGCCGTCGAACTGGGCGAGGGCGCCGTGCGGCTGGCGGCGCTCGCCCCGGCGCGGGGGCGGACCGTCGTGCTGCTCGGGCACGAGCGCGACGGCGTGCCGGAGGAGGTGTGGGACCTGCTCGACGAGGTCGTCGAGATTCCGATGCTCGGACGCGGCGCGAGCCTGAACGTCGCCGTCGCCGGGTCGCTGGTGCTCTACAAACTCGCCGGGCTGACGTGAGCGACGGAACCGCTCGGGTGGGTACGGCCTACCCGTTCCAGGCGTCGGCGATGATCGGAACGCCGGGCAGCAGGGTGCGCGCCGACGGCCCCGCGCTCCAGCGACGGCCCGGGAGCGAGACCATCAGGTCCAGGGCCTGCCAGGTGCGCGACTCTCCGGACAGCGCCAGCCGCAGGTCGAGCACCTGCATGGGCCGCCCGGCGTAGGTCCAGGTCTGGTCCAACTCCGGGTGCAGGGCGATCGCGAGTTCCTCGCAGGTTGCGGGCCCCTCGGCGACGAGCCGGGCGATCGCCAGGCTCGAGAGGTAGGTCATGGGGCGCTCGGACGGGAAGTGGGAGCGCAGCCGCCGGACGATCTCGGCGTCGCCCGCCGCGGCACGGGTGGTCTTGAGCACGCCCTTGACCGGGCGCAGCAGGCCGACGGCGCGCAGCACGTCGTGCAGCTCGGCGAGGGGAACGAGGTCCTCCTCGATGTGCGCGGGCCGGCGGTAGTGGCTCCAGTGCGGCCGGTACTCCTGCATCTGACGTAGCGTCACTCTGGGGAGGCGACCGCCCGGAGTCAGCTTGAGGCCCTCGCCGACCAGGGCGAGCAGGAGCCGGACGGACTCGGGAACGCAGCCGACGGCCTCGCGCACGCGCTGGGCGCGATAGGCCTCGTCGAAGGCCGGCAGCCGGTCCCCGACCCACTCGCGCATCTGGACGTGGTCGGGGTGCCGGGGATCGGCGAGGGCTTCGCAGAGCTGTTCGTAGCCGTGCGATCCGCCGCAGTCCTCGGGCGGGCAGGCCCCCTCGCCGTAGCGCAGGCCGGGCTCGTCCTCGCCGGGTCCGAGGACCTCGAGGTCGTGGTCCCAGCAGTCGCCGAAGTCGTACCGGTAGGCGAACTTGACCGGAAGGTCGCGCACCCGCACGCCGGTTTCGTCGAGGCAGTGCTCGTCCATGTCCAGGTCCGGCGTGCTCCAGCGGCGCCCCTCGGCTTCGAACTCGTGCAGGTGGGAGTCCGTCCAGCCCATCGCGGCCTGGAGCAGCTCGTGCAGCTCGGGGAGCGTCGTGTCGGCGGGGACGTCGAGGATGCGCAGGACCGTGGGCGCGACTTCGCGCAGCGTCGCGCGTAGACGAAGGGTGGGCACGGTCCGAGCCTACGACGGCCCGCGGCGGCCGGCTGGCACGGCACACCCGGGGCGGGCGGCGACGGTTAGGAGCGGTTGCCGGCGGCGTCGAGGAGTTGGGCCATGGTCACCGTCACGGCGTCGACGAAGGACGGCTCCCCCGGCAGCTCCGGGATCGCCGTCTCGGCGCCGACGACCGCGACGCTGCGCAGCACCAGGCGCCAGGTCCCGAACTCGGGCGACAGCTCGCCCAGCTTCACCAGCAGGGTGGTGGCGGCCGCGCGGCCCGCGGCGGCGCGGGCGAGTTCGCGGCCCGCGGCGTCGTAGAGGATCGCGTCGTAGCCGCCCGAGTTCGGCACCGGGACCGGCGCGGGCGGCAGCGCGGGGTAGCCGATCGCGATCTTGACCGCATCCGTGCCGGGTGCGACGTCGACCGCGAACTCGCGTGGGTCCGACCCGCCCGCGGCGGCGACCGGGGCGACGAAGCCCCAGTGGTCGGCGACCCGCACCCGGAAGGGATCGGCCTGAGCCAGGCGGCGATCCGCCGCGCGCTGCAGCGCGGCGAGCCCCGCGACGGTCTTGCGGGCGGAGACCGCGACGGCGCGGGCGTCGACGATGCCGTACCCGGAGCGGAACAGGCCGGAGCCGTCGGCCAGCGGGGTGGCGGTGGCCTGCAGCGCAGTCCTGACCTGATTGGGCGTCAGTTTCGGGTTGGCCTGGAGCAGCAGGGCGGCCAGGCCCGCGACGTGCGGCGCGGCCATGGAGGTGCCCGACAGCGTCGCGCGGCACGGCCCGACCGATCCGCGGCACGGCGGGTTCGGCACGGTCAGCACCCCGGGGGCCGAGGAGGTGGAGGTGATGGTCGACCCGGGCGCACTCACGTCCGGGTGGTAGAGGCCCGCCGCCGCGCCGCGGAAGCGGCGGTGGCCGTCGAGCATGCCCGCCGCGACGCGGGAGTTGTCGTACTCCAGGCCGCCGGAGGAGAACCCGGACCGTTTGCGCGCCATGTTGCTCGAGCCGACCGAGATCACCCACGGCGCGACCGAGAACGGGTTGATCGTCGCCTCCTCGCCGTCGTTGCCGGCGGCGAACACCACGACGATGCCCGCCTCGGCCAGGGCCTTGGTCGCGAGGTTGATCGGCTCGTTGGGGTCGAAGAACCGGAAAGCGGTGCCCCAGGAGTTGTTCACCACGCGGATGTTGCGCTCTTCGTGGTGGGTGAGGATGTCGTCGAAGGCGCCGAGGACGGAGTGGATGAACACCTCGCCGACGGAGTACGCGCTCAGTTCGGCGTCGGGTGCGACCCCGACCTGGTCCGGAGCGCTGGTGCCGTCCGCGGCGACGATGCCGGCGACGTGGGTGCCGTGCCCTGCCGCGAGGTCGCTGTTGTTCCCGGCCGAGTCCACCGGCAGCACGAACGCGGGCCCCGCGGACGGGTAGGCGGGGTAGCCGGGGCCGACGACCTTGACGTTGTGCGCGACGTGGTCGGCGAGGTCGGGGTGGGTGGCGTCGACTCCGGAGTCGACGATCGCGACTCCGACGCCCCTGCCGGTCAGGCCCTTGGCGTGCAGGGCCTCCGCGCCGATGCTGGCTCCCGACTCGCGGATCGCGACCGGCGCCTGCCGCGGCTGGGGTTTTTCGGCGTAGGAGCGCAGCCGTTCGTTGGGGTAGACGTCCCTTGCGAGGCCGGTGGTCACGGCCCGCCGGAGCAGTTCGACCGGACCGGCGACCAGGGCCAGCGGCAGGTTGTCCAGGCCCTGGACCGTGAGGCCGAGGCCGGCGAGCGCGGACAGGTCCGCGGGGCTCGGCGCGGCGGGGAAGGTCGCGATCGCCGACGCGGTGGGCGCGGTGGCCGAGGCGAGCAGGCGGCTCAGGCCGGTGGGCAGGGGCTCGCTCGTCGGGGACGCCGTCGCAGGAGTGGACAGTCCCGCGACCAGGACGAGGGCCAGCGCGAGCGGTGCGGTTGGACGCAGCATCAGCCCATTCTCCGATCTCGGCGTGGGAACCGATGCCGGGCATTCGGATCCGTCCCGTCCCCGGATGGTGCCACGACGGGGGTAGGCACGGTGTTTCCGCAGCCGGGGGCCTTCGACTCGGCCTGGACCTGCGAGGTGCTCGCCGTGTCCCGGAGGTTCGCCGACGCGCGAACCGGCGGGCTGCGGCGCCCGTCCATACGGAGGCTGGAGGAAACCTGGACGTCGCGGACGCAGTCGCGTCGGGAGCCGCGTCAGGAGAACAGGTCGCGCACCTGGTCTGCGGTCAGGGCCTGCGCGAAGGCCTGCGCGCCGTCGTCGTCCATGACGTCGGCGAACAGTTCGGCCTTGCGTACCGCGAGCGCGCGGACCTTCGCCTCGATGGTGTCGGCGGCGATCATCCGGTACACGTGCACGGTCCTGGTCTGCCCGATGCGGTGGGTCCGGTCGATCGCCTGGGCCTCGGCGGCGGGGTTCCACCACGGGTCGAGCAGGAAGACGTAGTCGGCCTCGGTGAGGTTGAGCCCGAATCCGCCGGCCTTCAGGCTGATCAGGAACACCGGGGCGGCACCGGCGCGGAAGGCCTCGATCTGCCTGGCGCGGTTGCGGGTCTTGCCGTCGAGGTAGCAGACCTCGACGCCCTCGGCGGAGAGGCGTTCGCGGACCAGGCCGAGGAAGCCGGTGAACTGGCTGAACACCAGCGCCCGGTGCCCGCCGGCGGCGACCTCGGCGAGGTGCTCGACGAGGGTGTCGATCTTCGCGCTCGGCACCGCGAGGTCGTCCGGCTCGACGAGGCCGGCGTGCAGGCTGAGCTGGCGCAGCGTGGTCAGGGAGCGGAAGATCGCGAGGCGGTTGCGGTCGATGTCCTCGAGCAGACCGAGGACCTTGGCCCGTTCCCGGGCCAGGCGCCGGTCGTAGATGCGCCGGTGTGTGGGGTGCAGGTCGACGTCGAGGATCTGTTCGGACTTGGCGGGCAGTTCGGCGGCGACCGCCTCCTTGGTGCGGCGCAGCATCAACGGGCGGATCCGGCGGCGCAGCGCGGCGAGCCGCTCCGGGCCCTCGCCGCCCGGGGTACGCGATTCGATCGGCTTGGCGTAGGTCTCGGCGAACCGGGTCGGGTGCGGGAACAGCCCCGGGGCGCCGATGGACAGCAGCGCCCACAGCTCCATCAGGTTGTTCTCCAGCGGGGTGCCGGTGATCGCGAGCTTGAACGGCGCCGCGAGGCGCCGCGCGCACGCGTAGGCCTGGGAGCGGTGGTTCTTCGCGAACTGCGCCTCGTCGAGCAGCAGCCCGGACCATCCTCGGGCGGCGTGCGCGTCGATGTCGAGGCGGAAGAGCGTGTAGGAGGTCACGACGACGTCCGCGCCCTCGACGATCTCGGCGAGGTCCACCCCGCGGCGGCGCAGCGTGTCGGTCAACTCCACGACCCGCAGCCCGGGGGCGAAGCGGGCGGCCTCGGCGGCCCAGTTCGAGACGACCGAGGTGGGCGCGACGATCAGGAACGGCTCGGCCTGCGGGGCGCGTTCGCGGGCGTGCACGATCAACGCGAGGGCCTGCAGGGTCTTGCCCAGGCCCATGTCGTCGGCGAGTACGCCGCCGAGGCCGTTCTCCCACAGGAAGCTCAGCCACTGAAAGCCCGTCAGCTGATAGGGCCTCAGTTCCGCATTCAACCCGGCCGGACACGGCGGCGCGGGCAGTTCGGACAGGTGCAGCAGCCCGTCGACCTGGCGTCGCCACGCGGTGGCCTGGGAGTCCACGACGCCGAGTTCGCAGAGTTCCTCCCACAGCCCGGCCTGGAACCGGCCGATCCGCAGCGGGCCGTCGGGGCGTTCGGCGAGCGCCCGTGCCTCCTCGATGAGCCGGCGCAGTGCCAGCAGCTGCGGCTTGTGCAGGGAGAAGTACCCGCCGTCGGGCAGCAGCAGGTGGTCCTGGTTCTGCGCGAGGGCGGTGAACACCTGCGCCAGGGGAACCTCGACGCCGTCCACCGACAGGGACACCCCGAGGTCGAACCAGTCGTTGTCCCCGGCGATCTCGGCGGTGGACAGCCCGA
This sequence comes from Sporichthyaceae bacterium, assembly GCA_052389435.1. Taxonomy (GTDB): domain Bacteria; phylum Actinomycetota; class Actinomycetes; order Sporichthyales; family Sporichthyaceae; genus JBQTKD01. Next base: position 4,880 of record JBQTIB010000136.1, on the reverse strand, counting down.
CGCGCAGCGACTCCCCCACCTCGCGGTAGTCCGCGGCCGTGCCGGCCAGCTCCACCGCGACGCCGGGGGTGTCCCGCAGCAGCGGCAGAACCTCGGTGCTGAAGCGCATGGTGTCCAGCCCGGCCAGGGCCAGGGGCCGGCCCGGCTCGGCCGGGAGCGCCTGCAGCGGCCCGCCGATCTCGGCGAGGATCCGTCGTTCGGCCGCCGGGTCGCGAAACCCGTCGGGGCCCTGCCCGACCCGGCGCGGGGCGCCGTCGAGCAGGTACTCCCAGGTCCAGCTCAGCTCGAGTTCGTGACCGGCGCCGTACCGGGCGTCCAGCACGAGGGTGGGCGGTTCGATCGCGGGCGGGGCGAAGCTTGCGTCGGTGGAGGTCAGTTCGACCATCCGGGCCAGCCGCGGGCAGTATCCGGAGCGGAACGCGTCGACCTGCTCGGCGGGAACGCGCAGCCCGGCGGGGTTGGCGAACAGCGCGGTCAGCCCCTCCGGCGCCGGGACGGGGAGGGACACCAGGCGCAGCGGCCAGCCGGCCGGGTCTCCGGTGCGCACCGCCGGATCGACCAGGACCGCACCGTGCCCGCCGGGGGTGAACAGCACCGGCGTCCAGTCGCTCGCCTGTCCGCCGACGCGCAGGACCGGGTACAGCGCCAGGCCGCCGCCGTCTTCGGCGCGCACGTCCAGGCTCAGGCTCGCCGCGGCGGGGGCGGCGATCTGCCGCTGGCCCTTGACTCCGACCAGCGCGACGCCGGCGGCGACGAGGTCGGTCAGGATCGGCCACAGCGCCCGCGAGCCGATCGTCGCCAGGTCGATCGTCCGTTCGCTGCGGGTGCCGTAGTAGGGGTAGCCGGGGCTCGGCCGCGCGCAGTACAGGGCGTAGAGCTCGCGCAGCAGCGCGACCTGCTCGGCCTCGTACTGGTATCCGCCGTACTGGAAGCTGCCCCAGTTCAGCTCGCCCGCGACCCAGCCCTTCTTGCCCGGGCGCATCGCCCGCGCGCCGAGACCGAACCCCCCGCCGTACGCGGTGATCAGCTCCAGGCCGACGGCCAGCGGCACCGCGCCGGTGCGCACCGCCGCCTGCGGCGTTTCGGACAGTGCGCCGTCGAGCACGTTCGCCCAGTGCGGGGCCGCGACCGCCGGTGCGGCGGCGGCCTGCTCGGCGACGGCGAACTCCATGCACAGCATCGCGACGACGTGCTTGCAGTCCCACTCGACCGGGCAGGTGCACCAGCCCTCTTCGAACTCGAGTGCGCCGTCTCCGTAGTCGGCGAACCGGGCGACCGCGAGGTAGGACCGGCCGGTGCTGCCGGCGACCGTGGCGCTCAGCGTCGCCTGCTCCGGGCACCACGTCCGCGGCCCGACGCGGCCCTGCCGGGCGTAGACCTGACCGCGGGCGAACGCGCCGGCGTCGACCTGCTCGCGCAGCTCGTCCGGGTCGAGCAGCAGGGACTGTTCGTATCGCATGGCCGGAACCTAGATCGGCCCTCCGACAGTTTTCGGCCACGCCCCGCGACTGCGGCCGAAGTTGGTGAAGGGGCGCATCGGAGTGACGCCTGGGACCTCGCGCGGACCTGGGTCCACCCCTGGGCAAGGCCGCCGAGGTGCCGGCCGACGCCGACGGAGCGTGCCGCACCGAGCGCGGGGCGCGGCGCGGCGCGGCGCGGCGCGGCCGAGCGTGGGCCGCGGCGAGCGCGGGGCGCGGGGCGGCGCGGCCGAGCGTGGGCCGCGGCGAGCGCGGGCGCGGGCGGCCGAGCGTGGGCCGCGCGGGGCGCGACTGGGAGCGAGGGCACCGGGAGCGCGGGGCGCACGCCGTGTGCACGCACAGCGTGGGCGAGCGCGGGCGCGGGCCCGGGGAGCGTGGGCGCAGAGCGTGGAGCGCGGGCTGAGAGCGTGGGGCGGAGCGTGGGGCGCAGAGCGCAACGGCCGAGCCGTGGCGGCGGAGCGTGTGGACGGCGCAGCATGTGCCTGACGGGTCGCGTGGCGGACGGAGGGCTGGGTGGAGATCGCGGCGAGGCTGGTCCTGGACGGCGACGGGTTCCTGCCCCGGGCCTGCCCGCACTGCCGCGGCGAGTTCAAGTGGCGTCACGACGCCCGGCAGCCGCCGACGGCGTACTTCTGCCCGTTGTGCGGGCGGTCCGCGGCGCCGGACCAGTGGTTCACCGACGACCAGGCCGAGCACGTCCGAGACCTCGCCGCCCGCGCCGCCGCGCAGCGGGTCGCCCGCTCGGGCCGGGCCGGCGGCGGTTCGTCGCGCGTGCGGATCGAATTCGTCGTCGAACCCGCCCGGCCCGGCGAGGCCCCGGCGGGAGCGGCTGCGGCCACCGTCGTCGCTGCGGCGCCCTGCCATCCGCAGGAGCCGGTCAAGGTCGCCCCCGAGAGCGGTGCAGCCCTGCACTGTCTTGTGTGCGGCGAGCGTTCCGAGCGGTAGCGGAATTCGACGCCCTCAACGGTGCGGGCGGGGGTCGCCGCGAGCCGCCCGGCCTTGTGGACGTCGGCGACCTCGACGGCGCGTAGCGCCTGCGGGTCGGGCAGATCGGGCCGCTGTAGCACCGCTCAGCGCTCCGGGAGGGCGGCGGGCTGCACTCCCTCGGCTGGGCCGCGGTCCAGCCGCAGGTGCAGACCGAGCGCGGCCGGCAGAGCGAGGAGCTTGGCCAGCCGCACCGTTTCCTTGCCGTTCTCCACGGCGAACACGAAGCCTCCGAGACGCCCGCGAGCTCGGCGAGCTCGCTCTGAGGCAACCTCAGATCGTCTCGCCGGGCGCGGACGGCGACGGCCAGGGGGAGCGGGCGAGCGGCTCCGTCACAACGGCCCCTCCCCCTTTTCCGCCCGATCGTGCGGGATCTGCGGTCCGACTCACCGCAGGCGGTTCCCTCTCGGATTTCCGCGCGATCGTGCAGATTCCGTTCGAGGAAAGCCGAGACCGTGCGTCTCGGCCCGTCGTCCGCACGATCGTGCGGCCGTTGCGACCAGCGCGACACCGCAGCGGCACGCAGATGCGGGTACGGCGCACCGCCCCCGTGCCTCCGGCTGCGGACCCGCAGGCACGAGCCCCGACGTTGCCGGGAGCCCGACCGGCCGCGGGCGAAGAGGGCGGGCAGGGCTCGACCGCCGGACGTGTCAGTGTGGTCCCGCACGCCCACCGCGACGATTCGAGGACCGGCATGGATCTGATCGAAGCCGTCGAGTACACCGACCCGTTCTGTTCCTGGGCGTGGGGCACCGAGCCGAAGTACCGGCGCCTGCGATGGCAGTACGGCGAGCGGCTCGCGTGGCGGCGGGTGGTGTGCGCGATCTGGTCCCCGGGCTGGCACCGGATGTGGAGCGAGGAGGCGGACACCTCCCCGCTCTGCCCGAAGCTGTCGGGGTTCTTCGGGCAGGTCTCGCAGGTCACCGGGATGCCCTACCCGGACCCGGTGGAGTACCTGCACGGCTCGAGCGAGGATCCCTGCCGGCTGGTCAAGGCCGCGGAGCACCAGGGGCCCGAGATCGCCGACGCCGTCGTGCGCCGACTGCGGGAGAGCCTGCTGGTGTGGGGTCGCCCGGCCGACACCCTGGAGCGAGGACTCGCCGCGGTGGCCGGGGTGTGCGACGTGGACCGGCTCGCCGCGGACGTCGCGGAGCCGTCGACCGAGAAGGCCTATCTCGCGGACTGGGAGGAGGCGCGAACGCCGAACTCCTACGTGCTCGAACTGGAGGACAAGCGGCCCGGGCGGGGCGCGGCCCAGCCGCACGGGGACCGGATGCGCTACGGCCTGCCTGCGCTGACGCTGACCGGCCCGGCGGGCACGGCGACCGTCGCCGGGTGGCGGGAGTGGGCCGAGTGGGAGAGCGCACTGGAGGCGGTGGCGCCGGGAATCGTTGCCCGCGCGCGGCCCCTGCCGACCCCGGCGGAGGCTTTCGCGACCTGGCCGCTGCTCGCCCGGGCCGAACTGGACGAGCTGTGCGGAACCGCGGCGACCGTGCCCGACGGGGTCGAGTCGCACGAGTGGCCCGGAGGGCGGATCTGGCTCGCCGGCGCCCGCCCGACCGGCTAGGTGAGCGCCCGTCAGAACCCGTCGGCCGGCCCGCCGGTGCGCCGCGACGTGAGGCCGGCAACAACTCGGCGACGCGCTCTTGACCGACGACGAATCCCGTAGAAGATCTTGCCGAAAGACACATCCGGTGCGCGCGGGAGGTGCGTCGGAGGTGCCGCGCCGCCGGCGCAGGGGGGGCCGTTGGCCGCCGCGGTCGGCCGCCGCCGCCGTTCCGCCCGCGCGCCGCTGCTCACCCCGTGGCGGCCGGGTTCTCCCGCCGCCACCGCACCGTTGGAGGTCGTGGTGGAACTCGTCGTGGGCCTCGTCGTGCTGGCGTTCGTCGGTGCGGCGCTGCTCTGTCTGGCCGTGATCGCGTGCGCGACGCTGCTCGGAAAGCTCGTGCGGGCCCTGGCCGCGGCGGCGGCGTCGAGACCGGTCCGGATTCCGCGTCCGCGCCTGCCCCGCCCGGGACGTCGGACCGAGGCCCCCACCTGAGCCACCGCCGCACTCGGGGGCGAGGACCGGCGTCGGGCGGGCGGCGGAGTCGCCCCCCCGTCGCCGCCGGGGGACCGCCGCGAGGTCACCCCACGGGGCGCGCCGCCGCCCGGGCCCGCGGGGTGGACTTCGATGATCTCGTCGCCCCCGATGTGCAGGGCCTGGTGCGCAAATACCTCCGCCGCACCGACTATGAGCAGATCTGGCGCGAGATCCGCGCCGAGGTCTTCGCCTCCACCGCCGAGCACGAGATCGGCCACACCCTGGGCCTGCGCCACAACTTCCAGGGCAGCTATGACAGCCTCAACTACTTCGACGCCTACTGGGATCTGCGCGCCGAGACCCTGGGCGACGGCCCCGCCGAGAGCCTGGCCGAG